>NZ_LT607751.1:5525059-6250119 GCF_900090305.1 Micromonospora siamensis | reverse complement strand
GGGCCGCGCGGCCCGGGCCGGCCGGTACGCGGGCGGCGGTGGCGGGTCGGCGGGGGCCCGACCCGCGGAGCCCGGAGTCGGGGCGGGTCGGGCGGCGGGACCTGGTCAGGGCTGGAAGCCGTCCGGGAGCAGCCGGGCCAGCGCACGCACCGCCCGGTACTGCAGAGCCTTGATGGCGCCCTCGTTCTTGCCCATCGCGCGGGCCGTCTCGGCCACGAGAAGCCCTGGAGGAACCGCAGCACGATGCACTCCTGCTGCTCCGGGTTTCAGCTGGGTGACCGCGGTGAGCAGGGCGACGTTGGTGATGTGCTCGACCACCGCCGCCTCCGGCTTGCCCTCCGGCCCCCGGTCCTCCCGGTCGGCGTCGAGCACGTCGCCGGTGGTCACCTCCAGCCGGTAGCGGCCGGACTTGAAGTGGTCGGCGACCAGGTTCCGGGCGATCGTCACCAGCCAGGCGCCGAGGTCGCGGCCCTGCCAGGTGAAGCTGCCGATCCGCTTGAGCGCCCGCAGGAAGGTGTCGGAGGTGAGGTCCTCGGCGAGCTGCCGGTTGCCGACCCGGAAGTAGACGAAGCGGAAGACGGTGTCGACGTACCGGTCGTAGATCAGGCCGAACGCCTCGGCCTCGCCGGCCTGGGCCCGCTCGACGAGCGTCCACACCTCGGTCGCCGGGTCGGACGGTCGGGCGGCTCGGGTAACCGGTGGCCGTGGTGGCCGGCGCCTCCGGGCGTACCGCCGGGATCACCGCCGTCTCGGCGGCCGCCGGGTCGGGCGCCGGGGCCTCGGCGGACCGCCGCCCCTGCGACGGCATCGTCGGCCGGGCCGGTACGGCCACCCCGCCGGCCGGCCGGGCGTTGCCCCCGGGCACCGCCGGGCGGGTCGGCGCCTCGTTCGGGTGCGGCCGGCTGCGGGGCCGGCGGGCCGCGCCGTCGCCCTGCACGGCCAGGCCCCACCTGTCCTCGGTGGAGGTCAACCGCTCGTTCACCGGCGTCCGGGGTGCCGGGCCGGTCAGGCCAGCCGGCTTGTCGGCGTAACCGAAGGTGGTCACCGTGCCTCCCCGCTGCGGTGGGCTGTCGGTCGCACCGCGCGCCACGGCACCGCCGGGGCGGGAGCGGGGCTGCCGTGGGGCAGCGCCGGTCCGGGACGTGCCGGCGGGCGGCAGATCCCCTTGAGGTGCTGGTCCAATGCGCTCACGGGCACGGGGGCCTCCTCGGGCTGAGGGGTGTCGACTCACGGCAAATGGGGTGAGCCGACCCGAGTGATGATAGGGCCAACGTCACCCACGCGTGGCAAGTCCGTTACACAGAGCGGAAGTATTTCCCCCGGCGACGCACACATGGCGGACCGGTTGTCCGTCGTGTGCGGTTGACTTTCCGAACCGGACCGGTTCGTGAAGGAAACTCCTGGTGGGACGGGTTGGGCGGGGGATCGTCGTACGCGGGGCGTGGCCCGGCCGCCGTCCGCTGTGCCAGACTCAGCCACCGTGCAGGACGCAGCAGACGGCTCCGCGCCGAACCTCGCCGACCGGCTCCGCCGGGTGGCCGCCGAGCGCGGCGACCATCCCGCCCTGATCGGACGTGAGCGCACCCTCACCTGGTCCGAACTGGACGCGGCGGTGGACGCCGTGGCCGCCGCGCTGGCCCCCACCGGCCCCACCGACACGCCGGACCGGGTCGCCATCGCGCTGCCCAACTCGATCGACTTCGTCCTCGGCCACCTCGGCGCGCTGCGGGCCGGGCTGGTGGCGGTGCCGGTCAACCCGGGGCTCACCGCCCCCGAGCTGCGGCACGTACTGGCCGACTCCGGCGCGGCCACCCTGATCTGCACGCCGGCGGTGCGGGACCGGGTCGCCGGGATCGCCGCCGGACTGCCGGCGCTGACCGCCGTGCACACCGCGCCGCCGACCGCCGCGCCCGCCGGTCCGCTGCGCCTCCCCGTCCGGGGCGGCGAAGACCTGGCGGTGCTGCTCTACACCTCCGGCACCGAGGGTCATCCCAAGGGCGCGATGCTGTCGCACCGGGCGCTGACCGCCAACCACGGGCAGATCGCCCGGATCGACCCGCCGGTGGTCGGGCCGGACGACACCGTGCTGCTTGCCCTGCCGCTGTTCCACGCGTACGGGTTGAACTCGGGGCTCGGGGCGGTGCTGCACCACGGGGCGACCGGGGTGCTCGTCGACGAGCCGGGTGCGGCCGGGGCGCTGGACCTGCTCGCCCGGCACCCGGTCAGCGTGCTGGTCGGCGTACCGCCGATGTTCCTGGCCTGGTCCACCGCGGACGCCGGCGCGCTCGACGCGGCGATGCGGTCGGTGCGGGTCGCGGTCTGCGGCGCGGCGCCGCTGGACCCGGCGGTCGCGGCCCGGTTCACCGAGGCCACCGGCCATCCGGTGCACGTCGGGTACGGCCTCACCGAGACCGCGCCGGTGCTCACCTCCACCCTGGTCGACGGCGAGCCGAAGCCCGGTTCGATCGGCCGGCCGCTGCCGGGGGTGGAGCTGCGCCTGGTCGGCCCGGACGGGGCGGACCTGTGGCGGGACGGCGTGCCGGAGCCGGACGAGGACGCCGACGAGCTGGACCTGACCGACGACTCGCCGGGCACCGACCCGGGCGAGATCGTGGTACGCGGGCGAACCTCTTCTCCGGCTACTGGCCGGACGGTCGGGGTGGCCCGGACGCCGACGGCTGGTGGGCCACCCGGGACGTGGCCTACGCCGACTCCGACGGCGACCTGTTCCTGGTCGACCGGCTCGGCGAGCTGATCCTGGTCAACGGCTTCAACGTCTATCCGCACGAGGTGGAGCTGGTGCTCCAGGCGCATCCGGCGGTGGCCGAGTCGGCCGTCCTGGGCGTGCCGCACCCGCGGACCGGCGAGACTGTGCGGGCGTACGTGGTGGCGGCGGCGGACCGGCCGGTGACCGAGGCGGAGCTGCTCGCCCACTGCGCCCGCAACCTGGCCCGCTTCAAGTGCCCGACCGGCGTCGAGTTCGTCGACACGCTGCCGTACTCCGCGATCGGCAAGGTACGCAAGACCCAGCTGCGTCCGGCCCCGGCCGGCGCCCGCCCGCCGGCTGAGGCCGACCGCTCCACGGAGGTACCCGATGTCCACTGACGCCCGGCTCGCCCTGATCACCCGGCCCGGCTGCCACCTCTGCGAGGACGCCCGCGCGGCGATGGACCGGGTGGTGGCGGTCACCGGTGACCGGTGGGTGGAGAAGGACGTCACCGACGACGTCGAGCTGGAACGCGAGTACGGCGACCGGCTGCCCGTGGTGCTGCTCGACGGCAAGGAGCACGGCTACTGGCGGGTGGAGGAGGACCGGCTGCTGCGTGACCTCACCACCCCGCAGCTCTGACCGGCCGGTTACCGTGCACGGATGACCCCTGCGCGCCACCACCTGGTGTGGGACTGGAACGGCACCCTGCTCAACGACCTGGACCTGGTGGTCCGGGCGACCAACACGGCGTTCGCCAGCGCCGGCGGCCCGGCCGTGACCGCCGACGAGCACCGGATCCGGTTCCGCCGGCCGATCGCCGACTACTACGCCGAGATGCTCGGTCGGGCGGTCGACGCCGAGGCGTTCGGCACGCTGGACCGGATCTTCCACGACGCGTACCGGGCGGGGCTGACCAGTTGCGCGCTGGCCGACGACGCGACGGCGGCGATCGCTGCCTGGCCGGGCAGCCAGTCGCTGCTGTCCATGTGGTTCCACGACGAGCTGGTGCCGACCGTGCACACGTACGGGCTGACTCCGCACTTCGCCCGGGTCGACGGGCTGCGCTCGGCGGTCGGCGGTGGCCCGAAGGCGGAGTGGCTGGCGAAGCACCTCGCCGAGCTGGGCCTGTCCGGCAGCGAGGTGGTGCTGATCGGGGACTCGGTCGACGACGCCGACGCGGCGCTCTCGGTCGGCGCCCGCTGCGTTCTCTACACCGGCGGCCTGACCCACCCGGAAACCCTCCGCACCACCCCCCACCCCGTCGCCGACACCCTCACCCAGGCGGTGACCCTCGCCCGAACCCTCCCCTGACCCCCTCGGCAGCCCGCGGTGCCGGGTGGGTCAGGGGTGGAGGTAGGTGAGGACGGCCTGGACGCGGCGGTGGTGGGTGGTGGGGTCGGGGGAGAGGCCGAGCTTGGTGAAGATGTTGCGGACGTGCTTCTCCACCGCACCGTCGCTGACGACCAGGGTCCGCGCGATGCTGGTGTTCGAGCGGCCCTCGGCCATCAGGGCCAGCACCTCGCGCTCGCGGGGGGTCAGCGCGGCCAGCGGGTCGTCGCGGCGGCGGCGGACCAGCAGCTGGGCGACCACCTCCGGGTCCAGCACGGTGCCGCCGGCGGCCACCCGGGCCAGCGCGTCCAGGAACTCGTCTATCGCGGCCACCCGGTCCTTGAGCAGGTAGCCGATCCCGCCGCCGCCGGCGCCGCCGGTGGTGGCCAGCAGGTCGTCGGCGTACGACACCTCGACGTACTGGGAGAGCACCAGGACCGGCGTACGCGGGACCAGCCGGCGGGCCGTGACCGCCGCCCGCAGCCCCTCGTCGGTGTGCGTGGGGGGCATCCGGACGTCCACCAGCGACACGTCCGGCCGGTGTTCCACCACCGCCGCCACCAGGGCGTCACCGTCGCCGACCGCGGCCACCACCTGGTGCCCGAACTCGGTCAGCAGCCGGACCAGCCCCTCCCGGAGCAGTACGGCGTCGTCCGCGATCACCACCCGCATGCCCACGGTGTCTACCACCTCGCGCCGCCGGGCCCGCCGCAGCCCGGGTCGGGCCGGCGCCGCCGCGCCCGGGGGCCGGCCGGCCGGAGCCCGCTCACCGGGGCAGTTCGACGTGCAGCGCGGTCGGGCCTCCGGCCGGGCTGGTCAGGTCGAGCGTGCCCCCGACCGCCCGGACCCGGTCGGCGAGCCCGGCCAGGCCGTGCCCCTTGGCCAGGTGCGCGCCGCCCATCCCGTCGTCGGTGACCTCGACCTCCAGCCGGCCCAACCGACGGGTGACGGTGACCCGGCTGGTGGTCGCCCCGCTGTGCTTGGCGACGTTGGTGAGCGCCTCGGCGACCACGAAGTAGGCGGTGTTCTCCACCGCCGGGTCGAGCCGCCCGGTGGGCGTGCAGAGTTCCGGGTCGACGGCCAGCTCCACCGGGGCCAGGGAGCGGCCGGCCAGGGCGGCCAGTGCGCTGGGCAGGCCGCGGTCGACGAGGATCGGCGGGGCGATGCCCCGGGACAGGGCGCGCAGCTCGTCGAGGGTCTCCCGGGCCTGGGTGACGGCCTCGTCGAGGGTGCGGCCGGCCGCCTCCGGGTCGGCGGCGAGCTGGTGCCGGGCCCGGCTCAGGTCCATGGCGAGGCGGACCAGCCGCTGCTGCGGGCCGTCGTGGATGTCGCGTTCCAGCCGGCGCAGGGCGGTCGCCTCGGCGGAGGCGGCGGCCCGCTTCTGCTCCTCCAGGGTGCTGATCCGGTTGCGTACCTCGGCCACGCCGGTGAGCAGGGCCCGGGCGAAGGATGCCTGGAGCAGCGCGCAGCCGCGGGCCATCAGCGGCAGGGTGAGCAGGGCGAACAGCCCGATCGCGGTGTTCAGCGCGATACGCGCGGTGGCGCCGTCGCCCATCCCGAGCAGCTGACTGAGGTCCTGGTCGTCGGGGCCCCGGGGGATGGCCCAGTCGTACGCCCAGTAGAGCGTGCCGGTGAGCGCGAGCGCCCACCAGACCACCAGGGGTACGAGGGTGAGCAGCGCCACGGGCAGCTTGAACAGCCCGTGGGCGAGATCGAGCCAGGACTGCGCGTCGCGCATCGGGATGAAGACGCGGCGCCAGTAGCCGCCCCCGGCCGGTGGGGCCAGGTAGTCGGGGCGTACCCGGGGCTGGCGCAGCACGGCGGGGAGCCGGAAGCGTTCGACGTCGGCCAGCGCACGCGCAACGTAGAGGGTGCCGGCGAGGACGGGCAGGCCTAGCGTGGTGACCAGAAGGCCGGCGCTGAGTGAGATTCCCACCACGGCGGCGGCGAAGCCAGCGATCGCGAGCGGCAGGCCGAGCAGCACGTACCCGGAGTCCCGGAGGAGTTGGCGGGCGGTGCCGCGCAGCGGCGTCGGAGCGGACAGGGGTACGGCGGTCATGTGCTCAGGCTAGGAGGGTTGTCCGTTTCGGCCCATCCTGTGGGCCGGTGTATCGGGGGTGGGGTTGTCCCTACCTGCCTCGTCGGCGTCGGTGGTCGGTCGGCTTCCGGGCTCCGGTCACTCTGCGCGACGGCGCGCGCGCGATTGGTCAGAGAAGTCGTAATTGAGCAATAATCGCCGAGCGGCGCCGGCGGAGGCCGCCGGATCGATCTTGTGGAATGGAGGAGCTGGTGGAGGGGCGTCGCGGATCAGCAAGATCGCGATTTGTGCACGTCTTCACAAGCGCCTACTCTGTAGTTCCGACGCGCCCCGCTAGCACGACCGACAACCTCGGTCGCGAGCGGGGGTCCCGAAACGGCCGGGCACCGGAGCTGGCCGAGGATCGCACCGCACGGAGTCTCATGAGTCAGCACCGTCACCCTGGCGCGCCCGGCCGCGCCGGTGCCGTACCGGCGCTTCCGGACCTGCCGGAGGCGACCGTCGCGCGGCTCCCGGAATACCTCCGAGCCCTGCACAACCTCGCCGAGGCCGGGCACGAGACGGTCTCCAGCGAAGGGCTGGCCGGTGCCGCCGGGGTGAACTCCGCCAAGCTCCGCAAGGACCTCTCCCAGCTCGGCTCGTACGGCACCCGGGGCGTCGGCTACGACGTCACGCTGCTGATCGAGCAGATCGAGTACGTCCTCGGCCTGACCCAGCGCCGCGCCGTGGCCCTCGTCGGCGTGGGTAATCTCGGTCACGCCCTGGCCGGCTACGACGGCTTCGCCAGCCGTGGCTTCCGGATCGCCGCGCTGCTCGACGCCGACCGATCCCGGATCGGCGAGATCATCAACGGGCTGGTCGTACGCCATGTCGACGAACTGCCCCGGGTCGCCGCCGAGGAGTCGATCGCGATCGGCGTGATCGCCACCCCGGCCGCCGCCGCCCAGGGCGTCGCCGACCAGCTCGTCGCCGTCGGTGTGACGAGCATCCTCAACTTCGCGCCGTGCGTACTCTCGGTTCCGGAAGGGGTCGACGTGCGCAAGGTCGACCTCGCCATCGAGTTGCAGATCCTGTCCTTCCACGAGCACCGCAAGGCGTCGCTGACCGCGCTGCCCGCCGCCGGCGGGTCCGGCCTGACCGCCCTGCCCGGTCGGCTCGCGGCCACCGACACCCAGGAGGCGATCGGCACGTGAAACTGCTCGTCGTCGGCGCGTCCTACCGCACCGCCCCGGTCGCCACCCTGGAGCGGCTGGCGGTGGCCCCCGCCGAACTCACCCGCACCCTGGACCGCCTGGTCGCCCAGCCGTACGTCGCCGAGGCCGTGCTCGTCTCCACCTGCAACCGGGTGGAGGTCTACGCCGCCGTCTCCGGCTTCCACGGCGGCCTCGGCGACATCTGCGCCGTCCTCGCCGAGCAGGCCGGCGCCCCGCCCGCCGCCCTGGCCAACCACCTCTACGTGCACTACGACGCCGCCGCGGTCGACCACGTCTTCCGGGTCGCCGCCGGCCTGGACTCGATGGTGGTCGGCGAGGCGCAGATCCTCGGCCAGCTGCGCGACGCGTACCACTGGGCCGCCGGGGCCGACTCGGCCGGCCGGCTGGTCCACGAGCTGATGCAGCAGGCCCTGCGGGTCGGCAAGCGGGCACACGCCGAGACCAACATCGACCGCGCCGGCCAGAGCGTGGTCAGCGCCGCGCTCGACCTGGCCGCGGGGCACCTCGACGGCGACCTCGCCGGCCGCCCGGCCATGGTCGTCGGTGCCGGCGCGATGGGCTCCCTCGGTGTGGCGACGCTCTCCCGGCTCGGCGCCGGGCCGCTCACCGTCACCAACCGTGGCGCCGATCGGGCGGTACGCCTCGCCGAGTCGTACGGTGCGAACGCCGTGCCGATGGCCGAACTCGTCGACGCACTCGCCACAGTGGACATCGTAGTGGCCGCCACCGCGGCCACCGAACCGGTCCTCAGCCTCGACGTGGTGACCCGGGCGCTGGCCCGGCGCGCCGCCGACCGGGGCCCGCTGGTCCTGCTCGACCTGGCCGTGCCGCGCGACGTCGAGGAGGGTGTGGCCGAACTGCCCGGCGTCGAGGTGATCGACATCGACCGGATGGCCACCGTCCTCGCCGGCGGGCCGGCCGCCGCCGACGCCGCCGAGGTCACCCGGATCGTCACGGCCGAGGTCGAGGCGTTCCTGTCCTGGCTGCGCGGCGCCGACGTGGCCCCCACCGTGGCCGCCCTGCGCGGACGCGCCGACGACGTGGTCACCGCCGAGCTGCGCCGGCTCGCCCAGCGCCGCCCCGACTTCACCGACGAGCAGCGCGCCGACGTCGCCCGCACGGTCCACCGGGTGGTGCAGCGGCTGCTGCACCAGCCCACCGTGCGGGTCCGCCAGCTCGCCGCCGAGCCCGGCGGCGACCAGTACGCCGCGCTGCTGCGCGAGCTGTTCGACCTTCAGGTTCCGCAGACCTCCCCGGTCGACACCGTCCCCGACGTCGTCGAGGCCGAGGGTGTCGCCGGGTCCGAGGCCACCGGCCGGCCGTCCTTTCCGGTGGCCGAGGTCCCGGCCGCCACGCCGGTCAGCGGCACCGTCGTCCCGTCCACCGGAGGTGAGCGATGAGCACCCCCCTGCGCCTGGGCACCCGGGGCAGCACCCTGGCGATGGCCCAGTCCGGTCAGGTCGCCGACGCGCTGACCGCCGCCACCGGGCGTCCCGTCGAGCTGGTCGAGGTGGTGACCGCCGGGGACCGTTCCTCGGCCCCGGTGCACCGGCTCGGCGTCGGCGTCTTCGTGTCGG
Source organism: Micromonospora siamensis (assembly GCF_900090305.1). Lineage (NCBI taxonomy): Bacteria > Bacillati > Actinomycetota > Actinomycetes > Micromonosporales > Micromonosporaceae > Micromonospora > Micromonospora siamensis. The sequence continues at coordinate 6,241,251 of NZ_LT607751.1, read as the reverse complement.
CCCTGCGTGACGCGCTGACCGCCGGCACCATCGACCTCGCGGTGCACTCCTACAAGGACCTGCCCACGGCGGACGCGCCCGGCCTGCACATCGCCGCGGTGCCGCCCCGGCAGGACCCGCGGGACGCGCTGATCGCCCGCGACGGCCGAACGCTGGCCGAGCTGCCCCCCGGCTCGCGGATCGGCACCGGCGCGCTGCGCCGCATCGCCCAGCTGCACGCCCTCGGCCTCCAACTGGAGGTGACGCCGATCCGGGGCAACATCGACACCCGCCTCGGGCGGGTCGTCGGCCCGGACGCCGACCTGGACGCGGTCGTCCTGGCCCGGGCCGGTCTGGTCCGGATCGGTCGGGCCGACGTGATCACCGAGACGCTCGACCCGATGCTCATGCTGCCCGCGCCCGCCCAGGGCGCGCTGGCGGTGGAATGTCGCAGCGACGACCACGACCTGGTCGAACTGCTCGCGGTGCTCGACCATGCACCGTCCCGGGCCGCGGTCGTCGCGGAACGGGCGCTGCTGGCCACCCTGGAGGCCGGGTGCTCCGCGCCCGTCGCCGCCTACGCCATCATCGCCGAAGGCGAGCCAGCCAGCTCGGCCGCCGAAGGCGACGTTGTCGAAGAGATCTACCTGCGCGGGGCGGTGATCAGCCCGGACGGCACCCGAGACCTCCGGCTGTCCCGCACCGGTACGCCCGCCGACGCGGCGGAGATCGGCAAGGCACTCGCCGCCGAACTCCTCGAACTCGGCGCCGACTCGATCCTCGGCCAAGAAGGACACGCCGGCCCGGGGACCCAGCAATTTGGGAGCACAGAATGACCCGCACCCGTAAGCCCGTAGGCCGCATCGCGTTCGTCGGGGCCGGCCCCGGCGACCCGGGCCTGCTGACCCGCCGGGCGCACGACGCCCTGGTCGACGCCGACCAGGTGGTCTACGACCGGGGGGTACCGGAGACGCTGCTCGACGCCGTACGCGCCGAGGCCCGCGAGGACGCCCAGTTCACGCCGGCCGAGGGCGCCCCGGGTGACGTGGCGAAGGTGCTCATCTCCGCCGCCCGGTCCGGCCTGAACGCGGTGCACCTGGTCGCCGGTGACCCGTTCGGCCACGACTCGGTGGTCAAGGAGGTGCAGGCGGTCGCGCGTACCGCCGCGCACTTCGAGGTGGTGCCCGGTGTCGGGCAGGCCGAGGGGGTGGCCACCTACGCGGGTGTCCCGCTGCCGGGCGTACGCACCGCCGCCGACGTCGAGGACGTCAGCACGCTCGACTTCGACGCGCTCGCCGCCGCGGTCGGCCGGGGCTCGCTGGCGCTGGCCATCGACGCCGGTGACCTGGCCGCGGTCCGGGACGGCCTGCTGGCCGCCGGGGTCGACGGCGGCACGGGCGTCGGGGTGACCGGCGACGGCACCGGCGAGACGCAGTACACCACCACGTCGACCGTGGACTCCTTCGTCGCGGCGGCGCTCGGCTTCACCGGCCGGGTGGTGCTCACCGTCGGCGCGGGCGTCGGCGAGCGGGACAAGCTGAGCTGGTGGGAGAACCGCCCGCTGTACGGCTGGAAGGTGCTGGTGCCCCGCACCAAGGAGCAGGCCGGGGCGATGAGCGCGCGGCTGCGCGCGTACGGGGCGATCCCGTGCGAGGTGCCGACCATCGCGGTGGAGCCGCCGCGTACCCCCGCCCAGATGGAGCGGGCGGTCAAGGGCCTGGTCGACGGCCGGTACGCCTGGGTGATCTTCACCTCGGTGAACGCGGTCCGCGCGGTCTGGGAGAAGTTCGCCGAGCACGGCCTCGACGCCCGGCACTTCGGCGGCGTCAAGATCGCCTGCATCGGCGAGGCCACCGCCGACGCGGTGCGCGCCTTCGGCATCCAGCCGGAGCTGGTGCCGGCGGGCGAGCAGTCCTCCGAGGGCCTGCTGGCCGAGTTCTCGCCGCACGACGAGATCCTCGACCCGGTGGGCCGGGTGCTGCTGCCGCGCGCCGACATCGCCACCGAGACCCTGGCCGCCGGGCTCACCGAGCGCGGCTGGGAGGTCGACGACGTGACCGCGTACCGGACCGTCCGGGCGGCCCCGCCGCCCGCCGAGATCCGCGACGCGATCAAGTCGGGCGGGTTCGACGCCGTGCTCTTCACCTCGTCCTCCACGGTCCGGAACCTGGTCGGCATCGCCGGGAAGCCGCACGCCCGCACCGTTGTTGCAGTCATCGGGCCCAAGACGGCGGAGACCGCGACGGAGTTCGGCCTGCGGGTCGACGTCCAGCCTCAGCACGCCTCGGTGCCCGACCTGGTGGAGGCGCTCGCCGCCTACGCCGTCGAGCTGCGCGAGAAGCTGGCCGCCATGCCGGCCAAGCAGCGCCGTGGTTCGAAGGTGCAGGGGCCGACCGCCCTCCGCTTCCGCTGATCGTGGTTCGCTGATCGTTGCCGGGAGGCCTGTCATGCCGTACCCCGAGATCCGGCCCCGCCGGCTGCGTCGCAACGCGGCCGTGCGGCGGCTGGTCGCCGAGACCCGCGTCGACCCGGCCGAGCTGGTCGTGCCGATGTTCGTCAAGGAGGGGCTGACCGAGCCACGGCAGATCGCGTCGCTCCCGGGGGTGCTCCAGCACTCCCGGGACTCCCTGCGCAAGGCCGCCGCGGAGGCGGTCCAGGCCGGGGTCGGCGGGATCATGCTCTTCGGCGTGCCGGAGTCCCGGGACGAGACCGGCTCGGGCGGGATCGACCCGGCGGGCATCCTCAACGTCGCCATCCGCGACGTCGTCGCCGAGGTGGGTGACGCCACCGTCGTGATGAGCGACCTCTGCCTGGACGAGTTCACCTCGCACGGGCACTGCGGGGTGCTCACCCCGGGCGGCGAGGTGGACAACGACGCCACGCTGACCGCGTACGCCGAGATGGCGGTGGCCCAGGCCAACGCCGGGGTCCACGTGGTCGGGCCGTCCGGGATGATGGACGGTCAGGTGGGCGTGGTCCGCCGGGCCCTGGACGCCGCGGGCCACCAGGACGTCGCCGTGCTGGCGTACGCCGTGAAGTACGCCTCCGCGTTCTTCGGCCCGTTCCGGGACGCGGTGGAGTCGTGCCTGGAGGGCGACCGGCGCAGCTACCAGCAGGACCCGGCGAACCTGCGGGAGTCGCTGCGCGAGGTCGAGCTGGACGTGGCCGAGGGCGCCGACATGGTGATGGTCAAGCCGGCCCTGCCCTACCTCGACGTGGTGTCGGCGGTCCGGGCCGCGGTCGACGTCCCGGTCGCCGCCTACCAGGTCTCCGGCGAGTACGCGATGGTCGAGGCGGCCGCCGCGAACGGCTGGATCGACCGGGAGCGGGTGATCCTGGAGACGCTCACGTCGATCCGGCGGGCCGGCGCGCAGATCATCCTCACCTACTGGGCCGTCGAGGCCGCCCAGCTCCTCCGCCAGCGTTACTGACGCACGCCGGCCGCCCTGCGGGTGGCCGGCGAGATCACGCTGCCGCGCTCCGTGGCGTGCCCTGCCGCACCACGCCTGTCGGTCCGGTCCGCGCCGCGCCCGTCGGCGCGGCCCGCCACCTCACCTTGCGGCCCCTTTGCTCTGCTGCGGCCCACGCACCGCAAAGGTGCTCGCACCGTTGCGTCCGCTACAGCAGAGCAAAGGGGCGGCGGGAGACGTGGCGGGGTCGGCGGGGCTCCGGGGCTGTGGATGTACGACCCGTTGTCCACAGCGTTGTCCACAGGGATTGCCGGTCCGGGGGCGCTGCGGGCATGGTCGGCGGCATGAGTTCGACCTCCGATTCCGGCCCGAGCGGCGACGGACCCACCGGTCCCGCCCTCGCCGGACCGGGCCCCGACGAACCGCTGTCCGGCCGACCGGGAGGCGCGCCGCCGGCTCAGCCAGTGGGAGGTGCGGGTGGCGAAGTACCGCTCCGTGCCCCGCCCACCCGACCCACGCCGGTGGGACCACTGAGACGGCCCGCCGTCCAGCCGGTGAGCTGGACGACGGGCCGCCGTCGGAAGGGACCGTCAGTCGTCGTTGGCGATCGTGCCCACGGCGAGCGGGTCGGTCAGCTGGAGGCCGGGCACACCGGCCACCAGCAGGGTCAGCTTCTCGTCGGGCTCGACCCGCCGGTCACCGCGGATGGCCACCGGGAAGGTCAGCGAGGTCTGGCCGGCGGCCAGGGTCTTGCAACCGACGTACGCGTCGTAGTCCTGGCCGGCCTGCGCAGAGGTGCCGTACGTGCCGGCGCAGATCGTGGCCGGCTCGGAGAGCGGCCGGGACACCGTCACCGTGAAGGTCATCGGCTTCGTGCCCTGGTCGCCCTCGGTCACCGTGACGTCGCCGACGCTCAGCGACGCCCGGGAACGGAACCGGGCGACCTGCGGGTCGTGGTCGCTGGCCCCCCGGTCACCGAGACCGTCGGTGTCGGCCGGGTAGTCGGAGTTGATGTGCGCCACCCGGGCCTGCACCAGGTCACCGTGCAGCTCGTCGTTGACGAACACGTTGTCCAGCGTCTGCGCCTGCCCCTGGTAGGTGTACGAGTACGCCGCCGCCGGCACCTGCGCGACGATGTCGTCCCACAGGTTGTGCATTCCGGCGGAGTACAGCGGCGCGAGCTGGTCCGACGGGGTCGGGTTCTCGGCCGTCGCGATCGGGTCGTCCGGGCGGGGGTAGACGTTCAGGTCCCCGCCGTAGACCACCCGGGCCTGCGGCTCGCTCGCCTCGATGGCCTGGATCACGGCCGCTCCGTACGCGGCCTGCTCGCGCCGCTGCGCCACCCGACGGTCCGGGCCGGACGAGAAGTGGTTGGCGATCGCCCAGAGGGTGAGGTGCTCGCTCTTCCCCGGGGCCGCCGCCACGGTGAACTTCCCGACCTGCGGGGCCCGGGTGTAGACGTTCCTGCCGTCCGTGTCGCCCACCACGTCGGCGGGCAGCACCGCGTTGAGTGCCTTCGGGTTCTGCACGTCGGTGTTCGACGGCAGCGCCGCCGCGCGGTACTGCACGGTGGGGGCGGCGCCGAGCAGCGGGTCACCGGCGGTGGCCTCCGCCAGCGCCAGCCGGTCGGTACGGTACAGGAACGCCGAGGTGATGCCCCGGGCGTCCGCGCCGGTCCGGTCGTACGCCGCGGCGTAGGCCGGGCCACCGTTGGCGGCGATGGTGAGGGCGAGTTCCTGGACCGTGTCCGGGGCGCCGTCGGCGTTGTCGGTGGCGCCGCAGGTCAGCGCGCCGTCGACGACCGAGCAGATGTCCTGGTCCTCGGCCTCCTGGATCATCAGCAGATCGGGGCTGTGCAGGTCGTTGATGATCTGCCGCGCCTCCTTGCCGAGCCGGGTGTTGTACGCCGCCTCGTCGGCCGGCACGTAGTCGAACGGCGGGTTCACCCCGGCGCAGCCGGAGTTGCCGTCGAAGTCGCAGCCGTCGAACGGGTCGTCCCGGTAGTCGTACAGGTTCTCCACGTTGTAGGTCCCCACCGCGACCTCCCGGTCCCGGTTCGCCGCCCGCGGCGGGTTGTTCGCCGCCGGCTCGGCGCCCGCGGCGAAGGAGACCGCCGTGGGCTGGACCGTGTACTTGCTGAAGCCGTACGCGACGGCGCCGACGGCGTCCTCGGTGAGCGTGTCGAAGGTACGGACGGCCGGCAGCAGCGCCGCGTTGTCACCGACGGCGGCCTTGACCCCGCCGGCGCCGATCAGGATCCGCTGCGGGTTGCCGTTGTCGAACAGCTGGCCCGGGACGTCGTCCAGCGGGTGGGCGTCCCGGAAGGACCGGCGGGCGTACGGGTCGGTCCGCTTCATCAGCGGGTCCTCCCGGTCCAGCACCTGGATCTCCGAGTCGAGGGAGGACGCGAAGACGTACCGGGGCGCGGTGGTCCCGCTGCCCGCGCGGACCCGCACCAGGGCGCCCTCGTGCCGCTCCCAGAACCGGGCCACCTCGGCCGCGTCGGCCGACGGGGTGGCGGTGTCCACCTGGACGGCGGTGTCCACGTCGAGGTCGGAGTCCAGCTTGCGCACCAGCGACGCACTGGAGAGCTGGGTCTGGTTGAAGTACTCCGACACCCGGCCGCGCAGCACCACCTCGTCGCCGACGGTCGGCGCGTAGCCGCCGATCAGGGTCTTGAACGAGCCGGTGAAGACGAAGAGGCCGTCCGAGGTCAGCGGGTCGCCGTCCTCGGTGCCCTTGCGACTCTGCAGGTAGAAGCCCCACTGGTCGGCCCCGGCCGAGGTGCGCAGGAGCGACTTCTGGGTGATCACGCCGCGGACGTCGTACAGGGTGGAGCTGGTGCCGTTGCCGCTGGCCGGGGCGAGCGGCGACCGGTCCGTGGCGCCGTTCTCGTCGTCACCGGTGCCGCCCTGCACCTCGCCGACCGTCAGCACGGCGGTGGCCTGCACGGTGAGGTTGCAGGTGGCGGTGCCGCCGTCGGCGTCCGTCGCGGTCACGGTGACCGTGTACGCGCCGCCGGGGAGCCCGGCCGCGGTGAGCGTCGCGGTCGCGGTGCCGCCGGCCGCGGTGGCCGGGGTGAGGGCGGTACGGCTGATCGAGCCGGTGGCCGGGGCGGGGGTGACCGCGGTGACGGCCAGGTCCACGATGGTGTCGTCGGCGTCGGTGGCGGTCACCTCCCGGGTCGCCGTGGCGCCCGCCTCCAGGGTGAGGGTGCCGCCGCAGGTGAGCACGGCCGGGGCGTCCACCGGGCCGCCACCGTCGACGCTGTGGTTGCCCAGCCCGTCGAAGGTGTCGGTGGCGAAGCCGGCCCACTGGGTGGCCGGGTCGAAGGCGTCCGACGGGTCGGTGTCGCCGGAGCTGATCGTCGGCAGCCGGCGCAGCGTGTTGTCGGCGGTGCTGGTGAGCCCGGTGCCCCACTCGGTGCCCGGGTCGACGCCCACCTGACCGATCGAGTCGAGCACCGTCGAGCCCTTGCGCAGCACGATCGCGTCGTCGCCGTTGTACAGCGAGGAGCCGTACGTCTGGTCGGCCTGGGCGAGGATCGCCGGCGCGGCGCTGGAGGCGGCGAAGACGAAGACGTCCCCGGCGGCCACCGTGCCGGTCAGGGCGATGTTCGTCGACGTGGTCGCGCCGTTGAAGAAGAGCTGGAGCTGGTAGCCGCCGGCGGCCAGGTCGACCGGGGCGCCGGTGCCGTTGTAGAGCTCGATCGCCTTGTTGTTGGACGAGCCCTCGACGTACTCGGAGATGAACAGGTCGGTGGGCGCGGCGCTTGCCACGCCGGGTGCCGCGCCGATCACCGGAAGGGTGACGGCGGCGGCGGTTGCGAGCGCGGCGTATCTGCGGCGCGGGCGCATGAGGCCTCCACGAAGGGGGAACGTGAACTAACGCACGTTAAGTGCAGTTGCTGGCCGCCGTCCATCCCCCGGGCAGCGCTTTGGTGAATTCCACCCGTCAGCCACCGGTCACCGACCGGCCCGATTCTGTGGACGGCGTGCGCCGGGTCAGGGTGCGGCACCCTCCAGCCGGTGCACCAGCTCGGCGACGTCCACGCTGTATTCGCACCAGTCCCGGTCGGGTCGGTAACCCAGCTCGGCGTTGACCTTCAACATCGCCTCGTTGGCCTGCGCGTTCCAGGTCTGCACCTCGACCAGGCCCGGCTCGGCCGAACGCAGCTCCATCAGCATCCGTGCCTTGATCGCCCGGTCGATGCCGTAGCCGCGGTGGTCCTGCACGACGATGGTGTCGTACTGGTCGGCCCGGGTCGGATGCTGCGCCGGCACCACCACCTCGGTCAGGCCGGCCACCTCACCCGACTGCTCGTGCAGGGCCAGCACGATGTACGGCTTCATGCCGCGCCGGTGCAGCGTGTCGAGGCTGTCCCGCAGCCGCTGCGGGTCGTACGAGCTGGGGCGCAGTTCGCCGTCGTCGACGTCGCGCACCTCCGCCTTGGCCCGCGCGTACGCCTCGATCAGCTCCTCCGGCGGGCCGCCGGGCCAGAACTCGAGGTGGTAGCCCGCGCCGACGCCGGTGGCCATCTCGGCCAGCGCCGGCCACTCCACCGTGGTCAGGTCGAGCACGCTGCGGGTCTCCACGTATTCCCGGGTGAAGCCGAGCGACTCGTAGAACCCGACGGCCGGGGTGTCGCCGACCACCTCCACGCCGATCGACTGGAAGCCCTCGTCCCAGACCCGGCGGGCGGCCAGCCGGACCAGCGTGCGGCCCAGCCCGGTGCGCCGCGCCGACGGGTGCACCAGCACCTCCAGCACGCCGATGCCGCCCAGCAGCAGCACCTGGACGTGCCCGAGGACGTCGCCGGGCGTCCCGTCGTCGCCCGGCTCGGTCTGGGCGATCCAGGAGATCCGCCGTTCGCCGGGCATCACCTCGGAGAGATATTCGCGCAGGGAACTCTCCCGCCAGGGAGGGTCCTGCGGGAGGTCGGCCGCGAGGACCGCGTTCAGCGTGCCCAGCAACGACGTGATCTCGTCGGACGACGCCGTCCTGGGATCCCACTCGCGCACCATCACCCGTCTAGCTTGCCGTCAACGGCAGCCCGGGGGAAGTGTCCAGTTCTCCAATGTATGCGGACGATCACGTCACGTACGGCTGGCCAGTCCGTATTCGTTGGCCTTGTCGTAGACGTCCTGGGCGTACCGGCGCACGTCGTTGTAGGACAGGATCGCCCCCCACCAGTCGCCGGCGATGGTCATGTTCCGGCCGCCCTGGCAGAGGTAACGGCCGGCGGCCAGGGCCGCGTCGTCGAGGTCGTGCGGGTCCACCTTGCCGTCGTTGTCGGCGTCCGCGCCCACCTGCTGCCAGGTGGTGGGGATGAACTGCATCGGCCCGAGGGCGCGGTCGTAGACGGGGTCGCCGTCGATCACGCCCCGGTCGGTGTCGCGGATCAGCGAGCGCCCGCCCTTTCCGTCGAGGGGGTCCCCGACGATCTCGGGGACCGCCCGGCCGTCCGGTTGCAGGGTGGCGCCGTTGGCCTGGCCGTGCCGGGACTCGACGTACCCGATCGCGGCGAGCGTGGTCCAGCTCAGCTGGCAGCTGCGGTGCGTCTGGGCCAGCACCAGTTCCGCGTAGCCGTACGCCTGCACGGCCACCGGCGAGATGCCGACGCGGATGCCGGTGAGCCGGGCCCAGTCGGCCAGGGCGTCCGCCGGCCGGCCCGGCCGCGCGCCCACGCTGGGCGTGGCGCCCGGCGGTGCCGTCGCGCCGGGCAGCGCGGTCGCGCCGGGGAACACGGTCGCACCGGGCAGCGCCGTCGCGCCCGGCAGTGCGGTGGCGCCGGGCAGTGCCGTCGCGCCGGGCAGTGCCGTGGCGTCGGGGAGCGGGGTGAGGCCGGGCAGGCCGGGCCCGGTGGGGGCGGGCCACGCCGGGGACACGGCGGCTCCCGAGGGTGCCGGCAGGCCGGGCAGGACCCCTTCCTGGGGTACGCCGGAACCCGGCGCCGCCGACGTCGCGTCCACCGCCACCGGGCGTGGATCACCGGCGGTCGCCGGGACCACGATCGCGCCCGCCGCCGCCGTCGCGGCGACCAGGCCGAGCAGGAAGAGCCCGGAGAGGGCCAGCCGGCCCGCCGGCCGGCGGGACCAGTCGCGGGTGGCCCGGGACGCGCTGGCCACCAGGCGGCCGGGCGGACGGGTGCGCACCGCGTGCGCGAACGGCACCCGACGGCGTCGGGTGGCCGCCGGGGCGACCGCGACGACCTTCGCCACCTCACCGGCCGGATCGACGTCGTCGGCGGCCTGTTCGTCGGCGGTCGACTCGTTTCCGGTGGCGGGCTTCGCGGCGCCCTCGATGGCGGGCTTCTCCGCGACGGCAGGCTGCCCCTCGATGGACGTCCGCTCCGTGGAGGACGTCCGCTCCGCGGCGGCGGGCTCTGCCGCATCGGCCCCCTCGGCTTCGGCCGCCGGGGGCTTCGACCAGGGGCGACGGGGTCGGGGCAGGGACGTCGGGTCGGGTGCCGCGCCGGAGCCGGCGAGCGGCCCGTCGGGCGGCGCGGCCGGTCGCAGGGGCCGTACCGTCGATCGCTCCTCGCCGTCCGCCACCCGTCGAGTATCACCCATGTCTCCGCCGCCGTCAGGACCGGTCGTACCCTGGACACATGCCCCGGTACGAGTTCCGCTGCCGCGCCTGCGGCGACACCTTCGAGGTCAACCGGCCGATGGCCGAGGCCGGCACCCCGGCGCCCTGCCCGCAGGGGCACGGCGACACGGTCAAGCTGCTCTCCGCGGTGGCGGTCACCGGTCGGGGCGGCTCCGGCCCGTCCGCGCCCGCCGCCGGCGGCGGTTGCTGCGGTGGCGCCTGCGGTTGCTGAACGCGGCCCGGCTGAGGCTCCGGCCCAGGTCGGGGCCGGTGGGGCCGTGGGGCGGGGGCGCACCCGACCGTTCTCACGATGTGTGACGGCGTGCACATAGGGCAGCATTGACCCGATGTCAGGGGCGGAGGTTCCACGCATGTCGCCACGGATCCACCTGCCGAGCGGGTGGGTGACCTTCGTGTTCACCGACATCGAGGGTTCGACGCGGTTGGCCCAGCTGCTCGGCACGAACTACCCGCCGGTGCTGGCCGAGCACCGCCGGCTGCTGCGCCGGACGCTGGCCGCCACCGGCGGCGCCGAGCTGCTGACCGAGGGGGACTCCTTCTTCCTCGCCTTCCCCGACGCCTCCGCCGCGCTGACCGCCTGCCTGACCGGTCAGCGGGCGCTGGCCGACCACGACTGGCCGACCCCGGACGCCGCCCCCCGGGTGCGGATGGGCCTGCACACCGGCTGGGCGGAGCCGCGCGACGGCGAGTACGCCAGTCCCGAGGTGCACCGGGCGGCCCGGGTCGCGGCGGCCGCCCACGGTGGCCAGGTGCTCTGTTCGGCGGCCACCGCGCGGCACGCCGACCCGTTGCCCGCCGGGGCGTCCCTGCTGGACCTGGGGCTGCACCGGCTGCGCGGCTTCGACGACCGGGAACGACTGTTCCAACTGGTCGCGCCCGGCCTGGAGCGGCAGTTCCCGCGTCCGCGTACGGCCGACGCGGTGGCGCACAACCTGCCCACCCAGGTCACCTCGTTCGTCGGGCGGCAGACCGAGCGGGTCGAGCTGCGGGCGCTTGTCGAGATGCACCGGCTGGTGACCGTGCTCGGCGCGGGCGGCACCGGGAAGACCCGGCTCGCCGTGGAGCTCGCCTCCAGCGTGGTCGAGGCGTACCCGGACGGGGTGTGGTTCGTCGACGTCGCCACGGTGACCGATCCCGGCCTGGTGGCGTTCGCGGTGGCCGCCGTGCTCGGGCTGCGTCCGGAGCCGGGGCGGCCGATGGTGGACACCCTGGTCGAGTACGCCGCCGCCCGCCGGATGCTGATCCTGCTGGACACCTGCGACGCCCAGCCGGCCGCCTCCGGTGAGGTGATCTCCCGGCTGCTGGCCGGCGGCCGGGGCGTGCGGGTGCTCGCCACCACCCGGGAGTCGTTCGGGCTGCCCGGTGAGGTGGTGTGGCGGATCCCGCCGCTGGCGGTCGAGCCCGGGCCCGGTGGCCGGGAGAGCGACGCGGTGGCGCTGCTGCTGGACCGCACGTCCGCCGCCCGGGGTGGTCGCCGGCCGGACCAGGCCGAGCAGGCCGACCTGCGCCGGGTGGTACGCCGGCTGGACGGGGTGCCGCTCGCCATCGAGCTGGCCGCCGCGCGGCTGCGGGTGCTCTCGGTGGGTCAGCTCGCCGCCCGCCTCGACGACGTGCTCGGCACCCTGGACGCCGGCCGGGACACGCCGGAGCCGCCGCCGGCGGAGAACGGGTACACCGGTAACCAGCAGGACACCGTCGACCTGGCCGCCGCCGCGGTGGGCACCACGCCACCCACGCCGGCGCACCGGGCGGTGCAGCGTTCGGCCACCGAACGGCACCTCACCATGCAGGCCACGGTCACCTGGTCGTACCGGACACTCGGGCCGCGCGCGTCCCGGCTGCTGCGCTGGATGGCGGTCTTCGCCGGCCCGGTCGAGCTGTCCACCGTGGAGTGGCTGCTCGGCGAGGACCCGCTCGACGCGCTCTCCGTCCTGGTCGACAAGTCGATGGTGCTGGCCGAGCCGCGCGCCTCGGGCAGCACCTACCGGATGCTCGACCCGATCCGGGCGTACGCCGGCCGCCGGCTGGCCGAGGCCGGTGAGGAGCAGGCGGCTCGGGAGAGGCACGTCGCCTGGTCCACCCACGCGCTGGAACGCGCCCACCTGGGCCCGGACGGTCGCCCGGTGACGCTGTCGCTGTACGCGCTGGACCCGCTCGCCGACGAGCTGCGGGCGGCGCTGCGCTGGTGCGCGACCGGGGGCAGCGCCCGGGCCGGGCTGCGGCTGGCCGGCGGGCTGGACCACTGGTGGCGGGAGCGCGGGCTGGCCCGGGAGGGGCGGCTGTGGTTGTTCCGGCTCTACGGCCGGATCGCCGAGAACGGCGAGGAGATCCCGGAGGCCGAGCTGGCGGCGGCGTACCACATGCACTCGTTGCACGCCGGGGCCGACGGGGAGTTCGCCGAGGAGCTGCGCTTCTCCCAACGCGCGGAGGCGGCCGCCCGCCAGGCCGGCGACAGAGGTCTGCTGGCCCGGGTGCTGGCCGGCCGGGCCGCCCCCCTGATCGACCTGGGGCAGCTGGCCGAGGCCGAGCGGGTCTGCCGGGAGGTCATCGACTGGGCGGCCGAGCAGGACGTCCACTCCGACGCCCTGTTCGCCGTGTTCAACCTGGCCGAGCTGCTCTGGCGGCGGGGCGCCCTGGACGAGGCGGCGGAGCTGCTCGGCGCGGCCCGGCCGGTGGAGGCGGCCCGCCCGGTGGAGCGGGGACGCCGCTCGGTGGACATGCTGCTCGGCATGGTGGCGCTGGCCCGGGGTGACCTGGTGGCGGCGCACGAGCACCTGGCGGTGGCGCTGCGGTCGCGGATGAGCCACGGCTACCACGGGCGGGCCTGCGACACGGTCGACGCGATCGCGGTCCGGTGCGTGGCGAGCGGTGACCTGCTGACCGCCGCCCGGCTCTTCGGCGCCGCCCAGGCGGTCCGGGCGAGCATGCGTTCCACCCCGGGGCTGTACGGCGCGTACTGGTCGGCGCGGCAGGCGGAGCTGCGCCGGATGCTCGGCGACGCGGCCTTCGACGCGGCGTACGCCGAGGGCGGTGAGCTGGGCCTGGAGGAGGCCGCGGCGCTGGCCCTGGCGGTCGAGCACCCCGACCTCGCGGTCACCTCCGGCCGCTTCGCGGTCACCCGCCCCTTCCCCCGCCAACCCACCCCCCACCCCACCCCCCGCCCCGCCGAACACGCCTGACCCCGCCCACCCCACCCCGCCCACCCCACCCCGGCGACCCCCACCCCGGCGGCCTCCGCCGTTGATCATGAGTTAGCGGCAGTAGAAGAGATCGAATTCGCTGCTAACTCCATGATCAACGGGCGCTGCCGGCGGGGGAGGTGGGTGGGCGGTCAGGGGGTGGGGAGGAGGCGGGCGGCGCGGTCGAGGTCGGACTGGCGGACGGCGGCGGTCGAGCCGAAGACGTTGACCGCCTCGTAGTAGGTCCAGGCCAGGCTGTAGCAGGCGGGGCGGACCACGTAGCTGTACGTGGCGCAGACCCGCTTCAGGTCGGCGTAGAAGGCGCTGTCCAGCCGGGACTTGTTGGCGGAGAACAGGCCCATCGCCTTGTAGTTCCGGTAGCCGAAGTCGTGCCGGTGGCAGGAGAGGCTGAACCGGAAGCCGAGCGGGTTGTCCGGGCTGGACGAGCAGTAGTCGGTCGACCAGTCGAAGGCGTACGCGGACCAGGCGGCCTTGTCGAGCCGGCCGGCGTTCCAGGCGTTGTAGCTGCTGGCGCTGGTCTGGGTCCAGCTGGCCAGGACGCTGAGCTTCTGTTCGGTGCTGACCGCGGCGGCGGCGGGGGAGGCGAGCACCAGCGCGGTGAGCAGGGCGACGGCGGTGGTGGCGACGGTGGTGGCGAGACGTCTGGACACGGTTACCTCCGCATGGGGGAGCGGGCCGAGATGTTGACCAGTTTCGATCAGCGCATCGACCCTGAGCTGCGGAGAGTGCGAAGTATTGGTGACATCCGTCGAAACGGACCTTTGCTCGGAGAGACGGCGACGCCCGGGACTCGGATCCGAGTCCCGGGCGTCGGGTCGAGCTGACCTGCTTACCTCACGAAGCGCGCCGGGCTGGCCGGTCCCTCGTTCCAGACCCGGTCCAGCGCCGTCACGTGGTACGTGTACGCCGTTCCGGCCTCGGCCGTGGTGTCCACCCAGGACTGCACGTCCCCGGCGGTGCCCCGGACCGTGGCCACCAGGTTGGACGCGTCGGCCAGGTCGCAGGCGTCGGCGCGGCCGGCCCCGTCGAGCCGGTAGATCGCGTACGAGGTGGCGGTGCCGAACGGGCCGGCGCCGTCGGCGGGCTGCCGCCAGCTCAGCCGTACCCCGTCGTCCTGCCGCTGCACGTCGGTGATCACCGGGGCGAGCAGGGGCGCGGACGGCAGGTGCGGCATCGCCGGCACCAGCGCCGGGCGGGAGTAGTGCTCGGTGGCGTAGATGTCGGTGGCCCCGAGTCGGTTCGCCCGCACCTGCACGGCGGAGAAGTGCACGTTGCCGAGCACCTCCGGGTACGACCGGTTGAGCGTCAGGTGGTTCGACAGCTCGTTCGGGTTCATCCAGTACGGCCCGTACGCCGGCTCACCGCTCTTGTAGTCGGCCTGGCCGATGTAGAGCTGCACCCGGGTGCCGCGCACCGTCTCCGCCCACCACGGCACCAGTCGGGCGTAGTCGGCCGCCGGGTACTGGCCGATGTACCAGTACAGCTGCGGCACCACGTAGTCGATCCACTCGTTCTTGACCCAGGTGCGGGTGTCGGCGGAGATGATGTCGTACGACTGGGAGCCGGTGGTGTCCGAGCCGTTCGGGTCGGCCGACTTGTTGCGCCAGATGCCGAACGGGCTGACCCCGAACTTCACCCACGGCTTGGCCGACTTGATCTTGCTGTTCATCTCCTGGACCAGCAGGTTGATGTTGTCCCGCCGCCAGTCGGCCTTGTTGGTGAAGCCGCGGTTGAACTCGGCGAAGGTGGCGTCGTCCGGCACCTGCCAGCTGCCGCTGGGGTACGGGTAGAAGTAGTCGTCGAAGTGCACGCCGTCGATGTCGTACCGGCTGACCGCGTCCATCATCGCGGTCTGGACGAACTCGCGGACGGCGGGGATGCCGGGGTTGTAGTAGAGCCGGCTGCCGGCCACCCCGGCCGGCGGGTACGCGAAGACCCAGTCCGGGTGCTGCCGTGCCGGGTGGTTAGGGGCCAGCTTCGAGATGTCCGCGCCGGCGCCGCCCGGGGCCGGCATGGAGACCCGGTACGGGTTGAACCAGGCGTGGAACTCCAGGTTCCGCTTGTGCGACTCGGCGACCAGGAAGGCCAGCGGGTCCCAGCCCGGGTCCTGCCCGCGCACCCCGGTCAGGTACTCCGACCACGGCTCGTACGCCGACGGCCAGAACGCGTCGGCGGTGGGGCGGACCTGCACGACGACGGCGTTGTGGTTGAGCTTCTGCGCCAGGTCGAGCCAGCCCCGGTATTCCGCCTGCTGGGCGGCGATCCGGTCGGGCGCGGTCTGGGACGCCTTGGTCGGCCAGTCGATGTTCACCACCGACGAGATCCACATGGCCCGGAACTGACGCTTCGGGGTGGCCGGGTCGGTGACGCAGGTGGCGGTCTGCGGCGCCGCCTCGGGTGCGGCGCT
This sequence comes from Micromonospora siamensis, assembly GCF_900090305.1. Lineage (NCBI taxonomy): Bacteria > Bacillati > Actinomycetota > Actinomycetes > Micromonosporales > Micromonosporaceae > Micromonospora > Micromonospora siamensis. The sequence goes on along the minus strand of NZ_LT607751.1, from coordinate 6,225,643 downwards.
GGCGGGGGCGACGGCGACCAGCGCGCCGAGCAGTGCCGCGGCCAGCCCGGCGGTGGCGAGCCGAGATGCCTTCATGCGGTGGATCCCTTCGTCGGGCTGCCGGTGGAGGTGCGGCCTGCGGGCACAATTCGCCGCCAACAATCGACCGCTGGTAGGAAAGTTTCACACCTGGCGTGCTCCGCGCAAGGGTCCGCCAGGATTCGGCCCCGATCGATCCTGGGGGCGAGGCCACATCGCGTCAGGTGATCCGCTCCACACGCCGGGTGATGGCCGGATTGGCCGGGAAGTAACGATTGGCGAGGGTGCGTGCTGGGTAGCATCGCCCCGCGCTGGCCGCCGTCCGGGCGGCCACGGGGAGGGGTGATCGCGGTGTCCGTGCTGCGTACCAAGCCGATCAAGGACGTGATAGCCCAGGGAAACGCAGACGGCAGCGACGGCGGGCCCGGTCTGAAGCGTCGCCTCGGCGCGCTGGACCTGACCGGCTTCGGCATCGGCATCGTGATCGGTACCGGCATCTTCACGCTGACCGGTATCGAGGCCAAGAACCACGCCGGTCCGGGCGTGGTGATCTCCTTCGCGATCGCCGGCGTGGTCGCCCTGCTCGCCGCGCTCTGCTACGCCGAGCTGGCCTCCAGCGTGCCGACCGCCGGCAGCGCCTACACCTACGCGTACGCCACGATGGGCGAGATCGTCGCCTGGATCATCGGCTGGGACCTGCTGCTGGAGTTCGCCCTCGGTGCGGCCGTGGTCGCCCGCGGCTGGTCCGGCTACCTCGGGGAACTCCTCGGCCTGCCCACCACCTGGTTCGGCGAGGCGGGCAGCATCGTCAACATCGGCGCGATCGCGATCGTGCTGATCCTCGGCGTGGTCGCCATCGTCGGCGTCCGCGAGTCCGCCCGGGTCACCAACCTGCTGGTCCTGGTCAAGGTGGCCATCTGCGTCTTCATCGTGGTGGCCGGCCTGTTCTTCGTGAAGGCAGCCAACCTCAGCCCGTTCATCCCGGCCACCGAGCCGGCCTCGGGCGGCGAGGACGGCATCCGGCAACCGGTCACCCAGGCGATCTTCGGGATGGAGCCCTCCGTCTTCGGCTTCGCCGGCGTACTCACCGCAGCCGCGGTGGTCTTCTTCGCGTACACCGGCTTCGAGGCGGTGGCCAACATGGGCGAGGAGACGAAGAAGCCGAAGCGGGACCTGCCGCTGGGCCTGCTCGGCACGCTGCTCATCTCGACCGTGCTGTACATCGGTGTCTCGCTGGTCGTGGTCGGCATGGTGCCGTACGCCGAGATCGACGAGGGCGCCCCGATCGCCTCGGCCTTCAAGTCCGCCGGCGCCGGCTGGGCCGCCATCCTGGTCTCCATCGCCGCCGTCGCCGGCCTGACCAGCGTCATCCTGGTCGACCTGGTGGCCATGGGCCGGATCGGCTTCGCCATCGCCCGGGACGGGCTGATCCCGCCGTCGATCGCCAAGGTGCACCCGCGCTGGGGCACCCCGTACCGGATCTCCGCGATCATGACCGTGGCGGTCGCGCTGCTCGCCGGCTTCCTGCCGCTCTCCGCGCTGGCCGACCTGGTCAGCATCGGCGCGCTCTGCGCGTTCGTGCTGGTCTCGCTGGCGGTGCCGATCCTGCGGCGCAAGCGCCCCGACCTGGAGCGCTCGTTCCGGGTGCCGTTCTCCCCGGTGCTGCCGATCATCTCCGCCCTGGCCTGCTTCTACCTGATGCTGAACCTCTCCGTGGAGACCTGGATCCGGTTCCTGGTCTGGATGGTGCTCGGCGCGCTGATCTACTTCGGCTACGGCCACCGGAAGAACCGGCTGGCCCGCCGCGAGCACGGCGAGCAGGTGCCCACCCAGCGAACCCCGGCCTGACGAATTACCCACGCGACGCCGGGCGGCACCATCGCCCGGCGTCGCGTCGCGTCCGCCACCCACCTGGGAGTACGCCGCGTCCGCCCGTCCCGCCCGTCCCGCCCGGCTGCCCGCGTGTCTCCGGCGAAGGTCACGTGCCTGCTGGGCTGGCAATCCGATCGTCACGGAGGGCGACCGGCCCGCCCGCCTCCAACAGGTCAGTCCCCCGCCTTTGCTCTGCTGCACCCCACGCAACAGACACCTTCGGTGACGTCCGCGTCGGCATCCCCGGTCGAGGCTCGATGGGAAGAACGCAGCTCAGCCCAGGTGTTGCGTGGAGCGCAGCAGAGCAAAGGCGGGGAATGGACTCTTGTCACCCATCGCCGCGGTCACGGAACGTCACGGAGGGCTGGCTGTCGTTGCCTGTCACGCACGGTGGTGCCGTGGTGCGATGGGTGGCGGGTTGCGTGGCCGGCGCGCGGCGAAGGGTCAGGGCCGCGGTTGCGGCCCGCCCGTGGGGCCCTTGACCACCGGCTTGCCGTCGGTCCAGACCACCTCGTCCAGCCAGACCTGGCGGCCCGGGTCCGTGGCGCCCTCCTGGCCGGGCGGCCAGGCGTGGTAGACCAGCCAGGTCCGCCCGTCGGACTCCGCCATCGAGGCGTGGCCGGGTCCGGAGGCCACCTCGTTGGTACGCAGGATCGGGTTCTCCGGCGCCTTGCGGCACGGCCCCTCCGGGCCGTCGCAGACCGCGTAGCCCTCGGCGTACGTCTCCTTGTCGTAGGCGTTGGCGGCGAAGAAGAGGAACAACTTCCCGTCCCGCCGGTGGAAGAACGGCCCCTCGATCAGGGTGCCCTCCCACGGCTCGGTCTGCTTCAGCAGCTTCGTCGGCTCGCCGACCAGGGTCAGCCCGTCCGGGGAGAGCCGCTGCGACCAGAGCCAGGTGTCCACCCCGATGGCGTTGCCGTCGTTCTTCCACAGCAGCCAGAGCGTGCCGTCGGTGTCCCGGAAGGGGCTGGCGTCGATCGCGCCGCCCAGCTCCGCCTGGCAGATGAACGGCTCGGTCGAATCGTCCCGGTACGGGCCCTGCGGCTCGCTCGCCACCGCCCGGCCCACGCACTGCCGGCCGGAGTCGCGGCCGGCGACGGTGTAGTAGAGCACGAACCGGTCCGGCGCGAGCTGGATCGCCTCCGGCGCCCAGGTCTTGCCCGGGTCCGCCCACCCGGGCAGCTCGGGCAGCGCCTCCTCGGGCTCGGACCAGTCGACCAGGTCGGCGGAGCGCCGCACCGGCACGTTCCGGCCGCCGGCGTTGGTGTGGAACATCCACCAGGCGTCCCCGGCCCGGGTGACGAACGGGTCGGGGGCGTCGGCGCGGACCACGGGGTTGGTGAACATGTTCGGGTCGCTCCGCGTACTCGATGGGGTGGGGGCGGCGTCCTCGCCGCAGCCGGCGACGAGCAGTGCGACGGCGAGGACCGCCGCCGCACCACGTCGCCGGAGTCTGTCGGCCGTCATCCCTTCAGGCCGCTGCGGGACACGCCCTGGATGATGTGCCGCTGGGCCGCCACGAAGAGGATCAGCACCGGCACGCTGGCCAGCACCGCGCCCGCCATGATCACCGGATAGTCGGTGACGTAGGCGCCCTGGAGCAGGCCCAGGCCCGGCGGCAGGGTCAGCCGCTCGGGGCTGAACAGCACGTAGATCGGCCAGAGGAAGTCGTTCCAGTTGGTCAGGAACGACAGCACCGCGAGGGTGGCCAGGGCCGGCTTGGAGAGCGGCAGCAGCACCTTCGAGAAGATCTGCCAGTGGTTCGCCCCGTCCAGCACCGCCGCCTCCTCCAGCTCGGCGGGGATGGAGAGGAAGAACTGGCGCAGGAAGAACACCCCGAACGCGCTGGCCGCGCCGGGCACGACCACCACGGTCAGGGTGTCCAGCCAGTTCAGCCGGTCGGCGATCACGAAGTTCGGGATGATCAGCGAGGTCGGCGGGATGAACAGCGTGCCCACGATCAGCGCGAAGCCCACGCCCCGGCCGCGGAACCGCAGCCGGGCCAGCGCGTACGCGGCCATCGAGGCGGTCGCCAGCACCAGCAGCGCGTGCAGCGTGGCGGCCAGCATGCTGTTGAGGAACCAGCGCAGCACCGGGTTCGCGGTGTTGCCGAGGATCTGCTCGTAGCCGTAGGTGGAGAACGGCTTCGGCACGAAGGTCGGCGGGATCTTCTGTGCCTCGCCGTAGGTCTTCACCGAGGTGATGACCATCCAGACCAGCGGGGTCAGGAAGATCAGGGCCAGCAGCACCAGCAGCCCGTAGCGCGCGGAACGGCGGAGAGTCGTCATCGTCGGCCCCTCAGTCTTCCCGGTACCGGAAGAACCGGAAGTTGATCAGGCTGATCACGGTGAGCGCCAGCGCGAAGACGATGCTCATCGCGGCGGCCCGCCCGGCGTCGTTGTCCCGCAGCCCCTCGTCGACGATCCGCCAGACCACCGTCCTGGTCTCCTCGCCGGGCGCACCCTGCGTGATCAGGAAGGACTGGCCGAAGACGTTCGCCGAGGCGAGGATCGTGGTGGTCAGCACGAAGAGCAGCACCGGGCGCAGCCCCGGGATGGTGACGTTGCGGAACCGCTGCCAGGCGTTCGCGCCGTCCATCCGCGACGCCTCGTACAGCTCGGGCGAGATGTCCTGGAGACCGGCCAGGTAGATCACCGCGTTGAAGCCGGAGGTCCACCACACCGTCACCCCGACCAGCGACACCCAGGCCCACGGCACGTCGGTCACCCACGGGGTGTCCGAGGGCAGCCCCACCGCGCCGAGCAGCCGGTTGACCAAGCCCAGGTTGGCATCCAGCAGGAAGCGCCAGAGCAGGCCGATCACCGCCACCCCGAGGACGTACGGGGCGAAGTACACGGCCCGGAAGAACGTCCGGCCGGGGAACGACTTGTTGAGCAGCAGCGCCAGCCCGAGCGGGATGGCCACCAGCAGCGGCACCGAGAAGACGGTGAAGATCGCGGTGGCCTTCACGCTCGACCACCAGTCGCCGTAGATCGCCGACTCGCTGTCGAACAGGTCCTTGTAGTTGTCCAGCCCGACGAAGGGCCGGTTGGGCAGTTGCAGGTCCCACTGGTGCACGCTCAGCCAGACCCCGAAGAGGATCGGCAGCAGGCCGAAGGTGAGGAAGAGCAGCAGGTACGGCGCGAGGAAGAGGTACGGGGTCGCGCGGCTGCCCCGCTCCGTCACGCCCCGGCGGCCCTTCCCGCCCGCCGGGGGCGGCGCGTCCCTGCGCGCCGCCCCGACCTCGATCACATCCGCCATGGGGAATCAGTTCCCGTACTTCTTGCGGTTGTCCTCGAGCTGCTTGTTGGCCTTGGCGACCCCGTCGTCCAGTGCCTGCTTCGGCGACTTCTTGTTCAGCGCCGCCTCGTTGAAGGAGTTGTAGAAGGTCAGCAGCACCTCGCCGAGGCCCGGGGCGGCCGGCGGGAAGGCCGCGTACTCCAGCTCCGGGGCCAGCGTGGAGACGTTCGGGATGGCCTTGAACTCGGCGCTCTCGCGGACCTCCTTGCGGGCCGGGATCTGGCCGCCCTTCGCCCAGTCCAGCGAGTGCTCGCTCAGCCAGTTGATGAAGACCTTCGCGCCGGCGATCTTGTTGTCGTCGGCCCCGCGCTGCTTCACGATGGTGAAGTTGTGCGAGTTCGCCCAGACGGCCTTCTGGCTGCCGATCTGCGGCACCTCGGCGACGCCGATCTGCGCGGCCGGGTCCTTGGCGATGTCGTTGATCTGCCAGATGCCGTTGAAGTTGAACGCGTTCTTGCCGGCCTTCAGCGCCAGGTAGTCGGCGTCCTGGCCGACGTTCGCGGGGGAGTAGCCCTGCTTGATCATGTCGACCAGCCAGGTGCAGGCCTCGACCGCCGGGTCGGAGTTGAAGGTGGCCTTCTGGACCTGGTCGTCGAAGAGCGTGCCACCCCACTGGTGCAGCAGCGAGTAGAAGGTCATGCCGCCGGTGAACTGGAACGGGCTGACCCAGAAGCCCTGCACGCCGGCCTTCTTCAGCTCGGCCAGCGCGGCGGTGAACTCGTCGGAGTTCGTCGGGGGCTTGTCGATGCCGGCCTTCTGCATGACGGCCTTGTTGTAGTAGAAGCCCAGCGGGTGCATGTCCAGCGGGATGCCGTACCGCTTGTCGTTGTAGATGCCGCCCTTCCAGACGGTCGGGGCGAAGTCGCCCTCGTTGAGCTGCAACGCCTTGGCGACGTCGTCCAGCTCGGTGATCACGCCGCGGGCGGCGAAGGTGGCCAGCTGGTCCATGTGCATGACCGCGATGTCCGGGCCGTTACCGCTGGAGACCGCGCCGGGCAGCTTGCTGTAGTAGTCCTCCCACTGGTACGTGGTGACCGCCACCGCGATGTTCTCGTGCTCGCTGTTGAACTGCTGCACCAGCTTCTTGAAGATGTCGCCGTCACCGCCGGTGAAGCCGTTCCACAGCTTCAGGTCGACCTTCGGGCCGGTGTAGTCCTTGCCGCCGTTGCCCGCGGCGCTGCCACCCGACTTGGTGGCGCTGCCGCCGCCGCAGCCGGCCAGGGTCAGCGAGGCGGCCGCGCCGAGCCCGACGCCGAGCCCGAGCAGCCGCCGCCGGCTCATTTCGTTCTGGATCATGCGGATGTCTCCTTGGGGGACGGGTGAAGGATATTCCCTGGTCAGGGCCGGGTGCCGAAGCGCAGCACGTTCCAGGAGACCGCCGGCAGGCGTACGGAGCAGCGACCGCCGTCGGGGGTGGGGGTGGGCAGTGCCCGGGGCGTCACCCGGTCGGGTTCGGCCTCGGTGTTGGTCGCCTCCGGGTCGTCCCCGGCGGCGACGGTGAGGTGTTCCACGCCGCGCAGGCCGGGCAGCCCGCGCAGGTCCAGGTCGAGCGGGAGGTCGTCCTCGCTCCGGTTCACCGCGAACACGACGAACTCGCCGTTCTCCTCGTCGTGCAGCGCGACGGTGTCCAACACCGGCACGTCGCCGTACCGCCTGGTCTCGTAACGGGGGGAGACCGGCTCGGTACGCAGCACGGTGCCGCGGGCGTACCGGGCGGTGAGGGCGAACGGGTGGAAGATGCTCTGCCGCCAGGCCGGCCCGCCGTTGCGGGTACGGATCGGGGCGATCACGTTCGCCAGTTGCGCCTGGCAGGCCACCCCGACCCGGTCGGCGTGCCGGAGCAGGGTGATCAGCAGGTCGCCGACGACCACCGCGTCGACCGCGGTGAAGTCGTCCTCGATCAGGGCGGGCGCCTCCACCCAGCCACGCCGGTCCAGGTCGGCCTTGAGGCGTGACTCGTACCAGACGTTCCACTCGTCGAAGGAGATCTTGAGCTTGCGCTTCTGGCGCAGCCTGGCGGCCACGTGGTCGGCGGTGGCCACCACGTCGTTGATGAAGCCGTCCATGTCGATCGCGGAGGCGAGGATGCTGGCCCGGTCGCCGTCGGACGGGTCGTAGTAGGTGTGGGCGGAGATGTAGTCGACGTGCTCGTAGGTGTGTTCCAGGACGGTCGCCTCCCAGGAGGCGAAGGTGGGCATCCGGCTGTTGGAGCTGCCGCAGGCCACCAGGCTGATCGACGGGTCGATCAGCTTCATCGCCCGGGCGGTCTCGGCGGCGAGCCGGCCGTACTCGTCGGCGGTCTTGTGCCCGACCTGCCACGGCCCGTCCAGCTCGTTGCCGAGGCACCAGAGCTTCACGCCGTACGGGTCCTCGGCGCCGTGCTTGCGGCGCAGGTCCGACAGCTGGGTGCCGCCCGGGTGGTTGGCGTATTCCAGCAGGTCGCAGGCCTCCTGGACGCCCCGGGTGCCGAGGTTGACGGCCATCATGGTCTCGACGCCGGCCTGGTCGGCCCAGGTCATGAACTCGTCGAGGCCGAACGCGTTGGTCTCGATGGTCTTCCAGGCCAGGTCGAGCCGGCGGGGCCGGTCGCCGACCGGACCGACGCCGTCCTCCCAGCGGTAACCGGAGACGAAGTTGCCGCCCGGGTAGCGCACCACGGAGACGCCCAGCTCGCGGGCCAGGTCGAGGACGTCGCGGCGTAGGCCGAGCGGGTCGGCGGTGGCGTGGCCGGGCTCGTAGACCCCGCCGTAGACGCAGCGCCCCATGTGCTCGACGAAGGAACCGAAGAGCCGTCGGTCGGCGGGGCCGATCGCGAAGGCCGGGTCGATGGTCAGCTGCGCGCCGTGCAAGGGGGTACCGCCTTTCCTCACCTGTGCCGGGTGACTGCCGTCACCCGTACTCCAGGCTTTCTACAACGTTGTAAGCAACGTTGTAAAGGCTCTGTTACACGATAGAGTCCTGAGCGGTAACCCGCAGGGGAGGACGAGGTCGTGCGACACAGGCTGAAGGACGTGGCCGAACGGGCCGGAGTCTCGGTCAAGACCGTCTCCAACGTGGTCAACGGCTACCTGCACGTGAAGCCGGACACCCGCGCGCGGGTCGAGGAGGCCATCGCCGAGCTGAACTACCGGCCCAACCTCTCGGCACGCAACCTACGCAAGGGGCGTACCGGGGTGATCGCCCTGGCCGTGCCGGAACTGGACATCCCGTACTTCGCCGAGCTGGCCCGGCACGTCGTGGCCGCCGCCGCCGACCACGGCTGGACGGTGCTCATCGACCAGACCGGCGGTCGGCGGGAGCAGGAGCGCGTCGCCGCCGCCGGGATCGGCGACCACATGATCGACGGGTTGATCTTCAGCCCGCTGGCGCTCACCGCCGACGACCTCGCCGGCCTGGACGGGCTGCCCACGGTGCTGCTCGGCGAGCGGGTCGACCACGGCCCGGCCGATCACGTGGCGATCGACAACGTCACCGCCGCCCGGGAGATGACCGCCCACCTGATCGGGCTCGGCCGCCGCCGGATCGCCGCCATCGGCGCCCAGCGCACCCCCGAGGGGGCCAGCGCCCGGCTCCGCCTCGCCGGCTACACCACCGCACTGGCCGAGGCCGGCATCGACTACGACGAGCGGCTGGTGGCGCCCGCGTCGGTCTGGCACCGCGCGGACGGCGCCGCCGCGATGCGCCAGCTCCTGGCCTCCGGCGTACGCCCCGACGCCGTCTTCTGCTTCAACGACACCCTGGCCCTCGGCGCGCTACGGGCCCTGCACGAGGCCGGCCTGAAGGTGCCCGACGACGTGGCGGTCGCCGGCTTCGACGACATCGAGGACGGCCGGTTCAGCGTCCCCACCCTCACCACCGTCTCCCCCGACAAGGAACAGATCGCCCGCCTCGCCGTCGAACTCCTCGCCGGCCGCCTCGCCACCGACCGCGAAGCTCCCCCCAGGGAACTGACCGCCCCCCACCACCTGACCCCCAGAGAATCCACCCACCCCTAACCCCACCCCACCCCACCCCGCGCTCCAACCCGCTCCACCCGGTTGATCATGAAGTTAGCGCCACTCCCGCCGGCGTGTCGTGCCGCTAACTTCATGATCAACTCGCGTTGGCCGGGGTTGGGGGCTGGGGTGGGTTTTTCTTGAGGAGGTACTAGGTGGTGCATGGTAGTGGGCGTATTATGTGTCGCATGGTAGCGGCGGGTGGATCGGACGACTCGGGCGAGCGGCAGGCCCAGTTGCTGCGCGGATCCTTGGACATGTGCCTGCTCGCGCTGCTCGCCGCCGAGCCGGCGCACGGCTACGAGCTCGTCCGCCGGCTCGAGGCCGCCGGTTTCGGAACGGTCAGCTACGGCACCGTCTATCCGTTGATCACCCGACTGCACCGCCTGGGACTCGTCGCCAACGCGCTTCAGCCCAGCCCCAGCGGCCCACCCCGCAAGGTCCACCGGCTCACCGATGCCGGCCATGATCGGCTGCGCGCCTGGCGGGAGCAGTGGTTCCAGTTCGTGAGCGTCGTGAACGAGACGCTCGCCGTCCGTCCATCGAACCCAGGAGACGACCATGAGCACGTCGACGTCGGCCGTTGACCACCTTCTCGCCGCCGCCGACCGGCAGTGGCGCGCCCTCGGCGTCCACCGCCGCGACCGGGCGACCCTCGCCGCCGGCCTGCGTACCGAGCTGGAGGCGGCGGCCGTCGACGGGCTCGATCCCGCGGAGCTCCTCGGCGCCGACCCCGCCGGGTTCGCGCTGCGGCTCGCCGAGGAGGCCGGCGTGGAGCGGACCCCACCCCGGTACGGCCAGGTGCTCGGCGTGGCGAGCGCGGGCGGGGTCCTCGCCCTCGTCGTGGGATACGTCGCGGCCGTCGGCCTGCACGAGGTGTTCGTGGCGGCATTCGACCTGCCGCGGGACGTGCGGGTGCCGGTGTGGCTCGCCGCTGGCGTCTTCTACGCCGGCGTCGCGGCGGTCGTCGTCGCCGGCGCCGCTCTCGCCGTGCGCGTGGCCCTGCGCGATGCGCCCCGCATCCGCCACACGGCGGCGCGGATGACGCTACTGCTGCCGCCCGCTGTCGCCGTCGCGATCGTCGCCGCTGCCGCGTTCGGCTGGGCGCTCGACTTCCCGCTCACCCCACTGGTGATCGGGACCGAGGCGGCGATCGTCCTCGCTGCCTTCCTCGCCGCGACGGCGCTGGCCCGTCGCTGGTCCGTGACGGCGGCGCGGTGAGCCGGCCGACGCGGCGGTCCCGGGAGCCCTCCGCCCGGTCCTCGGCAGCGGGTGGCTGAGCCGGGCCCTAGTCGAAGAAGCGGGCCTGGTGGGTTCGGGTGGGCGGGTCGGCGTCGGGCGGGAGCGGGGTGAGGTCGGCGAAGATGCTGGCGCCGTCGCAGCCGGCGTGCAGCGGGTACCAGCGGGGCGTGCCGGGCGGGCGCTGGCCGCAGACACCCTTGAACGTCTGTACGTCGAGGAAGCGCACGTGGGTCGGGTCGGCCACCGCGTTGACGTGCCGCCACCACGGGCTCATCACGTGCAGGACGCCGCCCGGCCGCAGCACCCGGTGGCACTCGTCCACCAGCGGCAGGAAGTCGATCAGGTGCTCCAGGATGTGCACCGCGAAGAGCACGTCAACCGAGTCGTCGGCCAGTGGCAGCGAGCCGGACAGGTCGGCGACGGCGTCCACCCCGGGAGCCGGGAAGATGTCCAGGCCAAGGTTGCCCGGCCACTGCTTCTGGCCGCCGCAGCCCAGGTCCACCACCACCGGGTCCCGGCCGGCCACCCGGACCCGGCACCAGACCGCGTAGACCCCGGCCAGCCGGCCCACCAGGTCGCGGACCAGCCGCACCTGGGCCGGCTCGTCGACCTCGCCCTCGACGTGGGCCACCCCGCCGTCGAAGCGCACCTCCACGGACAGCCCGCGGAGCCGCTCGTCGTGCCGGGCCTGCTCGGTCCACGCCTCGGTGAGGAAACCGTCCACCGCCCGCAGCCGCTCGGCCGAGGGCGGATTCGGTGCCATCGCGACCATCCGGGCCACCTCCCGGCCCGCCGTTACCCGCATTCGCTCCCGGTATGCCCAGCTCGTCCCGGCCGTACCCGGGCAGCGGGCCCGGACCGCCCGCGGGCCCGCGACCGGAGCGCGGACCGCCCGCGGGCGCGCGACCGGAGCGCGGGCCGCCCGCGGGCCGGCGGCCGGGCGGCGGTCAGACCTTGGTCTGGGTGAGCCGCCAGTGGTTGCCGAACGGGTCGCGGAAGCCGGCGTCGATGCCGTAGAAGCGCTCCGACGGCTCCTCGGTGAACTCCACGCCCTTCGCCGACAGCTCCCGGTACGTCGCCCAGCAGTCGTCGGTGGCCAGCGCACCCGGACCCATCATGCCCAGCGAGACCAGCTCGCGGACCTTGACCGCCCGTTCCTCGTCCATCACCGGCGGGCCGGGCACCGCCAGCATGATCGGCACCTCGGGCTGCGCCGGGGCGTGCACCAGCAGCCACCGGCCGCCGCCCTCCATGGGCGCGTCGAAGCCCACCTTCATGCCCAGCTTGTTCACGTAGAAGTCGTACGCCACGTCCTGGTCGAAGACCATGACGCAGACCAGACCGACACCCTTGATCATCGGTTTTCCCTCCACTCTCGTCGCACCTCGGAGACTAGGGAGCGCGACGGCCGGTGGGCTTCTCGAAAACGCTCAGGCCCGGGCAGGAGTGCTCAGGCCGGGCCGGCCGGAACGCTCAGACCGGCTGCGCCGGCCGGCTCCATGCGCGTACCAGGCAGGCCGGCAGCCGGGCCAGCTCCGCCCGCCGCGCCACCGCCCCGGCCCGGTACCCGCTCGGGCTCTCGCCGACGAAGCGGCGGAACTGGGTGCTGAACGAGCCCAGGCTGGTGAAGCCGACCGCCAGGCAGACCTCGGTGACCGTGAGATCCCCGTCGCGCAGCAGGGCCTTGGCCCGTTCCAGCCGCCGGGTGAGCAGGTAGCGGTGCGGGGTCACCCCGAACGCGGCGACGAAGCTGCGGGTGAAGTGCGCCCGGGACACGTGGGCGCGGCGGGCCAGCGCCGGTACGTCCAGCGGGTCGGCGTACGACCGGTCGATGTGGTCGCGGACCCGCAGCAGGTGCCGGGCGAGCGGCGCGGACGTGCCCACGGCTCAGCCGGAGACGCTCCGCCGGACGGTACGGCCGCCGGGCCGCATCCGCTGGCGGGGCTGCGGGGCGGGCGCCTTGGGCCGCTTGAGGTGGTAGCGGTGCAGCTCGTTGTTGCCGGGCAGGGACGGGTCCTCGCTCATCGACACCAGCTCCCAGCCCTGGTCACCGGCCCGGTTCAGGTGGGCCAGCGCGGTGTCGCCGTAGGGCGTGACGTCGACCATCGAGCCGTCCGGGCCGTACCAGATGAAGACGATCTCCCAGCCGATGTCGGTGGTGGCGGCCTGGCGGCGGCGGACCAGCAACGCGTACTCCCACTTGAGCATGGGGTCATTCTCACCCGGTGTGGCCCGCTCGGCACGGATCAGTGTTCGGCGATCCGTCCGCCGTCGACCCGCAGCCGCCGGCCCACCTGCACCGCGTCCAGCATCCGCCGGTCGTGGGTGACCAGCAGCAGCGTGCCCCGGTAGGAGGCCAACGCCGACTCCAGCTGCTCGATGGCGGGCAGGTCCAGGTGGTTGGTGGGCTCGTCGAGCACCAGCAGGTTGACCCCACGCCCCTGCAACAGGGCCAGGGCCGCGCGGGTCCGTTCGCCGGGGGAGAGGGTCGCCGCCGGCCGCAGCACGTGGCCGGCGCGGAGGCCGAACTTGGCCAGCAGCGTCCGCACGTCCGCCGGCGACATGTCGGGTACGGCGGCGCCGAACGCGTCGAGCAGCGGCTGGTCGCCGAGGAACAGCCCCCGGGCCTGGTCGACCTCGCCGACCACCACCCCGGGGCCGAGCGCGGCGTGCCCGGCGTCCAGCGGCAGCCGGCCGAGCAGGGCGGCGAGCAGGGTGGACTTGCCGGAGCCGTTCGCCCCGGTGATCGCCACCCGGTCGGCCCAGTCGATCTGGAGGTCCACCGGGCCGAGGGTGAAGGAACCGCGGTGGACCACCGCGCCGCGCAGCGAGGCCACCACCGCCCCTGCCCGGGGCGCGGCGGCGATCTCCATCCGCAGCTCCCACTCCTTGCGCGGCTCCTCGACCTCCTCCAGCCGCTCGATCAGCCGGGCGGTCTGCTTGGCCTTGGCGGCCTGCTTCTCGGTCGACTCGGCGCGGAACTTGCGGCCGATCTTGTCGTTGTCGGTGGCCTTGCGGCGGGCGTTCTTGACGCCCTTCTCCATCCAGGCGCGCTGGGTGCGGGCCCGTGCCTCCAGGGCCGCCCGGGTGTCGGCGTACTCCTCGTAGTCGGCGCGGGCGTGCCGGCGGGCCACCTCCCGCTCCTCCAGGTACGCCGCGTAACCACCGCCGTAGTGCCGGATCTGCTGCTGCGGCAGGTCCAGCTCCAGCACCCGGGTGACGGTGCGGGTGAGGAACTCCCGGTCGTGGCTGACCAGCACGGTGCCGGCGCGCAGCCCGGTGACGAACCGTTCCAGCCGTTCCAGGCCGGCCAGGTCGAGGTCGTTGGTGGGCTCGTCGAGCAGGAAGACGTCGTACCGGCTGAGCAGCAGCGAGGCCAGCCCGGCCCGGGCCGCCTGGCCGCCGGAGAGCGCGGTCATCGGGTGGTCCAGGTCGACCCCGAGGCCCAGTTCGGCGGCCACCTGCCCGGCCCGCTCGTCCAGGTCGGCGCCGCCCAGGTCGAGCCAGCGCTCCAGCGCCCCGGCGTACGCGTCGTCAGCCCCGGGCGTACCGGCGGTGAGCGCCTCGGTGGCGGCGTCCAGCGCGGCCTGCGCCGCGGTGACCCCGGTACGCCGGGCCAGGAAGTCGCGGACGGTCTCGCCCGGCCGCCGTTCCGGCTCCTGCGGCAGGTAGCCGACGGTGGCCGTGGGCGGGCTCAGCGAGACGGCGCCCAGCTCCACCGGCTGGAGCCCGGCGAGGGTACGCAGCAGCGTCGACTTGCCGGCCCCGTTCACCCCGACCAGCCCCACCACGTCCCCGGGCGCCACGACCAGATCCAGGTCGGCGAAGAGCACCCGCTCCCCGTGCCCCGCCGCCAGCCCCTTGACCACCATCGTCGCGCTCATCGCGCCGACCCTATCCGGTCGACGGAGGGCCCCTTTCGCAACAGCGGTTCCGGGGCACCGACGGCCGGGACACGAGGCAGACTCACTCAGGTGGTGACGACTTTGGCGATCGACTGCGGGGGCGGGGGGATCAAGGCGTCCGTCCTCGACGCCGCGGGGACGATGCGTGCCCGGCCGCTGCGGGTGCCCACGCCGTACCCGCTGCCGCCGGTGTTGTTCGTGAAGACGCTGGTGGAGCTGGGTGGCCGGCTCCCGGCCGCGGACCGGGTGACGGTCGGCATGCCGGGCATGATCCGGCACGGGGTGGTGGTGGCGACGCCGCACTACGTGACCCGGTCCGGTCCGCGCAGCAAGGTCGACCCGGAGCTTTCCGCCGAGTGGTCCGGGTACGACGCCCGCAGCGCGCTCGCCGACGCGTTCGGGGTGCCGGCGCTGGTGCTCAACGACGCCGAGGTGCACGGCGCCGGGGTGGTCGCCGGGACGGGCTGCGAGCTGGTGCTGACCCTCGGCACCGGGCTGGGCAGCGCGCTCTTCGACGGCGGGGTGCTGGCACCGCACCTGGAGCTGTCGCACGCCCCGGTGCGCTGGAACACCACCTACGACACGTACGTCGGGGAGCCGGAGCGGCGGCGGCTCGGCGACGCGTTCTGGTCCCGGCGGATCCGGCAGGTGGTGGAGGGGTTGCGGCCGGTGTTCCGCTGGGACCGGCTCTATCTGGGCGGCGGGAACTCGCGACTGATCCGGCCGGAGCAGCTGGCCCGGATGGGTGACGACGTGGTGGTCGTACCGAACACGGCCGGGATCGTCGGTGGTGTCCGGGCCTGGGACCTGGTCGGCGACCGGTACGACCCCACCCACTGACGCCGCCGGGAACACTCGCGGTACGGCTGATGTTGTGCCAGCGTCGGAACAGTACGACGCGGAACGAGGGGGTGGGTCGGATGGATCTTCTGGCGGACTACCGGCGGGCGACCATGTTCTTCGAGGCGGGTGACCCGACCGGAGCGGCCCGGCTGCTCGAGCCGATCGTCGAGGCCGAGCCCGGCAACTCCTCGGTACGGCAGCTGCTGGCCCGGGCGTACTTCCAGTCCGCCCAGCTCAACCGGGCGGAGGAGCAGCTGCGCGAGCTGGTCGACCGGGACCCGAGCGACCACTACGCGCACCACGTGCTGGGGCGGACGCTGGAGCGGATGAACCGGCACGCCGACGCGCTGCGGCACCTGCGGATCGCCGCGGCGATGTACTCGACCAACGACGACTACACGACCGCGCTGCGTCGGGTGGAGACCCGGGTCGGCCTCGGTCGCTGACGAACCACCCGCACGGCACGGCGAAGGGCGGCCCCGAGGGGCTGCCCTTCGCCGTGTCCGGCTCCCGCCGTCCGGCGTGCCTACGATGGGTGGGTGAAGCTCAAGCTGGATCTCCACGACATCTACAACAAGGGCCACGACATCGACCGCGCGCTGCGCGGGATCATGGACGAGGCGGTGGCGAAGAAGGCCACCCTGGTGGAGATCATCCCTGGCAAGGGTTCCGGCGCGCTGAAGAAGAAGGTGCTGCGCTTCCTCGACCAGAAGGACGTCAAGCAGCTCTACCACCGGGTGGAGAAGGATTCGAAGAACTTCGGCCGCCTCTTCGTCCACTTCCGCCACAAGTAGCACCCGCAACGACGTTCCGGGCGATGCCGAAGATCCACGCCTGGGGTGTCCCCGACGAGGGCGAGTAGTTCGTGGCGGACCCGATCGCCGCGAGGTTGCCGCAGCGCCGCCGGCGTTACCACCTGACCGCGTCCCGAGGCTGGCCGCTGCCGGTGGGGCCGCCAGCTGTCGGCGTGGGTAGGGTGCGCGGCATGCGGCGAAGTTGGGGGCTTGCGGGGGTAATGCTGGCATGCGGCGTGGCCGTGGCGACCACTTCGTTCGCCGGGGGTTCTCCCGCGGCCGGCACCGTCCAACTCCTGCTCTTCGTCGTGCTGGCGGTGCTGCTGTCGCCGCTACCCTTTCCGCGGTCGTCGGGTGACGCGGCGGCGGAGGACGGCGCCGACGACGGCCGGCCGGTTGTCTACTGGCGGCCCGGATGCCCCTACTGCCTCCGACTGCGAGCCCGACTGGGTCGGGACGCCCGGCTGCTCTCCTGGGTGAACATCTGGAGTGACCCGGCCGGCGCGGCCGTGGTCCGGGCGGCGGCGGGCGGCAACGAGACGGTGCCGACCGTCGTGGTGCGGGGGCAGGCGTTCGTCAACCCTGACCCCGGTTGGCTGCAGGCCCGGCTACGTGCGATCGGGTGACATGAGCCGACCGGGCGCTGCACGACCCTGCTCCGCGCGATGCACTCAAAAATGAGGGTTCCATTCTTGGGTGTGTATCGGGGCTGAGGCGGTGACCCGGCCGGCGTCGTTCGACGTCGTCGACGGCCGGGTCACCCGGATCTGGGCGGTCCGCAACCCGGGAAGCTGCGGCCCTGGGTGCGCTGACCCTCAGAACTGGTACGTCTTCGCCACCGCCAGCATCTCCGAGCTGTGCGACCCGACCACGCCCACGTCGGCCGGCCGGGTGCGGAAGCCCGGCACCCCGGCCAGCCCGTCGCTGGCGTCCATCGCCCGCAGCGTCACCTGACCGGCCTTCGGTTCCAGGGTGAGGGTCACCTCGATGCCCTCCGGCGGCGGGGCGTGGAAGACGATCCCGAAGCCCCACCTGCCGTCGCGCGCCTTGATCGGCACGTCCCGGCCGGCCACCGTCGCCGTCCTCACCGTGGCGGTGCCGGTGTCGACGTGCAGGGTGGCCAGCCGTACCGGGCGTTGCGGGGTGAGTCGGAGCCGCAGGGTCCGCTGGTCACCGGCGTTGGTGTCGGCGAGCACCTCCAGTTTCGGGGCGGGCAGGTCCGCCGCCTGCGCCTTTCCGGCGCGCAGCTCGCCGTCGCCCAGCCCCGGGAAGTCGTCGGCGACGGAGACCGTGCCGTCGACGTACCCGTCGGTCCAGGGCTGTGGGTCGTCCTCGTGGCTGAGCCAGCGGGCCTGGCCGGTGCCGGCGTCCAGGGCGTACATCAGGTGGGTGGGCACCGGGTGGGCGGCGTCGAATCGGTCGACGGCCAGGCCGACCCCGGCGAGCACCACGGCGGCGAGCCCGGCGGCGAGGGCCGGCACCGCGCCGGCCCGGCGGGCGCGCAGCGCGACCATCCCGCGCTGCCCGCCGGCGGCCGGGTGCAGCAGGTCGAGCACCGGCAGCGCGGCGAGTCCGAGCAGCACCGCGAAGAGCGCCGCCACGCCGCCCATCGCCATGCCGAGCGCCGGGAAGAGCAGCACCACCGTGGGCAGCAGGATGAGTACGCCGACTGCGCCGGCCAGGGTCACCGCCACCACCGGCCACGGGCCGTCGACCCGGGTGGCCAGGGCGACCAGGCCGGCGAGCGTGCCGGCCAGCGCGGGCAGGGTGGCCAGGTACGCCCCGCCGGGCACCAGGACGGCCAGCAGCACCCCGAGTACGGCCAGCCAGGCCAGCCCGCCGAAGGCCAGCGCGGCCGGGCCGAACCGGCGGCGGGCCAGCGCGTACCAGGCGAGCAGGATCGTCGCGGCGAGCGCCACCACGGCGAGCCTGTACCAGGTCGGCCGGTACGGGTCGAGCAGCTCGGCGTAGCCGGGGCGGATCGTGGTGATCCCGGCCCACAGCAGCTGGGCGGCGATCGGGGCGAGCAGGATCGGCGCCAGCGCCAGCCCGAAGCCGGCGGCCAGGCCCCAGCCGGTGGCCCGCCCGCGCCGCACGGTGAGCCAGCCGAGCGCCGCCACGGCGAGCAGCGCGAGCAGGGCCAGCGGCAGGGTCAGCCAGCCCGGGTAGCGGACCAGCCCACCGGGGACGGGGAAGTAGGTGGCGTCGTGCCCGGCGCGCAGCGCCTTGAGGTCGGTGCGGCCGAACTCGCGGGCGAGTCCGAGCGCGTTGTCGCCGTGCATCTGGAGACTGCCCCGGTCCATCGCGGCGGGGGTGTCCAGCGGGGTGTGGTAGATCGCGCCGCCGTCGATGTAGGCGGAGTTCAGCCCGACGAAGCCGTGGTCGAGGAACGCGGTGAAGTCGGTGTCGTTGGGCAGCGCCCGGTAGATCTCCACCGCGAACGAGGTGCCCACCGGGTGCGGCGCGGCCCGGCCGAAGACGTCCACCAGGGCGGCGTTGTTCCGCGACGTCTCGAACATGATCACCGGGCCGGTGGCGCCCCGCGCCTCCAGGTTGAGCACCACGCCGCCGTCGTCGGCGAGCGGGTCGTCGGCGGCGAACGCGGACGCGCCGCAGAGGCACGCCTCCTCGGCGTCGGTGAGCACGAAGACCACGTCGTTGCGGGGGCGCGGCCCGGCGGCCAGCGCCCGGGCCACCTCCAGGATGGTCGAGGTGCCGGCCGCGTCGTCGTTGCCGCCCGGCCCGGACTGCACCGAGTCGTGGTGGGCGACCAGGAAGACCCGGCCGGTCGGGTCGGTGCCGGGGAGCCGGGCCACCACGTTGCGGACCCGGGCCAGGGTGGCGCCGCCGGCCGCGCCGCTGAGCTGCCCGGCCTCCGGGGCCACCGTGTCCTGGACGGTGGTCTCCAGCCCGAGGCCGCGCAGCACCCCCTCGACGTGCGCGCGGACCTGGTCGCCCGCCGGGCTGCCGGCCACGTGCGGCCGGGCGGCGATCACCTTGACGTTCTCGTACGCGCGTCCGGCGCTGAACTCGCCGGCCGGCGCGTCCGCCGGTCGGGGCGTCGGGGTGCCCAGGTCGACCAGGACGGCGGCGCCGACGGCGAGCAGGGCGGCGAGCGCGGCGACGGCGGCGAGCGCGCGCCGGCGCGGGCGGCTGAACGCCCGGTCGGCGGCGCGGGTGGGGGGTGCGCCCACGGGGACTCCTCGGGGGTGGTGCGGGGGTGGGGATCATCCTGCCCGCCGTACGGGCGGCGCGGCAGCACCCGCCGGTGATCGGGGCGGAACCGTAACGACCGGCCGGGCGGCGACGCTCACCGGGTGGGGGCTGTGCCCGATCACCCGGGTCGCCTACCGCACGTGCCGACGCCGTCGTGTTGTGTGCGACCGTTGTCTAATACAGGATCAGCAGGGCACTCGGAAGGAGCCCGACATCAGCAGCGAACTACCGCGACTCGCGGCGGTGACCCGGCCGAACCGGGGGACCGGTGTGACCGGTTCCTCCGTCGTGCCCCGGGCCGTCGCGCGCAGCGAGGTCGGGCACCGCACCGGGCTGCCGCCCGGCGAGCGGCTGCGGGTCCTGCTGGTGGAGGACGACGAGGGCGACGCCTTCCTGGTCGGCGAGCTGCTCGCCGAGACCAACTCGATGATCGACCTGCTCGTCGCCACCAGCCTCAGCGAGGCCCGGCAGCGGGTGATGGGCGTGGACTGCGTCCTGCTCGACCTGGGCCTGCCGGACGCCCAGGGGTTGGACGGGCTGCGCCAGGTGCTGGAGATGTCCAGCGGCGCCGCGGTCTGCGTGCTCACCGGCCGCTCCGACGAGCACCTGGGCATCGTCGCGGTCGCCGAGGGCGCCCAGGACTACCTGGTCAAGGGCCAGGTCGACGGGGTGCTGCTGACCCGGGCGCTGCGGTACGCCGTGGAGCGCAAGCGGGCCGACGAGAACGCCCGCCGGCTGCGCGAGGTGGAGCTGCGCCAGGCCGAGTCGGCCCGCCTGGAGCGCGGCCTGCTGCCCCAGCCGCTGATGAGCACCGACGAGGTGTCGGTGCACACCTTCTACCGCCCCGGCCGGCACGCCGCGCTGATCGGCGGGGACTTCTACGACGTGGTGCAGACCCGGCCGGACCGGGTGGACCTGATCGTCGGCGACGTCTGCGGGCACGGGGTGGACGAGGCGGCGCTCGGCGTCGAGCTGCGGGTCGCCTGGCGGGCGCTGATCCTGGCCGGGGTGCCGGACGACGAGGTGCTGCCCGCCCTGGAGCAGGTGCTGATGAGCGAGCGCCGGCTGCAGGAGATCTTCGCCACCGTGGCCACCGCCCGGCTGCACCTGGCCGCCAACCGGGCCACCGTCCGGCTGGCGGGCCACCCGCCACCGCTGCTGCTCTCCGCGGGTAAGGTCGCGCCGGTGCCCGCGCGGGGTGGGCTGCTGCTCGGCGTACGGCCACGCCGGCCTGTCGCCTTCGACCTGGAGTTCGCCACCGATGACTGGTCCCTGCTGATGTACACCGACGGCCTGATCGAGGGGCGGGTGGGCGACGGCGACGAACGGCTCGACGTGCCGGGGCTGGCCGGCCTGCTGACCGAGCCGGCCAACCGTGCGGTCCCGCTGCCCGAGTTGCCCGCCTGGCTGGTCGGCCGGGCCGAGCAGATCAACGGCGGCCCGCTCGCCGACGACGTGGCGATGCTGCTGGTGACCAGGGGCGGCGGCCGGTGAGCGCGAGGAGTGAGCCGGGTTTGCGAGCCCCGCAGTCGCGAACGAAGGTGGCCCCGGTGAGCGCGAGGAGTGAGCCGGGTTTGCGAGCCCCGCAGTCGCGAACGAAGGTGGCGCTGTGAACACGTACCGCCAGGGGTGGACCCTGCGCCGGCGGGTGCTCGCGATGCTGACCGTGGTCGGCGCCTTGCTGCTCGGGCTGGCCGTGGCCGAGGCGGGGGTGGCCGCCAAGAACCGGCAGTACACCGACGCGGTGCTGACCAGGACGGGGCCGCTGCGGGTGCAGGGGCAGGAGTTGCTCAACGCGCTCCTCGACCAGGAGACCGGCGTCCGCGGGTACGCGGTCAGCGGCAGTCCGGCCGACCTGGCCCCGTACCAGAAGGGGCTCGCCAAGGAGCGGGACACCGTCGCGAAGATCGAGGAGCTGGGCGCCGGATATCCGGGTATCGTCGCCGACCTGCGGGTCTCCCGGCAGCGGGCGGACGCCTGGCGGCAGTCGGTCGCCCAGCCGGTGATCACCACCACCGGGCGC
This sequence comes from Micromonospora siamensis, assembly GCF_900090305.1. Taxonomy (NCBI): domain Bacteria; kingdom Bacillati; phylum Actinomycetota; class Actinomycetes; order Micromonosporales; family Micromonosporaceae; genus Micromonospora; species Micromonospora siamensis. The sequence goes on along the minus strand of NZ_LT607751.1, from coordinate 6,204,435 downwards.
AGCGGCACCGCCGCCGGGCAGGCGCTGATCACCGACCAGGCCCGGCAGCAGTTCGACCAGGTCCGGGCCAGCGTGGCTGATCTCCAGGCGGAGATCCTGCGGGCCCGCGAGAACGGTGCCAGGGACATCGAGCGGACCGGCAATCTGCTGGTCGTGCTGCTGATCATCGCCGCCGTGGTGGTGGTGGTGACCGGCGTGGCCCTGGTCCTGGCACTGCAACGGATGGTGATCGGGCCGTTGACCGGGCTGGCGCTCCAGGTGCGGGAGGTGGCCGAGGGCGACTACCAGCACCACATCGACGGCAGCGGTCCACCGGAGTTCCGCCGGCTCGCGGTGGACGTGGACGCCATGCGGCAGAAGATCGCCCGGGACCTGGCCGAGGTACGCGAGGCCCGCGAGCGGATCGAGTGGGTCAACAGCCAGCTCCAGAAGCAGGCCGAGGAGCTGACCCGCTCCAACCGTGACCTGGAGCAGTTCGCGTACGTCGCCTCGCACGACCTCCAGGAGCCGCTGCGCAAGGTGGCCAGCTTCTGCCAGCTGTTGCAGCGCCGCTACGCGGGGCAGCTCGACGAGCGGGCCGACCAGTACATCGCCTTCGCGGTGGACGGCGCGCAGCGGATGCAGCGGCTGATCAACGACCTGCTGGCGTTCTCCCGGATCGGCCGGCTCACCACGGGTTTCACCGAGGTCGACCTGAACAAGGTGATGGGCGACGTGGCCGGCCAGACCGAGGCGGCCCGCCAGTACGCCGACGCCGAGCTGACCTGGGACGAGCTGCCGGTGATCCGCGGCGAGGAGCCGCTGCTGACCAACCTGCTGGCCAACCTGGTCAGCAACGCGGTGAAGTTCCGCCGCCCCGACGTCACGCCCCGGGTGCACGTGTCGGCGCGGCTGGTGGGCGACGAGTGGGAGATCACCTGCCGGGACAACGGCATCGGGATCGAGCCGGAGTTCGCCGACAAGATCTTCGTGATCTTCCAGCGGCTGCACTCCAAGGACGCGTACCCGGGCACCGGCATCGGCCTGGCGATCGTGAAGAAGATCGTGGAGTACCACGGCGGCCGGGTCTGGGTGGACACCGACGTCGAGGAGGGCACCGCGATCCGGTTCACCCTCCCGGCGCTGCCGGAGGACGTCGAGGCGGCCGAGGCGGCCGAGCGGTCCGCCGCCGAGGACGAGACCCCCACCGACGAGACGCCGGCGGGACCGGCCGCGGCCGGGGATGACGAGACGGCGGCCCTGCCGGAACAGCCGGTCGGGGCCCCGGACGGGGTGTCGACCGAAGATGACCAGGCACCGACGCCGCGGGGCGGTACAACGGGTGGCATGAAGGAGACGGTGGGATGACCGCGCCGGCGGACGGCAAGAGCCCGATCGAGGTCCTGCTCGTGGAGGACGACCCGGGTGACGTGTTGATGACCCAGGAGGCGTTCGAGGAGCACAAGCTCCGCAACCGGCTGACCGTGGTCTCCGACGGCGCCGAGGCGCTGGCCTACCTGCGGCAGGAGGGCGCGTACGCGGACGCGGTGACCCCGGACCTGATCCTGCTCGACCTCAACCTGCCCCGGCGGGACGGGCGTGAGGTGCTCGAGGAGATCAAGGAGGACGAGGTGCTGCGCCGGATCCCGGTCGTGGTGCTGACCACCTCGCAGGCCGACGAGGACATCCTGCGCAGCTACCAGCTGCACGCGAACGCGTACGTCACCAAGCCGGTCGACTTCGAGCGGTTCATCTCGGTGGTGCGGCAGATCGACGAGTTCTTCGTCAGCGTGGTCAAGCTGCCGCCGCGTGGCTGACACCCTGCTCGACGACGTCGCCGGCCTGCTGCACGAGGCCGCCGACCACGTCGTGGTGCCGATGTTCCGCAAGCTGGACGACGCGGACATCTCCGAGAAGGCCCCCGGCGAGGTGGTCACCGTGGCCGACCAGCGGGCCGAGGAGCTGATCTCCGCCGGCCTGCGCCGGCTGCGGCCCGGCTCGGTGGTGGTCGGCGAGGAGGCGGTGGCCGAAGACCCCGGCCTGCTGCGGCACCTGCGCGGGGGCGGGGACGTCTGGCTGGTCGACCCGATCGACGGCACCTCCAACTTCGCCGCCGGTAGGCGGCCGTTCGCGCTGATGGTGGCGCTGCTGAGCGAGGGTGAGCCGGCCGCCGCCTGGATCCTCGACCCGCTCGCCGGGACGCTGGCCACCACCCGCGCCGGTGAGGGCGTCGTGGTGGACGGGCGGCCGGTGCGGACCACCGACGCGGTGCCGCCGGTCGGTGAGCTGCGTGGCACCGCGATGACCCGGTTCCTGTCGCCGGCGGCCCGCTCGACGGCCGAGGCGGGCGGCGAGCGGATCGGCGAGCTGCTCCCCGGCCAGCACTGCGCCGGCCGGGAATACCTGGACCTGCTCACCGGCGACCAGCAGTTCGTGCTCTTCTGGCGCACCCTGCCCTGGGACCACGCGCCGGGCACCCTGCTGGTCCGGGAGGCCGGTGGGGTGGCCCGCCGGTTCGACGGCACGGACTATCACCCGGCCGACGAGAGCCGGGGGCTGCTGGTGGCCGCCAACGAGGAGATCTGGGCCGAGGCCCGCGCCGCCCTGGTCGCCGACTGACCGTCGCGCTCGACGCCGACCGGCCGCCGCGCCGGCCGTCGACCGCAGGCGGTGCGGCCGCCGGGCGACACGCAAACCATGCTCGTCTTCGATGTACCGGCCACAGCGGCCAGGTTCGCTGCGTACCATCGCCCCGGTGAACTCCCCATCGTCACAGGTCGCGGCCGAGCCCGCGGCCGTGCCCGCCGAGGGCCGCGCCCTGCCCGACGGCCTCGCCGCCTTCCTGGTCTTCCTCGCCAGCGGGGCGGTGCTGGTGCTGGAGACCGTGTCGCTGCGCCTGGTCGGGCCGTACGTCGGGGTCACCCTCCAGGTCACCAGCTCGGTGATCGGCATCGCGCTGGCGGCCATCGCGTACGGGGCGTGGACCGGCGGGTGGCTGGCCGACCGGCGGGACCCGCGCACCCTGCTGGCGCCCGCCCTGGTGCTGGCCGGCATCGCCACCGCGGTCACCCTGCCCGTGGTCCGGTACGCCGGTGAGCTGCTGCGCGGCGGGGCGGCCAGCGCGATCCTGCTGCTCACCGCGCTGGCCGTGTTCGTGCCGGCTGCGCTGCTGGCGGCGGTCACCCCGCTGGTGGTGAAGTTGCAGCTCGCCGACCTGCGCCGCACCGGCCAGGTGGTCGGGCGGCTCTCCGGCATCGGCACCCTCGGCGGCATCACCGCCACCCTGGTCACCGGTTTCGTGCTGGTCGCGGCGCTGCCCAGCACGGTGATCGTGCTGGCGTTGGCGGTGGCGCTCGGGGTGACCGGGCTGGCGCTCGGGGCGTACCTGCGGCGGCGGGGGCGGGCGGGACTGCCCGGTCCGGCCCGGACGAAGGCCACGCTGGCCGTGCTGGGTCTGGTCGGGGCGGGGCTCAGCGCGGTGGCGCCGAACCCGTGCGACACCGAGACGGCGTACCACTGCGCCAAGGTGGAGGCCGACCCGAACCGGCCGTCGGGGCGGGTGCTGCTGCTCAACTCGGCCCAGCACTCGTACGTCGACCTGGCCGACCCGACCCACCTGGAGTACGCGTACACCCAGTGGTTCGGGGCGGTGGCCGACGAGACGGCGCCGAAGGGGCGGCGGCTGGACGCGCTGCACCTCGGCGGCGGCGGGTTCACCATGCCGCGCTACCTGACCGCGACCCGGCCGGGCACCGACAACCTGGTCTTCGAGATCGACGGCGCCCTGGTCGACCTGGACCGCCGGGAGTTGGGCGTGCGGACCGGTCCGGGGCTGCGGGCGGTGGTGGGCGACGCCCGGATGCTGCTCGCCGGGGAGGCCACCGACAGCCGGGACCTGATCGTCGGGGACGCGTTCGGTCACCTGGTGGTGCCGTGGCACCTGGCCACCCGGGAGATGGCCGCCGAGATCCGCCGGGTGCTGCGGCCGGGGGGCGTCTACACGCAGAACGTGATCGACTATCCGCCGGACCGGTTCATCCGCAGCGAGCTGGCCACGGTAGCCGCCGAGTTCCGGCACGTCGCGCTGATCGCCCCGCCGGCCGCGATCGCCGGGCGGCAGGGCAGCAACTTCGTCATCGTGGCCTCGGACGCGCCGCTGCCGGTGGACGCCCTGGAACGGCGGGTCACCGGGTTGCGCGAGTCGGCGGGCCTGCTGGAGGGCGCGGCCCTGACGGAGTACGTCGACGACGCGCTGGTGCTCACCGACGACTACGCGCCGGTGGACCAACTGCTCGCCACCGCCTGAACGGGTGACTTTTCTGACCGATTCCGACCTTCCAGGTGTAGCCGGGGGGCTCTCGGGCAAAAGCTCGGACCATGGGTGGAGCTCTGCGGAACGGCGCGCAACTGCTCGGTGAGCGGTACCGGCTGATCGAGCAGCTCGGCGCGGGCGGCATGTCCGTCGTCTGGCGCGGTTACGACGAGGTGCTGGGCCGACAGGTGGCGATCAAGGTGCTCGCCTCCCGGCTGGCCAGCGACCGGTCCTTCCGGCACCGCATCCGGTTGGAGGCGCAGGCCGCCGCGCGGCTCTGCCACCCGAACATCACCAACGTGTACGACTACGGCGAGTCCGAGCAGGTCGGGCTGACCGTCCCGTACGTGGTGATGGAGCTGGTCGACGGCGGCCCGCTGAGCCAGCGGTTGGCCTCCGGCGGACCCCTGCCCTGGCGGGAGGCGGTGACCATCGGGGCGGAGGTCGCCTCGGCGCTGGCCACCGCGCACGCCCGCGGCGTGGTGCACCGGGACGTCACCCCCGGCAACGTCATGCTCACCTCGACGGGGGTGAAGGTCGTCGACTTCGGCATCTCGGCGCTGGTGGGGGAGAGCGAGAAGGGGCCGGACGGCAACCTGCTCGGCACCCCGGCCTACCTGGCGCCGGAGCGGCTCGACAACGGCCAGGTCTCCCCGGCCACCGACGTGTACGCGGTCGGCCTGCTGCTCTACCGGATGCTCACCGGCCGGTTGCCCTGGCAGGCCAGCACCACCACCGAGATGCTCCGGGCGCACATGTACAACGAGCCGGACCCGATGCCGCCGGTCGCCGGGCTCCCCGACGAGATCGCGGGAATGGTCCGGCGCTGCCTGGCCAAGCGTCCGGCCGACCGGCCGACGACCGCCGAGGTGGCCCGTACGCTCGCCGACGCGGCGGGGCTGCTCGCGCCGGTGCCGGTCTCCCCGGCGCCGGGGGTGACGGATCCGGCGCTGCTGGCCAGCGCCGGCACCACGATCCTGCCGTGGTCGACCGACACCGACGCGTTGCCGTTCTCCGGCGCCCGCGACCGGAACCGGGCCCGGCGGGCGGTGTCCCGGCGGCGGCGGGTCGAGGCGGGGGTCGCCGCGGCGGGTCTGGTGGCGGTGACCGCCGGGGTCTGGGGGGTCACCTCCCGCAGCCCGGCCAGCGGTGGGGTGGACCGGCCGGTGGAGGCCGGGATGGGGGTCGCCCAGCAGACCCCCTGCGAGGTCGACTACGTGCTGCGCCGGGACACCGGCAAGGACTTCGCCGCCGAGCTGACCCTGACCAACACGGGGAACCGGGAGCTGCGCGGCTGGACGATGAGCTTCACCTTCCCGGGCAAGCAGAAGGTCCTGCGGGCCACGCCGACACCGGCGCGGCAGGAGGGCCGGACGGTCGAGGTCAGCGCGCCGGCCGGGAAGGACACCCTGCCGCCGGCCGCCACCCACAAGTTGACGCTGACCGGCTCGTACACCGGCAGCAACCCGTTGCCGGTGGAGTTCCGCCTGGGCGACACCGCCTGCGGGGTGGAGGTGGCCGGGGTGGCCGGTTCGGTTCCGGTGGTGGTACCGAAGGCACCCGTGGCCAAGGCGCCGGCCGCCAAGGCGCCCGTGGCCAAGGCGCCCGCTGCCAAGGCGCCCGCGGCGAAGGCCGGGTCGGGCGGCGGCGGATCCGCGGGTGCAAAGTCCGGTGCCGCGAAGGCGAAGCCCGAGCCCAAGGGCAAGAAGGGCAAGGGTGAGGGAAAAAAAGGATGAAGGCCGGCAAGAGCAAGGGGGGAGGCGGCGGCAAGGGTAAGGGCAAGAAGCACTGAGCAGGTCAGCCGAGTGCGGCGAAGCGCTGCACCTGACCGATGCTCCCCTCCACGATGAGCACGCTCTCCGGCACCAGCACGGTGTCCGGGGTGGCGTAGCGGAACCGCTCCCCGGGCACCTTCGCGCCCACCACCATCACCCCGTACCGGTCGGCGGGGGCGAGCGCCCGCAGCGACCGGCCGGCCAGCGACGGCGGTACGCGGACCTTGGCGATCGCGAAGTCGTGGTCGAACTCGACGAAGTCGAGCATCCGGCTGACGATCAGGTGGGCCACCCGCTCACCGGTCTCCGCCTCGGGAAAGATCACGTGGTGCGCGCCGACCGAGGACAGGATCTTGGCGTGCTTGTCCGAGGTGGCCCGGGCCCAGATCTGCGGTACGCCCAGCTCGGCCAGGGCCAGCACGGTGAGCACGCTGGCCTCCACCGACGCCCCGATGGCGACCACCGCCCGGCGGAAGTCGGCGACACCCAGTTGGCGCAGCGCGCCCTCCTCGGTCGAGTCCGCCTGCACCACCCGGTCGAGCTGGTGGGACCAGCGCTGCACCCGCTCGGCGGAGCGGTCGATGGCGAGCACCTCGTGGCCGAGCTGGGTCAGCGACGTGGCCAGGTGGCAGCCGAACCGGCCGAGGCCGATCACCACGACACCGCTGTCGTCCGTTCTGCTAGCCGACAATGGGTTGCTCCTCCGGATAGCGGTACAGCCGGCGCCGGGTGTTCAGGGCGATCGCCGACCCGAGGGTGAGCGGGCCGACCCGGCCGACGTACATCAGGGCGGTCAGCACGTACTGGCCGACCTCGGGCAACCGCTGGGCGATCCCGAGGGAGAGGCCGGTGGTGCTGAACGCCGAGGTCACCTCGAACAGGGCGGCGTAGAACCGGACCTGCGTGGTGATGATGATCAGCGCGACCGTTCCGGCGCCGACCAGCGCCACGCTGAGCAGCGCCACGGTGAGCGCCTGTCGCTGGCTGGCCGCGGCGACCCGGCGGCGGCCGACCGACACGTCGGGCTCGCCGCGCAGCTCCGCCCAGATGACGAAGCCGAGCAGGAAGAACGTGGAGACCTTGATGCCGCCGGCCGTGCTCGCGCTGCCGCCGCCGATGAACATCAGCGCGATGAACATCGGGATGCTCTCCTCGCTCAGCCCGCGGATGCCGATCACGTCGAAGCCCCCGGTTCGACTGAGTGCGATCTGGCTGAACCCGGCGAGGATCTTGCCTGCCGCGTCGTAGGTGCCGATGGTGTAGGGGTTGTTCCACTCGGCGAGCAGCAGGTAGCCGACGAAGAACACGATCAGCGCCAGGCTGCCCCAGATCGTCAGCTTGGTCGCGACCGCCCAGTGGGCGGGGTTGCGCCGCTCGCGGACAGCTTCGAAGAGCGCCGGGAAGCCGAGACCGCCGATGATCGCGCCAATCGAGAGCGGCAACATCACCCAGGGGTCCCGGGCGAAGCCGATCAGGCCGTCGGTGTAGAGGGTGAAGCCGCCGTTGTTGAACGCTTCCACCGAGTGGAACACGGCGTTGCCGACCGCCCGCCCGAACGGATAGTCGTACCGCAGCCAGAGCCGGCCGGTGAGGACGGTGGCCATGACGGCCTCGGTCACCAGGACCGTGGTGGCAATCCGCACGAGCAGCCACCGTACGTCGGCGATGCCGTACTCGGCGGTCTCGGCCTGCACCAGCAGCCGGTTGCGCAGCCCGAGCTGTCGGGAGACGGCGAGGATGACCAGGGCCGCGCCAGTGAGGATGCCGAGGCCGCCGACCTGGGTCAGCACGGTGATCATCACCAGCCCGAACCAGTTCCAGTAGTTCGGGGTGTCGACCACGTTCATGCCGGTGACTGAGACGGCGGAGGTGGCGGTGAACAGGGCGGTGACGAACGGGGTGTAGCGCTGCTGGCTGGTCGCCCAGGGCAGCATCAGGACGCCGGTGCCGAGCAGGATCACCGCCAGGAACCCGAGCGGCACCAGCCGCACCGGGTGACGGAGAAAGCGGCGCACCAGACAATCTTCCTTTTCCACCCGGCGCCGGGTGCGGAAACGCGCATCCCGGAGATTCACCTGTCGGTCAGCCGTGGACCAACTGGCGGACGTCCGCGCCCGGTCTGCTGAGCGCATCCCTCGACGACAGGAGAGCGCGATGCGACGTACCCTTTCCGTCCTCGGCGTGGCCGGGGCGCTGCTGGCGGCGGCCGTGGTGGTGCCGGCGGTGGCGGCGTCGGCCGACCCGGAGCCGGGCCCCGAGCGGTCCCGGGCCACCGCGCGGCCGGTGGTGATCGGCCACCGCGGTGCCAGCGGCTATCGCCCGGAGCACACCCTGGAGTCCTACCGGACGGCGATCCGGATGGGTGCCGACTACATCGAGCCGGACCTGGTGTCGACCCGGGACGGTGTGCTGGTCGCCCGGCACGAGAACGAGATCTCGGGTACGACCGACGTGGCCGCCCACCCCGAGTTCGCCGCCCGCCGGGCGACGAAGACGATCGACGGGGTGCGGGTCACCGGCTGGTTCACCGAGGACTTCACCCTGGCCGAGCTGCGCACCCTGCGGGCCAAGGAGCGGCTGCCCCAGGTGCGGGTCACCAACACCGACTTCGACGGCAAGCTGGAGATCCCCACCTTCCAGGAGGTCATCGACCTGGCCCGGACCGAGTCCAGGACCCGCAAGCGGACCATCGGGATCTACCCGGAGACCAAGCACCCGAGCTACTTCGCCTCGATCGGACTGCCGCTGGAGGAACCGCTGGTGGCGGCGCTGAAGGCCAACAAGCTGACCCACCGCAACGACCCGGTCTTCATCCAGTCCTTCGAGACCGCCAACCTGCGCAAGCTGGACGGCATGATCGACGTACGGCTGGTCCAGCTGCTCGACGCCACCGGCCGCCCGTACGACTTCACCGTCGCCGGTGACGCCCGGACCTACGTCGACCTGGCCTCCGCCGCCGGCCTCGCCTGGATCGCCGGGTACGCCGACGGCGTCGGTCTGAACAAGAACCTGATCGTGCCCCGGGACGCCGCCGGCAGGTTGCTCGCCCCGACCACGGTCATCGCGGACGCCCACCGGGAGAAGCTGCTGGTGCACGCCTGGACGTTCCGCGCCGAGAACCAGTTCCTGCCGGTCGACTTCCGGATCGGCGCCGACCCGAACGCCCGGGGTGACATCACCGCCGAGTACGAGCTCTTCCTCGGTCTCGGCCTGGACGGCGTCTTCGCCGACCAGCCGGACACCGCCGTGGCCGCCCGCGCGGGCCTGGCCTGACCGTCGCCGCCTGCCGGCCCCGTCGCTCCCGGTCCCGGGGTGGCGGGGCCGGTGCGCGGGCGGGCGGTGCCCTAGGTGATCAGCGGGCCCGGGGCGGTCGTCGGCCCGGGCCGGGCGGTGATCCGGGCGGGGCGGGAAAGCGGTCCGGCTGCCTACCGACTTGAGAGCGTGAACGACTCAGGCTGCGGGACGAGTTGCGACCGCCGGCCTTTGTCCGGCGTGGACGCCGACGGGGTGACCGTCTCGGCGGAGGACGCCCAGGGCGTACGACACTGGGTGTTCTGCGACCGGCCGCTCGACGGTGGTCGCCGGTGTCGCGGACTGGCCGACCACGAGGGGCCGTGCGGGTCGGCGCGGCATCGGTAGGCGAAAGATCCTCCGTATCAGGAAACTCCCAGTCAACTCGGACATTTACCCCAATACTGGCACGGCATGGCCCACGTACAAGGGGTGGGTCACGGGTTCGCGCCGTCCCGCACGGCGTACGGGGGTTTCTGAATGTCCATTCTCAGCACCACACGAGCGCGGCGACGGTGGTCCGCCACCGCCGCGCTGGCGCTGGTCGCCGGGCTGCTGCCACTGGTCACGCCGCAGGCGGCCACGCCGGCACAGGCCGCGAGTCCGACCACCGCCACACTCATCGTCAACAAGGGCGGTGACCGCACCGGCGAGCAGACCGTCGGCCCGCTGGCCGGGGCGACCTTCGCCTTCTACGCGGGCACCAGCGGCGCCCCGCCGAGCCCGCTGCCAGCGCCGGACGCCACCTGCACCACGGACGCCACCGGCTCGTGCAGCGTGGACGTGCCCGGCCGCACCGGCACCAACCAGGGCTACTGGATCATCGAGCAGAGCGCGCCGGCCGGCTGGCGGGTCATCCCCAGCCTGGTCACCGGAAACGGGGGCAGCGCGCCGTTCCAGTCCACGCCCTACAACCAGGTGTTCACCGGCGCGGTGGCCAACAACCAGACGTACACCTTCCCGGTGCCGACCACCGGCAACACCAACCGGACCGCGCGCGGCCCGCTCTGGGCCGACGAGCGGAACAACCCGCCGCTGTCCGGCGCTTGTGGCCTGCACATCGCGCTGGTGATCGACGTCTCCGGCTCGATCAGCTCGTCCCTGCCGACGGTGAAGGCCGCCGCGGACGGCTTCGTGGACGCCCTCACCGGCACGCCGTCGGAGATCGCGCTCTACACCTTCGCCACCAACGCCACGGCGGTGCTCAACCCGACCCCGGTCTCGGACCAGGACGGCGCGAACACCGTGAAGGCCGCGATCAACGGCCTGACCGCGGGCGGCAACACCAACTGGGACCAGGGCATCTGGCAGGTCGCCGCCTCACCGTTCGACTACGACGCGGCGATCGTGCTCACCGACGGCAACCCCACGGTGTACGGGCCCCCGCCCGCCCAGGGCCCCGGCGGCTTCACCCGCTTCCAGGAGGTGGAGCAGGGCGTCTTCTCCGCGAACGCGCTCAAGGCGCGGGGCACGAAGATCATCGCGGTCGGGGTGGGCGCGGGTGTCAGCGGCGCCCCGGACAACCTGGTCGCCATCTCCGGCCCGATCGCCAACGACGACTACTACCAGACCGGCTTCGACCAGCTCGAAGCCCTGTTCCGGCAGCTCGCGCTGGAGAACTGCGCCGGCACGATCAGCGTGGTCAAGAAGGTCATCCCGCCGGGCGGCACACCCGCCGACGCGCAACCCGCCGGTGGCTGGACCATCTCGACCACCACCGGCGGGGTCACCCCCGTCAGCGGGGTCACCGACACCTCGACGGGCGCGGTGAACTTCGCCGTCGACCTCGGCGGCCAGACCAGCAGGCCGGTCACCCTCGACGAGACCGTCCAGCCCGGCTACACCCACGTGCCGCAGGGCGACTTCAACGCCTCCTGCACCGCCAACGGGAACCCGACCACCGTCACCAACGGCGCCGGTACGTCCTTCAGCGTGGACGCCCTTGCCACCGGCATCGTCAGCTGCGTGATCCTCAACCAGGCCGCGGACCCGCAGGCCACCGTCGTGGTCAACAAGACCTGGGTGATCAACGGGCAGACGTTCCAGGACCCGGAGCAGGACCCGGAGTTCCAGGCGGCGCTGATCCTGCCGCCGATCGTCCAGCCGGCCTGGGGCGTGGAGTACCACGACTTCCAGGCCGGTCAGGAGATCGTCATCGACGAGACGATCAACACCCAGCTGCTGCCGCCGGGCTGCACCAACACCGCCAGCGGTGACCTGGGCCCCCAGACCCTCGCCGAGGGGCTGAACACCTTCCAGATCACCAACACGGTCACCTGTATCACCCGGTTGCAGCTGGTCAAGTCCGTCGACAACCCGTACGGCGGCACCACGCCGCCGCCCACCGCGTGGACGCTCAACGCGTACCCGCCGGGGTCGCCGACGCCGGTTATCAGCGGGACCACCGGAGTGATCGACACCGTCACGCCGGACCTCGTCTACTCGCTCGGTGAGACCAGCGTGCCCGGCTTCAAGCAGACCGTCGAGCAGGGCGCGGTGATCGTCCCGCCGGCCACCGGGAGCTGGAACTGCCTGCTGGCCCAGCCGGAAGGGCCGCCCAAGGGCCCAGGCCCGACCGGGGCCGACGGCACGGTGGCCGTCCAGATCGGGCAGACGGCCATCTGCACCGCCACCAACGTCGCACAAGCGGCCAGGTTGACCCTGGTCAAGCAGGTGGCGAGCGGCGGCGCGGCACCGCAGGACTGGGTGTTGTCGGCGACCCCACGGTCGCGGGTGCTGATCCCGACGATCACCGGCCGCAGTGGCGAGCCGGCCGTCACCAACGCCCAGGCGTACCCGAACACCCAGTACGACCTCGCCGAGAGTGGCGGTCCGGCCGGGTACGAGCAGGTCGGGGCGGTCCGGTGCGTGCTGACCGGTACCCAGACCGTGGTGCCCACCCCGGACAACGTGCTGACGCCCGGGTTCGACCAGGACATCACCTGCACGTTCACCAACCGGTTGGCCCAGCCACCACCGAGCCAGGCCAGGCTCACCCTGGTCAAGCAGGTGGAGAACAAGTACGGGGGCACCGCCACCCCGCAGGACTGGACGCTGACCGCGACTCCGCCGCCCGGTTCGGGCGCCACGGTGATCACCGGTCGCAGTGGTGAGCCGGCGGTGACGAACGCGGTGGCCACTGCGGGCATCGGCTACACGCTCACCGAGAGCGGCGGTCCGGCCGGGTACGCCCCGATCGACGACGTCCGCTGCGTCTACAACGACACCGGTGACGTCGTGCCGACCCCGAACAACGTGCTGACCCCGGCCGCCGACCGCAGCTACACCTGCACCTGGCGCAACGGGCAGCTCGACCCGGGCCGGCCGCACCTGACCCTCGTGAAGAAGGTCGAGGAGGGCAAGCCCTGGACCGGCCCGACCGGCTGGACCGGTTCCGGCGCCCCGAACGGCGCACCGCAGGGTACTCCGAGCGGCGCGACCGGCTGGACCGGCTCGACCGGCGGCAAGGACGGCTGGGGCGGCAAGGACGGCTGGGGCGGCAAGGCCGACCCCACCGACTGGCTGCTGACGGCCACTCCGCTCAACGGCGCGACCCCGATCAGCGGCCGGTCCGGCAGCCCGGAGGTCACCGGCGTGACCGTCGAGGCCGGGGTGGGCTACCGACTCTCCGAGTCCGAAGGCCCCAAGGGCTACGAGCTGGTCGACCTGAGCTGCGTGCTCGCCGGCACCAGCCAGCGGGTGCCCGTGGTGAACGACGTGGTCACCCCGCGGTTGCGGCAGAACATCATCTGCACCTTCACCAACCGGGCGGCGAAGCCGTACCCGCCGCACGGGGGCGGCTGGAAGCCGCACCTGCCGGTCACCGGTCTGAAGCTGACCGGGATCATCGGCGGCGGTTCGCTGGCGGTGCTGGCGGGCGTGGTGCTGCTGATCGTCGCGCGGCGACGGAGGTCGATGGTCTGACCTGGTGACACCGCCGTGACCGGGTGACCGGCGCGGACGGCAGGAGTGGCCCGGCGGGGAGCCGGGGTCGGTGGGTGCGGACGACGCGCCAGCCGGCCCGGCCCGCGCCGGGCCACCGTCGTGTGCGGCAGGTGGTGGGCCGACACAGGTCGCGCCCGGCCGGTGGCGATCCGGCCCATTCCGGGTCGGTGTGGTTACGGCGGCGGGCCGGTGGCTGTTACGGCCGGCCACCCCACTCCGGTGACTTGTGTGTTTCCACCACATAGCCCGTGGGTGACGTCACTTCTAGCGTGAGCCGACACATAGAGTTCCCCACCTCCGAGTCCTCACGTGGAGTCGCAATGACGGTCCGGACGACGCGGCGGGCGATCCTGTCCGCCACCATGCTGGCGGCGGCGCTCGCCGCCACCGCCTGTGGCAGCCCACAGGAGACCGCCTCCGGCGGCGGCGACAGCACCGCCCCGGTCAAGGTTGGCCTGGTCTACTCCCAGTCGGGCCCGCTGGCCAGCTACGGCAAGCAGTACATCGAGGGGTTCAGGGCCGGGCTCGACTACGCCACCAAGGGCACCGGCAAGGTCGGCGACCGGAAGATCGAGCTGACCGAGGTCGACGACGCCGGTGACCCGGCCAAGGCGGTCTCCGCGGCCAAGGACCTGATCGGCAAGGGCACGAAGATCCTGGCCGGCTCGACCGCCTCGGGCGTGGCCCTCCAGGTCGCCCCGATCGCCGCGCAGAACAAGGTCCTCTTCATCTCCGGACCGGCGGCCACCGACGCCATCACCGGCGCCAACAAGTACACGTTCCGTTCCGGGCGGCAGTCGTACCAGGACGTGGTCACCGCCAAGTCGTTCATCGGCGACCCGACCGGCAAGAAGGTCGTGGTCTTCGCCCAGGACGGCGCCTTCGGCGACGCCAACGAGGCCGCGGTCAAGGCGGTCATCGGCGGCGCCGGCGCGACCGTCAGCAGCGTCCGGGCCCCGGCCAGCGCCACCGAGTTCACCCCGTTCGCCAGCCAGATCAAGGCCGCCAAGCCGGACCTGCTCTTCGTCGCCTGGGCCGGCACCACCGCCCCGGCCATGTGGCAGACCCTGGACCAGCAGGGCGTGCTCTCCGCCACCACGGTCGTCACCGGGCTGGACATCCGCGCCTCCTGGCCCACCTTCGGCGCCGCTGGCAGCAAGATCTCGTTCCTGTCGCACTACTTCGACGGCGCCAGCGACACCGAGGCCGCGAAGGCCGCCAAGGCCAAGATCCCCGGCGGCACGCTGGACCTGTTCCACCCGGACGGCTTCGCCGCCGCCCAGATGGTGGTCCGGGCGGTCACCGAGGGCGGCGACGACGTGGACAAGATGATCAAGGCGTTGGAGGGCTGGAGCTTCGACGGCGTCAAGGGCCCGATGACGGTACGCGCCGACGACCACGCCCTGATCCAGCCGATGTTCCAGGCGAAGCTGACCGGCAGCGGCACCGACTTCACCGCCACCGCCGAGAAGAGCCTGACCGGCGACGAGGCCGCCCCGCCGGTCACCCAGATGAAGGGCTGAACCATTGCTCGCCACCCGCGGTCTGACCTGGCGGATCGGTGAGGTCGCCATCGTCGACGACGTCGCGTTCGACCTGGCGCCCGGGGAGTTCCTCGGCGTCATCGGGCCCAACGGCGCCGGCAAGACCTCCCTGTTCAACCTGATCACCGGCCTGCGCCGGCCGACCGACGGCCGGATCCTGCTGGACTCCGAGGACATCACGGCACTCCCGCCGCACCGGCGGGCCCGCCTCGGGTTGGGACGTACCTTCCAGGCGTCCTCGGTCTTCGGGTCGCTCACCGTCCGGGAGAACGTCCGGCTCGCCGTCCAGGCGCACCGCGGGGGCTCGATGAAGCTGTGGCGGCGGGCGGCGGCCGACCGGGAGGTCGCCGCCGCCGCCGACGCGGCGCTCGACCGGGTCGGCCTGCACCACCGGGGTACGGCCCTGGCCGGCACCCTCGCCCACGGCGAGAAACGGAAGCTGGAGATCGCCCTGCTGCTGGCCGGCGAACCCCGGGTGATGCTGCTGGACGAGCCGATGGCCGGGGTCAGCGCCGAGGACGTGCCGGAACTCGTCGCGGTGATCCGGTCGCTGACCGGCGACAACGGACGGTCGGTGCTGATGGTCGAGCACCACATGGACGTGATCCTGGGACTCGCCGACCGGATCGCGGTGATGCACCACGGCGCGCTGCTGGCCTGCGACACCCCGGACACGGTGATGGCCAACGCCACCGTCCAGGAGGCCTACCTCGGAGAACAACTATGACCGCGCCTGTGCTGAGCGTCGAGGACCTGTCGGTGCGGATCGCCGGGCTGCACATCCTCCAGGGGGTGTCGTTCACCGTCGCCCCGACCGGGGTGACCGTGCTGCTCGGCCGCAACGGCGTCGGCAAGACCACCACCCTGCGGGCGATCGTCGGGCTCACCCCGCGCAACGGCGAGGCGAGCGGCAGCATCCGGATGGACGGCGGCGACCTGCTCGGTCGCCCCACCCACCGGCTGGTCCGCGCCGGGCTCGGCTACGTCCCGGAGGACCGGGACGTCTTCGCCGGCCTCACCGTGGCGGAGAACCTGCGGCTCGCCGAACGGCGGGGCACCACCCCGGCGTACGACAAGGTCTTCGCGCTCTTCCCCGAGCTGGACCGGCGCGGACGGCAACGGGCCGGCTCGCTCTCCGGCGGTCAGCAGCAGATGCTCGCCATCGGCCGGGTGCTGCTCAACGACAACCGGCTGCTGCTGGTCGACGAGCCCACCAAGGGGCTCGCGCCCAAGGTGGTCACCGAGGTTGCCGAGGTGCTGGAACGGGTCGCCGAGTCGGTGCCGGTGCTGCTGGTCGAGCAGAACCTGGCCGTGGTCCGCCGGCTGGCCCGCGACGCGGTGGTGCTGGCCGCCGGCCGGGTCGCCTGGGCCGGGGCCGCCGCCGAACTGCTCGCCGAGGCCGAGCTGACCCGCTCGCTGCTCGGCGTCGGATCCGGCGACCACCACGGCACCCCCACCCCCGCCGGGGTACGGAAGGACGAGAGCTGATGGGCACGGTCATCCTGCTGACGCTGACCGGGCTGGGCCTGGCCGCGCTGTACTTCCTCGTCGCCTCCGGACTCTCCCTCGTCTTCGGCCTGGCCGACGTGCTGAACTTCGCGCACGGGCTGTTCCTCGGCGTCGGCGCGTACGCCACCTGGTGGGCGTCGGGGAACCTGCCCGGCGCCGGGCCCGACGGCCTCGGCTTCCTGCTGGCCGTCGCGTTCGGGGTGGCCGCCGGGGTGCTGGTCGCCGTGCTGGTGGAGCTGGTGCTGATCCGGCCGCTCTACTCGCGCACCATCGAGCAGGTGCTGGTCACCGTTGGGCTGTCGCTGGCCGGGGTGGCGCTGCTCCAGGCCACCTGGGGCGCCGACGCCCGACCCTTCCCGCGCCCGCACTGGACCCGCCAGGTCACCGGAATCCTCGGCGCGAACGTGCCGAACGCCGGGCTGCTGCTGATCGTCGCCGCCGCCGTGGTGCTCGCCGCGCTGCTGGCCTTCCTCCGCTGGACCCGCTACGGCCTGGTGATCCGGGCCGGGGTGGAGAACCGGGAGATGGTCACCGCCCTCGGCATCGACGTCCGCAAGGCGTTCACCCTGGTCTTCGCGATCGGCGGGGCCGCCGCCGCGCTGGCCGGCGCGCTCGGCGGCGTCTACTTCGGCACCGTCTCGCCCGGGCAGGGCGGCTCGCTGCTGATCTTCGCCTTCATCGTGGTGGTGATCGGCGGCATGGGCTCGGTGGTCGGCTCCGCGTACGCGGCCGTCGCCGTCGGGCTGCTGCAACAGTTCGTCAACTACTACGGCCCGTCCGGCCTCGGCGACGTCTGCGTGGTCGCGCTGCTGGCCGTGGTGCTGCTGCTGCGCCCGCAGGGCTTCGCCGGAAAGGTGGCAACCGCATGACCGGATCCATGGTGGAGGCGCCCCCGGCCCACGTCCCCGACGAGTTGACCCCCGGCCGCTCGCGCTGGCACGGGCTGCGGCCGTACCTGCCGCTGGTGGCGCTGGCCGTGGCGGCGGTCGTGCCGTACTCGACGGTGGCCCTGCCGGGGATCTTCGAGGGGCCGCTGAACTCGCCGGGCACCCTGCAACTGCTCGCCGTCTGCCTGGTCTTCGGTGGGCTCGCCGCCGGCTACGACCTGCTCTTCGGCCGCACCGGGATGCTCTCCTTCGGGCACGCCCTCTACTTCGCCGCCGGGGTCTACGGCACCGACATCCTGGTCACCCGGGCCGGGCTGCCGCTGTGGCAGGCCGCCCTGCTCACGATCACCGGCGGGACGGTCCTGGCGGCGCTGCTCGGTGCGGTGGCGCTGCGTACCGTCGGGATCGCCTTCGCCATGGTGACCCTGGCGTTCGCCCAGGTCGGGGCGATCCTGGTGGCCCGGGACTTCGGCGGGCTCACCGGGGGCGAGGAGGGGCTGCCGCTGGACGTCTCCGGGCTGCCCGCCGCCCTGGTCGGGGTGACCAACACGGTCAACCTGTACTGGCTGGCGCTGGCGTACCTGGCGGTGGTGGTCTTCGTGGTGCACCGGGTGAGCGGCTCGCCGACCGGGCGGGTGCTGGCCGGGCTGCGCGACGACGAGCGGCGGATCGGGGTGCTCGGGCTCGACCCGTACCGGTTCAAGCTGGTCGCGTTCACCCTGGCCGGCGGCCTGGCCGCGGCGGCCGGGGTGGTCTACTGCCTGATCGTCGGCGGCGCCAGCCCGCACGTCACCAGCAGCGAGCTGACCCTGTCCCTGCTGGTCATGGTCGTCCTCGGCGGCCCCGGCACCAGGTGGGGCCCGGTCCTCGGCGGCATCCTCTACATGTACCTCGACCACCGCCTCACCGCCTTCGGCAGCAGCGACACGGTCGACGCCCTCCCGGAGTTCCTCAGCCGCCCGCTGAGCCAACCCCTCTTCGTCCTAGGCACCGTCTTCATCCTCGCGGTCTACTTCTTCCCCGGCGGCCTAGCCGGCCTCAAAACCCGCCTCACCCCCCTGACCCGCGCCCTCCGTACCCCCCGCCGCCCCTCAAAGCGTTGATCATGAAGTTAGCGGCGCGACACGCCGTGCCGGAAGGCGCTAACTTCATGATCGAGGCAGAGAGGGGGTCGCCGTGGGAGAGCGGTTGGCTGTGGTCAGTGGTGGGGGGACGGGGATCGGGGCCGCCTGCGCGCGGGGGCTCGCGCTGGACGGGTACGACGTTCTGGTGGTGGGGCGGCGGGCGGACGTGTTGGTCGCGGCCGCGGAGCGGATCTCCGTCGAGAGTGGGCGCACGGAGGCGGTCAGCGCGGTGACGGCGGACCTGACCGATCCGGCACAGCTCGGTGGGGTGGTCGAGGCGATCGGGGAGCGGGCCGTCGACGTGGTGGTCAACAACGCCGGCGGCTACCTGGGCGGCGACACCGCCACGCTGGCCGGGGTGGCCGACTTCTGGCGGACCAACCTGGACGCCAACGTGCTCACCGCCGTCCTGCTCACCGAGGCGCTGCGGCCGGCGCTGCGCCGCCCCGGCGGGCGGGTGATCCTGGTCAGCTCCATCGCCGCCCAGCGCGGCGGGGCCGGGCCGTACTCGGCGGCGAAGGCGGCCCTGCACGGCTGGGCGTACGACCTGGCGGCGCAGCTCGGACCCGAGGGGATCACCGCCAACGTGGTCAGCCCCGGATACGTCGCCGAGACCGAGTTCTTCGGCGACCGGATGACCCCCGAAGGGCACGCGAAGCGGGTCGACGCCACCCTGGTCAAGCGGGCCGGTCGGCCCGACGACATCGCCGAGGCGGTCCGCTACCTCGCGAGCCCGGCCGCCGGCTACGTCACCGGGCAGGTGCTCGGCGTCAACGGCGGGTCGGTGCTCGGCCGCTGACGACGAGCGGGGTGACGGCCCCCCGTGTGGCCGCCACCCCTCGTCGTCCGGAACAGATCAGCTGTTCAACATCTCGTACGCCAGGGCCGGTGCCTTCGTCGCCTGGTCGCCGGTCGGCCTGACGATCACCGGCGTGCTGCCGAAGCCGGTGTACTTCGCGACGTACTGGTAGGCCTTGTTCCCGCCGGCCGCCGGGATGTTCAGCACCAGCGAGGTCAGGTGCTCGTCCGTGATCGTCGCGGTGAACGGCACCCGCCGGCCCGCCTTGCCCAGGGCCTTGGCCTCGCCCTCGTCCAGGGCGTCCGCCGCTTCGCCCTTGGTCAGGTCGATGAACCCGGTGTAGCTGCCCGGCCCCTGCTCCTTGACGGTGGTGGCCGCCTCGATCAGCGCCGTGGTCTGACCCGGGTCCGCGCCCTCGTACGCCGGCACGGACTCCTTGTCGTCCAGCTTGGACTTGTCGAGCTTCATCCACTTGTCCGGGAACCTCGGCAGGCCCGGGTGCCCGGTGAGCTTCAGCTTCATCCAGAGGTCCTCCTTGATCATCAAAAAGGACATCTTTCCGCTGATGCCGTCCGCGTCCTTCGGGAAGACCGTGCTGATCTCGTAGCCGAGCGCGTCGGGGTCCACCCGGCCGCTCATGCTCATCGACCCGTCCTTGCCGCTGAACCGGAACGGGCCGGCCCCCTCGTCCGGCACCGCGGCGAGGAGCGTCTCCTTCGGGTTCGCGGTGGGGCTGGGACTGGGGCTGGCGGTCACGGTCGGCGCGGCCGTCGCCCCGCCGGTGGGCGCCGCGGCCGGCTCGTCCGTCGACCCACACCCTTCGAGCAGTGCGGTCGCGGCCAGCAGGGCCGTGACGGTGCCCGCCGTCCGTCGAAGGGTACGGGTGCGGCCCGGTGCCTCTGTCATCGTGTTTCTCTCTCTCGCGGTGGCTGCTGCCGTCGAACACCTTGCCATCCGGTACGGCCGGCTGGCTGCCCGTTTGCCGAGGTGCGGCTGCCGGGCGCCGATCACCGATTCGGCGCTGTCCGAAGCGGATCAGCCGCCGAGCAACTCGTACGCCGAAGCCGGCGCCGCCTGCACCTGATCACCGGCCGGCGCGGTGAGCTTCGGCGCACTGCCGAAGTCGAAGTAGCGGACGACCACCTTGCGGGCCTTCCGCTTGCCGGCCGCCGGAACGGTCATCGACAGCGAGGCCAGGTTGCCGTCCGCGCCGACGACCGCGGTGAACGGGACCTTCTTCGCCGCCGCTCCGCTCGCCACCAGATCGAGGCTCTTCAGCGCCTCGGTGACCTCCGGGCCGCCGGTCAGGTCGAGGAAGCCGGTGTACGTCCCGGTGCCCTTCTTCCGCACCGCCGAGGCGTGCTCCAGGAAGACCCCGGTGTTGCCCGGGTCGCTGCCCTCGTACGCGAGCGGCTCCGAGTCCTTCATCTTCGCCGGGTCGAGGGTCATCCACCGCTTCGGCAGCTTCATCATCTCGTGCAGGCCGTCCACGCCGGTCAGCTTCACCCGCATCCAGGTGCGGTCGTCGATCACCCGCAGGTTGAGGACCATGGCGAAGTCCGGGTCGGTCTCCGTGACGGTCAGCTCCTGCGCCTTCGCCGCCGGGTCCACCACACCGGACAGCTTGTCGGGCCCGTTCTGCTCGGTGTAGCGGAACCTCGGCTCCTGCCCGTCCGGCACGGCGGCCAACAGCTCGGCCTTCGGATCGGCCGACGGCGACGGGGTCGGAGCGGAGGAGCCCGTCGCGTCGGAGCTCCGGTCGCCCGTGCCGCAACCCGCGAGCAGGGCGGTGACGGTCAGCACGGCGGTCGCGGTGGTCACGATCCGCCGGAGCGGGCCGGCGGCGCCGGTTCGGTACGTCATCTCGTTGAACTCACTTCCACACAGGTCAGCTGGTTACCGACAAGATGCTGCCGGCCCCGCCTGCCGGTTGACTGCCGTTATGCTGCCGTCCGGCTGCCGTGCACTGCCGTACCGCGCGGCTCGGGGCGTCAGGAGCGGAAAACCGCATGTCAGAAGCGTTGCGCTTCCAGTTGCTCGGACCGCAGCGGGCCTGGTACGCCGACCGGCACCTCGACCTCGGGCCCGGCAAACAGCGCGCGGTGCTGACGGTTCTGCTGCTTTCGGCGGGGCGCGCGGTGCCGACCGGGCAGATCGTCGAAGCGGTCTGGCCCGACGATCCGCCCGCGAACGGCGCCAACGTGGTGCAGAAGTACGTCGCCGGGCTGCGCCGGGTGTTGGAGCCCGAGCGGTCCCCGCGTACGCCCGGCCAGGTGTTGACCCTGACCGATGCGGGATACCGGCTGAACGTCCCCCCGGAGGCGGTCGACGCAATCCGTTTCGAGCGCGGCGTCCACCGGGCCCGGCAGCGGCACGCCGCCGGCCGTCCGGACGAGGCGCTGGCGGGGCTGACCGCCACGCTGGAGCTGTGGCAGGGGGAGCCGTTCGCGGGATACGCCGGGCCGTACTTCGAGATCGCCCGGCACCGGCTGGTGGAACTGCGCGCCGTCGCGCTGGAGACCCGGGCCGAGCTGGAACTGACGGCCGGACGGCACCGGGAGCTGGTCGGCGAGCTGGTCGAGGCGGTCGCCGAGTTCCCGGTCCGGGAACGGCTGCGGCACCAGTTGATGCTGGCGCTCTACCGCGGCGGCCGGCAGGCCGAGGCGCTGGCCGCGTACCGGGACTTTGCTGGCCTGCTCCGTGAGGAGCACGGCATCGAGCCGGGGGAGGCCCTGCGGGACCTGCACGGCCGCATCCTCCGGTCGGACCCGACGCTGGTCGCCGCGGTTCCGGCCGGCCCTTCGGCTCCGGCGGGCCCTTCACCTGTCCCGGCGGCGCCGCTGGCCCGTCCGGCCGGCCCGCCGGCACCGGCCACCGATCCGGCGGTCCAGCCGGCACCGGCCCCTCCACCCATTCCGTTCGCGCCAGCCACCGACCGGGCCGTTCCGGCCGCGCCAGCCACCGACCGGGCCGTTCCGGCCACCGACCCCGCCGTCCTGCCGGCACCGGCTGTCCACCCAGCCGTCCAGTCCACGCCCGCCGCCCACCCGGCGGCCGGTCGTCCGCCGGCGGGCGCCCCCGTCGATCTGCCGATCGGGGTGCCCGCGCCGCCGTACCCGCCGACCGGTCGACCGACCCCCCGCTGGCTCCCGGCCGTCGCGACCGTCGTCGGCACGGCGTCCTGCCTGTTCTCCGTCGGCTTCCTCACCTGGGCCGTGGTGCTCGCCTACGCGTTGTGGCGGCGCAGCTGGCGGCTCGCCCTGGCGGGAAGCGGATACCTCCTGCTGATCGTCGGACTGATCGTGGTCGCCCTGACCTCACCGGCGACACCCGAGAGCGACCCGCCCGACCGTGAGGTCCTCTTCTTCGTCGTGGTGATCGGGATCTGCTGGGTGGTGGGCACCACCCATGTGGTGCTGCTCAACCCGACCCTGACGGCGATGGTCGGCAAGCTCTTCGGGGCGGACCAGCGCCGCGCCGCGGACGAGCGGCGGGCCCGCCGGGAACATGCCCGCTACCTGCTCCACCGCTATCCGACGGCGCGGACGGACCTGCGCATCGGCCGCCCCGACCTGCCCCGGACCTTCGACGACGGCGGTCTGGTGGACGTCAACGCGGTTCCGGACCACGTGCTGGCCGGGCTGCCCGGGCTGACCGACGGGCAGCGCCGCCTGATCGTCGCCGACCGGCGGCAGCACGGCCCGTACGGGTCGGTCGAGGAGCTGGGCGCACGCTGTGGGCTGCCAGCCAACGTCACCGGACGGCTCCGGGACGTGTTGATCTTCCTTCCGAGTTGGCAGGGCCCCACCTGACACCTGGTAGAAATGCCGGATGGGTGACGATCGGACGGCGGTACGCCAGCGCGCCGAGGCGGTGCTGCGCCGGTTGGCCGGCGACCACGCCCGGCTCCGCGAGGACCAGTGGCGCGCGATCGAGGCGCTGGTGGTCGACCAGCGGCGGGTGCTCTGCGTGCAGCGCACCGGTTGGGGCAAGTCGGCGGTCTACTTCGTGGCCACCGCGCTGCTGCGGGAGCACGGCGAGCACGGCCCGACGGTGATCGTCTCGCCGCTGCTGGCGCTGATGCGCAACCAGGTCGAGTCGGCTGCCCGGGCCGGCATCCGGGCCCGCACCATCAACTCGGCGAACCTCGACGAGTGGGACGAGATCACCGACGAGATCCGGGCCGGCGCGGTGGACGTGCTGCTGATCAGCCCGGAACGGCTCAACAACCCGGACTTCCGGGACTCCGTCCTGCCGAAGCTGGCGGCCACCACCGGGCTGCTGGTGGTGGACGAGGCACACTGCGTCTCCGACTGGGGGCACGACTTCCGGCCCGACTACCGCCGGCTGCGTACCTTCCTCGCCAACCTGCCCGAGCGGACCCCGGTGCTCGCCACCACGGCCACCGCCAACGCCCGGGTCACCCAGGACGTGGCCGAGCAGTTGGGCGACGCGTTGGTGTTGCGGGGCACCCTGGACCGGGAGTCGCTGCGGTTGGGCGTGCTCGACCTGCCCAGCCCGGCACACCGGCTGGCCTGGCTCGCCGACCACCTGGACGGGCTGCCCGGCTCGGGGATCATCTACACGCTCACCGTCGCGGCGGCCACCGAGACCGCCGAGTTCCTCCGCGCCCGCGGCTGGTCGGTCGCCTCGTACACCGGGCAGGCCGAGGACGCCGACCGCCGGGCCGCCGAGCAGGACCTGCTCGACAACAAGATCAAGGCGCTGGTGGCCACCAGCGCGCTCGGCATGGGCTTCGACAAGCCGGACCTCGGCTTCGTGGTGCACCTGGGTGCGCCGCCGTCGCCGATCGCCTACTACCAGCAGGTCGGCCGGGCCGGCCGGGCCGTCGACCACGCCGAGGTGCTGCTGCTGCCGGGCGTGGAGGACGCCGCCATCTGGCGGTACTTCGCCTCGCTGGCCTTCCCGCCCGAGGAGCAGGTCCGGGCGGTGCTGGCCGCGCTCCCCACCGACCGGCCGATGTCCACCCAGGCCCTGGAACCGATCGTGGACCTGCGTCGCGCCCGGCTGGAGCTGATGCTCAAGGTGCTCGACGTCGACGGCGCGGTCCGCCGGGTGCGCGGTGGCTGGCTCGCCACCGGCGAGCCCTGGGTCTACGACGAGGCCCGGTTGCGCCGCGTCGCCCAGGCCCGCACCGCCGAGCAGCAGGCCATGCGGGAGTACGCCTCGACGCCCGGCTGCCGACTGCGCTACCTGCGGGAATGCCTGGACGACGCCGGGGCGGGTGACTGCGGCCGGTGCGACAACTGCGCCGGTGCGCTGTTCACCGCCGAGGTCTCCGACGCCGCGCTGACCGCCGCGCAGACGTTCCTCGGCCGCCCCGGCGTGGAGGTCGGGCCGAAGAAGCTCTGGCCGACCGGGTTGGAGGCGGTGGGCGTACCCCTGAAGGGCCGGATCGCCCCGGCGGAGCAGGCGCTGCCCGGGCGGGCCGTGGGCCGGCTGTCGGACCTGGGCTGGGGTGGGCGGCTGCGCGGCCTGGTCGGCCCGGAGTCCCCCGACGGCCCGGTGCCGGACGACGTTGCGGCGGCCGTGGTGGAGGTGCTCAAGGCGTGGGCGCACGGCGACGACCCGTGGCCGCGCCGCCCGGCCGGCGTGGTCGCCGTCGGCTCCCGCAGCCACCCGGAGCTGGTCGACTCGCTGGCCACCCGGATCGCCGCGGTGGGCCGGCTGCCGTTGCTCGGCCGGGTGGTCCCGGTCGGCCCGGCGGGCACCGGCGGGCCGCGCGGCAACAGCGCCCAGCGGGTACGCACCCTGCACGACGCCTTCACCGTGCCGGACGACCTGGCCGACGCCCTCGCCGGACTGGCCGGCCCGGTGCTGCTCGTCGACGACCTGGTCGACTCGGGCTGGACGATGACCATGGTGGCCCGGCTGCTGCGCCGGTCCGGCGCCCCGGACGTGCTGCCGCTGGCCCTCGCGCTGGCCGGCTGAGTCGGAAAAGTTCCCGGCCGTCGCGGATTGCGACGGTTGCCACGGCCGAGGTTCGCCGGCCCGGCACCGGCCGGCCCGCCGGTACCGTGGTCGCATGGCCGACCAGCGCCCCGTTCCGCCCCCGCCGACCGGCGAGGGGCGGTCGGCCGTCGCCGACCGCGACCCGGACGACCTCGTCGACCGCTCCGGTGCCGGGCCGGACCGGCTGTCCGCGATCGGGGGACCGCCGCCGACCGGGCCGGACCGCGCCACGCTGCGGTTGGCGCTCACCGTGGGCGGGCTGGTCCTCGCCGTGCTGCTCGGCTTCGGCCTCGGCCGGGCCAACCCCGGCCCCGGCGCCCCGGCGGGCGGCCCGGCCACCACCGCCGGCGCGGCAATGCCCGGCGGGGAGCACAGCCACGCCGCCGGCACCGGCGCCCACCAGCACGGATCCGCCGTCGCCGGCCAACCCGACCCGGCCGAGGCGGGCGGCCTCGCCGTCACCTCCGCCGGCTACACCCTCGCGCCGGTGGGCACCGCGTTCGCCCCCGGCCGGCCCGGTGAGTTCCGCTTCCGGATCCGGGACGCCGCGGGGCGACCGGTGACCCGGTTCGCGGTGGTGCACGACAAGCCGATGCACCTGGTCGTGGTGCGCCGGGACCTCACCGGCTACCAGCACCTGCACCCCACCATGGCCACCGACGGCACCTGGTCGGTGCCGCTGACCCTGGCCGAGCCGGGCACCTGGCGGGCGTACGCGGACTTCACCGCGCTGGCCGACGACGGCCGGCAGACCGCGGCGACGCTGGGGGTGGACCTGGTGGCGCCCGGCGACTACCGGCCCCGTCCGCTGCCCGCGCCGGCGACCGCCGCCACGGTGGACGGCTTCACCGTCGACTACCGGGGCACCCCGAAGGTCGGCACGGCGGTGCCGCTGGCCTTCCGGGTCCGCAGCGGCGACGCCCCCGCCGCCCTGGAGCCCTACCTCGGCGCGTACGGCCACCTGGTCGCGCTCCGCGAGGGTGACCTGGGCTACCTGCACGTGCACCCCGAACCGGCGCCCGCCGGGGACACGGTCACGTTCTGGCTGACCGCGCCCGGGCCGGGCCGATACCGGCTCTACCTGGACTTCCAGGTGGCCGGCGAGGTACGCACCGCGGAGTTCACCCTGACGGTCGACTGAGGTCTCCGGCCGGCGTGGTCCAGCTCCGGGCCGAGGTCTCAGCCTGGTGCGTGGCCGGAAGGGCGGGCCCTCAGCCGGCGCGGCGGGCCGGGCGGCGGGCCAGGTAACGCAGCAGATCCCGGATGTGGTGCTTCTCCTCGGCCGGCACCGACGGGTCGGCCAGCCGCTCCATGATCACCCGGACGTCCGCCTCGACGGGCGCGTCGTCGCTGCGGCGGCGGGGTGCCGCGCCGGCGTCGGGGAGGCCGAGCGCGCGGAACGCCGCGGCCACCGGCAGGTCGAGGGCGGCGCAGAAGCCGCGCACCTTGGCCAGCTCGGGGTAGTCCTGCCAGTCGCCGGCCAGCCAACGGAAGACCGTCGAACGCCCTACGCCGGTGTGTGCCGCCAGGTCGGTGACGGTCCAGCCGCGCTCGTCACGTGCGTCGTCGATGGCCCGACGCACGAAGCGTGCGAAGGCCATCTGCGGCGATACCTCAGCGGCGCCCATCTGCTTGAGCGTCTTTCCTTTCCGACCGGCGCACCGGACGGTGCGTCTATGAGAGTAGTACGGCGACCCGCCCGCGCAATTGCCCGATCGTCTCATGCACGGGACCACGGGTGCCCCCGCGCTGGTGGTTGGTTGTCCCGCGTCAACTAAGCTCGATGCCTGATCCGTTCCCGCCGCCCGAGGTGTCCGACTGACGTCCGGACCGGCGAACCGCCGAGGAGCAGCATGGCCG
This sequence comes from Micromonospora siamensis, assembly GCF_900090305.1. Taxonomy (NCBI): domain Bacteria; kingdom Bacillati; phylum Actinomycetota; class Actinomycetes; order Micromonosporales; family Micromonosporaceae; genus Micromonospora; species Micromonospora siamensis. The sequence goes on along the minus strand of NZ_LT607751.1, from coordinate 6,177,437 downwards.
ACTCGAGCCGCCCGCTGTCGCACCGCCCGGGTGCGGTCAGCCTCTTCTTCGTGGCGAAGGCCGCCGTCTTCGCCGCCGCCTTCTGGATCTGGCTGCTGGTGCTGGTCCTGAACGGGGATCAGGCGACCGGCGCCGAGGTTCTCGCCGCCACCGGCGCGATCACCACCACCCTGGTCAGTGTGGTGCTCGGGGCCCGGCTGGCGCTGCAACGCAACGCCGCGGAGCGGCACGCGGAGCTGAAGAAGCTGCTGGTGGACATCTCCTGGAACGCCTTCACCGCCGCCGGGAACGCCGAGGCGCCCGGCAAGGTGGTGCCGTTCCCGACCCTGCCGCCCGACCACGACCGGTCGGAGCGCGGCCCGGGCGAGCGGGTGTCGGCGTTCGACCGCGGCCGGGGGGACCGAAGCGGCGACCGGCGACGCTGACCCGGCGTCGGATGCGCGGCGCGGCCTTAGTGCTGCGCGAGCAGCGTCTCCAACCGCGGCGTGACCTGCCACTGGTCGACCAGGGCCCGATACTCGGAACGCTGCTCCGGCGTCGGCTCCGTACCGGTGCGCCGGGCGCGGATCAGCAGGTTCCGCGGGGTGTGCTGGGAGTCGACGAACTCCACCACCTCGGCCCGGTAGCCGTGCAGCCGGAGCAGCCCGGCGCGTACCGCGTCGGTGAGCACGTCGGCGAAGCGTTCCCGCAGGATGCCCTGCCGGGTCAGCAACTCGTACGGCGCCGGGGCCGGGTGCGCGCGCAGCTGGGCGGCCAGGTCGTGGTGACAGCACGGCGCGGCGAGCACCCACCGGGCCCCCCACCGCACCGCCCGGGCCAGCGCCTCGTCGGTGGCCGTGTCGCAGGCGTGCAGGGCGAGCACCAGGTCCGGGGCGGGTTCGACGACCGCGTCGGCGATGGTCCCGGCCACGAAGCTCACCCGGTCGGCCCAGCCCAGCCGCTCGGCCAGCTCGGTGTTGCGCCGGCGCTGGTCCTCGCGGACGTCCACCCCGACCAGCTCGACGTCGAGGCCCCGCTGGGACAGGTACCGGTAGGCGGCGAAGGTCAGGTACGCGTTGCCGCACCCCAGGTCCACCACCCGCAGCGCCCCGGTCAGCTCCTCGGGCAGGCTCGCCGCCAGCGCACGCAGGAACGCGTCGACCTGCCGACGCTTGGCGGCCGAGCCGCCGATCTCGGTGAAGAGCGGGTCGCCCGGGTCCAGCAGCCACTCCTTGGCCCGGTCGTGCCCCTCGGCGGCCGGCGCCGGTCGGCTGGCGGCCGCCCGGTGCACCTGCGCCTCACCGGACTTGGTCACCCGTAGCTGGAGGGTCGCCCCGGTCGTCTCCACGTGCCAGTTGCCGAAGGGTTCGGCCAGCAGCGCGTCCACCGCCGCGTCGGCCTCCGCGCCGGGCGCGACGTTCCGGGTGTACGGCCGGGAGCCGTCCGAGGTGGAGATCTGGATCCGCGGCCCGGCCTTCAAGGTCACCGGCCGCAGCTCGGCGCGGACCACCGAGGGGCGGTGACCCTTGCGGCGCCCGGCGGCCACCGCCCGGGTCAGCGCGGGGTCGAGCAGCAGGGCCCGGACCTCGGTCAGGGCGTCATCCAGCGGTTCCGGCATCGTTCCATCATCCTGCTCCGGGCCGGCTTCCCGACCGGCGGCCCACCCCGAGGTGTCCCGCACCGCACGCCCCATGACGTTCCACCGAGCCTCGTCGACCGGCGGCGGTCGGGCGAAAAAGGGACATCCCCCGGACCGGGCGGGCCGGTACGGGGGATGTCGGGTGCTGCGGTTGTCAGTCGGCGGTGGTCGCCTCGGCGGGCGTACCCGCGCCGGAACCGCCACCACGGCGGCGTCGGCGGCGGCGCGGCTTGGTCGCACCACCCTCGGCGGACGCGGCCGGCTCGGCGTCGCCGGTGTCGGCGGTGACCACGCCGGTCGGCTCGCTCGCGGCCCCGTCGTCGGAGAGCCGGCGACGTCGGCGGGTACGCGGAGCGCGGGTGGCCCCGTCCGCGGTGGCGGACTCGGCGGGCGCCTCGGCGGCGTCGCCGCCCCGGCCGCGACCCTCGCCCCGGCCGGAACCCTCGCCGCGGCCACGACCCTCGCCGCGACCCCGGCCCCGGCTCTCGCCGCGACGGCCGCCCCGGCCGCCCTCACCGCGGCGGGACGGACCACCCAGGTCCTCCTCGACCTCGGCGCCGAGCCCGGCGCGGGTCCGCTCGGCGGTCGGCAGGGTGCCGCTCACCTCGGTGGAGATGTCCAGGTCGGTGTAGAGGTGCGGGGAGGTGTGGTACGTCTCCGGCGGCTCCGGCATGTCCAGGCCCAGCGTCTTGTCGATGATCCGCCAGCGGGGCATGTCGTCCCAGTCGACGAAGGTCACCGCGACGCCGCTCGCCCCCGCCCGGCCGGTACGGCCGATCCGGTGGGTGTAGGTGTCCTGGTCCTCCGGGCAGTCGTAGTTGATGACGTGGGTGACGCCGGTGACGTCGAGCCCACGCGCCGCCACGTCGGTGGCGACCAGAATGTCGATCTTGCCGGCGCGGAACGCCCGCAGGGCCCGCTCCCGGGCGCCCTGGCCGAGGTCCCCGTGGACGGCGGCCACCGCGAAACCGCGGAAGTCGAGGTCCTCGGCGACCCGGTCGGCGGCCCGCTTGGTCCGGGTGAAGATCATGGTGAGCCCGCGCCCCTCGGCCTGGAGGATCCGGGCCACGATCTCGACCTTGTTCATCGAGTGGGTGCGGTAGACCAGCTGCTGGGTCTGCGGCGACGGGCCGGTCTCGGCGGTGTGCCCGGCGTGGATCGTCACCGGCCGGCGCAGGAAGCGCCGGGACAGGGCGACGATCGGGTCCGGCATGGTGGCCGAGAAGAGCATCGTCTGCCGGTCCTCCGGCAGCATCGCCAGGATCTTCTCGACGTCGTCGAGGAAGCCCAGGTCGAGCATCCGGTCGGCCTCGTCGAGGACCAGCGCACGCACCCGGTCCAACCGCAGGTGCTTCTGCTTCTGCAGGTCCATCAGCCGGCCCGGGGTGCCCACCAGGATCTCGACGCCCTTGCGCAGCGCGTCGATCTGCGGCTCGTACGCCACACCGCCATAGATCGGCAGCACCCGGACGCCCCGGGTCCGGCCGGCGGCGGCGAGGTCCTTGGCGACCTGGATGCCCAGCTCACGGGTGGGAACGACGACCAGGGCCTGCGGCACGCCGTCGCCGCCCTCGGCGGGGGCGAAGACCCGCTCCAGCAGCGGAATGCCGAAGCCGAGGGTCTTGCCGGTGCCGGTGGGCGCCTGACCGATCAGGTCGACGCCGCGCAGCCCGATCGGCAGCGCGTACTCCTGGATGGCGAAGGCGCGGGTGATGCCGGCGGCGGCCAGGGCCTCGACGGTCTCCTGGCGCGCGCCCAGCGCGGCGAAGGTCGGTGCCTCCGGACGGACCGGGGCGGTGGGGGCCAGCTCCTGGCCTGTGGTGAGTTCGGAGATCTGCTCGCTCATGTGGATTTGGGGGTGCCCTCTCGTGGGTGCGCCCCGGCATGTCCAGCAGGGCGCTGTCGGTTTGGCGCGGGCCACACGGTCGGCGGCGGAATGCCGAGCCGGACCGGGCCGCACGCGCACCGCGGGCTGGACTTCGAACGGATCGGCGCCCACGGCAACTGCTCAATACTACCTGAGCCGCTGTCCAGCGGTCTCGTCAATCGCCAACACGCCCGACACCGGGTGTGTTCCCTGTGACCTGCGTCACCCACTGCCGGCACGCCGGGACGGCACCGGGTCGGAATGGGCGGTAACGTGCGCCCCGTGCCCGCCTCGACCGACGACGCCGTCATCGACCTGCTCGGCCTCGTCGCGTACGGCGAGCTGGTCGCCTTCGACCGGCTGGCCGCCGACGCCCGCCTCGCCCCCGACCTGCGCCGACGCGCCACGCTCAGCGAGCTGGCCGCAGCCGAGATCGGCAACTACCGGCGGCTCGCCGACTGGCTCACCGCCCTCGGCGCGAGCCCCGAGGAGGCGATGGCGCCCTACGTCGAGGCGCTGCGGGCGTACCACGACTCGACCGAGCCGCGGGACTGGCTGGAGGCGGTGACCAAGGCGTACGTCGGGGACGCGATCACCGACGACTTCCTGGGGGCGATCGCCGACCGGCTCGACGACCCGTACCGGCAGCTGATCCGGGAGGTGCTGCACGACTCGCACTACGCGGAGTTCGCGGCGGCCGAGATCCGGGCCGCCATCGACGCCGACCCGAGGGTGGCCAACCGGCTCTCGATGTGGGCGCGGCGGCTGGTGGGGGAGGCGCTCTCCCAGGCGGGGCGGGTCGCCGCCGCGGACCGTGGGGCGCTCACCGCGCTGATCGCCCGGGACGGGGTGGACGTGCCGGGGCTCTTCCGCCGGCTCACCGCGGACCACACCGCGCGGATGACGGCCGTCGGCCTGAACAACTGAGCCCGCCCGAACGGTTCGGGGCGGGCGGCCCGGAGCCGGTGCTGCGCAGGGGCCGGAGCCCGGGGCCCGGCCCGCGACGGCGGTGCCGCCGCGGAAGCCGGACCGGGTCAGCGGACGGTGAACCCGACCGACCGCGGGGACGCCTCGGCGATCTCGACGTAGGCGACCTTGGCGACGGGAACGATCACCCGTCGGCCCTTCTCGTCGGTCAGGGACAGCGTCCCCTCGCTCTTGGCCATGGCGTCGGTCACGATCTGCTCGATCTCGGCCGGCGACTGCGCGCTCTCCAGGACCAGCTCACGCGGCGCGTACTGGACGCCGATCTTGACCTCCACTGTGCCTCCTCATCCGGGCGAAAGTGCCGCCGTCGGAAAGGCTATCCGATCTCGGGGCGGGATGTTCAGGCTGACTCACCTTGCAGCGGGAAGCTGGCGATGCCGCGCCAGGACAGGGCCGCGACCAGCGCCTCCGCCTCCGCCTTCGGCACCTGCCGGCCGCCGGCCAGCCAGAACTGGGCGGCCGTCTCCGCCGCACCCACCAGGCCGGAGGCGAGCAGCTCGGCGTGCGACCGGCTCACCCCGGTGTCCGAGATGATGGTGTCGGTGATCGCCGCGATGCAGCCCTGCTCGACCCGCTCCACGCGCTGGCGCACCGCCGGGTCGTTGCGCAGGTCCGACTCGAAGACCAGCCGGAACGCCTCGCTCTCGTGGTCGACGAAGTCGAAGTACGCCTGCACGGAGGCGCCGACCCGCTCCTTGTTGTCGTTGGTGCCCTTCATCGCGTCGTGCACCTTGGCCACGATCGCGTCGCAGTGCGTGTCCAGCAGCGCCAGGTAGAGGTCCATCTTTCCCGGGAAGTGCTGGTAGAGCACCGGCTTGGAGACACCGGCCCGTTCCGCGATGTCGTCCATCGCCGCGGCGTGGTAGCCCTGGGCGACGAACACCTCCTGGGCCGCCGCGAGCAGCTGCTTGCGACGTGCCGAGCGGGGCAGTCGGGTGGGCCGGCCGGCGGTCTGTGCACCGTTCCCCACAGCGGTCATGGGAACCTCCGAGTTTCTTCGTACGAGCCGGCATTTCACCCGAACCGGTCCGGGTCGGTTGACCCGTCGCGGAATTGGCCCGCCGCTGTAACTTATCGCCACTGTCACCACACGGTAGCCTCAGCGGGGGCTACCAAGGAGCGCGCGGTGAGTGAATCAGGGCAACCCGGAGCCCCCACCCCGGGAGAGCAGGGCGACGGCACGGGCCGGCAGGACGACCTGGCCCGCCCGGTCAGCGGGTGGGAGCCCCCGACCGCCGGCTGGTCCCGCAGCGGTGGCCTCTCCCGGCCGACGGAGCCGGCGCCGCCCTGGCGGCAGGCCGATCCGGCGGGTGGCTGGGCCGCCTCGTCACCGCGCCACGGTGACCTGCCCGCGCCGCTGCCGGCACAGTCCGAGCAGAGCCCGTCCGCCCGGGTGAACGGCCGGCCGCACCTCAACGGCTTCGGCACCGCCGAAGAGCTCCCCACCACCCGACCCGCACCGGTCAGCGCCCCGCCCGTCCCGGGAGTCGGCCCCCGGGACGCCGCCGAGCCGTACCGGGAGGCGGGCTTTCCCCGGGACGCCGACTTTCCTCGCGACCCCGGCTTCACCGGCGACCCGAGCTTTCCCCGGGGGCCCGGCTTTCCGGGGGACTCTGGTTTGCCCCGCGAGCCCGGCTTCACCGGAGACTCCGGCTTTGCCCGGGAGCCCGGTTTCGCCGGGGACTCCGGCTTCTCCCGGGAACCCGGCCCGCACCGGGAGTCCGGCGGATACCCGGAGGTTGACCTCGGCCGGGAGCCTGGCGGGTACCGGGCCGGCGACGGTGACGGCGACCGGCTGGTCGTGCCGGCGCAGCGCCCCGCGCCGACCGTGGAACAGCAGGCCGACCCGTCCGGCGGCGCGGCGCGGCACTCCTCGGGGGAGCCGCCGGTGACCCGAGCCGCCCGTCGGGGTGAGGGCATCGTGCCGTCCTCGGCGCCGCCGGCCGTGCAGGTGCCACCGGTGGGCACCACCGCCTCCGGCTTCGAGGTGCCGCCCGGCTTCCACGCACCGACCGTCGAGCGCCCCGCCGAGGCGGCCACCGAGCCGCCCGCCTGGGCGTCCGGATCCTCCGCCGACGCGGAAACCGAGCCGACCACCTGGGCGTCCGGTTCCTCCGCCGACCGGCCCGTCGAGCCGGCCACCGAGCCGTCCACCTGGGCCGACCGTTTTCCGCCCGAGGCGGGTCGTCCCGACGCCGGGTCGAACCGCCCCGACTCCCTGCCGGCCCGCCCGCGCGAGGAGCCGGAGTGGGTGGGCCCGAGCTGGAACCGCCCGAGCTGGGCTGGGGGCTGGGCCCCGCCACCGTGGTCGCGTGAGGAGCCATGGTCGCGCGAGGACGAGGCTCGGGCGGCGCGCCTGGGCCGTCCGGAGTCCGCCGGACCGGACGCCACCGGCCCCGAGTCGCTGCGCGCCGGCCCGGACCGCCCGTACGAGGCCGTGCGGGCCGAGCCGGCACTGCCGTACGAGCCGGTGCGGACCGAGCCGGCGGCGTCCTATGAGCCGGTGCGGGCCGAGCCGGACCGACCGTACGAGGCGCGCCGGGCCGAGGAGCCGGGACGCCCGCCGACCGAGGCGCCCGCCGGCCGGCCCGCCGCCGCGGCCGTGGACCGCCCCGCCTGGGCCCGCTCCGTGCCGATCCCGGCCAGCGCCCCGCCGGTCGCCGCGGAGGCCGGTGCCGCTGCCGAGGACCGGACGGTACGCCCGTTCCGCTTGCGGCCGATCGCCGACGAACCCGTCACCGCCCCGCCCGCCGGCCCCGATCCCGCCGGCCCCGCGCCCACCGCCGCCGCGCCCGCCACGAGCGGCCCGCCCGGCCCGGAACACCCCCCCACCGCGTCCACCCCGACGAGCGCGCCGCCCTACGCCGCCCGCCGGTCCGCCCCCGAGCCGGTCCCCGCAGCGCAGGCGGTGGCGGACGAGTCGAGCCCGGAGCCGACCACGGCGGTGCTGCCGCAGCGCGTACCCGCGGAACCGGACGTGCCCGTCGTGCCGGAGCCGCCAGCCGTGGAACCGTCCGCCGAAACCCCGGAACTCGCCCGTATCGCCACCCATCTCCGCCGCGACGACGAGCCCGCGCCACTGCGGGACCGTCCCGAGGGCTTCGACGTCAACGCCATCCTGGACGCCGTACGCGAGGTGGCCGGGGTCCGGGACGCGGCGCTGCGGCGTACCCCGGCCGGGGCGCACAGCCTGCGGCTGGACCTGGCCGACGGCGCCGACCCGGCCGAGGTGAGCCGGCACGTGGCCCGGTTGCTCCAGGAGCGGATGGGCCTGGCCGCCGCCCCGCAGAACCTGCCCGACGCCCCGGCCGGTCCGCCGCCGGTCCGCCGCCGGTCCGCCGAGCCGCGCGCGGACGCGGGCCGTGCCCGGTCCGCCGAGTCGAACGCCGACCGGTGGGCGGGCGCCCGCGCGCAGAGCGTCGAGCGGTACGCCGCCCGGCGGGCCGCCGAGGACCCGGGCGACCCGGCCGGCCGTCCCGCCGCCCGCCGCTCGGTGGAGGAGGGCGACTCGTCGACCCGCCGGCCGACCGAGGATCCGGCCGAGCGGGCGACCCGCCGGTCGGCGGCGGACCCGAGCGGCCCGGTGGCCGGCCGTCCCGTCGACGAGGCGAGCGCACCGACGCTGTGGCGCTCCGCCGAGGAACGGGCCGAGTCGATCGCCCGGCGGGTGGGTGAGGATCAGGCCGAGCCGGTCGGGCGGTCCGCCGAGCCGGCCGCGCCCGCCGGTGCCCGGACCGCGCCGGAGGCCGATCCCGCCGAGGTCGCGCCGGTCTCCGCACCGCTCGCCGAGCCGGTCTCCGCGCCGCCGCGCCGCCGCCGGCCGAACAACCCGCACCGGGGCCGGGCCACGGTGGAGGACGCGGTCGCCGCGGTCTCCGCGGGCAGCACCGGCAGCCCGGTCACGGTGGGCGCCTCGTACTCCGGCGGTCAGATGACCACGACGGAGACGGCGCCCTCCCGGCCGCTGGACACCGGCGGCGTGCCCGGTCCGCGGGTGGTGATCGACCACGTGCAGGTCAGCACGTTCGGGCTGGACGCCACGGTGGAGGTACGCCTGATCGCCGGCGACGAGACCGCCGAGGGGCACTCCACCGGCCCGGCCGTGGACGGGTACGTGCTGCGGCTCTGCGCGGTGGCCGCCGCAGCGGCGGTGGACGAGCTGCTGCGCGGGGCGGAGCACCCGTCCGGCCGCGGGCGGTGCTTCGTGGAGCACGCGGCGGTGGTGCCGTTCGGCAATTGCGAGGTGGCCACCGTCGTGGTGCTGCTGGTCTGCGACGGCTGGGTGGAGCAGCTGGCCGGGTCGGCGCTGGTAGCCGGTGACCCCCGGCAGGCGGTGGTACGCGCCACCCTGGCCGCGGTCAACCGGCGGCTCGAGGCGCTGCTGTCCTGACCGTTGCAGGGCAGACTTGAGGGCATGAAGCGCGCCACCCTGGAGCCGGACCACCTCCTCCCCGCGCATCACCTCCCGCCACCGTGGCCGGGCCGGGAGGTCCAGCTCGACGGGACGATGACGTACGTCCGGGACACCCCGGCCACCCGACCCGGCGCGGAGCCGGCGCTCTACGTGCACGGCCTGGGTGGCTCGTCGCAGAACTGGACGGACCTGGCCGGCCTGCTGGCCGACCGCCTCGACGGGCAGGCCATCGACCTGCCCGGGTTCGGCCGCAGCGAGCCCGGCCGGCGCTACACCATCCCGGCCTTCGCCGACCGGGTGGTCCGCTGGATCGAGCACTCCGGGCGCGGGCCGGTGCACCTGTTCGGCAACTCGCTCGGCGGGGCGGTCACCGTGCACGTGGCGGGGTTGCGGCCCGACCTGGTGCGGACGCTCACCCTGATCTCGCCGGCGCTGCCGTTCCTCGACCCGCGCCGGTCGTTGCAGGGCCGGATGCTGCCGCTGCTGGCGGTGCCCCGGGGCGAGCGGCTGGCCGCCTGGCGGCTGGCGCAGATCGCGCCGGAGGTGATGGCCCAGCAGGTGATCGAGGCGTGCGTGGCGGACGCGACCCGGGTCAGCGAGCAACGGCGGCAGGAGGTGCTGGAGGAGATCCTGATCCGCTACGAGGCGACCCACTACGCGGCCGCGTACGTCCGCACGTTCCGCGGCATCGTCTCCAGTTTCCTGCGCGCGTACCTGCCAGGGCCGGGGTCGCTGTGGCGGATCGCGGCGGCGGTGCGGGCGCCGACGCTGGTGGTGGGGGGCCTGCGCGACCGGCTGGTCGACGTGCGGGTGGCGCCGCAGACGGCCCGGGTGATCCCGGACAGTCGACTGTTGATGCTGGACGGGGTGGGGCACGTCGCCCAGCTGGAGGTGCCCCGGTTGGTGGCCCGCGCCGTGCTGGGTCTGCTCACCGAAACGGAGTTCGCCGGAATCCGGCCGGACATGGCAGGCTGACCGGGATGTCCCCGAATCTCCTGCGCCGCGGGGCCGAGACCGCCCCGCGGTCAGCGGCCCCTGACCGTGATCCGGTCGGCCGCTTCTCCGTCTCCGGCCCGAACGGCCGCTGGCGGCGGGCCCTGCTCGTCGCCGCCGTCGCGCTGACCGTCCTGGTGGGTGGCGGTGTCGCGGTGGCGATGGACCGGCCGGTCGCCGGTACGGCCACGGCGCTGCCGCCGACCGGGTCGCCGACCCCGGCGGTCGGCCCGGCCGTCGCGGTGCCGTTCGAGACCAGCCCGATCCCGTCCGCCTCGGGCACCCCGACGGCACGCCCGGCCGCGTCGGGCCCGGTGCTGCGGTTGCCCGGTCCGGTGCCGGCGTCGGGGCGCGGTGTCTTCGGCTACGAGGAGCGGCCGGGTCCGGTGCTCGGGCGTACCGGGCCGCTGCGCCGGTTCCGGGTGGCGGTGGAGGCCGGCTCGGGCGAGGACGTGCACGCGTTCGCGGGGGCGGTGCAGGTCGCGCTGACCGGGCCGGGGAGCTGGGTGGACGGCGGCCTGCGGTTGCAGCGGGTGGGTCGGGGCTCCCGGGCGGACTTCACGATCTACCTGGCCACCGCGGGTACGGCGGGGCGGCTCTGCGCCGCCGGCGGGGTGGACATCCGGATGGGTGGCCGGCCGTACACGTCCTGCCGGACCCGGGGAAAGGTGATCCTGAACCTGGACCGGTGGCGGACCTCGGTGCCGCACTTCGTGGCGGCCGGCGTGCCGCTGGTGGAGTACCGGTTGTACGTGGTGAACCACGAGGTCGGCCACCAGTTGGGGCACGGGCACGAGCGCTGCCCCGGCCCGGGGCGGCCGGCGCCGGTGATGCAGCAGCAGACGCTCTTCCTGGACGGCTGCCGGTCGAATCCGTGGCCGTACCGGGCCGGGCGGCGGTACGCCGGACCACCGGTCTGAGGAATTTGACGTAAACCGGGATATTTGCCCGAATTGCCTGGCATCCTGATGCCATGCCACCCGTGTCCCCTCAGGGCCCGGCCGTCCGGCCCGACCCGCCCAACCCGTACGTCCTGCGTCGCCGGGTCCGGATGCGCCGCCGTCGGCGTCGTACCGCGCTGATCGGGCTGACCCTGCTCGGCGCCGCCGCCGTGGCCGGGGTGACCGGGGACGGCCTCGGCGGCGACCACGCCGACCCGCCCGCGGTCGCCGGCCCCGCCCCCGTGGTGGCCGGCGAGGGTGCGGGCGAGCGGCAGCGGCCGGCCGGCTATCCCCGCGCCGGCTCCGGCGAGTTCGTGGCGGCCGGCGGCGACTCGCCGGTGCAGGGCGCCGACGGGCCGCTTCGCCGCTACCGGGTGGCCGTCGAACGCGGCGTCGGCCAGGACCCCGACGCGTTCGCCGCCGAGGTGGACGAGGTGCTGGGCGACCCGCGCAGCTGGATCGCCTCCGGCGGGCTGCGGGTGCAGCGGGTGGCCGACCCCGAGGCGGCCGACTTCACCATCTACCTGGCCACCCCGGACACCTCCGAGCGGATGTGCGCCGAGGGCGGCCTGCGGACCGAGGGCTACACCTCGTGCCGGCTGCCCGGACGGGTGATCCTCAACCTGGCCCGCTGGATGGACGCCGTCCCGGACTACGGTGCGCCGCTGGCCGTCTACCGGACGTACGTGATCAACCACGAGGTGGGGCACCAGTTCGGCGAGCTGCACGAGGGCTGCCCCGGCCCCGGCCGGCCAGCGCCGGTGATGCAGCAGCAGACGTACGGCCTCGACGGCTGCGTGGCCAACGCCTGGCCCTACCTCGACGGGAAGCGGTACGCGGGCGAACCGCTCGACGGCGTCTGAGTTATTCCCGCTCCCGCATGTCGGGCGACGTGTCCCTCCTCATGGCCAACGGCCGCCGGAGCGAGCGACAATGGCGCGGTCCCACCGCCGATCCCGGGGAGTCCACCGTGTCGTTGCCCCCGCTCGTCGAACCCGCCGCCGAGCTGACCGTTGACGAGATCCGCCGCTACTCCCGCCACCTGATCATCCCGGACGTCGGAGTCGAGGGGCAGAAGCGGCTGAAGAACGCCCGGGTGCTCTGCGTCGGCGCCGGTGGTCTCGGCTCACCCGCCCTGATGTACCTCGCCGCCGCCGGCGTGGGCACCCTGGGCATCATCGACTTCGACACCGTCGACGAGTCCAACCTCCAGCGGCAGATCATCCACGGCGTCTCCGACGTCGGCCGGTCCAAGGCCGAGTCCGCCGCCGCCTCGATCCGCGAGATCAACCCGCTGGTCAACGTGGAGATCCACAACACCGCGCTGGACCGGGAGAACGTCCGGGAGATCTTCTCCCGGTACGACCTGATCGTCGACGGCACCGACAACTTCGCCACCCGGTACATGGTCAACGACGCCGCGGTGCTGCTCGGCAAGCCGTACGTCTGGGGGTCGATCTACCGGTTCGACGGCCAGGCGTCGGTGTTCTGGGCCGAGCACGGGCCCTGCTACCGCTGCCTCTACCCGGAGCCCCCGCCGCCCGGCATGGTCCCGTCCTGCGCCGAGGGCGGCGTGCTCGGCGTGCTCTGCGCGTCGATCGGGTCGATCCAGGTCAACGAGGCGATCAAGTTGCTCACCGGGATCGGCGAGCCGCTGGTCGGCCGGCTGATGGTCTACGACGCCCTGGAGATGGAATACCGCAAGATCAAGGTCCGTAAGGACCCGAACTGCGCGCTCTGCGGCGAGAACCCGACCGTGACCGACCTGCTGGAGGACTACGAGGACTTCTGCGGCGCGGTCTCCGTCGAGGCCCAGGAGGCGACGGTCGACTCGACCATCACCGCCTCCGAGCTCAAGGAGTGGCAGGACGCCGACAAGGACATCTTCCTGGTCGACGTCCGCGAGCCGGCCGAGTACGAGATCGTCCGGATCCCGGGCTCGCACCTGATCCCCAAGGGCGAGATCCTCTCCGGTGAGGCGCTGTCGAAGCTCCCGCAGGACAAGCAGATCGTGCTGCACTGCAAGTCCGGCGTACGCTCCGCCGAGGCGCTGGCCGCGCTGAAGGCGGCCGGCTTCTCCGACGCCGTGCACGTCCAGGGCGGGGTGCTCTCCTGGGTCAAGCAGATCGACCCGTCGCTGCCAACGTACTGACCGTCGCACCGGAACGGCCCTCCCGGGATCGGGAGGGCCGTTCCGCGTGTCACCACCAGAGCGCGGCAACCCGGCCGACTCGCCGAGGCGGAATCACGTTTGCGCCGGTAGCGTGTCCGCCGTGGTCGACTTGGACGCCGCCATCGGCTATGTCGTGGCGCACGGAGATCCGGTGGAACGCGGCCGGCTCTCCCATCTGCGTACCGGCGCGCCGGTACCGGAGGAACTGCTGGAGTCCGCCGAGGCGGGACAGGCCGCGGAGGGCGGCTGGCCGGCCCTGGTCGACGCCGGCATCGCCTCGATCGACGCCACCTGCTTCCGCCTGGCCGAGCTGGACGACCTGGGCGCCCTCGGCCGCCCGGCCGCCCGGCGGGCACTGGACTGGCTGGCCGCGCGGCAGCTCCCCGACGGTGGCTGGGACGAGGACCAGCGACTCGCCGACGCCGCACCGGAATGGGCCCGACCGGGCGACCCGGAGGCCCGCCTCTACCTGACCGCCGGCGCCGCCTTCTGGCTCAGCGTCGGCACCCCCGCCGGCCGGTACGACCAGCCCGCCGGCCCGTACGCCGAGGTGCTGCGGACCGCGGCGCAGCTGCTCGCCGCGCAGCTCGCCCCGGACGGGAGCTGGCCGTCCTTCCTGGCCACCGGCTGGCTGAGCGCGGCCGTGCTGCACCGCCAGCAGCTGTACTACGAGTCGGCCCGGATCCAGATGGTGCTGACCGAGCGGATCCCGCGGCTCTCCCCGTCGAACGTCGCCTGGCTGGCCGCCACGCTGCGCCGGATCGACCTCGGCGACGAGGAGTGGGTGCTGGCGGCGGCCCGCCGGCGACTCGCGGAGACCCAGCGCAGCGACGGCGGCTGGGACAGCGACGACGGCCACCGCTTCGACGTGCACACCACCCTCACGGCGATCCGCGCCTGCCGCCCCCACCCCCGCCGCTGACCCCGCGCCGCCCCGCGCCCGCGCCCCGCGCGGACCGAGCGGGTCAGCGGAGGTGGGCGTCGCCGGTTACGACGTACTTGGTGCTGGTCAGTTCGGGGAGGCCCATCGGGCCGCGGGCGTGCAGCTTCTGGGTGGAGATGCCGATCTCGGCGCCGAAGCCGAACTCGCCGCCGTCGGTGAACCGGGTGGAGGCGTTCACCATCACCGCCGCCGCGTCGACCCGGGCGACGAACTCCCGGGCCGCCGCCTGGGAGTCGGTGACGATGGCCTCGGTGTGCCCGGTGCCGTACCGGCGGATGTGGGCGACCGCCGCGTCCAGCGAGTCGACCACGGCGACGGAGATGTCGGCGGAGAGGTATTCGGTGGCGAAGTCCTCCTCGGTGGCCGGGACCACCGCGGCGGACCACGCCGCCACCTCGGGGGAGCCGTGCACGGTCACCCCCGCGTCGGCGAACGCGGCCAGCACCGCCGGCAGAAAGGCGTCCGCGACGTCCGCGTGGACCAGCAGCGACTCGGCGGTGTTGCAGGTGCTCAGGCGCTGGGTCTTGGCGTTCAGGGTGATCGCCACCGCCTTGGCCACGTCGGCGGTGGCGTCGACGTAGACGTGGCAGTTGCCCACCCCGGTCTCGATCACCGGCACCGTCGACTCCTCGACCACGGTCCGGATCAGCGACGCGCCCCCGCGGGGAATCAGCACGTCCACCAGGCCCCGGGCGCGCATCAGCTCCTTGACCGAATCCCGCGAGGTGGCGTCGAGCAGCTGTACCGCGTCGGCCGGCAGCCCCGCCGAGGCCACCGCGTCGCGGAGCACCGCGACCAGGGCGGCGTTGGAGTGCGCCGCCGAGGAGGAGCCGCGCAGCAGCGCCGCGTTACCGGACTTCAGGCAGATGCCGGCGGCGTCCACGGTCACGTTGGGCCGCGCCTCGTAGATGATGCCGACCACCCCGAACGGCACCCGGACCTGCCGCAGTTCCAGGCCGTTGGGCAGGGTCGAGCCGCGGACCACCTCGCCGACCGGGTCGGGCAGCGCGGCCATCTGGCGCAGCGCCTCGGCGATGCCGGCCACCCGCCCCGCGTCGAGGGCGAGCCGGTCCAGCACGGCCGCGGTCAGCCCGGCGTTGCGCCCGGCCGCCAGGTCCGCGGCGTTCGCGGTCAGGATCTCCGGGGTACGCGCCACCAGCGCGTCGGCCATCGCGTGCAGCGCCGCGTCCTTGACCGTACGCGGGGCGACGGCCAGTTCGTTCGCCGCCTCCCGGGCCGCCCGGGCCTGCTCGGTCACGCTCATCTCGGGTACTCCTTCGGCGGTCGGGCTCACAGCAGGACCAGGTCGTCGCGGTGGACGACCTCGCGCTCGTACGCCGGGCCGAGCGCCGCGGCGAGTTCTCCGGTGGAGCGGCCGAGCAGCCCGGGCAGCTCCACCGCGTCGTAGTTGACCAGTCCCCGGGCGACCGGCGCGCCGTGGGTGTCGACCAGGTCGACCGGGTCGCCGGCGGTGAACGCGCCGTCCACGGCGGTGATCCCGGCGGGCAGCAGCGACTTGCGCCGGCCCACCACCGCCTGCACGGCCCCCGGGTCGAGGTGCAGCCGACCGCGGGGGGCGGTGGCGTGCGCCAGCCAGAAGAGCCGGGCCGCCGGCCGTCGGCTGCTCGGGTGGAAGAACGTGCCGACCGGCCTGCCGGCCAGGGCGTCGCCGGCCAGCGGGGCGGCGGTGAGCACCACCGGGATGCCGAAGCCGGTGGCGATCCGGGCGGCCTCGACCTTGGTGACCATGCCGCCGGTGCCGACCCCGGCCCGGCCGGTGCCGCCGATGTCGACGCCGGTCAGGTCTCCGTCGCCGTGCACCTCGGCGATGCGGGTGCTGCCCGGCCGGGTCGGGTCACCGGTCCAGAGCGCGTCCACGTCGGAGAGGAGCACCAGCAGGTCGGCGTCGACGAGGGCGGCGACCAGCGCGGCCAACCGGTCGTTGTCACCGAACCGGATCTCCTCGGTGGCCACCGTGTCGTTCTCGTTGACGATCGGTACCGCCCGCAGGTCGAGCAGCTTGCGCAGGGTCCGGTACGCGTTGCGGTAGTGCGCCCGTCGGGTCACGTCGTCGACGGTGAGCAGCACCTGCCCGACGGTGCGCCCGTGCCGGGCGAAGGCGGCGGCGTACCGGCCGATCAGCAGGCCCTGGCCGACGCTGGCGGCGGCCTGCTGGGTGGCCAGGTCGCGCGGGCGGCGGGACAGCCCGAGCGGGGCGAGCCCGGCGGCGATCGCGCCGGAGGAGACCAGTACCACCTCCCGGCCGTCGGCGGCGAGACCGCCGAGCGCGTCGACCAGCGCGTCCACCCGCGCGTCGTCGAGCCCGCCCTGCGCCGTGGTCAGCGAGGACGAGCCGATCTTCACGACGATCCGCCGGGCCGAGGTGACTGGTTCGCGCACCCGACCATTCTGCGCGCTCGGTCCCACCGGGCCCGCCGCCGTTCCCATACTCTGGCAGCTCGTGAGACCTGACGAGTACGTCGAGGCGGTGCTGGAGCTGGTCGAGCGGATCCCACCGGGCCGGGTGATGTCGTACGGGGCGATCGCCGACGCGCTGGCCGACCGCTCGGGACGGGCGTCCGCCCGGCTGGTCGGTTCGATCATGGCCCGGCACGGTGGCGGAGTGCCCTGGCACCGGGTGGTGAACTCGGCGGGCCGGCTGCCGCCGGGGCACGAGCGGGAGGCCCGGGCCCGGCTGCTCGCCGAGGGCTGCCCGTTGCGGGGCGACCGGGTGGACATGCCCCGGGCGGGCTGGAGCCCCGAGCCGGGCTGAACCGGTGACCGCCGGGCGGAGGGTGTGACCGGCCGCACAATATGAGTAGCATTCGTGACCATGGACTCGTCGGGGCTGGCCGGGCCGCTGCCCCGGCGGGTGCACGTCGGCTACGCCACCGGCTCGCTGGTCACCGGGGCGTTCGGCACCGTGCCCGGGTTGCTGCTGCTGCCGTACCTCACCGACACCCTCGGCGTCGCCGCCGGGACGGCCGCCCTGCTGGTGCTCCTGCCGAAGGCGTGGGACGTGCTGGTCAATCCCGTCGCCGGGCGGATCTCCGACCGGACCCGCTCCCGCTGGGGGCCGCGCCGGCCGTACCTGCTCGGCGGCGGGCTGGCCCTCGCGGTGCTCTTCGCCGCCATCTTCGCCGCGCCCTTCGGCGCCGGGCCGGCCGCCGGGGCGTACGTGGCGGTGGCGTTCCTGGCCACCGCGACCGCGTTCGCCTTCTTCCAGGTGCCGTACGTGGCGATGCCCGCCGAGCTGACCGGCGACCCGGCGGAGCGTACCCGGATGATGAGCTGGCGGATCGCGGTGCTGGCACTGGCCATCCTGGTCTCCGGGGCGGTGGCCCCGGCCGTGGTGACCGCGGCCGGCGGCGGCCTGGTCGGGCACCGCTGGATGGGCGTCTTCGTGGCCGCGCTGATCGTGGCCGGCACGGTCGGCGCCTTCCTCGGCACCCGGTCGGCGGCGGCCGGCGCGGTGGGGGAGAGCGAACCCAGCCTGCGGGCGCAGCTCGCGGTGGCCGCCGGCAACCGGCCGTTCCGGCTTTTGCTGCTCTGCTTCGTGGTGCAGTCCGCCGGGGTGGCGACCGTCCTGGCCGGGGTGGCCTACTTCGCCGGCCAGGTACTGCGCGACCCGGAGACCGCGCCGACCCTGCTCTTCGCCTGTTTCGTCGGCCCGGCGCTGCTGGTCATGCCGGTCTGGGTCCGGGTCGGCGCCCGAGCCGGGAAGCGGGCCGCGCTGGTCGCCGCGTCGCTGCTCTTCGCGGCCGGCGCGCTGGCCCTGGTGGCCGCGCCGGCGCTGCCGGCCGCCGCGACCTATGCGGTGGTCGCGCTGATCGGCGTCGGGTACGCCGGCCAGCAGGTCTTCGCGCTGGCCATGCTTCCCGACTGCATCGCGTACGACACCGCGCGCACCGGCCGGCGGCAGGCCGGCGTCCTCACCGGGCTGTGGACCGCCGGGGAGACCTTCGGGCTGGCCCTGGGCCCCGGCCTGTACGGGCTGGTGCTCCAGCTCAGCGGCTACGTCTCCTCCTCGACCGGCCAGGCCGCGGCGCAGTCGGCGACCGCCCGGCTCGGCGTCCTGCTCGGCTTCACCGTCCTGCCGGCCGTGCTGGTCGCCGCGCCGGTGCTGCTGCTGCGCGGCTACCGCCTGCCCCCGGCCCATCCGACGCCCGCCGGCCCGGCCGATCCCGCCGCCGCCGGCCCGGCCGATCCCGCCGCCACCGGCCCGGCGGACCGTCCCGAGAGGAAGACCCGAGCCTGATGACCGATCCGGTGTCCACGGGCCCGCTGCCCGCCGAGGGGCTGCCCGCCGCGCGGGTGCTCGACGAGATCCGCGCGCTGCGGGCCGCCGACCGGCCCACCCACGGCGGCCGGCTCTTCGCCTACGTCTACGACCCCGGGGTCGCCGGCCTGGACGAGCTGGCCCAGGCCGCGTACGCCGAGTGCGCCCACGTCAACGGCCTCGACCCGACCGCCTTCCCATCCCTGCTGGCGATGGAGAACGCGCTGGTGGCGGCGGCAGCCCGGCTGCTCGGCGGCGGCCCGGGCAGCGCCGCGCCGGACGTCGTGGGCAGCGTCACCGGCGGTGGCACCGAGTCGCTGATCCTCGCCGTCAAGGCCGCGCGGGACGCCCGGCCCGAGCTGACCGAGCCGCGGATCCTGGTCCCGGTCAGCGGGCACGCCGCCTTCGCCAAGGCCGCGCACTACCTGCGGGTGACGCTCGACCAGGTGCCGGTCGACCCGGCGACGCTGCGCCCCTCGGCCGACGCGGTGGCCGCCGCGATCCGGCCGCAGACCGTGCTGGTCGCCTGCTCCGCCCCCTCGTACGCGCACGGCGTGGTCGACCCGGTCGCGGAGATCGCGGCGGTGGCGGCGGCGGCCGGGGTGCGCTGCCACGTCGACGCCTGCTTCGGCGGCTGGGCGCTGCCCTGGCTGCGCCGCCTCGGCGCGCCGGTGCCGCCCTTCGACTTCACCGTCGACGGGGTCACCTCGATCTCGGTGGACCTGCACAAGTACGCGTACGCGCCGAAGGGGGTGTCGGTGCTGCTGCACCGGGACGCCGCGCTGCGCGCCCCGCAGTACTTCGGGTACGCCGACTGGCCCGGCTACACGATGGTCAACCCGGTGATCGCCTCCACCCGCTCCGGCGGCCCGATCGCCGGCGCGTACGCCACCCTGCGGCACCTCGGGGAGGACGGCTACCTGCGGCTGGCGGCGGCCACCCGGGACGCGGTGGCCGGGCTGGCCGACGCGGTCCGGCGCACCGACGGGCTGCGGCTGATGGCCGAGCCGGAGTCCACAGTGGTCTGCCTGACCGGTGACGACGACCCCGGGCTGGACCTCTTCGTACTGGTCGACGAGCTGGCCGCCCGCGGCTGGCACACCCAGCCCCAGCTGTCGTACGCCGGCCTGCCGGCCAGCGTGCACCTGACGGTGACCGCGGCGGTGGCCCCCCGGGTGGCCGAGTTCGGCCCCGACCTGGCCGACGCGGTGGCCGCGGCCCGGGCGGCCGGCCCGGTCCGGCTCCCCGACGACCTGCTGGCGCTGGTCGGGACGCTGACCCCGGCGGCGCTCACCCCGGAACTGGTCGCCGGGCTGGCCGCCGGGCTCGGCCTGGCCGGCGGCGACCCGGCGGCCGGTCCGGTGCCGACGCGGATGGCGGTGGTGAACACCCTGCTCGACGCCGCGCCGGTCGCGCTGCGCGAGCGGCTGCTGGTGGAGTTCGTCGGACTGCTCCAACGTCCGACCTGGTAGCTCAACTGACGGCCCGGACCTCGGTCGCGTTGCCCGCCGGGGTGAGGTCCGGCCAGCCCCGGTTCTGCCCGTCGTAGTGATCGACCCGGACCCCCTGCACCACCGCCGGAGCCGAACCGTCGACCACGAAGGTGAACGTGAAGTCGCGCCGCTCACCGGCCCGCAGCCCGGCCACCACGCAGGACGCCCAGTACGGCCCGACCTCCGGCAGGGAGCGGCACTGGTCGAAGTCCCCGCCGGCCCGCTCGCCCACCAGCTCCAGATTGATGAAGCCTAGCTGCGCCACGTCGACCGGGCCCTTGTTGGTGACCGTGAGGCTGAGTGAACCGGTCCGTTTCCCGTCCGGCCCCGGGGTGCCCAGCACTAGCTCCCCGCCGGTCAGGGTGAGGTCGGTGAGCCGTTCGTCCGGCCCGAACCCGGTCGGCCCGCCGGTCTGCGTGAACTTCCCGCCCGACCACCGGTACGTCCGCCACTGGTCCCGCGCCAGGTAGGTCGGGGTGTCGCAGCAGGGCTGGATGTCGGCCACCCGGACCCGGACCGAGCCGGCGGAGGTGACCTCGTGCTCCAGCAGGTCGCGCTGCCCCTCCTCCGTGCGGACCACCTGGCCGAGAGTGACGATCCGGCCGGCGGCGTCCCGGTCGAGGGCCACCACCTGCTTTCCGGCGGCCTCACCGTACTGGCAGCCGACCCGGACCACCGTCTCCTCGGCGCCGTCGCCGTCCACGTCCCCGTGGCTCAGCGAGATGAGGAACGGCTGGCCGAGATCGTCCGGCGCCGAGGCGAACAGCCGCACCGGACCCTTCGCGGCACACTGTTCCCCCCAGGGCGGCAGGTCCACCTTCGTGGCGAGCAGCTGGGCCTTGCTGAACCGGCCGTCCGGCGCGGCCGGTGATGTGCTCGCGCTGCTGGCCGGCTCCGCCGATGCGGTGGGCGTGGGCGTACCCGTCGCGGTGACCGACGCAGTCGGTGACGCGGTCGGCGACGGAAGACCCGCCGGGGAGGCCGACGGTGACGGTTCCACCGTCCGGGCCGGGCCGGGCACCGGTGGGGCGGGATCTCGGTCCAACGCCGCCCGCCCGGCGACGGGTAGGGCCACCGCGAGCACCACCGCCGCGGCGGTGACCACGGCCGTGCGGCGGCGACGCCGGCGGACGGTGGTACGCACGGCGCCCGGCCCAGCCGGCCGGACCGCCGGGACGACCGCTTCCCGGTAGCCGGCGAGCGTCGCGCCGACCAGCAGGTCCTCGGGATCAATCACGGTGGTTCACCTCACTCGTCGCGGTGAGCTGGGACGCCAGCGCCGCTCGTCCCCGGTGCAGCCAGGACTTGACCGTGCCCTCGGCGACGTCCTCCTGGGCGGCGATCTGGCTGACCGAGAGATCCGCCAGGTAGTGCAGCACCACCGCGCGGCGGTGGTTCGGGGGCAGTTGGGCCAGGGCCGCGTCCAGCGCCACCCGGTCCGGGCCGGGCCCGGGGACGTGCTCCTCGCGCTGCCGGCGCAGGAAGGACTGGGCGGTACGCAGCCGCCGCCACCGGCTGGAGGCGAGGTTCCAGGCCACCCGGCGCACCCAGGCCACCGGATCGTCGTACCGGGAAACCTTGGACCAGCGGGCGAAAGCCCGGCAGAACGCCTCCTGGACCAGGTCCTGCGCCTGCGCGAGGTCGCCGCAGTACGCGGTGAGCTGGACGGTCAGCGAGCGGAAGTGCGCGTGGTAGAGCTGGTCGAAGTCCACCCCGTCCCGGTCGCCGCCACCCGAGCCGACCGTCGTCGTGTCTGGTGGCGGCTCGTCGAGCCCCGGTTCCCTGGTCACCGTCACCTCGTCCTCCCCGTTGCGTGCCCGGCCTCCGCCAGGGCACGCCGGTACCACGCATCGATGTGGCGCGGGGTTGCAGCGGATCATGGTCGGAAAGCCGACGGTGCCGGGTCGCCGGGCTCCGGCCACCGGTTGCGCCGGTGGCCGCCGTGGCCCTGTGGTTGACTGTCGGTCGCAGGCAGAGCTGAGGGGGCGCGAGGTGCAGTTGCCGGCAGTGCTCGGCGAGCCGATCAAGTTCGTCCTCAACTGGGGCCGTCGCTACTCGCTCTGGGTGTTCAACTTCGGCCTGGCGTGCTGCGCGATCGAGTTCATCGCCACCAGCATGGGCCGGCACGACTTCATCCGGCTCGGGGTGATCCCGTTCGCCCACGGCCCCCGACAGGCCGACCTGATGGTGGTCTCCGGCACGGTCACCGACAAGATGGCCCCGGCGATCAAACGGCTCTACGACCAGATGCCCGAGCCGAAGTACGTCATCTCCTTCGGCGCCTGCTCCAACTGCGGCGGCCCGTACTGGGACTCGTACTCGGTGACCAAGGGCGTCGACCAGCTCATCCCGGTCGACGTCTACGTGCCGGGCTGCCCTCCCCGGCCCGAGGCGCTGCTGCACGGCATCCTGCGCCTCCAGGAGAAGATCGCCGCCGAGCAGTCCGGCCTCGGCGGGGTGTCCCGCCCGGACGCGCTGGCCCCGCCGGTGGACCCGCCGGCCCCCGCCGCCCGGTCGGTGGCGTCGCTGACCGCGCCCCCGGTCCGCCCACCCGCCCCCTGACCGGGCCGCCCGGTCGGAGGAGCCCCGCAGGTGGCCGGGGGGAACTAGCCTGCGCTTCATGAGCGACTCCGCGGACCGGCGGTCCGAGCACATCGTCCGCGTCCTCGTCGACGAGTTCGGCGAGTCGATGACGCGCGACCCGGCGGCGTTCCGCCGCAAGTTCCGCAAGATGGCGGCGTCGCCGTTCGCCTTCTACCGGGGCAGCGCCTCGCTGTTCTACGCCGACCAGCTCGGCGACTTCGCCGACGACCGCTATCTCGACGAGCGGACCAGCCGGGTCTGGATCCACGGTGACCTGCACGCGGAGAACTTCGGCACCTACATGAACGCCTCCGGCCAGCTGGTGTTCAACGTCAACGACTTCGACGAGGCGTACGTCGGGCCGTTCTCCTGGGACCTGCGCCGCTTCGCCGCCAGCGTGGCCCTGCTCGGCTACGCCAAGGCGCTCTCCGACGACACGATCAGCGAGCTGGTGGGCACCTTCGCCCGGTCGTACCTGGCGGAGCTGCGGGGCATCGCCGCCGGCGGGGACGACGCGATCGGTTCGATCACCCTGGACACCGCCGACGGGGTGCTGCTCCAGGTGCTCCAGCGGGCCCGGCTGAACACCCGGGTGGACCTGCTCGCCGCGCAGACCACCATCGACGACTACGACCGCCGGTTCTCCCGCCGGGAGGGGGTCTTCGAGGTCGACGACGCCGTCCGGGCGAAGGTCTGCGCCGCCTACCAGGACTACCTGGAGACCCGGCCCGAGGCGGCGCGGAAGCTGCGCCCGGTGGAGGCCCAGATCAAGGACGTGGTGCTGCGCAAGGGAGTGGGCATCGGCTCGGCCGGGCTGCCGTCGTACAACCTCCTTCTGGAGGGGCACACCCAGGCGCTGGAGAACGACGTCGTCCTCTACATGAAGCAGGCCCAGGTGCCGGCCGTCGCGCGGCACGTCGACGACGAGCGGGTCCGCGGCTACTTCCGGCACCAGGGGCACCGCACGGCCGAGTCGCAGCGGGCCCTCCAGGCGTACGCCGACCCGTGGCTGGGCTTCACCGAGCTGGACGGGGTGGGGCAGCTCGTCGCCGAGGTCTCCCCGTACGCGGCCGACCTGGACTGGGCGGACGTGGACGAGCCGGCGGAGCTGGCCGGGGTGCTGTCGCACCTGGGCCGGGCGGTGGCCCGGATGCACTCGGTGGCCGACGACGAGTCCAGCCACGACCTGGTCGACTACTCCACCGAGGAGTCGATCGTGGCCGCCGTCGGCGCCGACGAGGAGGGCTTCGTGACCTTCCTGGTGGACTTCGCCCACGCGTACGGGGCGCGGGCCCGGCACGACCACCAGCTCTTCGTCGACCTGTTCCGCAACGGCCGGCTGCCCGGGATCTGACCGGTCCCGCTCAGAGCTGGAAGTCCAGCACCACCTTGATGTCGTCCGGCCCGGCGGCGTACGCGTCGGCGTACGCCTCCACCGGCAACCGCCGGGTGATCAGCGAGTTGAGCCAGTCCTGGTCGGCCCGGGCCAGCGCCTCCGCGGCCAGGTCCCAGTGCCGGCGGTTGGCGTTCACCGAGCCGAAGACGACATTGTTCTCCAGCACCAGCTCGCGGTTGAGCGCCCCGGCGTCGAAGTCGATGGTCCGGCCGCCGCTGGACACCCCGGTCAGGCAGACGATGCCGGCCGGGCCGGCCTTGCACATGGCGTCGAGCACCACCGACGGCGCGCCGGTGCACTCGACCACCACGTCCGGTTCGAAGTCCAGCTGCCCCACCGGGGACGAGTGGTAGGTGGCGCCCAGCGCGGCGACCAGCTCCGGTTTCGGTCCGCTGGTGGCCAGGTCGAGCACGTGCACGGAGAGGCCGCGCTGCGCGGCGAGGAGGGCGGCCAGTAGGCCGATCGGGCCGGCGCCGGTGACCAGGACGGTCTGCGGCTGCCACTCGGCCCGGCTGCCGATCCGCTCGATGTGGTCCCACGCCTTCGCCACCACGCTGGCCGGTTCCAGCAGCATGCCGACCGGGGCGAGGACCGGGTCCAGGCCGATGGCGAACCTGGGCTGCACCCGCCAGCGGTCCCGGGCGAAACCGGGCAGCGCCTTGATCCCGTGCTCGGTGTACCGCCCGTTGCGGCACATGTCCCACTCCCCGACGGCGCAGTTCGGGCAGGGCACCGGGTCGGGGTGCCGGACGATGCCGGCGACCAGGTCGCCCTTCTGGAGGGTGCCGGTCGGGTCCTCCAGCACCCGCCCCAGCGCCTCGTGCCCGAGCACCAGCTCCCGGGTGCCGGGCGGGGCCTCGCCGTAGTCGCCGGCGATGATCTCGTGGTCGGTGCCGCAGATGCCCACCGCGAGCGCCTCGACCAGGATCGCCCCCTCGTCGGTGGGGGGCTCCGGATGGTCGTGCGCGAGGCGCAGCGAGTTGGGGACACCGGGGGTCACAGTCACAGCGCGCACGGCCCTCATCTTTCCCCGCCACCGCGCCGTCCGCTCGGCAAAGCTGAAAGCAGGGGCGCGGCCGGCACGCGGGTGGGGCGTCGGGGTGTGGCCATAGGATCAGCGGCATGACTCCGGAAGAGGTCGGCCGGCGGCTGGCGACGCTGCTCGCGCCCGTCGAGGTCACCGCGTCGCTCTCCGGCGGCCAGGCGTACGCCCGGGCAACCGTCGACGTGCCGGCCGCCGCCTGGGCCGACGCGCTCCGCGCGGCCCGGGACGACGCGGAGCTGGCCTGCGACTTCTTCGACTGGCTCTCCGCGGTGGACGAGCTGGCCGACGGCTTCGACGTGGTGGCCCACCTCTGGTCCACCACCCACCGGCACGGCGTCCTGGTCCGCACCCGGATCCCCCGCGCGACGCCGGCCGTCGCCTCGGTGGTGGCGGTCTACCCCGGGGCGGCCTGGCACGAGCGCGAGACGCACGAGATGTTCGGCATCGACTTCGCCGGGCACGGTGAGCTGCGTCCGCTGCTGCTGCCGCCGGAGTTCGAGGGAAATCCGCTGCGCAAGGAGTTCGTGCTCGCCTCCCGGGTGGCCAAGCCGTGGCCGGGCGCCAAGGAACCGGGCGAGTCGGAGGCCGGTGGCGGTCGGCGGCCGGTCCGCCCGCCGGGGGTGCCCGCGCCGGGGGAGTGGGGCACCACGCCCACCCCGGCCGGTGCCGGCGGCGTCGGGGAGGGGCCGCGCGGCGGTGTCCCCGCCCGTCCGGCCCGGGAGCGGCCCGCCCGGCCCGCACCGGGCGCCCGTCCGGGACGTACGCCCGGGCGCGCCGGCGGGGCCGACGGCCCGGCGCCGGTCGATCCGGCCGCGCCCCCGGCGAACGGTCCGGCTGACGGGTCGGCGTCCCCGACGAGCGGTCCGGCGGCCAGCCCGGCCGGCGGTCCGGCTGACGCGGCGGTGACCCCGACGAGCGGTCCGGCGGCCAGCCCGGCCGGCGGCCCGGGTGATGCGGTGGGCGGCCCGGCTGCGGACGCGGCCGAAACGGCAGGCGGGCCGTTGCCGGGCGCCACCGGCGGTCCCGGCGACGGTCCGGCGCGCTCCGGCCCGCCGGCCGACCGACCGGCCGCGGCGGGACCGGCGGCCACCGAGCGGGCCGACCGGGACCGCGACCGCGACGGAGGGACGGACTGATGCCGCTCTGGTTGGAGCTGGTGCTCCGGGTCGGAGGGGTGCTGGTCGCCTTCCTCACCCTGCCGCTGATCGTCGGCCAGGCCGAGCACAAGGTGATGGCGCACATGCAGGGCCGGCTCGGCCCGATGTACGCGGGCGGCTTCCACGGCTGGGCGCAGCTCGTCGCCGACGGGGTGAAGTTCGTGCAGAAGGAGGACGTCACCCCGCGCGAGGCGGACCGGGCGGTGTTCCGGTTGGCCCCGGTGGTGGCGCTGGTGCCCTACCTGCTCGCCCTGCTGGTGATCCCGCTCGGTCCGGGTGACCTGGTCGGCCAGCCGCTCGACATCGGCCTGTTCTTCGTGCTCGCCGTGGTCGGCGTGGGTGTGGTGGCGGTGCTGATGTCGGCCTGGGCGTCGGCGAACAAATACAGCCTGCTCGGCGGGCTGCGTGGGGCGGCCCAGCTGCTCGGCTACGAGTTGCCGCTGGTGCTCGCCGCCGCCTCGGTGGCGATGGCGGCGGGGACGCTGAGCCTGTCCGGGATCGTCGAGGCGTGGCGGCCCTGGTGGCTGCTCTGGCAGGCGCCCGCGATGATCGTCTTCTTCCTGGCCGGGCTGGCCGAGATCCGCCGCCCGCCGTTCGACATGCCGGTCGCCGACTCGGAGCTGGTCTTCGGGTACATGACCGAGTACACCGGTCTGCGCTTCGCGTTCTTCCTACTCGCCGAGTACGTCGGCATCGTGGTGATCGCGGCGCTGACCACCGTGCTCTTCCTCGGCGGCTGGCAGGGCCCGTTCGCCGACGCGCAGCTCGGCTGGCTCTGGACCCTGGTCAAGGTCTTCGCCGTGTCGTTCGTGATCATCTGGCTGCGGGTGAGTTACCCGCGCCTGCGCGAGGACCAGCTCCAACGCCTCTGCTGGCTGATCCTCGTCCCCGTCTCCCTAGGGCAGCTCGTCCTCACGGCCGCCGTCCGCGTAGCCCTCTGACAGCGAAAACTTCGGGGAAGATGTCCCCTCCCGCACACCGGAGGCAGCATCTCCCCCGAAGTAACGCCCTCCCGTCGGGCTCAGGCCAGGGGGGTGTGGGCGGGGTCCACCCGCTCCGTGGGGGGTGGGGGCGGCGGGGGAGTGCCGTTGCCGAAGGGGCGGCCGCCCAGTGCCTCCCGGTCGTGCGGGGTCAGCCAGTTCGACAGGTCGGGGCCGAGCGGCACCACCCCGGTCGGGTTGATGTCCCGGTGCACCTCGTAGTAGTGCCGCTTGATGTGGTCGAAGTCGATGGTGTCCCCGAAGCCGGGCGTGGTGAACAGGTCCCGCGCGTACGCCCACAGCACCGGCATCTCGGACAGCTTCTGCCGGTTGCACTTGAAGTGGCCGTGGTAGACCGGGTCGAAGCGGACCAGCGTGGTGAAGAGCCGCACGTCCGCCTCGGTGATCGTGTCGCCGACCAGGTACCGCTGCCCGGACAGCCGCTCGGTCAGCCAGTCCAGCCGGTCGAAGAGCCGGTGGTACGCCTTGTCGTACGCCTCCTGGCTGCCGGCGAACCCGCACCGGTAGACGCCGTTGTTCACGTCGGCGAAGACCACCGCGTTGAGCTCGTCGATCTCGTCGCGCAGTGGCTCCGGGTAGAGGTCCGGCGCCCCCTCGCGGTGGTACGCCGTCCACTCCGTCGACAGGTCCAGGCTCATCCGCGCGTAGTCGTTGGTGACCACCTGGCCGGTCGGCACGTCCACCAGCGCCGGCACGGTGATGCCGCGCTCGTAGCCGGGGAAGCGCCTGAAGTACGCCTCCTGGAGCCGCTCGATGCCGAGCACCGGGTCCCGCCCGTCCGGGTCCAGGTCGAAGGTCCAGCTCCGGGCGTCGTGGGTGGGCCCGGCGACCGCCATCGAGATGGCGTCCTCCAGTCCGAGCAGGCGCCGGACGATGATCAGGCGGTTTGCCCAGGGGCAGGCCCGGCTGACCGCGAGCCGGTAGCGGCCCGGTTCGACCGGCCAGCCGTCCCGGGCGTCGGCGGTGATCCGGGTGGCGATGTAGCGCTGGTCGCGGGTGAACTCGCCGCCCGGCTCGACGTACTTGCCGCCGGTGGTCGTGCCTGCCTTCTCGTCCACGTCCGCCCCTCCCACGTCGCGCCCCGCCGTCTCGACCCATCTTGGCCGATCCGACGCCGGTCGGCCCGCCGAGTGGCGCTTCCCGCCGGCCGCGTTCCCCGGGACCGCCGGGTCCGTGGCTAGGCTGCGCGGATGACCGATCTCGAGGTGGCGGCCCGGCGGTTCGTCGCCGACGTGTGGAACGGCGGGCGCGAGGAATCGGCGTACGAGCTGATCGCCGAGGGCTGCCCGGGGCTGGGCGGCACCGGACCGGCGGCGACGCTGGCCTGGCACCGGGACCGGCGGGCGGCCTTCCCGGACCTGCGCTACAAGATCGTGGACCTGGTGGCCTCGGCGGACCGGGTGGCGGTGCGCTGGCGGGCCGCCGGCACCCAGGCCGGGCAGTTCGGGCCGGTGCCGCCGACCGGTCAGGTGGCGAGCTGGTCGGGGGCGACGTTCCTGCGGTTCGACGCCGACGGGCTGATCGCCGACGTGTGGAGCGTCAACGAACTGTTCCAGCTCCTTCAGCAGCTGGGCGTGGAGATGCTGCCGCCGCTCACACCCGGCGGGGCGTGATCCGGCTGATCGGCAGGTTCACCGGGAAGGGCTCGCCGGTGTCGACGAACTTGGTCCATCGCCCGGTCTCCGCGTAGATCTCGTGCACCGGATCGATCTTGTAGGTGTGGACGACGATGCCCTCGTCCTCGATCTCGATCCGCCAGTAGAACGGGATCCCGGCCTGAGCGTAGAGCGCCGGCTTGAGGACGCGGTCGATGGACCGGGTGCTGGGCGAGACGATCTCCACGGCGAGCACCACCTCGTGCGGCTCGTACCGGGACGGCTCGCGGGCGGCGGCGGTCGAGGTGGTGACCAGCACGTCCGGGACGAAGTAGCGGGTGCGGTTGATCCTTACCCCGACGGCCTGGGTCACGTCGTACCCGTCGGGGCACTCCTCATCGAGCGCGGCGCCGAGCAGCATGGCGATGCTCTGGTGCATCCGGGTGGGGGAGGGGGACATGAGCAGCACTCCATCGAGCAGTTCACGGCGGCGACCGTCCTCCGGCAGCGCGTCCAGATCGTCGGTCGTCCACTCGCGCTCCGGCGGGTGGTCGCTCTCCAACGCGGCGGTCATCGGTAGGCCCTTCCCGGTGCGTCGTTCTCCCCGCGCCCACGATACCGGTCCAATCCGCAGGGTGGTGGTCGCGCGCGCCGGGGCCACAGGGCAGGATGAGCGGCATGAGCGAGCGCAGCGAGCGAATCAGCCGGCTCTGCGCGGTGGAGCCTCACGGCGTCGGTGAGCGAAGCGAGGCGACGGCGTGAGCGAGCGCAGCGGCATTCCCGGCGAGGGGCTGGTGAAGGGGCTGGCGGTCACGCTGAAGACGATGACCCGCCGCTCGACCACCCAGCAGTACCCGGACGTGGCTCCCGAGCTGCCGCCCCGGTCCCGGGGCGTGATCGCGCTGTTGGAGGAGAACTGCACGGTCTGCATGCTCTGCGCCCGGGAGTGTCCGGACTGGTGCATCTACATCGACTCGCACAAGGAGGAGGTGGCGGTGCCCGGCGCCGCCCGCCCCCGGCAGCGCAACGTGCTCGACCGCTTCGACATCGACTTCTCGCTCTGCATGTACTGCGGCATCTGCATCGAGGTCTGCCCGTTCGACGCGCTCTACTGGTCCCCGGAGTTCGAGTACGCCGAGTACGACATCAAGGACCTGCTGCACGACAAGGACCACCTCGGCGAGTGGATGGCCACCGTCCCGCCGCCGCCCGCGCACGACCCGAACGGCGAGCCGGCAAAGGAGGAGTCCGTGGCGGCGCGCAAGGCCGCGGCCCCGGCGGCCCGTCCGGCCGTACGCCCGTCACCCGCCGCTCCGGCCGACGGCGGCGAGGGTACGCCCCGATGACCGGTGCGGACGTGCTGCTGCTCGCCCTGGGCGCGGTGGCGGTCGGTGCGGGGCTGCTGGTGGTCACCACCCGGCACCTGGTCCGGGCCGGCCTGCACCTGGTGGTCTGCCTCGGCGCGGTGGCCGGCATGTACCTCGTCCTCACCGCCGAGCTGGTGGCCTGGGTGCAGGTGCTGATCTACGTGGGCGCGGTGGTGGTCCTGCTGCTCTTCGCGGTGATGCTGACCCGGGCCCCGATCGGCGCCTCCGACGACCTGGACCGGCCCGGGTGGCCCGCCGCGCTGGTCGGCGGCGGTGCCGGTCTCGGGCTGGCCGCGCTGCTGGTCGACGCGTTCCGCTGGACCCGGGTGGAACTGCCGGCGGCGGGCACCGCGGAGCGCCTCGGCGAGCAGGTCTTCCGCTCCTGGGTGCTGCCGTTCGAGGTGCTCTCGGTGCTGTTGCTGGCCGCCCTGGTCGGGGCGGTGGTGCTGGCCCGGCCGGAGATCGGCCGCCGCGCCGGCACGGAGCGGGAGGGCCGCCGGTGAGGCCGGTCATCCCGTACGTCACCGCCGCGTTCCTCTTCGGCCTCGGCGCGTACGGCGTGCTGCGTCGCCGCAACGCCGTGCTGGTGCTGATGGCCGTCGAGCTGATGCTCAACGCGGTGACCCTCATCCTGGTCACCGCCGACACCACGGTCCGGGCCCAGCTGCCGCACGCCGGCCAGGTCTTCGCGCTCTTCGTGATCGTGCTGGCCGCCGCCGAGGTGGGCGTGGGCCTGGCGATCGTCCTCCAGCTCTACCGGCTGCGGGCCGACGTGGCCGTGGACGAGGTCCCGCTGACCGAGGCCGCGCCGCTGACCGAGGCGGAGCCGCTGACCGAGGCCGCGAAGGGGATCGGGTGAGCACGACGACGCTGCTCGGGGCGGCCCTGCCCGTCGTACCGCTGACCGCCGGGCTGGTCGGTCTGCTGCTGCCCCCGGACGGCGGCACCGGCCGGGAGCCGGCCCGACGGGTGGCGGCCGGCCTGGGCGTGGCCGGGGCGGCCGTCGCGCTGCTGGTCGCGGTCGCCCTGCTGGTGACCCTGGACGGGCCGGTCGAGGCGTCCACCACCTGGGTGGACCTGGGCGGACTGGCGGTCACCCTGGGGGTGCGGCTGGACGGCGCCGCCGCGCTGGTCGCCGTGGCGGTGACCGCGGTGGCCCTCGCCGTGCAGGTCTACTCGATCGGCTACCTGCGGCGCGGCCCGCACGACGACGTGGACGTCGACCACCGCTACCCGCCGTACGCGGCGCAGATCAGCCTCTTCACCGCGGCCATGCTGCTGGTGGTGGTCAGCGGCGACCTGATCCTGCTGCTGGTCGGCTGGGAGGTGATGGGCCTCTGTTCCTATCTGCTCATCGCCCACGACCGACGGTTGCCCGGGGCGCCGGCCGCGGCGATGAAGGCGTTCCTGGTCACCCGGGTGGGTGACGTCGGCTTCCTGCTCGGCATCGCCCTGCTCGGCGTCTCGGCCGGCAGCTTCCGGATCGCCGACGTGCTGGCCCACGACCACTCGGCCGGCGTGCTCACCGCGGCCTGCCTGCTGCTGCTGGCGGGGGTGGCCGGCAAGAGCGCCCAGTTCCCGTTGCACACCTGGCTGCCGGACGCGATGGCCGGTCCCACCCCGATCTCCGCGCTGATCCACGCCGCGACCATGGTCGCCGCCGGCGTCTACGCGGTGACCCGGCTCTACCCGCTCTTCGTGCAGGCGCCGGTGGCCCTGGCGGTGCTCGGCGTGATGGCCGCGACCACCCTGCTGCTCGGCGCGTTCGCCGCCACCGCCCAGGACGACATCAAGCGGGTGCTGGCCTGGTCGACGGTCTCCCAGATCGGCTACATGACCGGTGCGCTCGCCGTCGGCTCGCCGAGCGCCGCCCTGTTCCACCTGCTCACCCACGCCGCGTTCAAGGCGTTGCTCTTCCTCGCCGCCGGCGCGGTCATCCACGGGGTGGGCACCACGCTGATGTCCCGGATGGGCGGCCTGCGCACCACCATGCCGGTCACCTTCTGGTGCACGGCGGTCGGCCTGGGCGCGCTGGCCGGGGTGCCGCCGCTCTCCGGCTTCTGGAGCAAGGAGGGCGTGCTCGCCGCCGCCGAGTCCGCCGCGCTGGACGGCACCGGCCCCGCTGCGGCCTGGGTGGGCTGGCTGGTCTGGCTGGCCGGGCTGCTCGGCGTCGCGGTGACCGCCTGGTACGCCACCCGCCTGCTGCTGCGTACCTTCTTCGGCTCGACCCGCATCCCGCTCGCGCATCCGCACGACCCGCCGGCGGTGATGCGCTGGCCGGTGCTGCTGCTGGCGGTGCCGGCCGCGCTGCTCGGGCTGGCCGGCTTCGACCACGGGTTCGCCCACCGGCTGCTCTTCCCCACCGTGCCGGTGCTGCCGCCGGGTGAGGCGCTGCTCGTGCACCTCGCGCCGATGATGCTGGTGCCGGTTGTCCTGCTGCTGCTCGGCGCCGGCCTGGCCTGGGCGGGCTGGCGCCGGGACCCGGCCGCCGACCCGGCCCGG
Organism: Micromonospora siamensis; assembly: GCF_900090305.1. Lineage (NCBI taxonomy): Bacteria > Bacillati > Actinomycetota > Actinomycetes > Micromonosporales > Micromonosporaceae > Micromonospora > Micromonospora siamensis. The sequence goes on along the minus strand of NZ_LT607751.1, from coordinate 6,145,083 downwards.
GCGCTGGGCCCGCTGCGGCCGGTGTTCGCTCGCGCGTTCCGGCTCGACGACGTCCAGCACGCCCTTGTCGTACGACCGGTGACGGCGCTCGCCTCGGTCACCCGCACGGGTGACGAGGTGGTGGTCGACGGGGTGGTCGAGGGCAGTGGGCGGGGCGCGTACCGGCTCGGTGGCGGGCTGGCCGCCCTGCACCGGGCGGCGCTGCCCCGGGCGGCGGTCGCCGTGCTCGCCGGTGCGCTGCTGATCGGCCTGGCCGCCGTGCTGATCGGAGTCGGGGCATGACGTACGGGCAGTTCCTGCTGGTGGCGGTGCTGGCGGTGCCGGCGCTGGGCGCGCTGGCGGTGGCCGCGGTCCCCCGGGACCGGGCGGCCCGGCTGGTCGGCACCGTCGCCGCCGGGCTGGCCCTGGTGCCGGCGGTGCTGCTGGGGGTCGGCGACCACAGCTGGTTCGGCTACGGGCCGCCGCCGGGGGTGCGGCCCTGGCACCAGCTCGACCTGTCCTGGGTCCCCGGGCTGGAGCTCCGCTTCCACCTGGGCGTGGACGGGATCTCCTGGCCGCTGGTGGTGCTGACCGCGCTGCTCACGCTGCTCTGCTGCGGTTACACGCTGTGGCGGGTGCCTGCCGGTGGCGGCAGCGGCCGGGCGCTGGTGGCGCTGCTGCTGGTGGTCGAGGTGGGCATCCTGGGCACCTTCCTCGCCCTCGACATGGTGCTGTTCTTCCTCTTCTTCGAGGTCGTCCTCCTCCCGATGTACGCGATCATCGCCGGCTGGGGTGGCGCGGACCGGCGTCGGGCGGCCCGCAAGTTCGCCCTCTACACGCTCTTCGGCTCGGTGCTCCTGCTGGTCGGCGTCTACACCGTGGTCGCCGCCGCGGGCACCGCCGACATCGTCGCGCTGACCGGTGGCGCCGGGCTGTCCCGCAACACCCAGCTCGCCGCGTTCACCCTGCTGGCGGTCGCCTTCGCGGTGAAGAGCCCGCTCTGGCCGCTGCACTCCTGGCTGCCGGCCGCGCACACCCAGGCGCCGACGGTGGGCAGCGTGATCCTCGCCGGGGTGCTGCTCAAGATGGGCACCTACGGCCTGATCCGGGTGGCCGTCGGGGTGGCGCCGGAGGGGGCGCGCTGGGCGGCGCCGGTGCTCGGTGTGCTCGCGGTCGCCGCGATCATCGTCGGTTCCCTGGTCTGCCTGGCGCAGGACGAGCTGAAGCGGCTGATCGCGTACTCCAGCGTCGGGCACATGGGTTTCGTGCTGCTCGGGGTGGCCACGCTCACCGCCACCGGCCTCCAGGCCGCGCTGATCGGCAACGTCGCCCACGGGATCATCACCGGGCTGCTCTTCTTTCTGGCCGGGGCGATCAAGGACCGCGCCCACACCGGTGCGCTCGACGAGCTGTCCGGGCTGCGGGAGACCGCACCCCGGCTGGCCGGGCTGCTCGGCTTCGCCGCGGTGGCCTCGCTGGGGCTGCCCGGGCTGGCCGGCTTCTGGGGCGAGGCGTTCGCCGTGGTCGCCGCCGTGCGGCGGGGCGGGCCGCTCTGGACCACGCTGGCCGTGCTGGCCGCCGTCGGCGGGGCGCTGACCGCCGCGTACTTCCTGCGGCTGCTGCGTCGGGTCACCCACGGCCGGCCCGGCCCGGCCGTGGACCGGGTGGGTCCGGGCCTGGCCGCCGCCGAGCTGACCGCGTGGGCGCCGCTGGTGCTGTTGGCGCTGGCGGTGGGCCTGGTGCCGACCCTGGTGCTCGGCTACGCCACCGGCCCGGTCGAGGCCCTGCTGGAGGTGGTCCGGTGAGCGTGCAGGCAACGGGGGGCAGCCGGGGCGCGAGGAGTGCGGCGCGGCGGAGCGAGGTGGCGGCGTGAGCCTGGTGCAGAGCGTGGACAACGTGGCGCTGTTGCCGGCGTACCTCGCCGCCGGCACCGCCGTGCTCGTCCTCCTGGTGGATCTGCTGCTGGCCCGCGCCGGTGCGACGGTGGCGGTGGCCGCCGCGGGGGCGGTCGCCACGGCGGCCGGCTCGGCGCTGGCCGGCGCGGGGGAGACCCGCCGGACGTTCTGCGTGGGCGCCGACTGCTCCTGGGTGGCCGACGACCGGGCGGCCCTGGTCGCGGTGGTCTTCGCGCTGCTCACCCTGGGGGTGTTGGCGATCTCCTGGCCGCTGCTGCGGTCCGGGCCGACGCCGGTCGGGGAGTACTGCTTCCTCCTCGCCTGCTCGATGACCGGTGGCGTGGTGCTGGGCGCCGCCGGTGACCTGATCACCCTGATCGTGGCGTTGGAGACGCTGACCCTCCCGCTGTACGTGCTGGTCGGGCTCCGCCGGGGCAGCGTGGCCAGCGCCGAGGCGGCGGTCACCTTCTTCGTGGTGAGCGTGGTGGCGACCACGCTCACCCTGCTCGGCGCCGCCCTGCTGTACGCGGTCACCGGCGGGGTGCACCTGGGCCGGCTCGGCGCGCTGTTCGGCGAGCGTCCGGAGCTGCTGGACCTGCCGCTGACCACGGCGGCGGTCGCGCTGGTGGTGCTCGGGTTGGCCTTCAAGGTGGCCGCGGTGCCGTTCCACGCCTGGGCGCCGGCCACCTACGACGGCGCCCCGCTGCCGGTGGCCGCGTACCTCTCCACCGCGTCGAAGCTGGGTGGGGTGGTCGCCCTGCTGGCGGTGGTGCAGCGGGCGTTGCCGGCGACCGTCACCGGCCCGGTGCTCGCCCTGCTCGCCGTGCTGACCATGACCGTCGGCAACCTGGTGGCGTTGCGTCAGCGCCGGACGGTCCGGCTGTTGGCCTGGTCCTCGGTCGCCCAGGCCGGTTACATCCTCGCCCCGCTGGGCGCGTTGGCGCTGGCCGCCGGCCGCACCGGCGAGGCCCGCGCCGCGGCGTACGCCGCCGCCGTCGCGTACGCGGTCTTCTTCGTGCTGCTGGAGCTGGCGGCCTTCGCCGCGGTGGTGGCGTTGCGGCCGGCCGGCGCCGACGGCGGCACCCTCGACGACCTGCGTGGCGCGGCCCGGCGTCACCCGTGGGTGGGGGCCGCGTTCGCGCTGGCCCTGGTCGGGCTGGCCGGCCTGCCGCCCGGCCTGGCCGGGCTCTTCGCCAAGGTGACGGTGGTCCGGTCGCTGCTCGACGGCGGCGCCGGCTGGCTGGCCCTGGTGGTGGCGGTCAACGCGGTGATCGGCCTGGCCTACTACCTGCGGCTGGCGGCGACCCTGTGGGCGGCGCCGGCCGACGGCGCGGCGGCACCGGCCCGGCCGGCCGGGGCCGTGGCCGCGGCGCTGGCCGTCGCGACCGCCCTGGCGGTGCTGGTCGGCTTCGCCCCGCAGCTCGTGCTGGATCTCGCGGCGCGCTGACCGGAGTCGACCCGGATGTCCGGTCTCTCCAGCGGGCTCACAGCGACATCCAGTCAACTCCCAGCCATGAGCAGGATGGTTGACGGGTACCGGTGTGTTGAACCGGTCAGCGGGTCCCGCGCGACCCGCGCACCGAAGGAGTCATCGTGCATCACAACCGTCTGAAGACCGCAGCGCTGCTCGGCCTCTTGACCTCGCTGATCCTCGCGGTCGGCTACTGGTTCGGCGGCAGTGGCGGTCTCGTCATCGCCGTCGTCCTCTCGTTGCTGATGAACGGCGTCACCTACTTCTGGTCCGACAAGCTCGCGCTGCGCTCGATGCGGGCGCAACCGGTCAGCGAGGCACAGTTCCCCGAGCTGTACCGGATGGTGCGGGAGCTGGCCACCGAGGCGGGGCAGCCGATGCCCCGGCTCTACGTCAGCCCGACCTCCCAGCCGAACGCCTTCGCCACCGGTCGTAACCCGGCCAACGCGGCGGTCTGCGTGACACAGGGGATCACCGAGATCCTCGACTACCGCGAGCTGCGCGGGGTGATCGGCCACGAGCTGTCGCACGTCTACAACCGGGACATCCTGATCTCCAGTGTGGCGGCCGGCCTGGCCGGCATCATCACCATGCTGGCGAACCTGGCCTGGTTCATCCCGCTGGGCGGGGGCGACGACGAGGACGCCCCGAACCCGGCGGTGCTGCTGCTCACCCTGATTCTCGGCCCGATCGCCGCCACGGTGATCCAGCTGGCGATCAGCCGCAGCCGGGAGTTCCAGGCCGACCAGTCCGGCGCCCAGCTCACCCGGGACCCGCTGGCCCTCGCCAGTGCCCTGCGGAAGATCCACGTGGGCACCCAGACGCGTCCGCTGCCCGCCCAGGGCCAGCTGACCAGCACCGCCCACCTGATGATCGACAACCCGTTCAAGCGGGGCGGCGGCATCGCGGCGATGTTCTCCACCCACCCGCCGATGGAGCAGCGGGTGGCCCGGCTGGAGCAGCTGGCCGCGAACAGCGGCCCGGTGCAGTTCCAGCGCTGACCTTCGCACAACGGACAGCCCCGGTCTTCACGACCGGGGCTGTCCGTTGTGCCGGGCTGGTCGGCAGAACTCCCGGATGTGATCGGTGTGAGGAAGCCGACCGTCGTCGCCGCTCCGCCCCGGCGTTAGGGTCGAAAGGTCTTTGACCCGTTACCCCCAGGAGGTCCACCGGTGGCCGCACTGCGCCAGTACGCGGCCGTCTGGCGGATCCCCGGCGCGCCGATGCTGCTGGTCCTCGGCATCGTCGGCCGGCTCGGGATCGGCATGACGCCGCTGGCGCTGCTGTTGGTCGTCGCGCAGGTCACCGGCCGGTACTCGCTGGCCGCCGTGGCCGGTGGCCTCTACGCCCTGGCGGGAGCGGCGCTGAGCCCGGTCGCCGGGCGGATCGCCGACCGGATCGGTCCCTCGCCGGTGCTGCTGGCCACCGCCGTCGCCCACCCGCTGGCGCTGGCCGGGCTGCTCTGGGCGAGCCGCTCCGCGGGCAGCCTGCCCATGATCTATCTGACGGCCGCCGTCGCCGGCGCCACCTATCCGCCGATGTCCGCCGCCATCCGGGGCGCCTGGAACGACCTGACCGGCCCCGCCACCGGTCGGCGGCACCTGCGCAACACGGCGCTGGCCGCCGAGACGTCCCTGTTCGAGATCGTCTTCGTGCTCGGCCCACTGCTGGTGGCCGGTTTCGTGCTGGTCGCCGACGCCACCGCCGCGCTGGTCGGTGCGGCCGTGGTCACCCTGGTCGGCACCGCCGGGGTGGCCCTCGGGCGGGTCATGCGGGGCTGGCGACCGCACCCCCGGGAGCACCACACCCGAGGGCTCGGGCCGCTCGCCCTGGCCGGCTTCCCGGCGCTGCTGGTCTGCGTCGCCGGGCTGGGCGTCGCCTTCGGCGCGGCCGGGGTGATCGTGCCCGCCTTCGCCGCCGGCCAGCCGACCGGCGACCCGGAGAGCCTGGCCGGCGTGCTGCTCGCCGTCTGGGGCGTGGGCAGCGCGATCGGCGGCCTCTGGTTCGGCGTACGCCGGCCGGCGCCGAACATGACCCGACAGTTCGCCTGGCTGCTCGCGGCGGTCGCCACCAGCCTCGCCGTCTTCGCGCTGATCCCCGACCCGCTGCTGCTGGGCGTCGCGCTGACCGTCGGCGGAGCGACCATCGCGCCCGCGCTCACCCTGGAGAACACCCTGGTCGGGCGGATCACCCCGGGCAGCATGCTGAACGAGGCGTACACCTGGGTGGTCACCACGTCGGTCGGGGCGAGCGCGGCCGGCGGCGCGATCGCCGGCCTGATCGTCGACCAGACCGGCGGGGTGCCGTGGGCGTTCGTCTTCTCCGGCGCCGCGGTCGCCGTCGGTGCGGTGGTCGCGGCGCTGCCCGCCGGGCCGATCGCCCGTGCCGAGGCCGGGGCGGTCCGCGCGGAGCGGCCGGTTGCGGCCTGACCACCGACACGAGGCCGTGCCGTCGCCCGCCGGCTTGAACGTCGGGCGGCGCTGAGTGGTCGAGTGTCTGCTTGAGCGGGCGGGCGGCGGTCTCAGCGGGCGGGCGGCGGTACCTCGTCGACCCCGGGGAGGCTCCGCACCGCCTCCCGGATCCGCTCGAGGACGGCCGGGTCGTCGCGGCGCAGGTGCACCTCGACGGACTCGGGGAACTGGTCCGGGCCGATCCGGGCCAGCTCCGGCGAGCCGCAGTAGGTGGCGACGAAGCGTTCCCACCGGTCGACCGGGCTCACGGTCACCGTCCGGTCGATCTGGTGGAACTCCTTGAGCCGCACGAGAACCGCGCGCCGTTGCTCGTCGGTGACCTCCTCCTTGAAGAAGACCATCAGGACCCCCGGCCGCGGCGGCTGCTCCGGCGCACAGGTAGCGGAGGGGCGGGGGTCGCCGACGCTGAAGGTCGGCGGATCCGCCGGCGCCCGCCACACCGGCAGCGCCGCCGCACCGAGCACCACGGCGGTGGCCCCGGCCAGCGCCCCGACCCGCCGCCGGGTCCGCGCCCGGCCCCGGGCCCGCACCGCCGACGGCGGCGCCAGCCGCAGCCCGGACACGTCCCCCTCCAACTCCACCAGCGCCTCACGGATGCGTGACGACATCGGCGTCCTCCCTCTCGTCGTCGCCCAACAGGGTGGCGAGCGCGGTCCGCGCCCGGGAGAGGTAGACCTTCACGGTCCCGGCCGGCATGCCGGTGCGCCGGGCGATCTCCGCCACCGGCAGGTCTTCGAGGTGGTGCAGGACGACGACCCGGCGCTGCGCCTCGGGCAGCCGGCGCAGCGCGTCCAGCAGGGCCACCCGGTCCGGGTTCGGCCCGGGCACGTCGGTGACCCGGCCGAGCCGGGCCCGCGCCGCGAACCACCGCAGCAGGCCACGCCGACGGTTCGCCGACAACCGCCAGGCGACCGTACGCACCCAGCCCTCCGGGTCCTCGTAGCCACCGACGGTCGACCACCGCTGCCACGCCCGGGCGTACGCCTCCTGGGCCACGTCCTGCGCCTCGGCCAGGTTCCCGCAGTACGCGTACACGTGGTGCACGACCCGCCGGGCCGTCGCCGTGTAGAAGGCGTCGAAGTCGTCCGCCGGGTCCATGCCACCTCGCTCCTGCCGCCGCTCTCTCCACCACCTGACACCCCGCAGCCGCCCGGCGGGTTACACCGGCGGCGGGGACGGGTGGGTCTGAGGACGCTTCAGCGGGGTAGGACGGCTGCCATGTTCCTCTTCTTCTCCAACCGCATAGGGTGCCTCGGCTCCCTCCTGGTCAGCGCGATCATCACGGTGGTGCTTTTGTTGATCTTCTCGCGCTGACCGGGAGGGCGGGACTCAGCGGTAGTTGGTGAACTGCAGGGCGACCCCGAAGTCCTCGCCCTTGAGCAGCGCGATGACCGCCTGGAGGTCGTCCTTCTTCTTGCCGGTCACCCGCAGCTGGTCACCCTGGATCTGCGCCTGTACGCCCTTCGGGCCCTCGTCGCGGATCTTCTTGCTGATCGCCTTGGCCTTGTCCGAGTCGATGCCCTGGATCACCTTGCAGTCGATCTTGAAGATCTTGCCGGAGGAGCGCGGGTCACCGGCGTCCAGCGACTTCAGCGAGATGTTCCGCTTGACCAGCTTCTCCTTGAAGACGTCCAGCGCCGCGCTGACCCGCTCCTCGGTCTCCGCCTGGAGGCTGATCGCCTCCTCGCCCGACCAGGAGATCTCGGCGCCCGTGCCGCGGAAGTCGAACCGCTGCGCGAGCTCCTTCTCCGCCTGGCGGAGGGCGTTGTCGACCTCCTGCCGGTCGACCTTGCTCACGATGTCGAACGACGGGTTCGCTGCCATGATCATGCTCCTGCTGTCCGGCGGTCTGTCATCTTCTGTCCTCCGCTGACCAGCGGTGCGACCCCCTGACGGTACCCGGTTGCGCCGGGCCCGGGGGCGACCGCTATCCTTGCTTCCGCTGCCGCGTTCAACGTGGTGGTGATGCCCTGGCGGGTTGCCCGAGCGGCCAATGGGAGCGGACTGTAAATCCGTCGCGAAAGCTTCAGAGGTTCGAATCCTCTACCCGCCACCAGGCGTGAGAACGGCCCTCGACCAGCAGAGATGCTGATCGGGGGCCGTTTTCGTGTCCTCCTTCGTCAGGCGTCGCTCACCGGCATCGGGTGGTTCGAAGTGGCGGTGGGCTGGAGGTGGCTCACCTCGCTCGTCACCCCGGCAGCGGAGAGCCGATCGGTGATCCGACGCCACTCCGGGTCGTTCTCGAGCCGGTCTGCGGCGAGGCCCCACCGCTCTCCGTTCTCGAACACCGCCAGCGACACCAAGAAGCGACCGTCGCGTACCGGCAGGCGCGGGAAGGTGTTCTCCGCCGGCTCGCTCCGCCACATGGCCACCGGTACGCCGAGCGACCGCTGAAGAACCGCCTGGCCGGAGGTGGTCAGCCACGCCTCCAGGTCTACGTCGTCCGGCAGCGAGCACACGTGGGCGACAACCCAGGTGGGGGAGTCGGTCGCTCCGGGCTGTCCGGGCGTCACCGGTGGACCGGCGCGGTGCGCCGGCTCGGTCGGGCGGAGCAGGAGCACGTCGCGGTGCGCCTGCCACACCGGCCCGTAGTAGAAGGACTCCAGTGCCTCGCGGCGCTGCTCCATGCCGGCGAAGCCGCGGAACCACACGAAGCGGTCTGGGTCGTCCCGGTCCCGGAACTGTCCGCCGTGCCGCATCCCGGCCTGCTCCTGACTCGCGACGAGCCACGGCTGGAAGACCCGTTGCAGGTCGTCGAAGTGTCCGGGGCGCAGCGCGTACCGCCGCATCTCGACGACCGGACAGCTGGCGAAGTCGGAAGGCTGCACATCAACCCTGTCTGTAACAAATATTGTTACGGATTATCCTGACGGTGATCGAAAGCGCAACCGCCCGGACGGAGAAGCCATGGCCGGCAACAGTCGCCTCACCGTGGCCGTTCACGCCCTGTGCTGGCTCGCTCTGGCGCAACGGCACGGCCACACCGGGCTGACCAGCGACCAGATCGCCGCCAGCCTGGACAGCAATCCGGCCGCGGTCCGTCGGGCCCTCGGCCCGCTGCGCGACGCTGGCCTGGTCGGCGCCGGCGTCGGTCCTGGCGGCGGGTGGTCGCTACGGGCGCCGGCCGCCGGCATCACCCTCGCCGACGTGTACGCCGCCGTCGAGCCGGGCCCCGTGTTCGCGCTGCACCCGCACCCGCCGCGACAGGACTGTCCGGTGGGGTACGGGATCGCTCCGGTCCTGGACGGCGTATACGACCGCGTGGCCCGAGTCGTCTCCGACGAGCTGTCCCGGCAGACGATCAGTGACGTGCTCGACACGGTGCTCCAACGACACTCGTTGCCCATGCCGTGGGCCGGTGTGCCGGCACCTCGCGACGCCTGACCGCCCGCAGCCGGTAGCGTCCACAGGGGACAGGGCTACTTCGCGGTAGTTGGGTGGTATCTGGCCGTTAGTTCGTTAGGTCTGAGTGATCATCAGCTGAACCACCTGTGATCGACGTGTCAAAGCGGGTATCAGCCCGCCAGTCAAGCGGTCCTGCCGATCGGTCGGACTTGCTGGCGCCGAGGTGGAGCCGGGCTGCCGAGGGCTTTGTTGGCCTCGCGCGTTGTGGCACCATCGTGGAACATCCGCCCCCGCATTTTTTCTGACAGGAGCACACCATGTCTGGTCGGACGCTTGCCCGGCTCGGCGTCGCCGTGCTGATCGCTCTCGCCGCGTTCGCCGGGGGTCTTGAGAACACCGCCGACGCCAGCTTGATGGACTTCGAGTGGGGCGCCCCCGCCAGCAACGCCGTCGTCGACCTGCTCGCCCCGGAAAGCGCCCTGACGGTCCGCTAGGTCCGCCCCCATCCGATCACGAGGGAGCGGGATGGCCACCAGTAGACCGTCTCCGCGCAGGTCTCCGGATCAGGCCTGGCTCATTACCGCACCGCTCGCCCTGCTGGCGACGCTCTCCGCGATCACGCTCGCCGTACTGCGGCCGCCGCCACCCGGAAATCTCCTGGTGGCGGCGGCCGTACTGGTCGCGACTGTGGTGACCGGGACCCAGGTCCTGCACATCGTGATCCGCCGGCAGAGCGTCGTGCTGATCCTCACCGAGATCCCGCTGGTCCTCGCCTTCCACTACCTGACGCCGTTCACGGTGGTGGTCATCGCCACGGTGGCCGCGATGGTGGGCCAGTTGCGCCGGCGCCTCAGCGCGCCCAAGGCGTGGTTCAACGTCGTCAAGGCGGCCGCGGCGGCGGCGCTCGCCGGGCTGGTGCTCCTGGCGTTGCCGGATCCGGAGGGCGTCGGACCGGCCACCTGGCTGGTGCTGGCCGCCGCGGTGGGCACGAACACGCTGGTGGCGCTGGCCGCGGTCTGTGGCGTCATCGGGCTGATCCAGGGCTGGCAGGCCGCCCTGGAGGTCATCCGCACCGCCCCGGCACCGCTGCTGGCCTCCCTGGTGAACGTGGTGGTCGGGCTGGTGATCCTGATCGCCGTCGAGTCCACCCTGTGGTCGGCACTGCTCATCGCCGTCCTGGCGGCCGCAGTGGCGATGATCTACCGCTCGTACTCCCAGTTCCTCCGCCAGCACCGCACCCTCGGGGACATGTACGACCTGACGCGGGTGATGACCGAACGGGGCGAGGAGGGGCTGGTGGCCGACAGCCTGCTCGGCCGGGTCCGCGCCCTGATGCAGGCGGAGTACGCGACGCTCTGGCTGCCCGCCCAGGGCCGGCACCCGGAGGTCCTGCTCACCGCCCGACTCGACGACAAGGGGCTGCTCGACGTCGCGGTCACCCCGGCCGGGTTGCGCGAGCAGGTCCGCAAGCGGGGCCGGTGGCTCGCGGTGGGCCGTGCCTTCGGTGACGCGCCGGAGCTCCGCCAGGACCTGGACCGGGGGCACGTCAAGGATCTGATCATCGTGCCGCTGCGCTCCGGGCCGGTGGTGATTGGCACGCTGGAGGTGGTCAACCGGCTCAGCGACGTCGGTCACTTCACCCCGGCCGACCTTCCCGTCTTCGAGACGGTCGCCGCGCACGCCGCCGTCGCCCTGGAGAATTCCCGGCTGGTCGACCGGCTGCGCCACGACGCGTACCACGACACGCTCACCAAGCTGCCCAACCGGCGCCGGATCACCGGCGCGCTGGAGGAGGCGGTGAAGATCCGGGCGCCCGGCGAGGTGGTCGCCCTGCTGCTCTTCGACGTCGACGGGCTGCGGCAGGTCAACGAGTCCCTCGGCCACGCCGCCGGGGACCGGGTCCTCGCCGAGGTGGCCGAGCGGCTGCGCACCTGTGCGCCCTCGTCGGCCCTGGTCGGGCGGGCCGGCGGGGACGAGTTCCTGGTGACGTTGCGGTGCGAGAGCGCGGACGCGGCCCTGGAGCTCGCCGGCCAGCTGCGCGAGCGGATCCGTGGCGAGATGGCCTTCGACGCGCTCACCCTCGACGTGGACACCGCCGTCGGGGTGGCCGTACACCCGGAGCACGGCAGCGACGCGGCGACCCTGCTGCAACGGGTCGACCTGGCCGCCACCGCGGCGAAGTCGGTGCCGGGCAGCGTCCAGCTGTTCAACCCGGCGCTGGAGTCGCGGTCGCTGCGCCGCCTCGGCCTCGCCGGCGACCTGCGCCGGGCGCTGGAGGACGGCGAGCTGGAGGTCTACTTCCAGCCCAAGGTGACGCTCCGGGAGCGCCGGCTGGTCGGCGTCGAGTGCCTGGCCCGCTGGGAGCACCCGACGCACGGCACGGTGGCCCCGGAGGACTTCGTCGCGGTGGCCGAGCACACCGGGCAGCTGGGCCGGCTCACCGAGCTGGTCCTCCGCGAGGGCCTGCGGCGCAGCCGGGACTGGTCACACGCCGCCCAGCCGCTCGCCGTCGCGGTCAACCTCTCCGCGCGTACGCTCACCGACCGCGACTTCCCCGACCGGGTCCGGGACCTGCTGGCCGAGTACGGCGTGCCGGCGCAGCGGCTCACCTTCGAGATCCGCGAGACCGGGCTCCTGGACGGCACCGACCGGCCGATCCCGACCCTGCGCCGGCTGCGGGACCTCGGCGTGCGGCTGTCGGTGGACGACTTCGGCACCGGCTCCTCGTCGCTGGCCTACCTGCGCCGGCTGCCGGTGCACGAGGTGAAGGTCGACCGTTCCTTCGTCCAGGGGATGGCGACCGACCCGGGCGACCTGGCGATCGTCAACGCCGTGGTGACCCTGTCCCAGCAGTTCGGCCTGGCGGTGGTGGCCGAGGGGGTGGAGAGCGAGCTGACCCTGGAGCTGCTCCAGGACATCGGCTGCGAGATCGGCCAGGGCTTCCTGTTCAGCCGCCCGCTGCCGTACGAGCGGTTGGAGGCGTGGTTCGGCGCCCAGGTCGACCCGGAGTCGATCACGGTGGGCGAGCTGCCACGCCTGCGTGTCGTGCCCTGAGCTGGGCGAAGGCCGTACCGGGGGATCCGATTTCACGGTCGCCATGAGGCCGTGTAATGTATCCCCTGCGCGACGCCCTCCGGGGTGATCGGGTAGGCCCCCTTAGCTCAGTCGGCAGAGCGTCTCCATGGTAAGGAGAAGGTCTACGGTTCGATTCCGTAAGGGGGCTCAAAGGGTCCGGCTGGACCCGCCACGGCGGTGTAGCTCAGATGGCAGAGCAAGCGGCTCATAATCGCTGTGTCGCCGGTTCAAGTCCGGCCACCGCTACTCTCGTCCTCCGGGCTCAATCCCGGTGGTCGGTGGGACGGGCGCCACAGGCGCCCGCTTTGCATGTCCACGCATCCTCCGCGTAGGCTGATGCGTCGTAGTTGTTCCTAGCGAGGAAGGCACTCCGCCGTGGCGAAGGCGACCGATGTCCGGCCGAAGATCACTTTGGCGTGTGTGGAGTGCAAGGAGCGCAACTACATCACGCGCAAGAACCGTCGTAACGACCCGGACCGCATCGAGCTGAAGAAGTTCTGCCCCCGGGACGGCAAGCACACGGTCCACCGCGAGACCCGCTGACCTGCGGCCGGCACCGCCGGCCCGGTCCCCGAAGCAGCATCCGATCGCCGATCCGCACGGCTGACGGCCCCGATGGGCCGGCCTCCGTCCGGATCGGCGATCGTTTTTGCGTGTAGGTTCGGCGGCATGTCCCTGGACCCGTCCTTCGTCGGCCGGAGCTATCCGCCGACCGCCCCCTACCAGGTGGGCCGAGAAAAGATCCGCGAGTTCGCCACCGCGATCGGCGCGGCCGACGCGGCGTACCACGACCCGGAGGCGGCCCGCGCGCTCGGGCATCCGGACGTGGTGGCCCCGCCCACCTTCCCCCAGGTGCTCACGATGGCCGCGAACGCCCAGATCGTCGAGGATCCCGCGCTGGGCGTGGACTACAGCCGCGTCGTGCACGGCGACCAGCGTTTCGCGTACACCCGTCCGGTGGTGGCCGGCGACGAGCTGGTCTGCGTGAGCAGCATCGACGAGATCACCACCCGCGGCGGGCACGGCTTCCTGACCACCCGCACGGAGGTCGCCACGGTGGCCGGCGAGCCGGTGGTCACCGTCTGGTCCAAGATCGTCGTACGCCGGGAGGCCTGACATGGAGCTGCCCACCCAGACCTTCCGGGTGACCCGCGCGGACCTGGTCCGCTACGCCGGCGCCTCCGGCGACTTCAACCCGATCCACTGGAGCGACCGGGTCGCCACCGGGGTCGGCCTGCCCGGCGTCATCGCCCATGGCATGTTCACCATGGCCCTGGTGGGTCGCGCGCTCACCGGCTGGGCCGGCGCGCCCGACGCGGTGGTCGACTACAACGTGCGGTTCGCCCGGCCGGTGGTCGTCCCGGACGACGACCAGGGCACCGAGATCGAGGTCTCCGCGGTGGTCCGTGAGGTCACCGAGGAGGGCCTGACCAGGCTCGACGTCACCGCGACCTGCCAGGGCGAGAAGGTCCTGTCGCAGGCGCGGGCGACCGTCCGCACCCCGGCCTGACGGGCGTTCCGACGCGCTGGGGGAGGACCGGTTGGGAAAGTCGCACGACTACCCGTACACTGGTCCGCCGTGGGGCAAGTGACCCCTGCGCGGTCGTTCGCGACCGGGTGGGGTGAGAGTTGCCGCACAGGGGTGTAGCTCAATTGGCAGAGCAGCGGTCTCCAAAACCGCAGGCTGCAGGTTCAAGTCCTGTCACCCCTGCGCCTCAGGCCTGACCGTTCCCGTGGGTCGCGCCGCCGCCCGGCGGCGTCCGGCCCGTGGTGGTGGCATCGGCGGGGTGGTTCCGAGGCGATCGGGTCCGCCCTGGTCGATCCGCCGGCCGCGGCCCGTCGCGGGACGGTTGGTCCGGCCGGCGTGACCACACGCCGCGCACGCCCCACCGGTGTGCGACCCGAGATCCCGCTACGGAGGGCGAAGTGGCCGAGAGCAAGCGGCGCGGCGAGGACGCCGGCGACGAGCTGCGCGACGAGCGCGACGAGGTCGTCGACGACGTGGCCGACGACGAGGCCACCGCCACCGACGAGCCGGTCTCCCGGGGTGGCACCGCCACCCGGGCCCGTGCCCGGGCCGAGTCGTCCGACGGCCGGAAGACCCGGAAGGACACCGAGCGGATCGGGCTCTTCGCCCGCATCGCGCGGTTCTTCCGCGAGGTCGTGGCCGAGCTGCGTAAGGTCATCTGGCCGACCCGCAAGGAGCTGCTGACCTACACCGCCGTGGTGGTCACCTTCGTCGCCGTGATGCTGACGATCGTCGGACTGCTCGACTTCGCGTTCGCGAAGGGCGTGCTGTGGGTCTTCGGCAACCCCAGCTGACCGGCCTGATGTGCCGATAGTGACGGAAGTGAGCGAGCGTGCCTGAGTACGACGAGACCGCCGAGACCACGGACGAGCAGTCCGCGGTGGCGACGGCGGCTGGTGACGAGTCGGTCGAGGCCGCCAGCGAGTCTGAGTTCCCGACCAGCGAGCCGGTGGAGGAGGAATTCGACCCGGTCGCCGAGCTGCGCCAGAAGCTGCGCTACGCCCCCGGTGACTGGTACGTGGTCCACTCGTACGCCGGTTACGAGAACAAGGTCAAGACCAACCTCGAGACCCGGATCACCTCCCTCGACATGGAGGACTTCATCTACCAGGTCGAGGTGCCGACCCGGGAAGAGGTCGAGGTCAAGAACGGCAAGCGTTCCCAGGTGCAGGCCAAGGTCTTCCCGGGCTACATCCTGGTCCGGATGGAGCTGACCGCGGAGTCCTACTCCTGTGTCCGGAACACCCCGGGCGTGACCGGCTTCGTCGGGGCGACCGACCGGGCCGACCGTCCGGCGCCGCTGAGCCTCGACGAGGTGCTGAAGTGGCTGGCCCCGGCGGTCGAGACCGAGCAGAAGAAGGCCAAGCCCGAGGTGAAGGTCCTCGACTTCGAGGTCGGCGACTCGGTCACCGTCACCGACGGCGCGTTCGCCTCGCTGCCGGCGACGATCAGCGAGATCAACGCCGACCAGCAGAAGCTCAAGGTGCTGGTGTCGATCTTCGGCCGGGAGACGCCGGTCGAGCTGAACTTCAACCAGGTCGCCAAGATCTGACGTTCCGGTTCGCCGGCGGTGGGCTGTCCAGCCTGCCGCCGGCGTACTCTTTCCGGGCCCGCCGGAGCTTCGACGGGCCTCGACGGACGGGGTGGCCGGACGCTGCGCTACCCTAGAACGTCGCCGCTGTCGCATCGCGCTGACCGTGCGCGCCCGCGGCCGGCACATATCCCAGTTCCAAGCCCCAGGAAGTGACATGCCTCCGAAGAAGAAGCTCGTCAAGACGTTCACGCTTCAGCTGAAGGCCGGCCAGGCCACCCCGGCTCCGCCGGTCGGCCCGGCGCTCGGTCAGCACGGCGTGAACATCATGGAGTTCTGCAAGTCGTACAACGCGCAGACCGAGTCCCAGCGGGGCGACATCGTCCCCGCCGAGATCAGCGTGTACGAGGACCGGAGCTTCACCTTCGTCCTGAAGACCCCGCCCGCCGCCCGGCTGCTGCTCAAGGCCGCCGGCGTGGACAAGGGCTCCGGCGTCCCGCAGAAGGACAAGGTCGGCTCGGTCACCATGACCCAGGTGCGCGAGATCGCCGAGAAGAAGATGGTCGACCTCAACGCCAACGACGTGGACCAGGCTGCGAAGATCATCGCCGGCACCGCCCGGTCGATGGGCATCGTCGTCAACGACTGACGTCGTCCACCTTCCAGATCAGTTCGTGGGAGGGCGCGCGGTCGCCGCGGCCCGCCAGCAACCACAGGAGTATCGAGAAATGCAGCGCAGCAAGAGCTACCGCAAGGCCGCCGACGTCATCGACCGGTCGAAGCTGTACACCCCCGCCGAGGCCGTCAAGCTGGCCAAGGAGACCACCAACGTCAAGTTCGACGCCACGGTCGAGGTCGCGATGCGCCTCGGCGTCGACCCCCGCAAGGCGGACCAGATGGTCCGCGGCGTGGTCAACCTGCCGCACGGCACCGGTAAGACCGCCCGCGTGATCGTGTTCGCCGCCGGCGCGAAGGCCGAGGAGGCCGCCGCCGCCGGTGCCGACGAGGTGGGCACCGACGAGCTGGTCGCCCGGATCCAGGGCGGTTGGCTGGACTTCGACGCGGCGATCGCCACCCCGGACCAGATGGCCAAGATCGGCCGGATCGCGCGGATCCTGGGCCCGCGCGGCCTGATGCCGAACCCGAAGACGGGCACGGTGACCATGGACGTCACCAAGGCCGTTCAGGACATCAAGGGCGGCAAGATCACCTTCCGGGTGGACAAGCACTCCAACCTGCACCTGATCATCGGCAAGGCCTCGTTCGGCGAGAACCAGCTGATCGAGAACTACGCCGCCGTCCTCGACGAGGTGCTCCGCGCCAAGCCGTCGGCGGCCAAGGGCACGTACCTGAAGAAGGTCACCCTGACCACCACCATGGGCCCGGGCGTCCCGGTCGACCCGAAGGTGGTCAAGAACCTCCAGGAGACCGGCGCCGAGGGCTGAGCGTCGCCTCCCGCGAAGGGGCCCCGCCACGGATGTGGCGGGGCCCCTTCCGTCTGCCGGTTGTGGCACGCTCACGGCATGCGACTGGAGGACGTCTGGCTCCGGTACCGGCGCGGCGGCCCCTGGGTGCTGCGGGCGGCGACGGTGACCATCGGCCCGGGCGAGGTGGCGCTGGTGCTGGGCCGCAACGGGGCCGGCAAGTCCACCCTGCTGCAACTCGCCGCCGGCGTGCTCACCCCGACCCGGGGCAGGGTGCTCGACCGCCCCCGGCGGGTGGGCTGGGTGCCCGAGCGCTTCCCCGCCGACCAGCCGTTCACCGTGGACGCCTACCTGACCGCCATGGGACGGGCCGCCGGCCTGCCGGCGACCGACACGGCCGGCGCGGTCGACCGCTGGACGGACCGGCTGGGCCTGACCCGGTTCCGGGGCGTCCGGTTGGCCGAGCTGTCCAAGGGGACGGCGCAGAAGGTCGGCCTGGCCCAGGCGATGCTCCGCCGCCCCGGCCTGCTGGTGCTCGACGAGCCGTGGGAGGGCCTGGACGCGGCGGCCCGCGAGCTGGTCCCCGGCCTGGTCGACGAGGTGCTGGCAGCGGGCGGGTCGGTGCTGGTCAGCGACCACCGGGGGGAGACGGTCCGGCTGCCGGGCGCCGCCCGGTGGACGGTCGCCGACGGCACGGTCGCCACCGGGCCGGCGGCCGTCGCGCCAGCGGCGGCGCACGTGGTGGTCGAGGTCTCGGTGCCGGCCGCGCGGGCGGCGGGCACCGTCGCCCGCTTGCGCGCCGACGGCCACCACGTCCTGCGGGTACGCGCCGACTCCTCCCCGCCCGACGCCCCCGCGCCGACGGAGGCGACGCCGTGAGCGGGCTGGTCCGGATGCGGCTGGTCGGCTTCCTGCGTACCGGCCGGGCGGTCGCCCCGCTCCTGGCCGGCCTGTTGGCCCTCGCCGTGCTGTACGGCGGCGGTCGGGCCCGGCCGGCGGAGGCGTACGGCGTCTCGGCCGTGGTGCTCTTCCCGGTGCTGGCCTGGCAAACCAAGATCCTGCTCGACGTGGAGCCGGACGTGCAGCGCCGGCTGGCCCTGGTGCTGGTGGGCCCGGCCCGGGAACGCACGGCCGGGCTGCTGGCGGCGGCCCTGGCCGGCGCCGGCACGGTGGCCGTGGCGCTGGTCTTCCCGTGGGTGGTGGGCGGGGTGGTCGCGCCGTCCGGGGCGGGGGAGCAGTCGCTGCCGGTCGGGCTGGCCCTGGGCCTCTGGGCGCACCTGCTCGCCCTGCCACCCGCGGTGGCGCTCGGCGCCCTGGCCAGCCGGGCCGTGACCGGTTCCGCCGGGTACGGCGTCGCGGTGCTGGCGCTCGGCGCGGTCGGCACCCTGGCGCTGGGGCTGACCGGCTCGGTGGCGCCCTGGCTGGTGCCGCCGCTGCTGGCGACCGCCCGGGCGCTGGCGCAGGGAGTGGCGCCGGCCACCGGCGGGCTGCTGTCGGCCTGGGCGGGGGCCTGGACGACGGTGGTCCTGGCCGGCTACCTCCGGTGGCGCCGGGTGCGCCCCTGACGCCGGTCCGGTCGAGTGACCGGGCGCACTCCAGGGGCGATTTGGCGATCACGCGCCGTGTCGCGTAACCTTCTGCACGAAGTTCCACCCAGAGACCGCTGGTCACCGTGCCCCGGCACGGTCGAAGGTCCCGCGATGACGGGCGACCCGCGCAGGGCGGTAAGCGAAACTCGGCTGTGTTGAACCGCGGTCCGCCGACTGCGACGCGACCGGCCGGCCCTCGCCCCGTGCGCCCTGCGCCGGGGCTTTTCTCGTTGTCGTGTCGCCTCCGCCGCCGTCGCGAGCCACCGCTCGTCGACGGGGACCAGCCTCGAGCAACGAGAGAGGAGGGACATGGCGGACAAGCCGATCCGGTCCGACAAGGCCACGGCCGTCGCTGAGCTGACCGAGAGCTTCCGTAACTCCGGTGCCACGGTGCTGACCGAGTACCGCGGTCTGACGGTTTCCCAGCTCACCCAGCTGCGGCGCTCGCTCGGCAAGGAGACCAGCTACACCGTCGCGAAGAACACGCTGGCGAAGCGTGCGGCGAGCGACGCGGGTATCTCCGGCCTCGACGAGCTGTTCACCGGTCCTACCGCGCTGACTTTCGTTTCGGGCGACGTCGTCGAGGCGGCGAAGGGCCTTCGCGACTTCGCGAAGGCCAACCCGAAGCTCGTCATCAAGGGCGGCGTCTTCGAGGGCAAGGCCATTTCCGCGGCCGAGGTCACGAAGCTCGCCGACCTGGAGTCCCGCGAGGTGCTGCTGGCCAAGCTGGCCGGCGCGATGAAGGGCAACCTGAGCAAGGCCGCGGCCCTGTTCCAGGCTCCGCTCTCCAAGGCCGTCCGTACGGCGGCCGCCCTGGCGGACAAGAAGCGCGAGCAGGAGGGCGCCGAGGCGGCCTGAGGCCGCCCGGCGCACCAGATTCTTACCTAACAGTTTCAGGAAAGGACGCCAGACATGGCGAAGCTCAGCACCGACGAGCTGCTCGACGCGTTCAAGGAGATGACGCTGATCGAGCTCTCCGAGTTCGTGAAGCAGTTCGAGGAGACCTTCGAGGTCACCGCCGCCGCTCCGGTCGCGGTCGCCGCCGCCGGTGGTGCCGGTGGCGCCGCCGCTGCCCCGGCCGAGGAGGAGAAGGACGAGTTCGACGTCATCCTCGAGGCTGACGGTGGCAAGAAGATCCAGGTCATCAAGGTCGTGCGTGAGCTGACCGGCCTGGGCCTCAAGGAGGCCAAGGACCTGGTCGAGGCCGCTCCGAAGGCCGTCCTGGAGAAGGCCAACAAGGAGACCGCCGACAAGGCCAAGGCCAAGCTCGAGGGCGAGGGTGCCAAGGTCACCCTCAAGTGACCTTGCGTTGACCTGACGCGTGTCCGGCTCACGTGAGTCGGGGCACACCGCGTTCGCAGCGGGCGGTGATCCGGGAACGGATCACCGCCCGCTGTGGTTGGTACGGCACGGTGAGCAACGGCCTGAGCAGGGCGGCTGACGTCGACCTGGAGCGGCCCGGGGCGTCCGTGGCGGTAGCCCGCCGGAGGGAAAGACCCCGGCGAGCCGTAACCGGCCCTTGACGCGGGAGCACGCTGCCAGGCACGCTGACACCAGCAAGACCTTCCGCGCTTGCAACGGCTACCTCTTGGGTAATGGCAGCGGCACCACGCCGCTTCGACACCCGAGCGGCCCGACAGGAGCGTTGCGTTCCGAGCGGCCCGGCAGGCCCCGTTCTGAGGGGCTCCGAGGCAAGTTCCGCAACGTCCTGCGGGGTGGGCTGGACAGCGGTTAGCCTCTCGGCTACACTGCTAGTTTGCGCTGCCTTCCGACTTGACCCCTGCTCGGAAATGTCCGTTTACGGATAATTCTGGTGGGGTCATTGGAGTGCACGCGTACCAGCCGTTCTGCAGCACCGGTCCTCGGAAGGACGCATCTTGGCAGCTTCCCGCCCTGCGAAGACCAGTCGTACGTCGAGTGCTTTCGCTCCCCGCCGAGTTTCATTCGGTCGGATCACCGAACACCTCGAGGTCCCCAACCTCCTTGCCATCCAGAACGAGTCCTTCGACTGGCTCGTCGGCAACGAGGCTTGGCAGGGCCGGTCGGCGGACGACCCGCACGCACGATCGGGTCTCGCGGAGATCCTCGACGAGATCAGTCCCATTGAGGACTTCTCCGGCACCATGTCGCTGTCCTTCTCCGCTCCGCGCTTCGACGAGGTCAAGGCCTCGATCGAGGAGTGCAAGGAGAAGGACCTGACCTACTGCGCGCCGCTCTTCGTGACCGCGGAGTTCACCAACAACACCACTGGCGAGATCAAGAGCCAGACGGTGTTCATGGGTGACTTCCCGATGATGACGCCCAAGGGCACCTTCATCATCAACGGCACCGAGCGCGTCGTGGTCAGCCAGCTCGTCCGGTCCCCGGGCGTCTACTTCGACAAGCAGCCGGACAAGACCTCCGACCGCGACCTCTCCAGCGTCAAGGTCATCCCCAGCCGGGGTGCCTGGCTGGAGTTCGACATCGACAAGCGCGACACCGTCGGCGTCCGCATCGACCGCAAGCGCCGGCAGGCCGTCACGGTCCTGCTGAAGGCCATCGGATGGTCGGCCGAGCAGATCCGTGAGAAGTTCGGCTGGTCCGAGCTCATGATGACGACGCTCGAGAAGGACCACATCGCCGGCCAGGACGAGGCGCTACTCGACATCTACCGGAAGCTCCGCCCTGGCGAGCCGCCGACCCGTGAGAACGCCCAGACCCTGCTCGACAACCTCTTCTTCAACCCGAAGCGGTACGACGTCGCCAAGGTCGGTCGTTACAAGTTCAACAAGAAGCTCGAGCTGGACGTGCCGATCACCACCGGCACGCTGACCGAGGACGACATCGTCGCCACCGTGGAATACCTCTGCCGGCTGCACGCCGGTGAGGAGGGCTACGAGGCCGACGACATCGACCACTTCGGCAACCGGCGCCTGCGTACCGTGGGCGAGCTGATCCAGAATCAGGTCCGGGTCGGTCTCTCCCGGATGGAGCGGGTCGTCCGCGAGCGGATGACCACGCAGGACGTCGAGGCGATCACGCCGCAGACCCTGATCAACATCCGCCCGGTGGTGGCGGCGATCAAGGAGTTCTTCGGTACGTCGCAGCTGTCCCAGTTCATGGACCAGACCAACCCGCTGGCGGGCCTGACCCACCGGCGCCGGCTGAGCGCGCTCGGCCCGGGTGGTCTGTCCCGGGAGCGGGCCGGCTTCGAGGTCCGTGACGTGCACCCGTCCCACTACGGCCGGATGTGCCCGATCGAGACGCCGGAAGGCCCGAACATCGGCCTGATCGGCGCGCTCTCCACCTTCGCCCGGGTCAACCCGTTCGGCTTCATCGAGACGCCGTACCGGAAGGTCATCGACGGTCGGGTCACCGACCAGATCGACTACCTGACCGCGGACGAGGAGGACCGGTTCGTCAAGGCGCAGGCCAACGCCCCGCTGAAGTCGGACGGCACCTTCGCCGAGGACCGGGTCCTGTGCCGTCGTAAGGGCGGTGAGACCGAGGACGTCGTCCCCAGCGCCGTCGACTACATGGACGTGTCGCCGCGGCAGATGACCTCGGTCGCGACCGCGATGATCCCGTTCCTCGAGCACGACGACGCCAACCGGGCCCTGATGGGCGCGAACATGCAGCGGCAGGCCGTGCCGCTGGTGAAGGCGGAGTCGCCGCTGGTCGGCACCGGCATGGAATACCGTGCCGCGGTCGACGCCGGTGACGTCGTGGTGGCCGAGGTCGGGGGTCTCATCGAGGACCTCTGCGCGGACTACATCACCATCCACCAGGACGACGGCCACCGCCGGACGTACCTGCTGCACAAGTTCCGCCGCTCCAACGCCGGCTCCTGCGTCAACCAGAAGCCGGTCGTCTTCGAGGGCGACCGCGTCGAGGCCGGTCAGGTCATCGCCGACGGTCCGTGCACCGACGAGGGCGAGATGGCGCTCGGGCGCAACCTGCTCGTGGCGTTCATGTGCTGGGAGGGCCACAACTACGAGGACGCGATCATCCTGTCGCAGCGCCTCGTGCAGCAGGACGTGCTCACCTCGATCCACATCGAGGAGCACGAGGTCGACGCCCGGGACACCAAGCTCGGCCCGGAGGAGATCACCCGCGACATCCCCAACGTCTCCGAGGAGATGCTGGCGGACCTGGACGAGCGGGGCATCATCCGGATCGGCGCCGAGGTCGTCCCCGGCGACATCCTGGTCGGCAAGGTCACGCCCAAGGGCGAGACCGAGCTGACCCCGGAGGAGCGGCTGCTCCGCGCGATCTTCGGTGAGAAGGCGCGTGAGGTCCGGGACACCTCGCTGAAGGTGCCGCACGGCGAGACCGGCACGGTCATCGGTGTGCGTACCTTCTCCCGCGAGGACGGCGACGAGCTGCCGCCGGGCGTCAACGAGCTGGTCCGGGTCTACGTCGCCCAGAAGCGCAAGATCCAGGACGGCGACAAGCTCGCCGGCCGGCACGGCAACAAGGGCGTCATCTCCAAGATCCTGCCCGTCGAGGACATGCCGTTCCTCGAGGACGGAACGCCGGTCGACATCGTGCTGAACCCGCTGGGTGTGCCTTCCCGGATGAACATCGGGCAGGTGCTGGAGACCCACCTCGGCTGGGTGGCCAAGACCGGTTGGAAGGTCGAGGGCGACGACGAGGAGTGGAAGCGTCAGCTCCGCTCGATCGAGGCGCACGAGTCCGAGCCGGACACCAACGTGGCCACCCCGGTCTTCGACGGTGCCCGCGAGGAGGAGATCTCCGGTCTGCTCGCGTCGACCCTGCCCAACCGGGACGGCAAGCAGCTGATCGGGCGTACGGGTAAGGCGCAGCTGTTCGACGGTCGTTCCGGTGAGCCGCTGCCGGACCCGATCGCGGTCGGGTACGTCTACATCCTGAAGCTCAACCACCTGGTCGACGACAAGATCCACGCTCGGTCGACCGGTCCGTACTCGATGATCACGCAGCAGCCGCTGGGCGGTAAGGCCCAGTTCGGCGGCCAGCGCTTCGGTGAGATGGAGTGCTGGGCCATGCAGGCGTACGGCGCCGCCTACGCCCTGCAGGAGCTGCTGACCATCAAGTCCGACGACGTCCTCGGCCGGGTCAAGGTCTACGAGGCCATCGTCAAGGGCGAGAACATTCCCGAGCCGGGCATCCCGGAGTCGTTCAAGGTGCTGCTCAAGGAGCTGCAGTCGCTGTGCCTCAACGTCGAGGTGCTCTCCAGCGACGGCGTGGCCCTGGAGATGCGCGAGACCGACGACGAGGTGTTCCGGGCCGCGGAGGAGCTGGGCATCGACCTGTCCCGGCGCGAGCCGAGCTCGGTCGAAGAGGTGTGAGGTGGTGGTTCGGGGCGGGGTGACCGGCTCCAGCGCGGGTTCCAGGGCGCGATGCGAAGCGAGCGCGCTGGAACCCGCGAGGTCAGGCTTGATCCTTCCGCCGGTCACCCCGCCCCGAACCCCCCGAGTTAACTAGCTTTAAAGACGACGACATAGGGGACATAGTGCTCGACGTCAACTTCTTCGACGAGCTGCGCATCGGCCTCGCCACCGCCGACGACATCCGTCAGTGGTCGCACGGTGAGGTCAAGAAGCCCGAGACGATCAACTACCGCACGCTCAAGCCGGAAAAGGACGGGCTCTTCTGCGAGAAGATCTTCGGTCCGCAGCGGGACTGGGAGTGCTACTGCGGTAAGTACAAGCGGGTCCGCTTCAAGGGCATCATCTGCGAGCGCTGTGGCGTCGAGGTGACCCGTTCCAAGGTCCGTCGTGAGCGGATGGGGCACATCGAGCTGGCCGCTCCGGTGACCCACATCTGGTACTTCAAGGGCGTGCCGAGCCGGCTGGGCTACCTGCTGGACCTCGCCCCCAAGGACCTCGAGAAGATCATCTACTTCGCCTCGTACGTCGTGACGAGCGTGGACGCCGAGTCGCGTCACCGTGACCTCTCGACCATCGAGAACGAGATCCTCGCCGAGAAGCGGCAGTCCGAGAACAGCCGCGACTCGGAGATCGAGAAGCGCGCCGCCAAGCTGGAGGCCGACCTGGCCGAGCTGGAGGCCGAGGGTGCCAAGGCGGACGTCCGGCGCAAGGTCAAGGAGGGCGGAGAGCGCGAGATGCGCCAGATCCGCGACCGGGCCCAGCGCGAGATCGACCGCCTGGACGAGGTGCTCGACACCTTCCGCAAGCTGGAGCCGAAGCAGCTGGTCACCGACGAGCTGCTCTACCGCGAGCTGCGCGACCGGTTCGGCGAGTACTTCACCGGCGGCATGGGCGCCGAGGCCATCAAGGCCCTGGTCCAGAACATGGACCTGGACGCCGAGGCCGAGAGCCTGCGCGAGACGATCCGCTCCGGCAAGGGCCAGCGGAAGATTCGCGCGCTCAAGCGGCTGAAGGTCGTCGCGGCGTTCCTGAACACCCGCAACTCGCCGCTCGGCATGGTCCTGGACTGCGTCCCGGTCATCCCGCCGGACCTGCGCCCGATGGTGCAGCTCGACGGTGGCCGCTTCGCGACCTCCGACCTGAACGACCTGTACCGCCGCGTGATCAACCGGAACAACCGCCTCAAGCGGCTGATCGACCTCGGCGCGCCCGAGATCATCGTCAACAACGAGAAGCGGATGCTCCAGGAGGCCGTCGACGCGCTGTTCGACAACGGCCGTCGCGGCCGGCCGGTCACCGGCCCGGGTAACCGCCCGCTGAAGTCGCTCTCCGACATGCTCAAGGGCAAGCAGGGCCGGTTCCGGCAGAACCTGCTCGGCAAGCGCGTCGACTACTCCGGCCGTTCGGTCATCGTGGTCGGCCCGAAGCTGAAGCTGCACCAGTGCGGCCTGCCCAAGCAGATGGCGCTGGAGCTGTTCAAGCCGTTCGTGATGAAGCGGCTGGTCGACCTCAACCACGCCCAGAACATCAAGTCCGCCAAGCGGATGGTCGAGCGGCAGCGCCCGGTCGTGTGGGACGTGCTGGAAGAGGTCATCGGCGAGCACCCGGTGCTGCTCAACCGCGCGCCGACCCTGCACCGCCTCGGCATCCAGGCCTTCGAGCCGCAGCTGGTCGAGGGCAAGGCGATCCAGATCCACCCGCTGGTCTGCACCGCCTTCAACGCCGACTTCGACGGTGACCAGATGGCGGTCCACGTGCCGCTGTCCGCCGAGGCCCAGGCCGAGGCGCGGATCCTGATGCTGTCGTCGAACAACATCCTCAAGCCGGCCGACGGCAAGCCGGTCACCATGCCCACCCAGGACATGGTCATCGGTCTCTACCACCTGACCCACCTGACCCCGGGTGGCAAGGGCGAGGGCCGGGCGTTCAGCTCGGACGCCGAGGCCCGGATGGCCTTCGACAACGGTGAGCTGCACCTCCAGACGCCGGTCAAGATCCGTCTGCACGGCGTGATCGGGGTCGACAACGGCCGCGGCGCCGAGCCGTGGGTCGCGCCGGAGGACTGGACCGAGGGTGACCCGCTGACCGTGGAGACCACGCTCGGCCGGGTGCTGTTCAACGAGACGCTGCCGCAGGGCTACCGCTTCGTGAACTACGAGATCCGCAAGGGTCAGCTCTCCGCGATCGTCAACGACCTCGCCGAGCGCTTCCCGAAGGTGGCCCTGGCGGCCACCCTGGACGGCCTCAAGGAGGCCGGCTTCCACTGGGCCACCTGGTCCGGCGTCACCATCGGCATGGAGGACGTCATCGCTCCGCCGCGCAAGCGGGAGATCCTGGAGCGGTACGAGAAGGAAGCCGACCGGATCGACAAGCAGTACCAGCGTGGTCTGATGACCGCCGAGGAGCGTCGCGGCGAGCTCATCGAGATCTGGACCAAGGCGACCAACGAGGTCGCCAAGGAGATGGACACCGCGCTGCCGCAGGAGAACCCGCTGTGGAAGATGATCAACTCGGGTGCCCGCGGTAACCTGCTCCAGCTCCGGCAGATCGCGGCGATCCGTGGTCTGGTGGCCAACCCCAAGGGCGAGATCATCCCGCGACCCATCAAGGCGTCGTACCGGGAGGGTCTGTCCGTGCTGGAGTACTTCATCTCCACGCACGGTGCCCGTAAGGGTCTCGCGGACACCGCCCTGCGTACCGCCGACTCGGGTTACCTGACCCGGCGTCTGGTGGACGTCTCGCAGGACGTCATCATCCGCGAGGAGGACTGCGGCACCGACCGGGCCATCCCGATGCAGATCGGCGAGCGGGTCGACGGCAAGCTGGTCGTGCACGAGCACGCCGAGACCAGCGTGCACGCCCGGACCCTGGCCGACGACATCAAGGGGCCGGACGGCACCGTCGTCGCCCACCGGGGCGAGGACATCAACTCCATCGGGGTCGACAAGATCGTCGCCGCCGGGGTGGAGACGGTGCGGGTGCGCAGCGTGCTCACCTGCGAGTCGAAGCTGGGCGTCTGCGGCGCGTGCTACGGCCGCTCGCTGCCGACAGGCAAGACCGTGGACGTCGGCGAGGCGGTCGGCATCATCGCCGCCCAGTCGATCGGTGAGCCGGGTACGCAGCTGACGATGCGTACCTTCCACACCGGTGGTGTCGCGGGTGAGGACATCACCCAGGGTCTGCCCCGTGTCCAGGAGATCTTCGAGGCCCGGATCCCGAAGGGCAAGGCGCCCATCGCCGACACCCCCGGCCGGATCCGGATCGAGGACGGCGAGCGGTCGCGGAAGATCATCGTGGTGCCGGACGACGGCAGCGACGAGATCGTCTACGACAAGATCTCCAAGCGGGTGCGGCTGCGTACCCACGACGGGGACCACGTCGAGGTCGGCGAGAAGCTCACCGAGGGCACCATCGACCCGCACGAGCTGCTGCGCATCCTCGGCCCGCGCGCGGTCCAGGTCCACCTGACCCAGGAGGTCCAGGAGGTCTACCGCTCGCAGGGTGTACTCATCCACGACAAGCACATCGAGATCATCATCCGCCAGATGCTCAAGCGGGTGACGGTCATCGACTCCGGCTCGACCGAGTTCCTGCCGGGCGTGCTGGTCGACCGGGCGCTCTTCGAGTCGGAGAACCGCCGGCTCGTCGGCGAGGGTGGCGAGCCCGCCGCCGGTCGCCCGGTGCTGATGGGTATCACCAAGGCCTCGCTGGCCACCGACTCCTGGCTCTCGGCGGCCTCCTTCCAGGAGACCACCCGGGTGCTGACCGACGCGGCGATCAACTCGCGCAGCGACTCGCTGGTCGGCCTCAAGGAGAACGTGATCATCGGTAAGCTCATCCCGGCCGGTACGGGCATCAGCAAGTACCGCAACGTCCGGGTCGAGCCGACCGAGGAGGCGAAGGCCAAGGTCTACTCGATGACCGGCTACCCGGAGACCGACTACGGCTTCGGACCGGCCAGCGGGCAGGCGGTTCCGCTGGACGACTTCGACTTCGGGTCGTACCGCTAAGCAGTGCCAGCGACGAAGCCCCCGGCCCACCGGCCGGGGGCTTCGTCGTCTCCGCGGCCGTGGGAAACAGGCATGATGGAGGGCATGACGACCGCGCCCGGGCAGGTGCCCCTCGGGTACGCCGGCACCCGCCACCCGCTGGACCCGGACCCGGCCCGGGCGACGAAAGCCCGGGCGGTCTTCGCGCTTGGGCTGATCGCGGCGTTGACCGGCCTCTTCGTGGGCGGGGTGGTGCCCGCGACGATCGCGCTCCAGCTCTCCCGGCAGGCCCGGCGGGAGGCGTACGCCTCGGGCGGCTTCCTGACCGGCGCCGTCTGGCTGCGCCGGGGGGAGCGGCTGGCCTGGATCGGGCTGGTGCTCGGTGCGGTGGCCGTGGTGACCGCGGTGGTGGTCGGGGTGGTGCGGATGGCGGACGCGCCGTTCGGGCACGACTTCGCGCCGAACATGGACTGACCACCGGTGGATCGTTTCCCCGGCGGGCCCGGCCGGCGGGCGCCGCGACGGTAGCCTGGCCGGTGTCCGTCGCATGGCGGTGGCTGTGACTGGAGGAGGGGCTCGTGACGGAACCGGTGCCGCCAGCGGAGGGTGACCCGGGACGTTCCGGGGAGGATGCCGGGTCGCCCGAGGCCGACCGCTCCGGGGCGCGCTGGGACGAGCCGTCCAGCCTGCCCCCGGAGACCGCCTCCGTCGGGTACGCCCCACCGCCCGTTTCCGCGCCGGCCGCTCCGGTGTCCGGCTCGAACCCCTGGCCCGCGCCCGCCCCGATGCCTGCGGCGAACTCGTGGGGCACCCCTGGACCACCTGTCGCACCGGCCACTCCCGCCCCGGATCCCGGGTGGTCCGGTGACCGGGCGCCCCGCCCTTCGTCGTACCCCGGTGGCCCGTCCGGTGGCGGTCCGGGACCGTCATGGCAGCCGTCGCCGGTCGGGCCGGGGTGGCCGCCGGCGACGGCGCAGCACGCACCGGGGTGGCCGCCGGCCGGGGCGCAGCCCGGCTGGGGCGGTGCTCCGCGGCCGCCGCGGGAGCCGGCCCGGCCGCCGAAGCGGGTCGCACCGGTTCCCGGTACGCCGTTCGGCGTGGTCCACCTGGACGTGCCGCCGGTCACCTCCGGCCTGGCCACCGCCTCGCTGGGCGTCGGCGTGGTGTCGATCCTGATCTCGGTGCTGGTGCTCTGTTTCGGTATCGGTGGGCGCAGTTGGGGCGGTGGTGCCTGGCCGGCGGGCGCGTTCACCGTGCTGGGGACCATCGCCGGGACGGCCGGGATCGTGACCGGCCTGCTGGCGCTGCGGCAGATCCGCCGGCCGGTCTCGCCGCCGGAGGTCCGGTTCTCCGGCCGCGGCCTGGCCCGGGCCGGGCTGACCTGCGGTGCCGTCGGTGTCGGGCTGAGCCTGCTCGGCCTGCTGCTGGCCCTGGCGCTGCAGTTCGCGTGACGGCGGTCGCTCCGGGGCCGAGCGGTCGCGCGTCGGGTGAGCCGGTACACTTGACGCCGTAGGTGCCCATCGCGGGCGTACGGGGACGAGGGATGAGGTCATGGGGGCTGGGACGCAGCCCACTCGAGCCGTTCCGTTTTGACCTGTGCGGCTGTGGTAGGTACTCTTTCCCCTTGTGCCCGGGCCTGCCCGGGCAACTCGTGCGTGCGCTGGACCCGGCTCCGCCGGTGATCGCGCGGCGGCACGACACAAGCTCAAGACCCGGCGCGTGGTGTTCCGCGCGCCGGCGACAGAAAACCCGGTGACCAGCGCGAGCGACGACACCGGGCCGCGATCCGGGCGACACGCCCGACCGCGGGTGCCAGGACCGCCGCGAGGCGGCTCCTGGCTGGAATGTAGGAGAGCCGTCCATCCGGCCGGCTAGAGCAGACGGCGCGGTCGCTTCGCAGCGGCCGAAGGGAGCGGAGAAACCCGGTGCCCACCATTCAGCAGCTGGTCCGAAAGGGCCGCCAGGCCAAGACGACCAAGACCAAGACCCCGGCGTTGAAGGGTTCCCCTCAGCGGCGCGGCGTGTGCACCCGCGTGTACACCACCACCCCCAAGAAGCCGAACTCGGCGCTCCGCAAGGTCGCGCGTGTCAAGCTCAGCAGCCAGATCGAGGTGACCGCCTACATCCCGGGCGTGGGTCACAACCTGCAGGAGCACTCGATCGTGCTCGTCCGCGGCGGCCGGGTGAAGGACCTCCCCGGCGTGCGGTACAAGATCGTCCGCGGTTCGCTCGACACCCAGGGTGTCCGTAACCGCAAGCAGGCTCGCAGCCGTTACGGCGCGAAGAAGGAGAAGAGCTGACATGCCGCGTAAGGGACCCGCTCCGCGGAAGCCGCTGGTCGCTGACCCGGTGTACAACTCGCCGCTGGTCACCCAGCTGGTGAACAAGATCCTGCTGCGCGGCAAGCGTCAGCTCGCCGAGCGCATCGTGTACGCCGCCCTGGAGGGCTGCCGCGAGAAGTCCGGCACCGACCCCGTCGTCACCCTCAAGCGGGCGATGGACAACGTGAAGCCGACCCTCGAGGTCCGCAGCCGTCGGGTCGGTGGCGCCACCTACCAGGTTCCGGTCGAGGTGCGGCCCGCCCGCGCGACCACCCTGGGCCTGCGCTGGCTGGTCACCTACTCCAAGGCCCGTCGCGAGAAGACCATGATCGAGCGGCTGATGAACGAGCTGCTCGACGCGAGCAACGGTCTGGGTGCCGCCGTCAAGCGGCGCGAGGACACGCACAAGATGGCGGAGTCCAACAAGGCCTTCGCGCACTACCGCTGGTAACACCCTGGTTCCGGCGCCGGACCGGCGCCGGAACCGCCACCAGTTGTGTCGAGACGACGATAAGTAGGGATTGAAGTGGCCGCCGCAGACGCGCTCGCCAACGTACGCAACATCGGCATCATGGCGCACATCGATGCCGGTAAGACCACGACCACCGAGCGGATCCTCTTCTACACCGGTATCACGTACAAGATCGGTGAGGTCCACGAGGGCGCCGCCGTCATGGACTGGATGGAGCAGGAGCAGGAGCGTGGTATCACCATCACCTCCGCTGCTACCAAGTGTGAGTGGAAGGGCCACACGATCCAGATCATCGACACGCCCGGCCACGTCGACTTCACGGTCGAGGTCGAGCGGTCGCTGCGGGTGCTGGACGGTGCGGTCGCGGTCTACGACGGTGTCGCCGGCGTGGAGCCGCAGACGGAGAACGTCTGGCGCCAGGCCGACAAGTACAACGTCCCCCGGATGTGCTTCGTCAACAAGCTCGACCGGACCGGTGCCGACTTCTTCCGCTGCGTGCAGATGATGATCGACCGGCTGAACGCCACCCCGCTGGTGCTCCAGATCCCGATCGGGCTCGAGGGCGACCACATCGGCGTCGTGGACCTGGTCAACATGAAGGCGCTCACCTGGCGCGGGGAGACCCAGAAGGGTGAGGACTACGCGATCGAGGAGATCCCGGCCGACTTGGTCGACTCCGCGAACGAGTGGCGCGAGAAGCTCATGGAGACCCTGGCCGACGTCGACGACGCGGTGATGGAGAAGTACCTGGAGGGCGAGGAGATCTCCGTCGAGGAGATCAAGGCCGCCATCCGTCGGGCGACCATCGCCAGCAAGGCCAACCCGGTCCTCTGCGGCTCGGCGTTCAAGAACAAGGGCGTCCAGCCGATGCTCGACGCGGTGATCGACTACCTGCCGTCGCCGCTGGACATCCCGGCCATCGAGGGCACCGCCACCGACGGCGAGACCCCGATGCAGCGGAAGCCGTCCAAGAGCGAGCCGTTCTCGGGCCTGGCCTTCAAGATCCAGACCGACAAGCACCTCGGTAAGCTCACCTACGTCCGGGTCTACTCCGGCGTGGTCGAGTCCGGGTCCCAGGTGGTCAACTCCACCAAGGACCGCAAGGAGCGGATCGGCAAGATCTACCAGATGCACGCCAACAAGCGGGAAGAGCGCAGCTCGGCCCAGGCTGGCGACATCATCGCGGTGCAGGGTCTGAAGCAGACCACCACCGGTGACACCCTGTGCGACCCGGCGAACCCGGTCATCCTGGAGTCGATGACCTTCCCGGAGCCGGTCATCGAGGTGGCCATCGAGCCGAAGACCAAGGCCGACCAGGAGAAGCTCAGCACCGCCATCCAGCGGCTGGCCGAGGAGGACCCGACCTTCCGCGTCAAGCTGGACGACCAGACCGGTCAGACGGTCATCTCCGGCATGGGCGAGCTGCACCTGGACATCCTGGTCGACCGGATGCGCCGCGAGTTCAACGTCGAGGCGAACATCGGTAAGCCGCAGGTGGCGTACCGCGAGACCGTCCGCCGCAAGGTGGACAAGATCGAGTACACCCACAAGAAGCAGACCGGTGGTTCCGGCCAGTACGCCCGGGTGATCGTGAGTCTCGAGCCGCTGCCCCTGGGCAACGACGCGCCGACCTACGAGTTCGCCAACGCCGTCACCGGTGGCCGCATCCCTCGGGAGTTCATCCCGTCGGTGGACGCGGGCGCCCAGGACGCCATGCAGTACGGCATCCTCGCCGGCTTCCCGCTGGTGGGTGTCAAGCTGACGCTGCTGGACGGCCAGTACCACGAGGTCGACTCGTCGGAGATGGCGTTCAAGATCGCCGGCTCGATGGTGATGAAGGAGGCGGCCCGCAAGGCCGACCCCGCACTGCTCGAGCCGATGATGGCCGTTGAGGTCACCACCCCTGAGGAAAACATGGGTGACGTCATCGGCGACCTCAACTCCCGGCGGGGCATCATCCAGGCGATGGAGGAGCGCAGCGGCGCTCGCGTCGTCCGGGCCCTGGTGCCGCTGTCGGAGATGTTCGGCTACGTCGGCGACCTGCGGTCGAAGACCCAGGGCCGGGCTAGCTACAGCATGCAGTTCGACTCCTACGCCGAGGTTCCGCAGAGCGTGGCCAAGGAGATCATCGCCAAGGCGACCGGTGAGTGACGCTCACCTGAGCTGAGTCCGATGAGCCGGGGACGGTCGCGGGAGGGTTCTCCCGCCCGCGGCCACCTCGGTCGGGCTGTGTGAATCCGGGCCTGTAGGCTTCATCGCCGCAGAACCCACAAAGGCTCTCCGGCCGCCAGGCCGGAAAGGCTGTCGACAGAGTCCTAAGCGCCGACCGGCGCGCCGGGGCGAACGAACCAAGAAGTCCACAGGAGGACACCAGTGGCGAAGGCTAAGTTCGAGCGGACTAAGCCGCACGTCAACATCGGCACCATTGGTCACATCGACCACGGTAAGACGACGCTGACGGCGGCCATCACCAAGGTCCTGCACGACCAGTACCCGGACCTGAACCCGTACACGCCGTTCGACGAGATCGACAAGGCGCCCGAGGAGAAGGCTCGTGGTATCACGATCTCCATCGCGCACGTCGAGTACCAGACCGAGGCGCGGCACTACGCGCACGTCGACTGCCCCGGTCACGCCGACTACATCAAGAACATGATCACCGGTGCCGCGCAGATGGACGGCGCGATCCTGGTGGTGGCGGCGACCGACGGCCCGATGCCGCAGACCCGCGAGCACGTGCTGCTGGCCCGTCAGGTCGGTGTGCCGTACATCGTCGTGGCGCTCAACAAGAGCGACATGGTCGACGACGAGGAGCTCCTGGAGCTCGTCGAGCTCGAGGTCCGCGAGCTGCTCTCGTCGCAGGAGTACCCGGGTGACGACCTGCCGGTCGTCCAGGTCTCCGCGCTGAAGGCGCTCGAGGGCGACCCGGTCTGGACCGAGAAGCTGCTCCAGCTGATGAGCGCGGTCGACACCGCGATCCCGCAGCCGGAGCGCGAGACCGAGAAGCCGTTCCTCATGCCCGTCGAGGACGTGTTCACGATCACCGGTCGTGGCACCGTCGTCACCGGTCGTGTCGAGCGCGGCGTTCTCCTGCCGAACGAGGACGTCGAGGTCGTCGGCATCAAGGAGAAGGGCTTCAAGACCAAGGTCACCGCGATCGAGATGTTCCGGAAGACCCTGGACGACGCCCGCGCAGGCGAGAACGTGGGTCTGCTGCTGCGTGGCACCAAGCGCGAGGACGTCGAGCGCGGCATGGTCGTCATCAAGCCGGGCACCACGACCCCGCACACGGAGTTCGAGGCGACGGTCTACATCCTCTCCAAGGAGGAGGGCGGCCGGCACACCCCGTTCTTCCAGAACTACCGTCCGCAGTTCTACTTCCGGACCACGGACGTCACCGGTGTCGTCACGCTGCCCGAGGGCACCGAGATGGTCATGCCGGGCGACAACACCTCCATGACCGTGAAGCTGATCCAGCCGATCGCCATGGAGGACAACCTCAAGTTCGCGATCCGCGAGGGTGGCCGTACGGTCGGCGCTGGTCGCGTCACCAAGATCCTCAAGTGAGCTAGGTAACCCGATTGGCGTTGCCGTGCGTCCGTACGGCATACTGGTCAGGTTGCGCAACGACGGTTAGTCGCCCGTGTCCGGCGAAGCTGGACCTCCGGGAAAGACAAACAGTCGCGCGTAGGGTGGTTGATCACCACTGGTGATCAACCACCCTCGCACGGCGTCCAGATCGCTGTGATGCGATCGGCGTCTTGACCCACCGCGCGGTCAGCGAATCGCTCCGGAGTCCCGGGGCGGAGCCTGATCCGAGGGCGCGACACGCCCGACCGCGGGGGTCGGCGAAGTGGGCCTGCACCAGCCGGTGCAGGCGCCCGCAACACAGCGGCATCGAGAGAAGGAACAGAAGCCACCATGGCGGGACAGAAGATCCGCATCCGGCTCAAGGCCTATGACCACGAGGTCGTCGACTCCTCGGCGCGGAAGATCGTCGAGACGGTGACGCGTACCGGGGCGCAGGTCGCGGGCCCGGTGCCGCTGCCCACGGAGATCAACCGTTTCTGCGTTATCCGCTCGCCGCACAAGTACAAGGACTCGCGCGAGCACTTCGAGATGCGCACGCACAAGCGGCTGATCGACATCATCGACCCGACCCCGAAGACGGTCGACTCGCTCATGCGCCTCGACCTGCCGGCTGGCGTCGACATCGAGATCAAGCTGTAGGGATCGGACAAATGGACAGGCAAGTCAAGGGGATCCTGGGCGCCAAGCTCGGCATGACCCAGGTCTGGGACAACAACAAGGTTGTTCCCGTGACCGTGGTTCAGGCCGGCCCGTGCGTCGTCAGCCAGGTTCGTAGCGCCGAGAAGGACGGTTACTCCGCGGTCCAGCTGGCGTACGGCACGATCGACCCGCGCAAGGTCAAGAAGCCGGTCAGCGGGCACTACGCGAAGGCGGACGTGGCGCCGCGCCGGCACATCGTCGAGCTGCGCACCGCCGACGCCGCCGACTACTCGCTGGGCCAGGAGGTCACGGTCGAGGAGTTCCCGGCGGGCGTCGTCATCGACGTCACCGGCAAGACCAAGGGCAAGGGCTACGCCGGCCCGATGAAGCGGCACGGCTTCCACGGTCTGCGCGCCAGCCACGGTGTCGAGCGCAAGCACCGCTCGCCGGGCTCCATCGGCGCCTGCGCCACCCCGGGTCGTGTCTTCAAGGGCACCCGGATGGCCGGCCGGATGGGTGGCGTTCGCTACACCGTCCAGAACCTGACCGTCCAGGCGGTCGACACCGAGAACAACCTCCTGCTCGTCCGTGGCGCCATCCCCGGCCCCAAGGGCGC
Organism: Micromonospora siamensis; assembly: GCF_900090305.1. Classification (NCBI taxonomy): domain Bacteria; kingdom Bacillati; phylum Actinomycetota; class Actinomycetes; order Micromonosporales; family Micromonosporaceae; genus Micromonospora; species Micromonospora siamensis. Next base: position 6,109,796 of record NZ_LT607751.1, on the reverse strand, counting down.
GCTGGTCCTGGTCCGTACCGCGGCCAAGACCAAGGCGAAGAAGGGCGGTGCGGCCAAGTGACCACCGTTGACGTCCTCAACGTCGAAGGCGCCAAGAGCGGCTCCGTCGAGCTGCCCGGCGACATCTTCGACGTCCAGGCGAACGTCGCCCTGATGCACCAGGTCGTGGTGGCCCAGCTCGCGGCGGCCCGTCAGGGCACGCACAAGGCCAAGACCCGCGGCGAGGTGTCCGGCGGCGGCAAGAAGCCTTACAAGCAGAAGGGCACCGGTCGTGCCCGCCAGGGCTCGACCCGCGCGCCGCAGTTCGCCGGCGGTGGCGTGGTCCACGGCCCGGTGCCGCGCGACTACAGCCAGCGCACCCCGAAGAAGATGAAGGCCGCCGCCCTGCGTGGCGCCCTCTCCGACCGGGCTCGCGCCGGCCAGGTGCACGTCGTCGAGTCGTTCGTCTCCGGCGAGAAGCCGTCGACGAAGGCGGCGCTGACCGCGCTGGCGAAGTTCACCGGGGCCCGTCGGGTTCTGGTCGTGCTGAGCAGCGCCGACGAGCTGAACTGGGTGTCGCTGCGCAACGAGCCGCGGGTGCACCTGATCGAGGCCGGCCAGCTCAACACGTACGACGTGCTGGTGGCCGACGACGTGGTCTTCACCAAGGACGCCCTGGACGAGTTCCTCGGTGTTCCCGCCGAGACCACCGAGGAGGGTGGCAAGTGAGCACGATCGCCGATCCGCGTGACGTCATCGTCGCGCCGGTCGTCTCGGAGAAGAGCTACAGCGAGCTGAACCGGAACTGGTACACCTTCCTGGTGCACCCGGACGCGAACAAGACCGAGATCAAGATCGCTATCCAGCAGATCTTCAACGTCCGCGTCCTGACGGTCAACACGCTCAACCGCCAGGGCAAGCGCAAGCGCACCAAGACCGGCTTCGGTCAGCGCAAGGCCACCAAGCGGGCGATCGTGAAGCTGGCTGACGGAGACCGTATCGAGGCCTTCGGCGGCCCGGTCAGCTGAGGGGTGTAGACAATGGCTATCCGTAAGTACAAGCCGACGACGCCGGGCCGCCGTGGCTCCAGCGTCGCCGACTTCGCCGAGATCACCCGGTCCACGCCGGAGAAGTCGCTGCTGGCTCCGCTGCCGAAGAAGGGCGGGCGTAACGCCCACGGCCGGATCACCACGCGGCACCACGGTGGCGGTCACAAGCGCCAGTACCGTCTGATCGACTTCAAGCGGGTCGACAAGGACGGCATCCCGGCCAAGGTCGCCCACATCGAGTACGACCCGAACCGCACCGCGCGTATCGCGCTGCTGCACTACGCCGACGGCGAGAAGCGCTACATCCTCGCGCCGAAGGACCTGAAGCAGGGCGACGCGATCGAGTCGGGCCCGGGCGCCGACATCAAGCCGGGCAACAACCTGCCGCTGCGCAACATCCCGGTCGGTACGACGATCCACAACGTGGAGCTTCGTCCCGGCGGTGGCGCCAAGCTGGCGCGTTCGGCCGGCGTCGGCATCCAGCTGCTCGGCCGTGAGGGCGCGTACGCGACCCTCCGCATGCCGTCCGGCGAGATCCGGCGGGTCGACGTGCGCTGCCGCGCCAGCATCGGCGAGATCGGCAACGCCGACCAGTCGAACATCAACTGGGGCAAGGCCGGCCGGATGCGGTGGAAGGGCAAGCGCCCGACCGTCCGTGGTGTCGCCATGAACCCGGTCGACCACCCGCACGGTGGTGGTGAGGGTAAGACCTCCGGTGGTCGCCACCCGGTCAACCCGCAGGGTAAGCCCGAGGGCCGCACCCGTCGTAAGGGCCAGCCGAGCGACCGGCTGATCGTCCGCCGCCGCTACGCCACGCGTAAGCGCGGCTGAGGGAGATAGAGCATGCCTCGCAGCCTGAAGAAGGGCCCGTTCATCGACGACCACCTGCTCAAGAAGGTGGAGACGCAGAACGACAAGGGCTCGAAGAACGTCATCAAGACCTGGTCGCGGCGCTCGACGATCATCCCCGAGATGCTCGGGCACACGATCGCCGTGCACGACGGGCGCAAGCACGTCCCCGTGTTCGTGACCGAGGCGATGGTCGGGCACAAGCTCGGCGAGTTCGCGCTGACCCGCACGTTCAAGGGTCACGAGAAGGACGACCGGAAGAGCCGCCGGCGCTGACGCCGCGGGCATACGGATAGAGGAACAAGGGGTTACAGCGATGCCAGGAAAGGGCGACGCTCCGGTGCTTCCGGGCGCGCGGGCGGTTGCGCGACACGTGCGCATCTCGCCGATGAAGGCGCGCCGGGTGGTCAACCTCGTCCGCGGCCTGCCCGCGAAGGAGGCTCTCACGGTGCTGCAGTTCGCGCCGCAGGCTGCGAGCGAGCAGGTGTACAAGGTGCTCGCGAGCGCGATCGCCAACGCGGAGAACAACGAGCGGCTGGACCCTGACGCGCTGCTCGTCAGCGAGGCTTTCGTCGACGAGGGCCCGACCATGAAGCGGTTCCGGCCGCGTGCGCAGGGCCGGGCCTACCGGATCCGCAAGCGCACCTGCCACATCACCGTGGCGGTCGAGGCGGTCGCGCCAGCGGCGCCGAAGAAGTCGGCGAAGAAGGCCGCCCCGGCGAAGCAGGCCGAGGCTGCCGACACGCAGAGCACGACGGAGGGTGCCGAGTAATGGGTCAGAAGGTTCACCCCACTGGGTTCCGGCTCGGCATCTCGACCGACTGGAAGTCCCGCTGGTTCGCGGACAAGCTCTACAAGGACTACATCGGCGAGGACGTCAAGATCCGCCGGATGATGTCCAAGGGCCTCGAGCGCGCCGGGATCTCCAAGGTCGACATCGAGCGCACCCGGGACCGGGTCCGGGTTGACATCCACACCGCCCGTCCGGGCATCGTGATCGGCCGTAAGGGTGCCGAGGCGGACCGGATCCGCGGCGAGCTGGAGAAGCTCACCGGCAAGCAGGTGCAGCTGAACATCATCGAGGTGAAGAACCCCGAGTCGGACGCGCAGCTGGTCGCCCAGGGCGTCGCCGAGCAGCTCTCCAGCCGGGTCAGCTTCCGTCGGGCCATGCGCAAGTCGATGCAGTCCGCGATGAAGAACCCGGCCTGCAAGGGCATCCGGGTTCAGGTCTCGGGCCGTCTCGGCGGCGCCGAGATGAGCCGGACCGAGTTCTACCGCGAGGGTCGGGTTCCGCTGCACACGCTGCGGGCCAACATCGAGTACGGCTTCTTCGAGGCCCGTACCACCTTCGGCCGGATCGGCGTGAAGGTCTGGATCTACAAGGGCGACGCCGTTCCGGGCCGGGAGGCTCCGGCCGAGGCGGCTCCGTCCCGCGGCCCGCGCCGTGACCGTGGCGACCGGCCTGAGCGGCCGCGCCGTGGCCGGTCGGGTTCGTCCGGCACGACCGCCGGTGGCACCGAGGCCGGCCGCGCTGCGGCGACCACCATCGCGCAGCAGGCGGAGACGCCGGCCGGCGACCCGGTGGACGCCGGCGCTGTCGCCGCGGCCGCCACTCAGCCGGCAGAAACGCAGCAGGAGGGCTGACAGATGCTGATGCCGCGCAAGCCCCCGAAGGGCTTCCGCAAGCCGCACCACCCGGACCGCCACGGCGCGTCCAAGGGTGGTAACCGGGTGGTGTTCGGCGAGTTCGGGATCCAGGCTCTCGAGCCGGCGTACGTGACCAACCGGCAGATCGAGTCGGCGCGTATCGCGATGACCCGCCACATCAAGCGTGGCGGCAAGGTCTGGATCACGATCTTCCCGGACCAGGCCCTCACCAAGAAGCCGGCGGAAACCCGCATGGGTTCCGGTAAGGGTTCGCCCGAGTGGTGGGTCGCCAACGTCAAGCCGGGGCGGGTTCTCTTCGAGATGTCCTTCCCCAACGAGCAGATCGCGCGAGAGGCGATGCGTCGCGCGATCCACAAGCTCCCGATGAAGTGCCGCATTGTTACGCGCGAAGTGGGTGAATCCTGATGGCAGCGGGCGTCAAGCCTTCCGAGCTGCGTGAGCTCTCCGAGGAGGAGCTGGTCACGAAGCTGCGTGAGGCCAAGGCGGAGCTGTTCAACCTCCGCGTGCAGGCCGCAACCGGGCAGCTGGACAACAACCGGCGGCTGCAGGTCATCCGTCGGGAGATCGCCCGGATCTACACGATCATGCGTGAGCGCGAGCTGGGTCTCTCGGCCGCGCCGACTGAGGTGACTGCATCATGAGCGAGAACACCACCGCCGCCGCGCGGGCCCGCCGTAAGGTGCGTGAGGGCCTCGTGGTCAGCGACAAGATGGAAAAGACCGTCGTGGTCGAGGTCGAGGACCGGGTCAAGCACGCGCTGTACGGCAAGATCATGCGCCGTACCCGCAAGCTGAAGGTCCACGACGAGCAGAACTCCGCCGGGATCGGCGACCGGGTCACGATCATGGAGACCCGGCCGCTCTCCGCCACCAAGCGGTGGCGGCTCGTGGAGATCCTCGAGAAGGCCAAGTAGCGAAGGCTCGAGCTCGGCCGCCGAAACGGTCGGGCGAAGTTCCGCCAGGCTCCGGCCGCCCAGCGGGCGGCCGGAGAACCGGCAGACATAGGAGATAGACGTGATTCAGCAGGAGTCGCGACTGCGCGTCGCCGACAACACGGGTGCCCGGGAGATCCTGTGCATCCGGGTTCTCGGTGGCTCCGGTCGGCGCTACGCGAGCATCGGCGACGTCATCGTGGCCACCGTCAAGGACGCGATCCCGGGTGCCGGCGTCAAGAAGGGCGACGTCGTCAAGGCGGTCGTCGTCCGCACCGCCAAGGAGCGGCGTCGGCCGGACGGTTCGTACATCCGCTTCGACGAGAACGCCGCCGTCATCATCAAGGACGGCGGGGACCCGCGCGGTACCCGTATCTTCGGCCCGGTGGGTCGGGAGCTGCGGGACAAGCGGTTCATGAAGATCATCTCTCTCGCGCCGGAGGTGTTGTGACCGTGAAGGTCAAGAAGGGCGACACGGTCGTCGTCATCGCCGGCAAGGACAAGGGTGCCAAGGGCAAGGTCATCGCGGCCTACCCGCGGCAGGACAAGGTCCTGGTCGAGGGCGTGAACCGGGTCAAGAAGCACACCCGCATCAGCACCACCCAGCGTGGCGCCAAGACCGGTGGCATCGTCACCCAGGAGGCCCCGATCCACGTCTCGAACGTGCAGGTCCTGGACTCCGACGGGAAGCCGACCCGCGTCGGTTACCGGATCGACGACAACGGCCAGAAGGTCCGCATCGCGCGTAGCACCGGTAAGGACCTGTGATGACCACGGCTACCGAAACCAAGACCATGCCGCGCCTCAAGGAGCGGTACCGCAACGAGATCGTGGCCAAGCTGCAGGAGCAGCACAACTACGGCAACGCGATGCAGGTGCCGCGGCTGGTCAAGATCGTCGTTAACATGGGTGTCGGCGAGGCCGCTCGCGACGCCAAGCTGATCGACGGCGCGGTCCGCGACCTCGCCACGATCACCGGCCAGAAGCCGCAGGTGCGGAAGGCGACCAAGTCCATCGCGCAGTTCAAGCTCCGCGAGGGCATGCCGATCGGCGCGAAGGTGACCCTGCGCGGCGACCGGATGTGGGAGTTCCTGGACCGGCTGCTGTCGATCGCGCTGCCGCGTATCCGCGACTTCCGCGGTCTCGACGGGCGCAAGCTCGACGGGCACGGCAACTACACGTTCGGTCTGACCGAGCAGTCGGTGTTCCACGAGATCGACCAGGACAAGATCGATCGCCAGCGGGGCATGGACATCACGGTGGTCACCACCGCCACGACCGACGACGAGGGCCGGGCGCTGCTCAAGCTCCTGGGCTTCCCGTTCAAGGAGAACTGAGATGGCCAAGAAGGCGCTGATCCTCAAGGCGGCCGCGAAGCCGAAGTTCTCGGTTCGCGCGTACACCCGCTGCCAGCGGTGCGGGCGTCCGAAGGCGGTCTACCGCAAGTTCGGTCTCTGCCGGGTGTGCATCCGGGAGATGGCCCACCGCGGTGAGCTGCCCGGCGTGTCCAAGGCTTCCTGGTAATAGCCCGGCGCGCCTAGCGCGTCAGCTGAACTGTCTCTTCGCCGTAGGCCCCGGGCCTGGCCCGGGGAACCCCGGCGAGAAAGGTTGACGAATTTCATGACGATGACCGACCCGATCGCAGACATGCTCACGCGTCTGCGGAACGCCAACCAGGCGTACCACGACCGGGTGACGATGCCCTACTCGAAGATCAAGGCGAACATCGCCGAGGTCCTCAAGGCCGAGGGTTACATCGCCACCTGGTTGGTCGAGGAGCCCGAGGAGGGCGCCGTCGGCAAGCGACTGGTCGTCGAGCTGAAGTACGGCCAGAACCGCGAGCGGAGCCTGGCCGGCATCAAGCGCGTGTCCAAGCCCGGTCTCCGGGTGTACGCCAAGTCGGACGGGCTCCCGCGGGTGCTCGGCGGGCTGGGCGTGGCGATCATTTCGACGTCCCAGGGACTGCTGACCGACCGGCAGGCCCGCAAGCGGAGCGTTGGCGGGGAAGTCCTCGCCTTCGTCTGGTAACGGGAGACTGGTAGAAATGTCGCGTATTGGACGTAAGTCGATCCCGGTGCCTTCCGGCGTCGACATCACGATCGAAGGCCAGACCGTCAAGGTCAAGGGCCCGAAGGGCGAGCTGTCGCACACGCTCGCCGAGCCGATCAAGGCGGAGCGGGGCGAGGACGGCCAGCTGCACGTCAACCGGCCGAACGACGAGCGCAAGGCCAAGGAGCTGCACGGCCTGAGCCGTACCCTGGTCGCCAACATGATCGTCGGCGTCACCGAGGGCTACCGCAAGAGCCTGGAGATCGCCGGTACCGGTTACCGCGTGACCGCCAAGGGCAAGGACCTGGAGTTCGCGCTCGGGTTCTCGCACCCGGTGGTCGTCCCCGCGCCGGACGGCATCACCTTCACGGTGGAGCGGCCGACGCTGTTCCACGTGGCCGGCATCGACAAGCAGCAGGTCGGCGAGGTTGCCGCCAACATCCGGAAGATCCGCCCGCCGGAGCCCTACAAGGGCAAGGGCGTCAAGTACCAGGGCGAGGTCATCCGCCGCAAGGCTGGAAAGGCAGGTAAGAAGTGAGCGCCACGCTGCTCAAGCGCCGCCGCGGCGTCGCCGCCAAGCGTGCCGTCGGGCGTGCGCGCCGGCACTTCCGGGTCCGCAAGAACGTCAACGGCACCGCCGAGCGTCCCCGCCTGGTCGTCACCCGGTCCCTGCGGCACATCACGGCTCAGGTCGTCGACGACACCAAGGGTCACACCCTGGCGTCGGCCTCGACCCTGGACGCCTCGCTGCGCGGCACCGAGGGCGACAAGAGCGCCCTGGCCGGCAAGGTCGGCGCCCTGCTCGCCGAGCGGGCCAAGGCCGCCGGCGTCTCGAAGGTCGTCTTCGACCGCGGTGGCAACCGGTACGCGGGGCGGGTCGCCGCGCTTGCCGACGCCGCCCGCGAAGCCGGGCTCGAGTTCTAGAAACCCCGTCACGAGAGAGAAGGAAGGCTGCTGATGCCAGGTCAACAGCGCCGTGGCGGCGGGTCCGGTGGCAACGAGGGTGGTCGCCGCGACAACCGCCGTGAGGGCGGCCGCGGAAACGCGCCCGTCGAGAAGACCCCGCACCTCGAGCGGGTCGTCGCGATCAACCGCGTCGCCAAGGTCGTGAAGGGTGGTCGTCGCTTCAGCTTCACCGCCCTGGTGATCGTGGGCGACGGCGACGGCACCGTCGGTGTGGGCTACGGAAAGGCCAAGGAGGTGCCCGCGGCGATCGCCAAGGGTGTCGAGGAGGCCAAGAAGCACTTCTTCAAGGTGCCGCGGATCGGTCAGTCGATCCCGCACCCGGTCACGGGCGAGGACGCCGCCGGTGTGGTGCTGCTCAAGCCGGCCTCGGCCGGTACGGGTGTCATCGCCGGTGGTCCGGTGCGTGCCGTGCTGGAGTGCGCGGGCATCCACGACGTGCTCTCCAAGAGCCTCGGCTCGTCCAACCCGATCAACATCGTGCACGCCACCGTGGCGGCCCTGAAGGGCCTCGAGTCCCCGGAGCAGGTCGCGGCGCGTCGTGGCCTCCCGGTGGAGGACGTGGCGCCGGCGGCGATGCTGGCGTCGCGGGCGGGGGTGGCGTCCTGATGGCTCGCCTGAAGGTCACCCAGCTCCGGTCCGAGATCGGGGCCAAGCACAACCAGCGTGAGTCGCTGCGTTCGCTCGGCCTCAAGCGGATCAACGACGTGGTGGTCAAGGAGGACCGTCCCGAGATTCGGGGCATGATCTTCAAGGTCAACCACCTCGTGAAGGTCGAGGAGGTCGAGTAATGACGATCAAGGTTCACCACCTGCGCCCGGCCCCGGGTGCCAAGACCGCGAAGACCCGGGTGGGTCGCGGTGAGGGCTCCAAGGGCAAGACCGCCGGTCGCGGTACCAAGGGTTCCAAGGCCCGCAAGAACATCTCGGCGGCGTTCGAGGGTGGGCAGATGCCCATCCACATGCGCCTGCCGAAGATGAAGGGCTTCAAGAACAAGTTCAAGGTCGTCTTCCAGGTGGTCAACCTGGACCGGCTCGCCGAGCTCTTCCCGAACGGCGGCCAGGTCGGCCCGATCGAGATGGTCGAGGCCGGTGCGGTCCGCAAGGGCCAGCCGGTCAAGGTGCTCGGCACCGGCGACCTCGGTGGTGTGGCGCTCCAGGTGTCGGCGCACGCGTTCAGCGCGTCGGCCAAGGAGAAGATCACCGCCGCCGGTGGCTCCGTCACCGAGCTGTAAGGCAGAAACACGGCGCCCGCTCAGTTGTCGCAACTGGGCGGGCGCCGTGGTCTCACCCGGTGCGTGTGCGCCGGGTAACATCGGATCCGGTTTATGTAGCCGGGCACACCTGCCCGGACCGGGATGAGGCTGTTAGAGTCCCATCCCAGCTATGGATATCGGGCACTCGCCCGGCACCAACCCCGCCCCGCCAGGGTTCACCGGCGGCCCGCCTCGCGCAGGAGGAAGAAGTTGCTGTCCGCCTTTCTCAGTGCGTTCCGTACGCCTGACCTGCGCAAGAAGCTGCTGTTCACAGTAGGCATCATCGCGGTCTACCGGCTGGGTGCCACGCTCCCCAGCCCCGGCGTCTCGTACGCGAACGTGCAGAAGTGCCTCGACAGCATCCAGGGTGACACCACCGGGGTGCTGAGCCTGCTCGACCTCTTCTCGGGTGGAGCGTTGCTCCAGCTGTCGGTCTTCGCGCTGGGCATCATGCCGTACATCACCGCGTCGATCATCCTGCAGCTGCTGACCGTGGTCATCCCACGGCTGGAGCAGCTCCGCAAGGAGGGTCAGGCCGGTCAGGCCAAGATCACGCAGTACACCCGCTACCTGACGCTGGGCCTGGGCATCCTCCAGTCGTCGGCGTTCGTGGCGCTGGCCCGCTCCGGGCAGCTCTTCCAGAACAGGTGCGACCAGTTCCCGATCATCCCCGAGGGGACCGGCATCCCGGACTGGCTGACGCTGACCATCCTGGTCATGACGATGACCGCCGGCACCGGTGTGGTGATGTGGCTCGGTGAGCTGATCACCGACCGCGGCGTCGGCAACGGCATGTCCGTGCTGATCTTCACCTCGATCGCGGCCCGCCTCCCCAGCGAGGGCTGGAAGATCAAGACCCAGCAGGGCTGGCCCAAGTTCTTCCTGGTGCTCGCGCTGGTCCTGCTGGTCATCACCGCGGTCACCTTCATCGAGCAGGCGCAGCGCCGGATCCCGGTGCAGTACGCCAAGCGGATGATCGGCCGGCGGATGTACGGCGGCACCTCCACCTACATCCCGCTGAAGGTGAACCAGGCCGGTGTCATCCCGGTCATCTTCGCCTCGTCGCTGCTCTACCTGCCGCAGCTGGCGCTGCAGTTCTTCGACCAGAACAACCCGGGCAAGACCCAGGCCTGGATCCAGAACAACATCGTCGCGCCGGCCAGCCCGCTGCACATCGCGATCTACTTCCTGCTGATCATCTTCTTCACGTACTTCTACGTGTCGATCACGTTCAACCCGACCGAGGTCGCGGACAACATGAAGAAGTACGGCGGCTTCGTGCCGGGTATCCGCCCGGGCAAGCCGACGGCCGAATACCTCGACTTCATCCTCAGCCGGATCACCCTGCCGGGTGCGCTCTACCTGGGCATCGTCGCGGTCCTGCCGAACTTCTTCTTCATCTGGCTGAACAACCAGCAGTTCCAGAACTTCCCGTTCGGCGGCACCGCTGTGCTCATCATGGTCGGCGTCGGTCTGGAGACCGTGAAGCAGATCGAGAGCCAACTCATGCAGCGGAACTACGAAGGGTTCCTGCGGTAGATGCGACTCGTTCTGGTTGGCCCGCCGGGCGCGGGCAAGGGCACACAGGCGGAGTTCATCGCCGCCCACCTCTCGGTGCCGAAGATCTCGACCGGTGACATCTTCCGGGCGAACGTCTCGCAGGGCACGCCGCTGGGCGTCGAAGCCAAGCGGTACATGGACGCCGGCAAGCTGGTTCCGGACGAGGTGACCATCAACATGGTCCGGGATCGGCTCGCCGAGCCGGACGCCGCCGAGGGCTTCCTGCTCGACGGTTTCCCGCGGACCACTCCGCAGGCAGCCGCGCTGGACAAGCTCCTCGCCGACCTGGGCACCGCGATGGACCTGGTGCTGGAGCTGGTCGTCGACGACGACGAGGTGATCAGGCGGCTCGCCGGCCGGCGTACCTGCCGGGGCTGCGGCAAGATCTGGCACGTCGAGTTCGACGCCACCACCCGGGACGGGATCTGCGACCGCTGCGGCGCCGAGCTGTTCCAGCGCGACGACGACAAGCCGGAGACCATCGCGGCCCGGCTCCGCGAGTACGCCGAGAAGACCGCGCCGCTGGTGGACTACTACGGCGCCCAGGGCAAGCTGGTGGGCATCGACGCCACCGGCCCGGTGGAGGACGTCACCGTCCGCGCCATCGACGCCCTCCGCTCGTACGGCGGCTGACGTACCGCCGGTCCGCCGGCGGATAGAGTGCGAACAGCGGGGTACGCGAGACGTGCCCCGCTGTTCCGCGCAACGAAAGGTAACGCCTCCATGCGTCGTCACCAGCTGGACATCCAGCTGAAGACCCCGGACCAGATCGAGAAGATGCGCGCCGCCGGCCTGGTGGTCGCCGAGGCGCTGCGCCGGATGCGGGAGGCGGTGGCCCCGGGCGTCAGCACCGCCGACCTGGACGCGATCGCCGAGTCGACGATCCGCGAGGCCGGGGCCGTACCCTCCTTCAAGGGCTACCACGGCTTCCCGGCGTCGATCTGCTCGTCGGTCAACGAGCAGGTGGTGCACGCCATCCCGGCTGCCGACCAGGTGCTCCGCGACGGCGACCTGATCTCGATCGACTGCGGGGCGATCCTCGACGGCTGGCACGGCGACGCGGCCATCACCGTCGGGGTGGGCGAGGTCGACCCGGCGTTGCTGAAGATGACCGCGGTGGCCGAGGACGCGATGTGGGCCGGGATCGCCGCCGCCGCTCGGGGCGCCGCGAACGGCCGGGGCCGGCTGACGGACATCTCGCACGCGGTGGAGAAGGCCGTCCGGCGCGGTGGCCGGTACGGCATCGTCGACGGCTACGGCGGGCACGGCATCGGCACCGAGATGCATCAGGACCCGCACGTGCTCAACCACGGCCGCCCGGGTCGCGGCCCCCGGTTGGTGCCCGGCCTGGCGCTGGCGATCGAGCCGATGATCACGATGGGTTCGCCGCGCACCGTCGAGCTCTCCGACGGCTGGACGGTGATCACCCGCGACCGCTCGATGGCCGTGCACGTGGAGCACTCGATGGCGCTGCTGGACGACGGCGTGTGGGTGCTGACCGCGTTCGACGGCGGCCGGGGCCGGCTCGGTGATCTCGTCACCGCCCGCCAGCCCGTCGGTTCCCCGGCGATCTGACCCATCCACCCCGTCCCATCGGGGAAACCGACTCCGGGGACACCGCGGGCCTCGGGTCGGTGACCCTCGGCGCGACGGGCAGATCTGGCGGTGGCCCTGCCGTCTCGGCGGGCCCCGGGTGGCGCTCCGGTGGCATGCTGGGCGGCATGGACGCGCGGGACGGGATGCGGGCGGCTGACGCTGACCGGCAGGAGACGGCGGATCGGCTCCGGGTGGCGCTGGAGGAGGGCCGGCTCGACCTGCACGAGTACGACGAGCGCCTGCAGCGGGCGTACGCGGCGAAGACCTACGGCGAACTCGACGGCGTGCTGGCGGATCTTCCGGGGCCGGCGGTGACGGGGCGATCCGGGCCTGTCCCGGCTCAGCCCGGCGGGGAACGGTCCGGCGCGGTGGTCGGGTCCGAGGGGGCGTACCCGGTGGCGTCGGTCACGCCGGAGCCGCCGAGTCGGATGGCCCCGGTCACGCCCGGCGGCGGACCGGTGACCGGCGGCGCTGGCCAGTGGCTGCTGGAGGAGTGGTCGCCCTGGTTGCGGGTCGCCGCCATCCTGACCGCGATCTGGCTGCTCTCGTCGCTCGGTGACCGGGACATCGACGGCTACTGGCCGGCCTGGGTGCTCGGGCCGTGGGGAGCGGTGCTGCTGTTCCGGACCGCGGGCGGGCTGGCCACCGGGGAACCGGCACGGGTGGTGGCGCGCCGCGCGGAACGGCGCCGACGGCGGCAGGCCCGGCGGGGCCGGGGACACTGACCGCGGCGGGCCCGGCGGAGCCGGGCACACCGACCGCGGCGGCCCCGGGGAATCCGGCCGCGGCGGGCCCGACGGGTGTCCGGTTCGCTCCGGCGGGTGACAGGCCGGGTGGCCGGTTTGGCGACGGCGGACGGGCGGGCGTACACTTTCAGATCGGCGCACAGCGTCCACTCCGGCATGCCCACCCTGCGCTTCGGTGGGAGCTGGAGCCGCGGCTGGCGCGGGTTGCCTGATCTTGGTCAGGTCGCCCGTGTAAGACGTTGTGAGCCGTCCGGAGCAACCGACGTCAGGACAGCGGAGGACATGCCGAAAAAAGACGGAGCCATCGAGATCGAGGGTCGGGTCATCGAGCCCCTGCCGAACGCCATGTTCCGGGTGGAGCTCGCGAACGGTCACAAGGTGCTGGCTCACATCAGCGGCAAGATGCGGCAGCACTACATCCGCATCCTGCCGGAGGACCGTGTCGTCGTCGAACTCTCGCCGTACGACCTGACCCGCGGGCGCATCGTCTACCGCTACAAGTAGTCCTGACGGCGGCCGGGACGTCCCCGTGTCCGTCTTCGACGTCCGGCGTCGCGCGTGATCGTGCCTCCGGGCCAGATGGGAAGTAAGGCAACCGTGAAGGTCAAGCCGAGCGTCAAGAGGATCTGCAACAAGTGCCGGGTCATTCGCCGGCACGGCCGGGTCATGGTCATCTGCACCGACCCGCGCCACAAGCAGCGCCAGGGCTGAACCAGTCGCACCGGTCGTGACACACGGCCGGTTGGATCGGTCCGGGCCGCAGGTCCAGCACACATCACCAAGCTCGTCCCAGCCGCGAGCGGTACGCAGCGCGTACCCCCTCGTGGTTGACCCCCGGTCGGAGGCCGGGGCCCGCTCGGGCAACGACCACTCCCGGTCGCCGGCGCCACAGGCGTCGGAAGGACGGGACGGTCGGTAGCGGGATGGGTCGGGTCCAGACCTCCGCCACAACATCACGAGGAGTACGCCCGCACATGGCACGTCTAGTCGGCGTCGACCTCCCCCGCGAAAAGCGGATGGAGATCGCGCTCACCTACATCTTCGGCGTGGGCCGCACCCGCGCCCTGGAGACGCTCGCCGCGACCGGCATCTCGCCGGACAAGCGAGTCCGGGACCTCACGGACGAGGAGCTCGTCGAGCTCCGGAACCACATCGAGGGCAACTACAAGGTTGAAGGCGACCTGCGCCGCGAGGTCGCCGCTGACATCCGCCGCAAGGTCGAGATCGGCTGCTACGCCGGTATCCGGCACCGCCGTGGTCTGCCCGTGCGTGGTCAGCGCACCAAGACCAACGCGCGTACCCGGAAGGGCCCGAAGCGGACCGTGGCCGGCAAGAAGAAGCCCGGCAAGAAGTAACTAGGAGCGCACAGACTTATGCCACCGAAGGCTCGTGCCGGAGCCGCTGTCAAGAAGGTCCGGCGCAAGGAACGCAAGAACGTCGCCCACGGGCAGGCGCACATCAAGAGCACCTTCAACAACACCATCGTGTCGATCACCGACCCGACCGGTGCTGTCATCTCCTGGGCCTCCTCCGGCCAGGTGGGCTTCAAGGGCTCCCGCAAGTCGACTCCGTTCGCCGCGCAGCTGGCCGCCGAGGCCGCCGCGCGTCGGGCCATGGAGCACGGCATGCGCAAGGTCGACGTGTTCGTCAAGGGCCCCGGCTCCGGCCGGGAGACCGCCATCCGTTCGCTGCAGGCCGCCGGCCTCGAGGTCGGGCAGATCTCCGACGTCACGCCGCAGCCGCACAACGGATGCCGTCCGCCCAAGCGTCGTCGGGTCTGAGAGGTAGAGAGAGATGGCTCGTTACACCGGTGCTGACTGCCGCCGTTGCCGGCGGGAGAAGATGAAGCTGTTCCTCAAGGGCAGCAAGTGCGATGGTCCGAAGTGCCCGTTCGAGTCCCGGCCGTTCCCGCCCGGGCAGCACGGCCGCGGCCGCACCAAGGAGACGGAGTACCTGCTCCAGCTCCGTGAGAAGCAGAAGGCCCGTCGTGTCTACGGCGTGCTGGAGAAGCAGTTCCGCGGCTACTACGAAGAGGCCGTCGGCAAGAAGGCCAAGACCGGTGAGGTTCTGCTCCAGATCCTCGAGTCGCGGCTGGACAACGTGGTCTACCGGGCCGGCTACGCCCAGTCCCGGGACATGGCCCGCCAGCTGGTCAAGCACGGCCACTTCACCGTGAACGGCAAGAAGGTCGACATCCCGTCGTTCCGGGTGAAGGAGCACGACATCATCGAGGTCCGGGGCAAGAGCAAGGAGCTCACCCCGTTCATCGTCGCGCAGGCCCAGGCCGGCTCGAAGACCGTCCCGGCGTGGCTCGAGGCGATCCCCAGCCAGATGAAGGTTCTCGTGCACTCGCTCCCGGCCCGCCAGGTGATCGACACCCAGGTCCAGGAGCAGCTGATCGTCGAGCTCTACTCCAAGTAAGGGCTCGTTGCGGTGGCCCGCCCTCACCGGGGCGGGCCACCGGAACAGTTTGTGTGGTGGGCGTCAAATAGCGGGCGCCCCGGAAGAGAAGAGAAGAAATGCTCATCAGCCAGCGACCGTCTCTCTCCGAAGAGTCGATCAACGAGACCCGCTCCCGGTTCACCATCGAGCCGCTGGAGCCGGGCTTCGGCTACACCCTCGGCAACTCGCTGCGGCGCACGCTGCTGTCGTCCATCCCGGGCGCGGCGGTCACCTCGATCAAGATCGACGGTGTGCTGCACGAGTTCACCACGATCCCCGGGGTCAAGGAGGACGTGGTCGAGCTCGTCATGAACATCAAGGAGCTGTGCGTCAGCTCCGAGCACGACGAGCCGGTCAGCATGTACCTGCGCAAGCAGGGCCCGGGCGACGTGACCGCCGGTGACATCCAGCCTCCGGCCGGTGTCTCGGTGCACAACCCGGACCTGAAGCTCGCCACCCTCAACGGCAAGGGCCGGCTCGACATGGAGCTGACCGTCGAGCGGGGTCGTGGCTACGTCACGGCGGCGCAGAACAAGCAGGCGGGTGCCGAGATCGGCCGGATCCCGGTCGACTCGATCTACTCGCCGGTGCTGAAGGTGACCTACCGGGTCGAGGCGACTCGTGTCGAGCAGCGTACCGACTTCGACCGGCTGATCATCGACGTCGAGACCAAGCCGTCGATGGGCCCGCGTACCGCGCTGGCCTCCGCCGGTTCGACGCTGGTGGAGCTCTTCGGGCTGGCCCGGGAGCTGGACGAGACCGCCGAGGGCATCGACATCGGGCCGTCCCCGCAGGACGCCCAGCTCGCGGCGGACCTGGCCCTGCCGATCGAGGAGCTGGACCTCACCGTCCGCTCCTACAACTGCCTCAAGCGCGAGGGCATCAACTCCGTTGGTGAGCTCATCGGGCGTACCGAGGCCGACCTCCTCGACATCCGGAACTTCGGGCAGAAGTCGATCGACGAGGTCAAGATGAAGCTCGCCGGGATGGGTCTGGGTCTGAAGGACTCGGCTCCGAACTTCGACCCGGCGCACGTCGTGGACGCCTTCGGTGAGGCCGACTACGACACCGACGACTACCGCGAGACCGAGCAGCTCTAACCCCGGCTGCCGCCACATCTGAGGAGCACCAACAATGCCCACGCCCACCAAGGGCCCCCGCCTCGGCGGCAGCCCCGCGCACGAGCGGCTCATGCTGGCCAACCTGGCCACTGCGCTGTTCCAGCACGGCAAGATCCAGACCACCGAGACGAAGGCCCGGCGGCTGCGTCCGCTGGCCGAGCAGCTCATCACCAAGGCCAAGCGCGGCGACCTCGCGTCCCGCCGGCGGGTGGCGGGCGTCGTCAAGGACAAGGACGTGGTCTACGCCCTGTTCGACCAGATCGCGCCCCGGTACGCCAACCGCAACGGTGGCTACACCCGGATCGTGAAGACCGGCCCGCGCAAGGGTGACGCCGCTCCGATGGCGGTCATCGAGCTGGTGGAGGAGCTTCAGGTCGCCGAGCCCAAGGCGAACAAGAAGACCGCCGCCCGCAAGGCCGCGCAGCAGGACAAGGTCGAGGCCCTGGCCCCGGCCGAGGAGACCCCGAAGTCGACCCCGGCCGACGCCGAGACCGACCAGGACTCCGAGGCTCCGGTCTCCGCCTCCGGTGACACCGCCGCCGCCCGCGAGGACAGCGACGAGGCCACCGAGAACGAGAACAAGGCCTGAGCGCAGGCAGCAGCATCGTCGGGCCCGGCATCCCCCACGGGGTGCCGGGCCCGACGCATGACAGGGGGTACGAGGTGGACGAGCGGATCCGGCTGCGGCTGGACGTCTCCTACGACGGCACGGACTTCTCCGGCTGGGCGGTCCAGCCGAACCGGCGCACCGTGGCCGGGGCGCTCGTCGAGGCGCTGGACCTGGTGCTCGGCGCCGGTACGGCGACCGGGCTGACCGTCGCCGGCCGGACCGACGCGGGGGTGCACGCCACCGGCCAGGTCTGCCACCTCGACCTGCCCGCCGACGTCTGGCGGGAGCACGACGGGCTGCTGCTGCGCCGGCTGGGCCGGCTGCTCCCCGGCGACGTGCGGGTACGCGCGATGACCGAGGTCCCGGGCGACTTCGACGCCCGCTTCTCGGCGACCTTCCGCCGCTACGAGTACCGGGTGACCGACGCGCCGTGGGGCGCCGAGCCGCTGCGCCGCCGGGACACCCTGGCCTGGCCGAAGCCGCTGGACCTGGGCGCGTTGAACGCCGCGGCGGCCGGCCTGGTGGGGGAGCACGACTTCGCCGCGTACTGCCGGCGCAAGGAGAACGCCACCACGGTGCGCGAGGTGACCCGGCTGGACTGGCGCCGGGACCCGGACGGCATCCTGGTCGCCACCGTGCAGGCCGACGCGTTCTGCCAGAACATGGTGCGCAGCCTGGTCGGGGCGATGCTGGTGGCCGGGGACGGTCGCCGGCCGGTCCAGTGGCCGGGTAGCCTGCTCAGCCGCCGCGAGCGGTCCAGTGAGGTGACGGTCGCGCCGGCGCACGGGCTGGCCCTGGTCGAGGTGGGCTATCCCACCGACCCGGCCGGGTACGCGGACCGCGCCGAGGTCACCCGCCGGCTCCGGGTGCCGGTCACCGAGGGCTGATTCGCCGGCACGGGACGCCCCGGCAGGGCGGGCGCCGCGTGGGCTTCCGTCGGCGGTACCGGGTCAGTTGCCGCCGTCGGTGCCGTCGGAGGAGCCGCCGTTCGACGAGCCGCCGTCGGGCTCCGTGCCGCGCTGGGTGTCCGTCGTCGCCGAGGGCTCGTCGGTCGGCTGGCTCGCCGTTCCGCCGGCCGCCCGGCGCTCCAGCACGCCCTGGTTGAGGTACAGCTCGATCATGTCGTACAGGATCTCCCGGGCGGTCGGGTCGCCGGTCTTGACCGCCTCGCCGTCGGCCCTGGTGACCAGGCAGTAGGCGATGTAGTGGCCGCGTACCTGCCAGCCGACCCGGGCGGCGGCCCGGGCGACCGCCTCGGTGCCCTCGCCGGCCACCAGGCCGCGGAACCGGCCCTGCCGGTCGTCGAGCATGGGCCGGATCCGGTCCCGGGTCCGCTCGGCGCTGACCCGGTCGGTCAGGTTGAACAGCCCGGCGGTGAGCAGGTGGTCGCCGTCCGGGGAGCGAAGCGTCGCGCGGACCACCTGGTTGCAGCCGAGCCGGACCAGCAGGTCGGCGACCTCACCGGTGGCGGCCACCGCACAGCCGGTGCTGGCCTGCGCCTTCAGCACGCGGTACGCCGGGCGGCCGTCTGCGACGACGAGGGCCTTGCCGGGGAAGACCTCCTTGACGGTCAGTGGCGTCTGGTCGGTGTCCCGGGAGTCGAGGTCCTGGCGGTTGTCGGGGCTGGTGGTGGGCGATGGCAGCGCGGCCGGTTGGTTCGTCCGGGTGGGCTCCGGGTCGGTGGTGCGGCCGGCGAGCAGCGCCGCGGCGCCGAGACCGCAGAGCGCGAGCAGCACCAGCACCGCGGCGCCCCCGACCAGCGCCTGCCACAGCCGACCGCCGCCGCGGGTGTCGGCCGCCCGGCGGGACCGGGGCAGGTCCAGTGGCTCGGTGGTGGCGTAGCCGTGGACGCGGGGCGGATCCACCGGCTCGGCGACGTACGCGTGGACGTGGTGCGGCGGTGGGGGCGAGGAGACCGGGGCCGGCAGCGCGGCCCGGCCGGTCGGCGGCTGCGCCGACGCGGACTGCGGGAGGGCGAGCCGGTCGGCCCGGGGCAACGAGGGCGTCGGGAAGCGGGACGGCGAGGGGCCGGCGGCCGGGGGGCGACCCGCCACGGGCCCGGCCGGTTCGCCGTCGGGCAGTGGGTACTCGTAGGCGTCCTCGTCGGACTCGTGCCGATACACCATGGAGGACAGCGTAGGGTCCATTGTCCCTTTAGAGGGTAATATCCGGAAATTGCCGTGCGAGTCCTTCCGGAGCGTACGCCCGTACCGTCCGGGAAGCGTCGCACCGGCGGTGCGACAATGCGGACGTGACCGGGGACCACTACTTCAGCACCGCACCCTCGACCGCCGGTAAACCCCGCGAGGTCGAGTTCTCCGTCGCCGGGCGCGACTACACGCTGCACTCCGCCGGCGGTGTCTTCTCCGCCGACCGGTTGGACGCCGGCACCGCGGTGCTGCTGCGCAAGGCGGAGCTGCCCGACCCGGACACCACCGGCGCCCTGCTCGACCTCGGCTGCGGCTTCGGACCGATCAGCTGCGTGCTGGCCAGCACCGCCCCCGCCGCGACCGTCTGGGCGGTCGACGTCAACGAACGGGCCCGGGCACTGACCGCCGCGAACGCCGAACGGGTCGGCGCCGCCGGACGGATCCGGGCCGTTGCCCCCGACGACGTACCGGCGAACGTCACGTTCGCCCAACTCTGGTCCAACCCGCCGATCCGGATCGGCAAGGCGGAACTGCACGAACTGCTGCGCCGCTGGCTGCCCCGGCTCGCGCCGGACGGCGTCGGCTGGCTGGTCGTCGCCAAGCACCTCGGCGGGGACTCGTTGCAGCGCTGGCTCGTCGACGAGCAGGGCTGGCAGGTCGAGCGGACGGCCAGCCAGAAGGGCTACCGGGTGCTGCGCGTCACCCGTAATTGAATGTCCCTCCCACCGGCGGTTGGGGCACGATGCCGGCGTGGGATACGTGGACGTGGCAGGGGTCGGGCACATCCTGCCCGACGGCCGGGAACTGCTCAGCGACGTGTCGTTCCGGGTCGGTGAAGGCGCCAAGGTCGCCCTGGTCGGCCCGAACGGCGCCGGAAAGACGACCCTGCTGCGGATGGTCGCTGGCGACCTGCCGGTGACCACCGGCGCCATCGCCCGCTCTGGCGGCCTCGGCGTGATGCGGCAGTTCATCGGCATGATCGGCGACGAGTCAACCCTCGCCGACCTGGCCCTGTCGCTGGCCCCACCGGTGCTGCGCGACGCCGGCCGCCGGCTGGCCGACACCGAGACGGCCATGCGGGCGGCCGAGACCCGCGGCAAGTACAGCACCGCCGCAGGCAAGGCCCAACTGGCGTACGCGGACGCGCTCGCCGCCTGGGGCGAGGCCGGCGGGTACGACGCCGAGGTGCTCTTCGACACCGTCACCACCATCGTGCTCGACCTGCCCTGGGACGCCGTCCGGGACCGGCCGGTGCGGACCCTCTCCGGCGGCCAGCAGAAGCGGTTCGCGCTGGAACTGCTGCTCCGCGGCCCCGACGAGGTGCTCCTCCTCGACGAGCCGGACAACTTCCTCGACGTGCCCGGCAAGCGCTGGCTGGAGGCGCGGCTGCGCGAGTCCGCCAAGTCGGTGCTCTACGTCTCGCACGACCGGGAACTGCTGGCGCGTACCGCCGACCGGGTGGTCGCCGTCGAGGGCGGCAGCGCCTGGGTGCACCCGGCCGGCTTCGCCAGTTGGCACTCCGCACGGGTGGCCCGGCACGCCCGCCTCGACGAGCTGCGCAAACGGTGGGACGAGGAACACCAGAAGCTGCGCGAGCTGATGCTGATGTACAAGCAGAAGGCCGCGTACAACGACGGGATGGCGTCGCGCTACCAGGCGGCGCAGACCCGGCTGCGCAAGTTCGAGGAGGCCGGGCCGCCGCCCGTACCCCCAAAGGACCAGGACATCCGGATGCGGCTGACCGGCGGGCGGACCGGAAAGCGCGCGGTGATCGCCGAGCAGCTGGAGCTCGACGGCCTCACCTACCCCTTCGACCTGGAGCTCTGGTACGGCGACCGGCTCGCCGTGCTCGGCGCCAACGGCACCGGCAAGTCGCACTTCCTGCGGCTGCTGGCCCGCGGCGGCACCGACCCCGACCCGGCCCACACCCCGGTCGGCGCCACCGCGCTGGCCCCGGTCGCCCACGACGGGGTGGTACGCCTCGGCGCCCGGGTCCGCCCCGGCCACTTCTCGCAGACCCACGACCGGCCGGAGCTGATGGAGAAGTCGCTGGTCGACATCCTCTGGCGCGGTGACGAGCACCGGACCGGGATGGACCGGCACGCGGCGATGGCGGCGCTCGGCCGGTACGAACTGGCCGGCCAGGGCGACCAGCGGTTCGGCAGCCTCTCCGGCGGCCAGCAGGCCCGCTTCCTGGTGCTGCTGCTGGAGCTGTCCGGGGCGACCCTGCTGCTGCTCGACGAGCCCACCGACAATCTGGACCTGGCCTCCGCCGAGGCCCTGGAGGCCGGGCTCGCCGCGTTCGCCGGCACGGTGGTCGCGGTCACCCACGACCGCTGGTTCACCCGGACCTTCGACCGGTTCGTGCTGTTCCGCGGCGACGGGGACGTGGTGGAGACCCCCGAACCGGTCTGGGACGTGGCGTGATCTCCGCCGAGCTGGCTGCGCGGATCTGCGCGGTGGACGGCGTGGTGGCGGTCGCGCTCGGCGGCAGCCGGGCCCGCGGCGACCACCGCCCCGACTCGGACTGGGACCTCGGCCTCTACTACCGAGGGCCGCTCGACGTGGCCGGCCTGCGCGCCGTCGCGGCCACCGTCGCCGACGACGCGGTGGAGCTCACCGAGCCCGGTGGCTGGGGCCCGTGGGTCGACGGCGGCGGATGGCTGCGGGTCGGCGGAGTCGCCGTCGACTGGATCTACCGCGACCTCGACCGGGTACGCCGGACCTGGGCCGACTGCCGCGCCGGCCGCTACGAGGTGGGCGTGCAGCCGGGCCACCCGCTCGGCTTCTACTCCCACGCGTACGCCGGGGAAGTGGCGCTGTGCCGGGTGCTCGCCGACCCCACCGGCGAGCTGACCGCGCTGCGCGCCGAGACGGCGACGTACCCGCCGGCGCTGGCCGAGGCGCTGCGGGGCGGCGGCTGGGAGGCCGGGTTCCTGGTCGACAACGCCGCCAAGGCGGCCTCCGCCGGGGACAGCGGGTACGTGGCGGGTTGCCTGTTCCGGGCGGTCGGCGTGCTGGTCCAGGCGCTGCACGGGCAGGCCGGACGCTGGCTGGTCAACGAGAAGGGCATGATCGCCTCCGCCGGCTGGTTGCCCGGCACGCCACCGGACTTCGCCTCCCGCGCGCAGGCGCTGCTCGGCGCGGTGGGGCGTACCCCGGAGGAGCAGGCGGCGACCGTGGACGCCGCGCGGCGGCTGGTCGCCGACGTGCTGGCCTGAGCCGCCTCCGTTCCGGTGCCCGGCCCCGTCGGCGTGCCCGGGCTGGCTGGTCGGGGCCGGCATAGGGTGGGACGCGTGACTGAGATGACCTACCGCCGGCTGGGCGACTCCGGGCTCGTGGTGTCCGTGGTCGGCATCGGCTGCAACAACTTCGGCCGCAAGCTCGACCTCGACGGCACCCGGGCGGTGGTCGACGCCGCCGTTGACGCCGGCATCACCCTCTTCGACACCGCCGACATCTACGGCGAGCCGCAGGGCGGCTCCGAGGAGCTGCTCGGCCAGGCGCTCAAGGGCCGCCGGGACGACGTCGTGCTCGCCACCAAGTTCGGCATGGACATGCACGGCCTCAACGGGCCCGACTTCAACGCCCGCGGCTCCCGCCGCTACATCACCCGCGCGGTGGAGGCGTCGCTGCGCCGGCTCGGCACCGACCACATCGACCTGTACCAGATGCACGAGCCGGACCCGGGCACCCCGATCGACGAGACCCTCGCCGCGCTGGACGACCTGGTCCACGCCGGCAAGGTCCGCTACCTGGGCAACTCCAACTTCGCCGGCTGGCAGATCGCCGACGCCGACTGGGTCGCCTCCTCCACCGGGCGGTCCCGCTTCGTCAGCGCGCAGAACCACTACTCGCTGCTGGAGCGCTCCGTCGAGGCCGAGGTGATCCCCGCCTGCGAGCGCTTCGGGCTCGGCATGCTGCCGTTCTTCCCACTCGCCAACGGGCTGCTCACCGGCAAGTACCAGCGGAACTCCGCGCCGCCCGCCGGCAGTCGGCTCGCCGGTGGCGGCCGGTACGCCCAGCGCCTCGCCGCCGCCGACTGGGACACCATCGAGGCCATCGAGGCGTACGCGGCCGAGCGGGGGCTCACCATGCTCCAGGTGGCCATCGGCGGGCTCGCCGCCCGGCCCGCGGTGACCTCGGTCATCGCCGGCGCCACCACCCCCGAGCAGGTGCGCGCCAACGCCGAGGCCGGCACCTGGCAGCCCACCGACGACGACCTGGCCGCCCTCGACGCCATCCTCTGACCGCACCCCCCGACGCCCGTCGGCCGCCACCCCGCGCGCCGCCGCCCCGGCGCGCCGTGCCGTGCCGCCGTGCCGTCGTGCCGCGCCGTGCCGTCGCGCCGTCGCGCCGTCGCTCGCGGGCCTGCCGCGCCGTTGCTCGTCGGCGCCACGGGGGAGTGGAACGCCATGGAGGTCTCCGGCTGGTTTTGACCTCCATGGCGTTCCACCGACGCCGGTGGTGGGCGTGCGCGGTGTGGGCGAGTGGCGCGGCGGTGGCCGGGCCGGCGAGGGTGCGGGCGGTCGCGCGCTCGGTGCGGCCGGCGGAGCGTCGGTGGAACACCGTGGGTGGGTCCCGCGTGCTGGCACAGCCATCACGTTCCACCGAGGCGCAGGTCTGCTGCCGGCGCAGGTCAACGGGAGGAGGGGACGGGGCGGCGTTCGCGGAGGGCCTGGGCGACCAGGGCGATCGTGGCGTCCGGGGTGCGGAGCACGTCGTCGGCGGTGAAGCGGAGAACGAGCCAGCCGGCCGCGCGCAGCGCGTTGAGACGGCTCACGTCCTGGCGGAAGTGTGCCCGTTCCCGGTGGTGGTCGCCGTCGTACTCGACCGCCACCCGTAGTGCCGGCCAGGCGAGGTCGACCCGGCCGACGAAGCGCCCCCGCTGGTCGAGGACGTCGTGCTGGGCCACGAGCGGGCCCAGACCGGCCTCGATCAGGAGCAACCGGAGACGGGTCTCCATCGGGGACTCGCTCAGCGGCTCGGCCAGCGCCAGCACCTCCCTGAGCAGGGCCGCGCCCGGCCAGCCGGCATGCGTGTCCGCGAACGAGCGGAGGGCGGGCAGCCTGACCACCCGGCGGTGCAACAGCGCTTCCACGGCGACCAGCGCCTCGACGCGGGGAGCCTGCCGCCCCAGGTCGAAGGCCGTACGCACGGGCGTGGTGACTGGCAGCCCGGCGAACCGGGTGCGGTCGACCTCGGGCAGCACCGAGCGGACGATGTGCAGCCGTGGGTGCGGACGCATCCGGGCCGACCGGGGCAGCAGCACCGTGACGGGGGCATCCCGGCCCAGCAGGTCGGCACCCCAGAGGTATGCCGCGCTGCGTCCACCGACGGCGGCATCGAACGGCAGCCGCAAGGCCACCGCCTCGCACCACATCCGGTGGTCGTCGGGGCGGTAGCCGTCGCGGTGCACGTACACGTCGGGCAGGAGCCGTTGCCATGCCGGGCCCCGCAGCATCGCCCAGCTCAACTGCCCGGCGGCGACGGCGGCGCCGCCGCGGAACGGAAGGTACGCCAGGCGGCGCGGAACCCGGGCGGACGAGGGCATCCGGACAGCATGTCGTGACGACCCGACCACCGTCAGTCCCGATGCTCCACTCGGGACGGTGGATGGGAAAAAGGTCACCCCGGTCTTCCATCGGCGACGGGAGACGTCGTACGGTAGGCCCGCAAGTGACCCACGGGAGCCCGGTGCACCGGGCTGAGAGGGGGGCTGAAGCCCCCGACCGTCGAACCTGATCCGGGTAATGCCGGCGCAGGGAGGAGCGTTGCCGTGCCGTCCCTGGGACGACTGCATCTGATCACCGACACCCGGCCCGGCCGGAACCCGCTCGCGGTGCTCCGCGCCGCCCTGCCGGTCGCCCGCTCCGAGCTGGTCGTCCAGGTCCGGGTCGAGGACTCCGCCACCGACCGGCAGGCGTACGACCTGGCTCGTCGGGCGGTGGCGCTCTGCGCCGCGTACGGGGCGACCTGCCTGGTCAACGACCGGCTGCACGTGGCCCTGGCGGTCGCCGCGGCGGGCGGCCACGTCGGCGCGGACGACCTGCCGGTCGGGGCGGCCCGGCGGGTGCTCGGCTCGGCCGCCGTGCTCGGCGCCACCGCCCGGGAACCGGCCACCGCGGCCGCGGCGGTCGCCGCCGGTGCCAGCTACCTGGGCGTCGGCCCCTGCCATCCGACCAGCACGAAGACCGGGCTGCCCGACCCGATCGGGCCGGCCGGGCTGCGGGCGGTCGCCGAGGCGGTGGCCGTACCGGTGATCGCCATCGGTGGGGTGACCGCGGCGGCGGTGCCGGTGCTGCGGGCCGCCGGCGCGTACGGGGTGGCGGTGGTCGGGGCGGTCTCCGACGCCGCCGATCCGGCCCGGGCCACGGCGGAGCTGCTCGGGGCGTTGACGTGTTGACCACCCGTGGTGCCGACGACAGACCCGACGTGGCGGTGGTGGGGGCGGGGCCGGTGGGGGCGGCGATCGCCTGGCGGTGCGCGCAGCGCGGCCTGCGGGTGGTGGTGCACGATCCGGCGCCGGGCTCGGGGGCGTCGCGGGTGGCGGCGGGGATGCTCGCGCCGGTCGCCGAGGCGTACTTCGGTGAGCACGAGCTGACCGGCCTGCTGACCGCGTCGGCCGCCCGCTGGCCCGACTTCGCCGCCGAGCTGACCGAGGCGGCCGGGATGCCGTTCGGCCACCGGACCGAGGGCACCCTGGTGGTCGGCCTGACCGCCGACGACCTGGCCGAGGCGCGGCGGCTCTGGTCGTACCAGCAGCAGCTGGGCCTGCCGATCACGGCGCTGCGCCCGTCGCAGCTGCGCGACCGCGAGCCGGCGCTGGCCCCCCGGGTGCGCGGCGGCGCGGTCGCCCCCGGCGACCACCAGGTCGACCCGCGCCGGCTGGTCACGGCGCTGCGCGCGGCGGCCGAGCGGGCCGGCGTGCGGTGGTCGCCGGCCGTGGTCGGCGCGCTCGCCGAGGTGGACGCCCGGGTCGTCGTGGTCGCCGCCGGGTGCGGCGCGGCGACGCTGACCGGGCTGCCGGTCCGGCCGGTCAAGGGCCAGGTGCTCCGGCTCCGCGCGCCCGGCCGCGCCGCGCCGGGCTTCCGGCACGTGATCCGCGGGTACGCCGACGGCGAGCCCGTCTACCTGGTGCCCCGCACCGACGGGGAGGTGGTGGTCGGGGCGACCGTCGAGGAACGCGCCGACACCGAGGTGACCGCCGGTGCGGTGCTGCGCCTGCTCCGCGCCGCCGTCGCCCTGGTCCCCGAGCTGGCCGAGTACGACCTGGTCGAGGCGGCGGCCGGGCTGCGCCCCGGCACTCCGGACAACGCGCCGATCCTCGGGCCGCTGCCCGGCCAACCCGGGGTGCTCGCCGCCACCGGCCACCACCGGCACGGCATCGTGCTCACCCCGCTCACCGCCGACCTGATCACCGAGCTGGTCGTCACCGGCGTGGCGGACCCGCTGCTGGCGCCCTTCGCAGCCGACCGCTTCACCGCCGGCCCGGCCGCGCGGCCGGGAGCCAGCCGGGTGGCCGATCCGGCGCGGCCGGGAGACGGCCCCGACGGCACCGGCCCGAGAACGCAGGAGGAGACGTGGAACTGACGGTCAACGGGGCCGGACGCAGCCTGCCCGACGCGTCGACGCTCGCGGACCTGGTCCGCGTGGTCACCGACCAGCGGCGCGGGCTGGCGGTCGCGGTCAACGGCGAGGTGGTGCCCCGGGGCGGCTGGCCGGCGAGGGTGCTGTGCGAGGGCGACCGCGTCGAGGTGCTCAGCGCCGCCCAGGGCGGGTGAACCGGATGTCCCTGGAGATCGGCGGCGTGACCCTCGGGTCGCGGCTCATCCTCGGCACCGGCGGCGCCGCCAACCTGCACGTGCTGGAACAGGCGATCCGCG
The DNA here is from genome assembly GCF_900090305.1 of Micromonospora siamensis. Taxonomy (NCBI): domain Bacteria; kingdom Bacillati; phylum Actinomycetota; class Actinomycetes; order Micromonosporales; family Micromonosporaceae; genus Micromonospora; species Micromonospora siamensis. Next base: position 6,082,942 of record NZ_LT607751.1, on the reverse strand, counting down.
CCTCCGGCACCGAGCTGGTCACCCTCGCCCTGCGCCGGGTCGACACCGGCCCGGTGGCCGGCGGTGGGCTGCTCGACCTGCTCGACCGGTGCGGGGTGCGGCTGCTGCCGAACACGGCCGGCTGCCACACCGCCGTCGAGGCGGTGAAGACCGCGCACCTGGCCCGGGAGGCGTTCGACACCGACTGGGTGAAGCTGGAGGTGATCGGCGACGAGCGCACCCTGCTGCCCGACGGGGTGGAGCTGCTGCGGGCGGCGGAGGAGCTGGTCGCGGACGGGTTCACCGTGCTGCCGTACACGTCCGACGACCCGGTCCTGGCCCGGCGGCTGGCCGACGTGGGCTGCGTCGCCGTGATGCCGGCCGGCGCCCCGATCGGCTCCGGTCTGGGCGTGGGCAACCCGCACCACATCCGGCTGATCCGGCAGGTCGTCGACGTGCCGGTGATCCTGGACGCGGGAATCGGCACCGCCTCCGACGCGGCGCTCGCCATGGAGCTGGGCTGCGACGCGGTGCTGCTGGCCAGCGCGGTCACCCGGGCCGCCGACCCGGTGGCGATGGCCACCGCGATGCGGTACGCCGTCGAGGCCGGCCGGCTCGCGTACGGGGCGGGCCGGATCGCCCGGCGCTTCCACGCCCTCGCCTCCACCCCCGACGAGGGGCGGCCCGAGCTGTGACCCGGCCTGCGCCGCCGACCGCCGGCGTCGTGGTGCTCACCGACCGGTGGCAGGCGCGTCGGCCGCTGGTCGAGGTGATCGCCGCAGCGGTGGCCGGGGGAGTGCGCTCGGTGGTGCTGCGGGAGAAGGACCTGCCCCGCGCCGAACGGGCCGCCCTCGCCGCCGACCTCCGGGCCGTCCTCACCGGGGCCGGCGGCACGCTGATCGTCGCCGGGCCGGACCCGCTCGGCGGTGACGCCGTCCACCTGCCCGCCGCCGGGCCCTATCCGCCTCCCCAACACACCCTGGTCGGCCGCTCCTGCCACGACGCGGCGGAACTCGACCGGCTCACCAGCGAGGACTACGTGACGCTCTCGCCGGTCCACCCGACCCGCACCAAACCGGGGTACGGCCCGCCGCTGGGCGTCGACGGGTTGCGCCGGCTGGTGGCGATCAGCCCGGTCCCGGTCCTCGCGCTGGGCGGCATCGAAACCCCCGACCAGGTCCGCGACTGCGTCACGGCCGGCGCGGCCGGTGTCGCCGTCCTCGGCGCGATCATGCGCGCCCCCGACCCCACCCACACCGCCGCCACCCTGACCCAAGCCTTCACCAGCGCCCGCGCCCTCCCCACGGACCGCGCGGTCACCACGCTGGGCAGAGCTTCCCCCGAGGCGGCCACCCCCCTGCCGTCAACCCCGCACCCGTCGACGGAGCCCCCCACGACGGGGCTGCGGCCGACCGTGCCCACGCAGGGATCAAGCCTGACCGCCCGGAGTGGGCACGGTCGGCCGCAGCCCCAAAGCGCAACCAAGGAAGAAAAGTGACGCCGCAGACAGTCCTCACCATCGCCGGATCCGACTCCGGAGCGGGCGCCGGCATCCAGGCCGACCTGAAGACGTTCGCCGCGCTCGGCGCGTACGGCACCAGCGTCCTGACCGCCGTCACCGCGCAGAACACCCGGGGCGTCGACGCCGTCCTTCCGCTGCCGCCGCAGACCGTCACCGACCAGCTCGACAGCGTCCTCGGCGACTTCGCCGTACGCGCGGTGAAGACCGGCATGCTCGGCACCCCGGCGGTCGCCGACGCGGTGGCCGCGGCGGCCCGGGACGGCCGGCTGCCCCGGCTGGTCGTCGATCCGGTGCTGGTGGCCACCAGCGGACACCGGCTCGGCGTGGTGGACGCGGTCGAGCGGCTGCTGCCGTACGCGGAGGTGGCGACGCCGAACTGCGCGGAGGCCGCGGCCCTCACCGGAAGCCCGGTGACCACGGTCGAGGAGATGGTCGCGGCGGCCGAGGCCCTCGCCGCGGGCGGCCCGGCGCACGTGGTGGTGACCGGCGGCGACGTGGACGCGGCCGGCGAGTCGGTCGACGTGCTGGTCTCCGGCGGCGCGACCACGCTGCTGCGGGCACCTCGGGTGCCCACCCGGCACAACCACGGCACCGGCTGTTCGTTCTCGGCGGCGATCGCCGTCGGGTTGGCGGCGGGCGACCCGGTGTCGGTCGCGGTGGCCGCCGCCAAGGAGTACGTCACCCGGGCGCTGACCGGCGCGCGGGGTTGGGAGCTGGGTGCGGGACGCGGCCCGCTGGACCACTTCGGCTGGTCCCGTTGACCATCAGGGAGGCTGTCATGCAGGCACGTCGCAAGGTCTACGTCGAGGGGTCCCGGCCGGACGTCCGGGTGCCGTTCGCCGAGGTGGAGCTGACCGGGGACAACCCGCCGCTGCGCCTCTACGACACCTCCGGCCCGGGCTCCGACCCGGAGGTGGGGCTGCCCGCGCTGCGCGGGCCGTGGATCGCCGAGCGCGGTGACGTGGCACCGGTACGCGGTGCCGGCACCCCGCTGGCCGGGGAGCGCCCGACCCAGCTCGCGTACGCGCGGGCCGGGGTGGTCACCCCGGAGATGGAGTTCGTGGCGATCCGGGAGGGCGTCGCGCCGGAGTTCGTCCGGGACGAGATCGCGGCCGGGCGGGCGGTGCTGCCGCTCAACGTCAACCACCCGGAGTGCGAGCCGGCGATCATCGGCAAGGCGTTCCTGGTGAAGGTGAACGCCAACATCGGCACCTCGGCCGTCACCTCCTCGGTCGCCGAGGAGGTGGAGAAGCTGACCTGGGCGACCCGGTGGGGCGCGGACACCGTGATGGACCTGTCGACCGGGAAGCGGATCCACGAGACCCGCGAGGCGATCGTGCGCAACTCGCCGGTGCCGATCGGCACGGTCCCGATCTACCAGGCGCTGGAGAAGGTCGGCGGGGACCCGGTGGAGCTGAGCTGGGAGGTGTTCCGGGAGACGGTGATCGAGCAGGCCGAGCAGGGCGTGGACTACATGACGGTGCACGCCGGGGTGCTGCTGCCGTACGTGCCGCTCGCGGTGGACCGGGTGACCGGGATCGTCTCCCGGGGCGGCTCGATCATGGCCGCCTGGTGCCTGGCGCACCACGAGGAGAACTTCCTCTACACCAACTTCCGGGAACTCTGCGCGATCCTGGCCCGCTACGACGTCACCTTCTCGCTCGGTGACGGGCTGCGGCCCGGCTCGATCGCCGACGCCAACGACGAGGCGCAGTTCGCCGAGCTGCGTACCCTCGGCGAGCTGACCAGGGTGGCCTGGGAGTACGACGTCCAGGTGATGATCGAGGGCCCGGGACACGTGCCGATGCACAAGATCAAGGAGAACGTGGACCTCCAGCAGGAGTGGTGCCACGAGGCCCCGTTCTACACCCTCGGCCCGCTGACCACGGACATCGCGCCCGCGTACGACCACATCACCTCGGCGATCGGCGCCGCGATGATCGGCATGTTCGGCACCGCGATGCTCTGCTACGTCACGCCCAAGGAGCACCTGGGGCTGCCGGACCGGGACGACGTGAAGGCCGGGGTGATCGCGTACAAGATCGCGGCACACGCCGCGGACCTGGCCAAGGGGCACCCCGGCGCGCAGGCGTGGGACGACGCGCTGTCGAAGGCGCGGTTCGAGTTCCGCTGGGAGGACCAGTTCAACCTCTCACTGGACCCGGAGACCGCGCGGTCGTACCACGACGCCACGCTGCCCGCCGCGCCGGCGAAGACGGCGCACTTCTGCTCGATGTGCGGGCCGAAGTTCTGCTCCATGAAGATCACCCAGGAGCTGAAGGAGTACGCGGCGCGCGGGATGAAGGACAAGTCCGAGGAGTTTCTCTCCTCCGGCGGCCGGGTGTACCTGCCGCTGGCCTGACCGCCCGGGCCGTGCGTCCGGCACCCGGCCCGGGGCGGTCAGTCGCGGTGGTGCCGGCCGGTGGAGCGCAGTGACCGGCGCTCGGAGCCGCCGGACTCGGCCTCTGGCGTCGGCTTGGCCAGCCCGGTGACCCAGTCGACGTACTCCTCGTCCTTGGCCGGCAGCGGTTCGTCCGCCGGCGGGACGGCGGCGGGCTCGGCGGGCCGGGGCCGGTTGCGCCGGAACAGGCCCCGCTTCTGGCGCGGCCTCTCGGCGGCCGGCTCGGCGGTCGCCGGCTCGGTCTTCTCCGCCGGACCCTCGGCCTGGCGGGGGACCGACGGCTCCTCGCCGGCGGGTCGGGCCGCGACGCCCGGGGCCGCGGCCTCGGGTGCGGTCCGCCGGAAACCGTTGCCGAACGCGTCCCAGTTGCCCGCCCGGTCCAGGTCGGGCAGCGGCGCCCGGTGGCGGGGACGGGGGGCCGGCGCGTCGCCCGACGGCTCGGTGCGCTCCACGCGCGCGCCCCGGTCGGCGGCGGGCGGCAGTGTTGCGGGCGTGGGCGTGACCGGCCAGGCCGGCACCGGTACCGGCCGCCCCGCGCCCTGCCCGGTGAGGCCGGAGAAGGCGACCGTGGGTGACGCCGGGGCCGGCGCCGTGGTGTCCGGGCCGACCGGCTCGGGGCCGGGCTGACCGGCGGCCTCCCGGGCCGGGTCGGTGTCGCCCGAGGCCGGGACCGTCGGGCTCGGTGTGGCCGCGCCGCCGGCCGGTCCGGCCGCCGCGCCGGCCCGCGAGCCGCGCGGCCGCTTCGGGCGGGTGGCGGCCACCGGCGCAGCCTCGGGTACGGCGGGAACCGTCTCCGGCTTGGTCGCGGCGGAGGCGGACGCGTCGACCTCGGTGCTCCGGCTGGTCGCGCTGGCGGCGGTGCCCTGGCTGGACGCGGTGGCGGTGGCGCCCTCGTTGGTCGCGTCGGCGGGAACGTCCTGGCTGGTCGCAACCGGGCCGGTGGCGTCCGAGACGGCTGCCGGTGGCGTGGCGGGGCCGGCCGCGGTGCGTCCGGCCGTCCTGGCGCCCTTGCGGGGCCGCCCGGTCGGGACCGGCGGCGTCGCCTTGGGAAGCTCCTTGCGCGGAGCAGCAGTGGTGGGAGCCGCCCCCGGCACGTCGTCCGGGCCCGCGGCGTCCCCGCCGGAGTCACCCGCGGTGGTGACGTCCGCCGTCGGGTCGCTCGGGGGGCCGGTACGTCCCGACGGGCCGGCGAGGGCCGGTTCGGCGGCCGTTGCCGCCGGGGTCGTCGTGCCGTCGGCCACCTCGGTACGCGCCCCGGTGGCCCGCGTCGTGCGGTCGGACCGGCGGCGGGCGGGGCTGGAACGCCGGGTGCTCGCGGGTGCGGCCGCCGTCCCGGCGGCAGAGGTCTGCGGGCTGGTCGGCTGCCCGTCGGTCGTCGCGTCGGGCTCGGTGCCGCCAACGCCGGTCACGGCCGGGGTCAGTGCCTCCGCCCGCGCACCGGCCGGTTCGTCGGCGTCACCGGGCAGGCCGGTAGCCGGGGCGGTCGGTGTCGAGGACGGGTCGGTCGTGTCCGCCGCCGGTGGGTGCGCGCCGCCCGGGGCGTTCCGCTGTCCGTCGGCCGGGGCGGTGGAGCCCTCGACCGCGGTCGGGCCGGGGGTGGCCGGCGCGTCGAGGGCCAGGTGGGCGGCGGTCGGACCGGCGGCGGTGGTGACCGGACGTGCGCCCGGCGTAGCGGTCTGCGTGTCCGTCGCCGGCCAGTCCCAGTGCGGCGGTGTGGCCCCGGGGACCGGCCGGGCGGACTCGAACAGGTCGGTGGCGGCCGGGCCGGATGCCGGAGCCCGGGTGGCCACGGTCTCGGCGGCCGGGAGCCCCGCCCCGGTGGGCAACGGGCGGAGGATGTCGGTCGGTTCCAGGGTGTCCTGACGCGTACCGGCGGTGGAGAGGAGCGGCCAGCGCAGGAGGGTGGCGGCGGTCGAACCGAGCACCCCGGCGGCGACCGCGATGAGGGCTCCGTAGTAGGGGGCGAGCTGGTAGCGGTCGACGGTCTCACCGGGGCCGGCCGACAGGTAGGCGAACGCCACCAGCACCGGCCCGGCCGCTCCGCTGCCGCCACTGACCAGCGGTGGCTCTCCCCGCCAGCGGGCCAGCGCGCCGGTGGCCGCGCCGCCGAGCAGCGCCACCGCCGGCAGGATCAGCATGGCCAGCCGCTCGGCCGCGTCGGGCGCGAGCCAGGACGGTTCGAGCACGCCGAGGCGTACGGTGGGCAGCGGGCCGCTGCCGGCCAGCGACGGCGCGACGGAGACCACGGCGAGCAACCAGACGGCGGCGGCGACCAGCGCCACGTTCCAGCCCAGTGGCGGACGGACGAGCACGGCCAGGGCCGCGGCCGCGCCGGCCACCGCGCCGAGCACCGCGCAGATGCCGACGGCCCAGACCGGGTCCACGGTGAGCAGGTCGGCGGCCCGGGCGGGCTGCATGCACAGCGGGGCGACGACGGTCGAGCCGAGTGCCGCGGCACCGGCGACGGCGAGCTGCTGGGCGGTCTCGGCGGGTGGGCCGTCCCGGCGGGCGAGGCGCTCGGTGACGACCGCCCCGGTCACCGCCGCGATCGCCGCGAACCAGCCCACCCAGACCAGCTGCGCCGGCCACCGGTTGACCGAGCCGTCCGTGAACGCGCCGGTCAGCCGGACGATGCCGAAACCGTACGCGATGCCGAGCTGGCCCGCCCCGGCCAGCACGCTCGCCCCGAGCGCCGTGAGCAGCGGTCTGCCCCACGTCCGATTGGCCATGTCGCGCACGTTACGGGCCGGTGCGCCCGATCGCCACCTTGGCACCGCGCGGCGCGGCGACCGGGCTCCAGCTGCGGCTATCCGGCCGCGTCGGAGAGGCTCGCCGGGTCGGGTCTCCGACACTGCGCCGTCGGGGACCGGGTCGGCTCCGTCCGGTGGCCCGAGCGGTACGACGGCGACCGTCGGATGCCTTGGGTAGTGACCAATGCCGATCCTTTGCGGACTCGGTGATGATTGGCCATTCATCGATGCGAGGCGTCCCGGCGGCCGCTATTTCGCGGACTCGCCGCCCTTCGGCGGAATGGCGCACCGGGGTCCGCCCGGAGGGCGTCGCCGCCCCGTCGGGCCCTCCGGCGGCTCGCCGTGCGGGCGCCCCTACTCGCGCCCGCTCGGCGACGCAGATCCTGAGTGGAGGATCACTCAACGGTGGCGTACCGTGTGGCCGGAGCCGGTCGGCCCTCGAAATACCCCGCCACATGGCGGGATGGCCGTCCCGCATCGTGGGGATACTCACTGTTAACAAATGCTCACCTTGAATAAGCGGGTGACCACTCTGGAGTTACATGCCCTGTTCAGGGACTCGGGAAGATGGCGGTATTCGGTGACCGGATCACGCGTTCAATGCCGACCGACCGTTTTCGGCCTCACCGCCGCTTCCCAAACAGGATCTTGTCTGATGAAATCGCGGCCGTGCCGCGCGTGGCGGTGTCCGCTGGACCAGGCACGGGTCAGCGGGTCGGGCGCGGATGAAACGACGGAGGCGATGTCGTGAGCACCGGACCTTCCACCCTGCCCGAAAGCGGTGGCCCCGGCCAGCTCAGCCGTCGTCGCGGGCTGCCCCGGCTGCGCGACGCCCGGATCCGGACGAAGCTGGCGCTGATCCTCGTCGTGCCGATCGCCGCGGTGATCGCGCTCGCCACGGTCCGCCTGGTGACCGTCGCGGCCGGCGCCGAGGACGCCACCCGGATCCGGTCGATGACCGCGATCTCCATCGACGTCTCCCGGCTGGCCGAGGACCTGCACGCCGAGCGGATGGCCGCCGTCACCTTTCTCGCCGACCAGCGCAGCAGCCCGGACGAGTACCGCAGGCTCTTCCGGGCGACCGACGAGCGGATCACCACGTACCGGACCGGACGCGAGGGGCTCGACGAGCCGCCCGCAGCCGTCCGGGACCTGCTCGCCGAGATCGACAAGCGGTTGGACACGCTGCCCGACGTCCGGCGGCAGGCGCTCGGCCGGCAGCAGTCGGCGGCCGGTGACGCGACCGAGCGGTACGCCGACGTGCTCGGCGAACTGAGCCGGTACGGCGACGCGCTGGCCCAGGCCGCCCCCGAGGAGAGCGGCGCCGAGAGCCGGCGAGCGGTGGCGGCGTACGGGCGGGCCCGGGCCGCGGTGGCCGAACAGGAGGCGGTCGCCTTCTCCGCACTGTCCCGGGGCCGGCTGACCGAGGCCGACTACTTCGCCTTCGTGTCGACCCTGGCCCAGCGCAACGACGCTCAGCTCACCTTCTCCGAGGCCGCCGACCAGGCGCAGCGCGACATCGTCTCCCGCACGGTGACCGGCGACCCGGTCCGTCGCGCCGACCAGGTCGCCGCCGACATCAGCCGCTCGATCGGCAAGCGGCCCGTGGCCCAGGCGGCCGACGCCGCCACCGCGATCGGCGCCGTCGACGCCCTGATGCGCAAGGCCGAGGTGGAGCTCCAGGACCGGCTGCTGGCCGACGCCGAGAGCGCCCGGGTCGACGCCACCCGGCAGGCCGCCGTCGAGTCGGTGCTGGTGCTGGTCAGCCTCCTCGTCGCGATCACCCTCGCGGTGGTGCTCGCCCGGTCGCTGAACTTCTCGCTGCGGCGACTGCGGGAGGGTGCCCTCGCGGTGGCGAACCACGACCTGCCCGAGGCGGTGAGCCGCCTGCAGAGCATGGGCAGCGTCGGCGAGGGTGAGGTCGAGGAGATCGTCCGCGAGGTACGCGACCCGATCCAGATCACCAACCGGGACGAGGTCGGCCAGGTCGCCCTCGCCTTCAACGTGGTGCACCGGGAGGCGGTCCGGGTCGCGGCCGAGCAGGCCGCGCTGCGTACCAGCGTCTCGACCATGTTCCTCAACCTGGCCCGCCGCAGCCAGACCCTGGTCGACCGGATGATCGGCGAACTGGACGCCATCGAGCGCGCCGAGGAGGACCCGAAGCGGCTCGCGCAGCTCTTCGAACTCGACCACCTGGCGACCCGGATGCGCCGCAACGACGAGAACCTGCTGGTGCTCGCCGGCGCCGACACCGGCTCACCCCGGCGCGACGACGCCCTCCTCGTGGACGTGCTGCGGGCCGCGCAGTCCGAGGTGGAGCAGTACAACCGGATCGAGTTCGGCAGCATCGACACGGACATCTCGATCGTGGCCAACGCGGTCAACGACGTGGTCCGGCTCGTGGCCGAGCTGCTCGACAACGCGACCCGGTTCTCCCCGCCGAACACCACCGTGCTCGCCGACGCCCGGCGGATCCGGGACTACGTGCTGATCCAGGTGGAGGACCGGGGTCTCGGGCTGAGCGACGAGCAGCTGGACTCGCTCAACCGCCGGCTGGCCGCCCCGCCGACCGTCGACGTCTCCGCGTTCCGGCTGATGGGTCTCGCCGTGGTGAGCCGGCTCGCCGGCCGGTACGGCATCCGGGTCGAGCTGCGGCGCAACGCCGACGGCGGCACGGTGGCACAGGTGACCCTGCCGAACGCCACGGTGGTGCTGCCGGCCGACCCCGGTCCGGAGCCGCTGCCGACCCGTAACCGGCCGTCGCTGGCCGCCGAGCCCGGCCCGTACGCCTCGGCAGGGCTCGGCGAGGCACCGGTCGCCGGCCGTACCGCGACGCTCTCCGACGCCTGGCGCACCTCGGTGCCGGCGCCGGCGGTCTGGCAGGGCCCGGCCGACGCGCGCGAACTCGCCTCCGACGTGCGGGTCGGTGGCACCGGCCCGGTGTCGGCCGCGCCCTTCTCCGCGCAGCCGGTGTCGGCGCAGCCGATGTCGGGTGCCCCGGTCTCGGCGCAGCCGATGTCCGCGGCGCCGTTCTCGGCGCAGCCCATGTCGGGTGCCCCGGTCTCGGCCCAGCCGATGTCCGCCGCGCCGTTCTCCGGGCCGCCGATGTCGGGGGCGCCGGTCTCCGCCGCGCCGTTCTCCGCGCCGTCGATGTCCGCTGCTCCGGTCTCGGCTCAGCCGGCGGCCCCGGACTCCGGCGCGTCGTTGTTCACCCCGAGCGCGGGGGCGTCGGGGGCGCTGCCCCGCCGGGGTGCGGCCGAGCCGCTGCTGTCCGGCGGTCCGACCGCCGGTCCGGCGCCGGTGGCCGCGACGTCGCCGCCCCCGGTCCCACTGCCGCCCGTCGCGCCGCCGCCGTTCCCGGTCGCCCCGCCGGCGCCGCCGGCGGTCGCCGCCTCCGCCGCACCGCTGATCGCCCGCCCGGACCGGCCGGCCGACTCGCCGATCTTCCGGGAGATGGAGGCGGTCTGGTTCCGGTCCCACGGCAACGACGCCACGGCCATCTTCACCCGGCCGCGCTTCGACGAGGAGCCGCCGGCCCTGCCGCAGCGGGAACCGGTCCCGGCGCCGCCGGTGGCCGCCGCGCCGCCGGTCGTACCCGCGCCGCCGGTGGCCGCCGCGCCGCCGGTCGCACCCGCGCCGCCTCCGCCGCCGTACGTCCCGCCCGCCGCGGCCCCGCCCGCCGCCGTCCCGGTGGCCCCGGCCGAGCCGTCGACGCCCGCGCCGTCGCCGGTCGGGCCGGCAGCGTCGGTGTCCGAGGGCCTGTCGGTGTCCGCTCCGCCCGCCTACTCGGCGCCGGAGCCGGCGGTGAACGCCGAGGAACCGGTCGCGGCGTCCGCATCCGAGCCGCTGGTCGAGCCGGACGCCTGGCGTACGGCGGCCGACGACGGCTGGACCCGGGCGTCGAAGGCGGCGGCTCCCGCCGCCGCCGGCACCACCCGGTCGGGGCTGCCCAAGCGGGTACCCCAGGCGCAACTGGTGCCCGGCGGCATCGAGGAGAAGGGTGGCCGGGACCGCACCCGGCGCACCCCCGACGAGGTACGCGGCCTGTTGTCGGCCTACCACCGTGGCGTGCAGCGCGGTCGGACGGCCGGGGCGGAACTGAACAGCACCCCCACCAAGGAGACGACTCGATGAACAGGCCCGCAGCGATGCAGGACATGGGTTGGCTGCTCACCAACTTCGCCGACAGCGTCGCGGGTATCGCGCACGTGGTGGCGGTCTCCGCGGACGGGCTGCTGCTGGCCTCGTCCCGGGACCTGCCGCAGGACCGTGCCGACCAGCTCGCCGCCATCACCTCCGGCGTGGTGAGCCTGACCGAGGGCGCGGCCCGGATGTTCAGCGCCGGCGGCGTGCTCCAGACGGTGATCGAGATGGACAGCGGCTACCTGTTCCTCATGTCGATCAGCGACGGCTCGTCGATGGCGGTGCTCGCCGCCCGCAGCTGCGACGTGGGTCAGGTCGGGTACGAGATGGCGTTGCTGGTGGAACGGGTCGGCGCCGCGCTGGTGCCGCTGCCCCGCGACGCGGTGCGCTCGTAGCGGGACGGGTTGATCCGGCGCCGACAGGCTCCGGTCGGGAGGAGGTGATCGCGAGATGGACCAGCGGCGTGAAGACCCGCGGGGCGCGCTGGTGCGGCCGTACGCGGTCACCCGGGGCCGTACCGAGGCTCGGATGGACATCGCGATCGAGGCGGTGCTGAGCGCCAGCCCCACCTCGGTCGTCGAGTCGCGCTTCGCCGGGCACGACAAGCACCGCATCGCCACGGTCTGCGAGGGCCGGGCGCAGTCGCTGGCGGAGATCGCCGCGTACACCCGGATGCCGTTGGGGGTCACCCGGGTGCTGGTCGCCGACATGGTGGCCGAGGGCCTGCTGACGTTACACACTGCCGCTCCGGCCGAGGGGTTCGAGGAGCGGATGGAGATCCTTGGAAGGGTGCTAAGTGGACTTCGCAGGCTATGACCCCGCCCCCGCGGCCGGTCGGAACCGGGGAATCGTCTCCGCGAAGATCGTGATCGCGGGCGGCTTCGGCGTGGGCAAGACGACCCTGGTCGGCGCGATCTCCGAGATCACCCCGCTGACCACCGAGGCCCTGATGACCTCCGCCGGCATCGGCATCGACGACCCGTCGAAGGTGCCCGGCAAGGAGACCACCACGGTCGCCATGGACTTCGGCCGGATCACCATGGCGCAGGACCTGATCCTGTACCTCTTCGGTACGCCCGGGCAGACCCGCTTCTGGTTCATGTGGGACGAGATCATCCGAGGCGCGGTGGGCGCCGCCGTGCTGGTCGACACCCGCCGGATCGCCGACGCGTTCGCCGCGCTGGACTACTTCGAGAACCGGAACCTGCCGTACGTGGTGGCGCTCAACCACTTCGACGGCGCCCCGCAGTACGAGCTGGACGAGGTGCGGGAGGCCCTGGCGATCTCCCCCGACGTTCCCCTGGTGATGATCGACGCCCGGCGGCGGGAGTCGGTGAAGCAGGTGCTGGTGACCGTGGTCGAGCACGCCATGATGCGGCTGCAGTCCGAGCAGGGCCGCGGCTTTCCGGCGCCGGTCGGCTGACCCGGAGCCAGCGCCGCAGCCGCCCTCGGGGGCGGCAACCTCCGGAGTGGAGGGGACGGCGCGCGTTCGTTCCACGGCTTCGTTTTATGCCCCGTGACCTGCGAAAACGTACAATCGCTCCCGACCTTGTCACGCAGAGTGAAGGTTTCTCCGCTCTGCGTCATGACCGGAGGGGGAACTCATGAGGACAGTCAGAGCGGCCGTCGCCGCGGTGGCGAGCACCGTGCTGGGGGTGGGCCTGGTCCAGGCGCCCGCGTGGGCCGAGGTGGCGAACGACACGACCCGGGCCAACACGCTGACGGCCATGCGTGGAGAGGCGTTCGCCCACGCCAGCTATCTGGCGTACGGAGCGGAGGCGGCCCGCAACGGCCACGCCGACATCGCCGACCTCTTCGTCGCCACCGGCGGCACCGAGCTGGGCGAGCACTTCACCGAGGAGGCCGCCCTGATCGGCTTCGTCGGTGCGGACGCGGCCAACCTGCGCACGTCGATCGCGGGCGAGTGGCACGAGGCCACCGTGGTCTACCCGCGGTACGCCCAACAGGCCCGCCGGGACCGTTGCCCGCAGGCCGTGCGGCTGTTCCGGGAGCTGGCGGCCGACGAGGCGACCCACGCAGCCCAGTTCCGCCTCGCCCTGTACGCGATCACCCACCCGGGCTCCGGCGTACGGGTTCCGGTCGGCACGCCGGTCCCGCCGGTGCCCACCGTGGCCGGTACCCCGGTCTGCTCCGGGGCGACGCAGGACAACCTGGAGGCGACGTTGCGCGGCGAGGCGTTCGCCAACGCGAGCTACACCCTCTACGCCGAGCACGCCCGCAGCGGTGGCCGGCTGCGGCTGGCCCGGCTCTGGGAGAACACCGCCGGCCAGGAACTCGGCGAGCACTTCGCCGAGACGGCCACGCTGGCAGGGCTGGTCCGCGCCGACGCCGAGAACCTGCGCAAGGCGATCGACGGCGAGACGTACGAGGCGAGCACCATGTACCCGTCGTTCGCCCGGCAGGCGGCCTCGGTGGGTGAAGACGAGGCGGCGGACCTGTTCGCCGAGATCGCGCACGACGAGGCGGGTCACGCCTCGGCGTTCCTGTTCGCCCTGGTCGACCTGGAGCTGGGCGGGGTCGGCGGGGACCGGGCCGCCGCCCGGCGCGGCTGAGCCGGTCAGTCCACCCGGAGCCGGTAGCCGCGTTTGACCACGGTCTGCACCACCGTGGGTGCGCGCAGGCCGGCGCGGAGTCGGGCCACCGCCATCTCCACGGCGTGCTCGTCGGCACCCCGGGGGAGGGTGCGCAGCAGCGTCGTACGGGAGAGGACCTTGCCCGGGACGCGGGCCAGCGCCCGGAGCACCGCCATCGGGGCCGGGGCGAGCGGACGCAGTTCACCGTCGACGACCGCGGCGTGTCCGCGCAGGGTGAGCAGGTGCCCGGCGGCCCGTACGGTGGTGGTCCGGCGCGGTAGCTCGTCCACGATGGTGCGGACCAGCGCGCCGAGTCGAGCCCGGCTCGGCGCGCTGACCGGCACGCCCCGACGGACCAGGGGCTCGGCGGTGACGGCGCCGACGCAGCCGGCCAGCACGTCGCCGCGGAACGCGGCCAGCACCGTCTCGGTCCGGTCGCCGGCCGCGCGCAGCAGCGCCTCGGCGGCCGGGGCGGAGGTGAAGGTGACCGCGTCGACCAGCCGGCCGGCGACCAGGTCGACGAGCCGGTGCAGCGGGGCGGGGTCGGCCGGCGGCGCCCAGCGGTAGACGGGCACCTCGACGACGGTGGCGCCGGCCTCCTGGAGCGCCTCGGTCCACTCGGGTTGCCGGTCGCCGTGCAGTTGCACGGCGACGACCTGCCCGGCGACCCCACGCCGGCGCAGGTGCTCGACCACCTCGGCGGAGCTCTCCGTCGCCGGGGACCAGTGGTGGCGCAGGCCGGCGGCGCGGATCGCTGCCCGCGCCCGGCTGCCCCGGGCCACCACGTACGCCTGCCCGAGCGCCCCGCGCAGCGGTTCGGCCAGCCCCCAGCCCTCGGCGGCCTCCAGCCAGCCGCGCATGCCGATGCCGGTGTTCGCCACCAGCACGTCGGGCGGTCGGTCGAGGCAGGCCCGGGTGGCCTCGCGCAGGTCGGTGTCGTCGGCCAGCGGCACGATCCGCAGCGCGGGGGCGAGCACCACCCGGGCGCCGCGCCGTTCCAGCAGGGTGGCCAGCTCGTCGCGGCGGCGGTCGGCGGTCACGCCGATGGTGAAGCCGGCCAGTTCGGTGCCGGTGGCGGGTTGCGTCGCCGGACGAACACCGTCTGTCATGTCGGAAAAGTGTGCCGCCGGGGGGTTTCGAGTCCGGGTCCCTTCTGTTTCGTGCCTGTCAAGAGCCGCCACCGCATCGCGCGGGGGTGCCGGGTCGAGACTGGACGGTCTAGTATGTGGGAGAACATTCCTACCTGTTGGGAGTCCCGGATGGTCGTGACGGAGGCGTTCGACGCCGTGGCCGGTTCCTACGACGAGGCCCGGCGGCGGCTGGTGCCGTGCTTCGACGCCTTCTACGGCACGGCGGTGGACGTCGCCCTCCCGCCGCTCCGGGCGGCGCTGGCGGCGGGGCGTACGCCGCAGGTGCTGGATCTGGGCGCGGGCACCGGCCTGCTCTCCCTGTTGCTCGGCGCGGTCCTGCCGGAGATCCGGGTGACCCTGGTCGACGGCGCGCCGCGGATGCTCGCGGTCGCCGCCGACCACCTGACCGCCCGGGGCGTGGCGCATCGCACGGTGCGCGCCGACCTGACGGATCCGCTGCCGTCCGGCCGGTACGACGCCGTGGTCTCCGCGCTCGCCATCCACCACCTGGACGACGACGGGAAGCGGGCCCTCTACCGCCGGGCCGCCACCGCGCTCGTCCCCGGCGGGGTCTTCGTCAACGCCGAGCAGGTCGCCGGTCCGACCCGGGCGCTCGACCGGCGCTACGACGAGGTCTGGACGGCCCGGATCACCGCGTTGGGCTCCGATGCGGCCGAGATCGCCGCCGCCCGGACGCGGATGCGGCACGACCGGCCGGCGCCGGTGGCCGCGCAGTGCGACTGGCTGGCCGAGGCGGGGTTGGTCGACGTTGACTGCTTCTTCAAGGAGTGGCGGTTCGCGGTGTTCGGTGGGCGTCGCCCCTGAACGGCCCGATGTCCGGTTAGCCGACCCGTGCGAGCGAGGATGACCGGTGGTCATACCAATGGGTAATCTTTCCGGCATGACCGCCAAGGTGACGTTGTCGTTCTCCGACGAGACGATCGAGGAGGCGCGCCGGTTCGCCAGGCGCGAAGGGCTGTCGCTCTCCGCCTGGATGGACCAGGCCGCGCGGGAGAAGGCGCTGCGCGAGGTGTTCACCGCGCACGCCACCGCCGTCGGCCGGGCCGGCCTCGACCTGGAGGCCGCCGCCCTCGCCGACGCCGACGAGGTGGGCATGGTCGACGACGTCCTCTTCGGCGGTCGCCCGCGTGCTGCGTAGGGGCGAGGTCTGGCGCATCGAGGGTGCCCGGGCGCGACTCGGGTTGGTGATCAGCTCCGACGTCTACAACTCCACGGACGTGCCCATCGTGATCGTCGCCGAGGTGGTCGACGAGTCGCTGCTGCGCGACTCGCCGCTCGCGGTGCCGATGGGGCGGTGGGTGGTGATGCCCGACCGGCTCTCCGCGCCGATGAAGAAGTGGTTCACCGAGTGTGTCGACGTGGCGGACACCGACACCATGCGCCGGGTCGGCCGGGCGCTGCGCATCCTCCAGGAACTCTGACCGCCACCGCCGTCGTGTGACCCCGGTCATCGGCGGAGGCCCGGCCACGCGGGGTGACCCCCCGTTTTGACCTGCCGACCGGGCGGCGGGTATCGTTGCCTGCTGTTGTACGACATCCAGAGGCGTGCCGCATCAGGTACGCTTGGTCGTTCGTGCGCGCTGGTTCGACCCGGTAAGCCTGGTCACCTCGGCGCGCGACCCCAGACCGACGACGAGACAAGGTAGACCTGTGCGTACGTACAGCCCGAAGCCGGGTGAGATCGAGCGTCAGTGGCACGTCATCGACGCCTCTGATGTCGTGCTGGGCCGCCTGGCCACCCACGCCGCCACGCTGCTGCGCGGCAAGCACAAGCCGACTTTCGCGCCGCACGTCGACACGGGCGACTTCGTCGTCATCGTGAACGCGGGCAAGGTCGCGCTGACCGGCAACAAGCGGCAGACCAAGGTCGCCTACCGCCACTCCGGTTACCCGGGTGGTCTGAAGCAGGTCGGCTACGAAGAGCTGCTGACCAAGCGTCCCGAGCGGGCCATCGAGCTTGCCGTGAAGGGGATGCTCCCGCACAACAAGCTCGGCCGTCAGCTGATCAAGAAGCTGAAGGTCTACGCCGGTGCCGAGCACCCGCACGGCGCACAGCAGCCGGTGCCGTTCGAGATCAAGCAGATCGCGCAGTGAGCGCGGGCGAAGGAAACAGCATGACCGACATCACCGAGACCGAGGTCGCCCCCGAGGCCACCGAGGCCCCCGAGGTCACCGAGGCGCCGGCGCCTGTCGCTCGCGCGCCGCGTGGTGACCGCCCGATCCAGACCGTGGGTCGGCGCAAGGAGGCCATCGTCCGGGTGCGTATCGTCCCGGGCAGCGGCAAGATCACCTGCAACGGCCGGGAGCTCGAGGCGTACTTCCCGAGCAAGGTGCACCAGCAGCTGATCAAGGACCCGCTGGTCACCGCCGAGAAGCCCGAGCAGTTCGACGTCATCGCCAACCTGCGTGGCGGCGGCACCACCGGCCAGGCCGGTGCGCTGCGGCTGGCCATCGCCCGCGCGCTGATCGTCAACGAGCCGGACGACCGCCCGGCCCTGAAGAAGGCCGGCTTCCTCACCCGGGACGCCCGGGTCAAGGAGAGCAAGAAGTACGGCCTCAAGAAGGCCCGTAAGGCTCCTCAGTACTCGAAGCGCTGACCTTCAGCGGCACGTTGTACTTCTGACGGACGGCCGGTCCCCCTCCTGCAAGCGGGAGGTGGCCCGGCCGTCCGCCTTTTCCCCCCCTGGAACGGTTTCATCGGAGGTTGGCGGGTATGGGTCGGTTGTTCGGCACGGACGGCGTACGCGGGCGGGCGAACGCGGATCTCACTCCGGAGTTGGCGCTCGCGGTGGCGGTGGCCGCCGCGCACACCCTCGCCGAGACCGACAAGAGTCATCCCCCGCTGGCCGTGGTCGGCCGGGACACCCGGGCCAGCGGCGAGATGCTGGAGGCCGCCGTGGTGGCCGGTCTCACCAGCGCCGGGGCGAACGTGGTCCGGGTCGGCGTGCTGCCCACCCCGGCGGTGGCGTTCCTCACCGCCGAGACCAAGGCGGACCTGGGCGTGATGCTCTCCGCGTCGCACAACCCGATGCCCGACAACGGCATCAAGCTCTTCGCCGCCGGTGGGCACAAGCTCCCCGACGAGCTGGAGATGCGCATCGAGGCGGCCGTCGAGGCGAACGCCACCACCGCCTGGGACCGGCCGATCGGCGCCGGCGTCGGGCGGGTGCACGACCTGCTCGACGGCGCCGACCACTACGTGCAGCACCTCGTCGGGTCGGTCCCGCACCGGCTGGACGGGATCAAGGTCGTGGTCGACTGCGCCAACGGCGCGGCCGCCGACGTCGCCCCGGTCGCGTACCGGGAGGCCGGCGCCGAGGTGATCGCGATCCACGCGGAGCCCGACGGCCTGAACATCAACGACGACTGCGGCTCCAACCACATCGACAACCTCCGCGAGGCCGTGGTCGCGCACGGCGCGCACCTGGGGCTCGCCCACGACGGCGACGCCGACCGGTGCGTGGCGGTGACCGCCGACGGCGAGGAGGTCGACGGCGACCAGGTGATGGCGATCCTGGCGCTGGCGATGCGGGAGGCCGGCACGCTCACCGGCGACACCCTGGTCGCCACCGTGATGAGCAACCTCGGCCTGCGCCTGGCCATGTCCCGGGAGGGCATCCGGCTGCTGGAGACCAAGGTCGGCGACCGGTACGTGCTGGAGGAGCTGCGCGCCGCCGGGCTGGCGCTGGGCGGCGAGCAGAGCGGCCACATCGTGATGCCCGCGCACGCCACCACCGGCGACGGGGTGCTGACCGGCCTGCACCTGATGGCCCGGATGGCCGCCACCGGCCGGTCCCTGACCGACCTGGCCGGCGTCATCACCAAGCTTCCCCAGGTGCTGATCAACGTCCCGGTCGGCGACCGTACCGTCGGGGCCAACGCGCCCTCGGTCCGCGCCGAGGTGGAGCGGGCCGAGGCCGAGCTGGGCGAGACCGGCCGGGTGCTGCTGCGCCCGTCGGGCACCGAGCCGCTGGTCCGGGTGATGGTCGAGGCCGGCACCGAGGCCACCGCCCGCGAGGTCGCCGAGCGGATCGCCACGCACGTGCGTACCGCCAGCCCGGCGGCCTGACCGGACGTCGCGCGGACGGGGCCGGGTTTCGGGGAGCGGCGGCGGGGACCACGCCGCCGGCCCGGGGCCCGGCCCCGCCGCCGTCAGAGCCGCAGCCGGCTGGCGCGGTCGAAGGTGTCGGCCGGGTCCTCGCCCGCGGTGAGGTCCTCGTCCTCGACGATCCGGCCGTCGCCCAGCCGGACCAGCCGGTCGCACCGGGCCGCCACCGCCCGTTCGTGGGTGGCGAGCACGATGGTCATGCCGTGCCGGTCGCGCAGGTCGAGCAGCAGGTCGAGGATCTGCGCGCCGGTGGTGGAGTCGAGGTTCCCGGTGGGTTCGTCGGCGAGCAACAGCCGTGGCGCGCCCATCAGCGCCCGGGCGATCGCCACCCGCTGCTGCTGGCCACCGGAGAGTTGGGCGGGCAGCGCCCGTTCCCGGTCGGCGAGGCCGACCGCGTCCAGCAGTTCCCGGGCCCGGGCCGCGTGGTCGGCGCGTCCCCGCCGGGGCAGCATCGGCGCGACGACGTTGTCCAGCACGGTCAGCGCGGGCAGCAGGTGGTAGCGCTGGAAGACGAAGCCGACCCGTTGCCGGTAGCGGGCCAGGTCCGCTCGACCCAGCGCGGTGACCTCCACGTCGTCCACCGTCACCGTGCCCTGGTCGGCGCGTTCGATGGCGCCGATCAGGTGCAGCAGCGTCGACTTGCCCGAACCGCTCGGCCCGGTCAGCGCCACCACCGAGCCCGGCGCGATCGTCAGGGACACGTCGTCGACGGCGGTCAGCCGTTCGCTGCCGGTGCGGAACTGGCGGACCAGCCCGGCGGTGCGGACGGTGCTGCCGGTGGTCGGATCCATGGTCACTCCTCTGCGAGCAGACGCGCGGTGGGCAGGCGGTGCAGCAGCGCGGCCGGTACCAGCGCCGCCAGGCAGGTGGCCAGCACGCCGGCCGCGGCCACGGCGGTGGCGACCAGCAGCAGCGCCGTCGGCAGCTCGCCGATCAGCCAGCCGGCCGCGCCGAGGCCGAGGGCCGCGCCGAGGGCGGCCCCGAGCAGGCCGAGGAGCGCGCCCTCCCAACCGATCAGCCGGGCCAGGGCGCTGTCGGTCCAGCCAATGGCGCGCAGGGTGGCCAGCTCGGCGGCCCGGTCCCGGATGTTGAGGTAGAGCACGTCGGCCACGGCCCCGGCGCCGAGCAGCACGGTGGCGGCGGCGGCGAGGGTGTCCGCGCCGCGCACGCTGAGCGACACCGTGTCGCCGAGCAGGGTGCCGACGATGGCGCCCCGGAAGGCGTACGCGGCGGCGCTCACCAGGGTCAGCGCGGCGACCCCGATGGCCAGGGCGGCGGCGGCGACGAGGGTTCGGCCGGGGGTCCGGACCAGGTTGCCCAGGGCCAGGCCGGCCAGGGTGCGGGGTCGGCGTACCCAGCGGGCGGTGGCGACCGGTGGGCGCAGCGCGGCGGCCGGGTGGGCGCGGGCGGCCCGTAGCGCCGGCGCCAGGCCGGCGACCAGCGCCAGCGCCAGGGCCACGGGTACGGCGAGCAGCGCCCGCCGCCAGTCGACGTCGATGTCGAGCGCGGCGCCCAGCGGAACCGCCAGTGCGACCGAGAGCAGCCCGGCGGCCAGGCCGAGGGCGGCGACCTCGCCGAGGATCAGTGCCCCGATCCGGCGGGCCGGCCAGCCGAGGCAGGCCAGCACGGCGAGTTCGGGGCGGCGGTCGCGGACGGCGGCGGAGACCGCATTGGCCAGGAAGAGTACGCAGACCACCAGGACCAGCACGAAGAGCACGGCGCTCTTGCGGTCGACGGCTTTGGTGATGGTGGAGGCGACCCCGAGCGCGGACCAGTTCTCGGTGAGCCGCAGCTCCGGTCGGCCGAACTTCCCGGCCGGCAGCGCCACGGTCTGCGGGGCGGGGGAGGAACCCAGGGTGATGTCGACGTCCAAGCCGGTGGCCTGGTTGATCCGTTCGGCGACCAGCCGGACCCGCTCGGCGGAGCGGTCGCTGTAGCCGTCCACGTCGGCCACCCGTACCCGGATCGCGCTGATCGGCGCGGTGCGCTGCGGGCTCATGCTGTCGACCAGCAGCTTCGGCACGCTCGCCAGGTTGGTCAGCAGCAGTGGCGGGGCGGAGAGGTAGCCGGCCGGGTTGCCGCTGGGCTGCAGCGGCCGGCCGCCCAGCGCGGCGCGGCTGCGCTCGTCGGCGCCGGGCACGGCCGGCGGCTCGTACGTCTCCAGCGGCACCTTGCCGAGGTCGCTGAACCCGGCCAGCTTCTCCGGGTCGAAGACGCCGACCGCCTTCCACTGGTGGTACTGGGTCAGCGCGCTCCCCTCCGCCCGGGGAATGGCCTTGACTGACCGGGAGCCGGAGTCGTCGGCCAGCCACGGCCGGGGCAGGAAGGAGACGGTCGACTGGGTGCCGTAGACGCGTGCATCGGCCGGGGGCGTCTCGCCGGCCCGCAGGGTGCCGTCCGGCAGCTCCTGGTAGGCGACCGGACCGGCCTGGATGATCCGGTCGAGCTGCCCCCAGCAGCACCCGTCGGCGCCGACGCCACGGTTCAGTTGCTCCCGGTAGGCGGTGGCCCCGTCGACCTCGCCGGTGCCGGCCGGGATCCCGCGTGCCCTGGCCAGGGCGCGCTCCAGGTCGATGGCGGGGGTGGCGAGCGGCCGGGTGTCGGGCAGCCGTTCGTAGCGGGCCTTCACCGTGCCGTCGAAGAAGGGCCGGCCGGTGGCGAGCACTGGGGCGGTACGAGTGATCAGGTTCGGCTGGCGCTCCTCGGTGACCGCGTCGCCGGCCCGCAGGCCGCGTCCGCCCACCACCGCCGCGTCCAGGCCGACCAGCCGGTTCTCGGCGGCCGGGTCGACGGCGGCGAGCAGGAACGGCACGGTCAGGTCACGGGTCAGGACGAGTCGGTCGGTGGCGGCGGGCCGACCGGAGCCGGCGGCGGTCACCGCCTCCACGGTCTCGAACGTCCCGTTCGGCAGCATCCGCACGGCGTCGATGGTCCAGAAGTCGCGTTCGGAGAGCGTCGCGGTGTTGCCGAGCAGCCCGAACTGCGGGGCGCAGATCAGCCGGGTGCCGCCGTCCGGCAGCACCTCCCGGGGAGCCGGTCCGCAGACCTCGTCCGGCGGGTACGACCGGCCGTCGGAGTAGGGCACGTCCTTCGTGCTGCCCCACTGGTCCAGCCGGGCGTGCAGCACCGGGTGCCGGGTCACGTACACGTAGCTGGGTTTGGCCCGCGTGGTGGAGAGGCCGCGTTCGGCGACGTACGTCGGCTCGACCCGGATCAGCTGCCGATCCAGTCGCGGGTCGACGGCGTCGGTGACGTCGAAGGTCAGCGGCACCCGCGAGGTGGAGTAGCCGAGCATGGCGATCGGGGCTGCCACCTCGACGCCGCCCAGCTCCTTGACCTGGTCGTACTGGGCGGTGGTGATGCCGCCGAAGAGGCCGGAGAGGTAGTTGGGGCGGACCAGCCGGCGCTGCGCCTCCAGCGGGCTGCGGGCGCCGGCCGGACGGACCAGGATGTCGTACGCGGCGCGGGTGTTCCGTTCGACCGTGCCGGTGACGGCGAGCCGGGAGGTGGTGGTGGCGCCGGTCAGGACGACGAACCCGGTGGTGGCCACCAGTACGCCCGACAGCAGCGCCACCGACCGACCGGCACGGCCGCGTAGTTGTCGCCAGATGAACTCGAACATGTCGCGCCTCCCCGTGTGCTGAGCACACTCTGCGCGATACATTGTCACAATGCAAGACCCGCCGGGCGGACGTCGTCCGGACCGGATTGGAGGAGACGGTGGCGATCCAGCACGCGGTCCTGGCCCTGCTCGCCCGCGGCCCCAGCTACGGCTACGAGCTCAAGGGCGCCTTCGAGGCGGCCGTCGGTCCACAGTGGGGGCCGCTCAACATCGGGCACCTCTACCAGATCCTGGAGCGGCTCTCCCGGGACGGCCTGGTGGTCGCCGAGCGGCACCCGCAGGCCGTCAAGCCCGACCGGGTGGTCTACGAGATCACCACCGACGGCCGGGCGGAACTGGACCGCTGGCTCACCGAGCCCAGTCCGCGCAGCGGCGGCTTCCGGGACGACTTCTTCCTCAAGGTGACCGCGGCGGCGCGTTCCGGCGAACCGGCCACCGTCCGCACGGTGCTCGGCAACCAGCGCGGCCACCTGATGCGCGAACTGCGCAACCTCGACGGACTGCGCCGCCGCTCCGACGACCCGGTGGTCCGGCTGCTGCTCTCCGCCGCGAGCCGGCACGTCGAGGCCGACCTCGCCTTCGTCGACGACGCGGAGGCCGCGCTGCTCGCCGACGGCGGCGCGACGCTGCGCACCCTGGCCGCCGCCGCTCCCGCAGGGCAGGCGGACGGCCGAGACAACGGTCCGGCCCGCGCGGCGGGCTGAGCGTCAGCCGGCGGCGACCCGGCGCAGGAAGCGGTCGGCCAGCTCCGCCACCTCGGCGGCGGTCAGCTCCAGCGCCGGCCCGGCGACGGTGACCTCGGCCACCGCCGTGCCCGGCAGTTCGGTGTCCCGCCAGCCACCCACGAACCACACCCGGTCCTGCTCGGCCAGGGCGAGGTTCGCCTCGTCGAGCAGCCGCGCCGGATGCGGCAGCCAGAACCGGAACTGGTGGGTGTGCGGCGGGGCCGGGTGCACCCGTCCCCCGGGCAGCCCGGCCAGGACGTCGGCCACCGTACGGGCGTGCGCCACCTGCCCGGCGAGCCGGGGGAGCACGTCGTCGAGCCCGGCCAGCGCCGCCGCGGCCGCCGGCCACTGCTGGAACAGCCGGCCGCCGTACCGGTGCTGCCAGGCGCGGGCGTAGCGGGCCAGGTCGTCGGGGCCGGCCAGCGCGGCGCCGGAGATCCCGCCGAGGGACTTGTAGAACGAGACGTACGTGCTGTCGGCGAGCGCGGCGACCTCGGGCAGGGAGCGCCCCAGGTGCGGGGTGGACTCCCAGAGCCGGGCGCCGTCCAGGTGCACCCGGGCACCCCGGTCGCGGGCCGCGTCGACCACCGCCACCAGCTCGTCCCAGGTCGGCAGGACGAAGCCGGCGTCCCGCAACGGCAGCTCCAGCAGCAGGGTGCCGATCGGCTCGTCGAGGCCGGCCACCTCCTCGGCGGTCGGGTTGCGCGGGGCGTCGGTGACGCGTACCGGGCGCAGGCCGGCCAGCAGCGGGAGAGCGTCCCGCTCGTGCACCATCGGATGGCTGAGCGGGTGCAGCCCCACCCCGGTGCGGCCGGTCAGCTCGGCGCCGTACCGGAGGGCGACCTGCTGCGCCATCGTCCCGGACGGGAAGAACACCGCCGCCTCGGTGCCGAGCAGCCCGGCGACCCGCCGCTCCAGCGCCTCGACCGCGCCGCCCTCGCCGTAGACGTCGGCCACCGGATCGTCGCCCAACGCCGCCCGGATCCGGTCCAGCTGTTCGTCCGGCGGGACCGGCCGGGCCCCGGAGAGGATCCGGTCGCAGCCCCGTTGCGCCGCCAACCGGCGGGCCCGTTCGGCGTTCACCGGCCGCCGGCCAGGGTGCGCAGCCGGGTCACCGCCTCGGCCAGCACCTCGGGCCGCTTGCAGAAGGCGAACCGGATCAGTCGCCGGCCGGCCGCCGGATCGTCGTAGAAGACCTGGTTGGGCACCGCCACCACCCCGCACCGCTCCGGCAGCGACCGGCAGAACTCCATCCCGTCCCGGCCGCCCAGCGGCGTGACGTCGGCGGTGACGAAGTACGTCCCCTCCGGAGCCAGCACCCCGAAGCCGGCATCGGTCAACCCCGCGACGAGCTGGTCCCGTCGGGCCTGCATGTCGTCCCGGAAGCCGGTGAAGTAGTCGTCGCCCAGCCCGAGCGCCACCGCCACGGCCGGTTGCAGCGGCGCGGCGTTGACGAAGGTGAGGAACTGCTTGACCCGCAGCACCGCCGAGACCAGCGAAGCGGGCCCGCTCACCCAGCCGACCTTCCAACCGGTGCAGGAGAACGTCTTGCCCGCCGAGGAGATGCGCAGCGTCCGCTCCCGCATCCCGGGCAGGGTGGCCAGCGGCACGTGCGGGGTGGCGGCGTCGGTGAAGACCAGGTGCTCGTACACCTCGTCGGTGACCGCGTACGCGCCGTGCTCCTGGCACAGCTCGGCCACCAGGGCCAGCTCCTGCGGCGTGAAGACCTTGCCGGTCGGGTTGTGCGGGGAGTTCAGCAGCACCAGCCGGGTCCGCGGCCCGAACGCGGCGCGCAGCTCGGCCGGGTCGAAGGCGTACCGGCCGTCGGCCCCGGGCCGCAGCGTCACCGGCCGGCGGACCGCCCCGGCCAGCGCGATCGAGGCGGCGTACGAGTCGTAGTACGGCTCGAAGCAGAGCACCTCGTCACCGGGCTCGCAAAGGGCGAGGATGCTGGCGGCGATCGCCTCGGTGGCGCCGGCGGTGACCACGATCTCGCCGTCCGGGTCGTACTCCAGCCCCCAGAACCGGCGCTGGTGCGTGGCGACCGCCGCGCGCAGCGCCGGGACGCCGGGGCCCGGAGGGTACTGGTTCTGCCCGCCGCGCAGCGCCTCGGCGGCGGCGGCGAGCATCTCCGGCGGGCCGTCGCTGTCCGGGAAGCCCTGGCCGAGGTTGACCGCGCCGGTGCGGACCGCGAGCGCGGACATCTCGGCGAAGACGGTCGTCCCGAACGGACGCATCCGGGCCACCAGCGGATCGACATTCGCGGTCGTCGTCACGCCGGCCAGCCTACGGGCCGGGGCTCAGCCGGTCATCCTGGCGCTGCAGTCGGCCACCGGTACGGCCCCACCCGCCGTGTCCCGGGCCCGTTCCACCCCGTCCACCAGCAGCCGGCAGCGGATCGTGCCACCGCCGCGCTCCCGGCTGGCCAGCATGGTGGCGCCGACGCCCGCGGCGGCGCTCAGCTCCGCCCGCCAGGGCAACCGGCGGGTCTCGACGTTCTGCGGTGTCCCGCCCTCGACCCAGTAGAGGACGCTCGCCGGTCCCTCGCCGGTCAGCTCGAAGACCACGGTGTGCGCGGCGGAACCACTCGGCGCCGCGCCACCTCCGCCCAGTACCGGCCCGCCGCCCGTCTGGTCGGGCCGCGGGCCGGCGGTGATGGTCGGACCCGGGGCCGGCGCCGCCGCAGGGGTGGTCCAGACGCCCTGCCGGTGCAGGAAGGTGACCGCGGCCACGGCGGCCGCCAGGCCGGCGACCAGGCCGCGCAGGACCCGGCGCGCGGAGGGTCGCGCCGGCCCGGTGAAGGGGTGTTCGGTCGCTGAGCCGCGCAGGTCGGCCCAGTCGTCCCGGGGGCCCTCGGCCGGCGGCCGACGGGACGGTGACGGGGTGGGGTCGGACATCGAGCGGCCTTCCGGACGTGCACGGGGGAACCGGGACATCCTTCCGCATCCGACCTCGCTCGACCACCCCGTCGTCGGGTCGTCGACCGGACCGGTTTGTCCCGGAGATGCCCGCCGACGCCCCGATCGATCAAATGGTGTGATCGATACCCCGGCTTTTGCGCACCACACGTGAGCGAAACTCGGTTACGCTGGCTACCATGTGTGGAATCGTGGGTTACGCCGGCGCGCGCCCGGCGCTGGGCATCGTGCTCGACGGGCTGCGGCGACTCGAGTACCGCGGCTACGACTCGGCCGGCGTGGCGGTCGTCTGCGACGACGTGCTGCTGACCGAGAAGAAGGCCGGCCGGTTGGCCAACCTGGAGAAGGTGCTCGCCGAGCGGGCCGCAGCCGATCCCGAGTCCTGCGCGGCCAGTCCGATCAACATCGGCGACGGCACCACCGGCATCGGGCACACCCGCTGGGCCACCCACGGCGGACCCATCGACCGCAACGCCCACCCGCACGTCGCCCCGGACGGGCGGGTCGCGGTGATCCACAACGGCATCATCGAGAACTTCGCCAAGCTCCGCGCCGAGCTGGAGGCCGACGGCGTGGAGTTCACCAGCGACACCGACACCGAGTGCGCGGCACACCTGCTCGGCCGGGCGCTGGCCGACCTCCGGGCCGCCGGCGAGGTCGACGGCCCGCAGCTGCTCGTCTCCGCCATGCGGCGGGTCTGCCAGCGGCTGGAGGGCGCCTTCACCCTGCTCGCCGTGGACGCCGGTGTCCCCGGCGCGGTGGTCGGCGCCCGGCGCAACTCGCCGCTGGTGGTCGGCCGCGGCGACGGCGAGAACTATCTCGCCAGCGACGTGTCGGCGTTCATCGAGCACACCCGCGAGGCGGTCGAGCTGGGCCAGGACCAGATCGTCCTGATCACCCCGGACGCCATCGAGATCACCGACTTCGCCGGGCAGCCCGCCACCGGCAAGGACTTCCACATCGACTGGGACTCGTCGGCCGCCGAGAAGGGCGGCTACGACTGGTTCATGCTCAAGGAGATCGAGGAGCAGCCGCAGGCCATCGCCGACACGCTGCTCGGCCGGCTCACCGAGACCGGCGAGATCGCCCTCGACGAGGTCCGCCTCAGCGACCAGGACCTGCGCGACATCGACAAGATCTTCATCGTCGCCTGCGGCACCGCCTACCACTCCGGCCTGGTCGCCAAGTACGCCATCGAGCACTGGACCCGGATCCCCTGCGAGGTGGAGCTGGCCAGCGAGTTCCGCTACCGCGACCCGGTCCTCGACCGGTCCACCCTGATCGTGGTCATCTCGCAGTCCGGCGAGACCATGGACACCCTGATGGCGCTGCGGCACGCCAAGGAGCAGAAGGCCCGGGTGCTGGCCATCTGCAACACCAACGGATCCACCATCCCGCGCGAGTCCGACGCGGTGCTCTACACCCACGGCGGGCCGGAGATCGCCGTCGCCTCCACCAAGGCGTTCCTCACCCAGCTCGTCGCCTGCTACCTGATCGGCCTGCACCTGGCCCAGGTACGCGGCATCAAGTTCGCCGACGAGGTGGGTGCGGTCGTCGCCCAGCTCCAGGAGATGCCGGGCAAGCTGCGGGAGCTGCTGGACCGGATCGAGCCGGTACGCGAGCTCGCCCGGGAGCTGGCCGCCGAGCCGACCGTGCTCTTCATCGGCCGGCACGTCGGCTACCCGGTGGCCCTGGAGGGCGCGCTGAAGCTCAAGGAGTTGGCGTACATGCACGCCGAGGGCTTCGCGGCCGGCGAGCTGAAGCACGGCCCGATCGCACTGATCGACCAGGGCACCCCGGTCATCTGCATCGTGCCCTCGCCGGTGGGCCGGGGCATGCTGCACGACAAGGTCGTCTCCAACATCCAGGAGGTACGCGCCCGCGGCGCCCGTACCATCGTGATCGCCGAGGAGGGCGACGAGTCGGTCGTCCGGTACGCCGACCACCTCATCTCCGTGCCCCGTACGCCGACGCTGCTGGCCCCGCTGGTCACCACCGTGCCGTTGCAGGTGCTGGCCGCCGAGATCGCCGCCGCTCGTGGCCACGACGTGGACCAGCCGCGCAACCTGGCCAAGTCGGTCACCGTCGAGTAGCCAGCCTTCGCGTGAGGGTCGGTCAGTGGCCGACGACGATGCGGGCCATGCCGTCGAGGGCCGGGTTGTCCGGCTCCCAGTAGCCGGTGTGGCCGTACCGGCCGCTGGGGAAGCGCCGGGCGCCGAACCCGGGGTCGCTCGGATCGTGCCCGAACCACAACTCGTGCCGGTCACCGCCGAGCAGCCGCGCCACCGGGCCGACCGGCGTCCGGTCCAGCACCGCGTGCCGGGCCAGGTCGTCGAGCGGCCGGGCCAGCCGGATCACGTCGTCCGGGGCGGTGGACGCCCAGACCTGGCCGGGTGGCACCCGCAGTTCCCGGGCCTCGGAGACGCCCACGCCGGGCGAGCCGACGAAGACCAGCGCGTCGGCGCCGAGGCCGTGCTCGCGGGCCGCGACGCCCACCACCATTGAGCCGTAGCTGTGCCCGAGCACGGTCTGCCGGGCGGGTGGGCCGTCGTGGCTGGCCCGCAGCCCGTCCTGGAACCGGCTCAACGCCGGGCCGGCGTCGCCCGCCTGGCCGGAGCGGGTCGCCTCGGGCAGGAAGTCCGGGGCGTCGTAGTCCAGCCAGAGCACCGCCGCGGTGCCGGCGCCCGGGGCGAGCGCCGTGCAGCGGGACAGCACCCGTGCCGCCCGGCCCAGCTCACCGGCCGCCCCGGCCAGGTCGGAGGTCATCCCCGGCACGTAGGTCAGCACGTTGTCGGCGTGGTCCGGGTCGCCGAGCGCCATGATCGCCCGCCCGTCCCCGGCCGGATCGAGGCCGAGCAGGTACGCCCGCGGTGCCCCCGCCGCCAGCCGGTCGGCCAGCGCGTCCAGCCCCGCCAGGGCCGCCGCGGCCCGCCGCTGCCCGACCGCCGCCACCGTCCCGCGTGGCACGCCGGCCCGGGACCGCCGGCAGCGGGCGAGCAGGACCGCCCGGTGCGCGCCGAGCAGCAGCCGGTTGGCCTGGTCGCGGGCGGCGACCGGCACCCCGTCGAGGCGCCCGACCAGGCGGGCCTCGTGCAGCACCAGCCACCGCCGTTCGGGCGGGGTGAGCCCGTCCCACCAGCGGGCCACCAGCGCCGGCCCCGCCCCGGCGGGCGGGCGCCGGAGCGACGGTGCCGTCACCCAGCCGGCTCCGGCGGCGACGGCCAACTCCGACAGCCGGTCGGTCGCCTGCCGGTCGGCCGCAGCCGCGACGTCCAGCGCGGCACGGATCGCCGTCGACACCTGCGCCACGGTCGGCCCGAGCCGCTCCGCCGCACGGGGGACGGCCGGGTCGGCGCCGACCCGACCGGTCCGGTCGACCGCCACCCCGGCCCGGCCGGCCAGGGTCACCGCCTCGGCCAGGCGGGCCTTCGCCGCGCCCAGCCGGTCGGCGAGCACCGCCAGGGTCTGGTCCACCTCGATCAGGGCCGGCCGGATCGCGGTCAGCTCCCCGCCGAGCCCGTCCAGCCGCGACCGGGCCGCCCCCGCCGCCGCCCCGGACCATCCGCCGCGCAGCGTCGCCGCCGCCTCGGCCAGCTCGCCCAGCCGCGCGTCCACCTGCCTGGTCAAGCCGGCCCAGGCCGCCCCGGTCGCCGCCCAGGCCGCCGGGTCGGTGGACCAGAGCCGCTCGTAGGCGGAGACCGGTCCGCCGGTCGGGGCCGCCCGACCGGGTGACCCGGTGCCCAGGCCGCCGCGAGCGGTGGGCGACACCGGCCCGGCCGGTCGGGTGCCCGACGTCACTGGCCGGTGAGCGGCCGGGGACGGGAACCGCCCGGCCGGCGGGACCGGCGAGGGCCGGGTGGCGGGGGCCGGAGGCCGCCGGTCGACCGGACCCGACGCCGGCCGGGAGCCCGCGGTCGACGGCGGCCGGGACGTCGAGGGTACGGGACGCCGGCCGCCCGGCCCGGAGGAGTTCGGCCGCCACCGGGCCGGGACGGCGGACCCGGGGCGTACGCCGGTCGGCTCGGTCACCGGTCGACGCCCGAGAGTCGGCCCGCCGCCCGCTCGTCGGCCGCCCGGTATCCGTCGGCGGCGCAGCGCAGCCCCCCGGCGGACTCCGCGAGCCGGGCTCCCCGCGCGCCGGCCCAGGCGTGCACGGCCGCCGTCAGGTCGGCCAGCGCCGCGTCGACCTGCCAGCCGTCCGGCGTCGGACCGGGCGGCAGCCCGCCGGCCAGCCCCCGGACCAGCCGGTACGCGACGCCGTCCAGGCCACCGGCCACCTCGTGCAGCACGCCGGGGCGGACGCTCAACGGCTCCTCGATCATCGCCTGCTCCTCACCTCGCCGGGCTCCTCCGGACCTCGGGGCCGGAGAACGCACCGGACGTCCGCCCGACGGACGTTGGCGGACATCGACGGAGCTGACGCTAGGCGGCGTCCGCGTACCCGGGAACGGGCTGTGGACGGCGGCCGGCCCGCGTACGTCCTGGTCGTCCACAGGCGTTGCCCACCGCGGACCCGGCGGCTAATCTCCGGCCCCGCCCGCCGGTAGGGTGAGTTCGTGATCGTGGCGGTCGGCATCGACGTGGTCCTGGTGGAACGGTTCGCCAAGGCCCTGGCACGGACGCCGCTGCTGGCGGACCGGCTCTTCACCGAGGCCGAGCGGTTCACCCGCTCCGGCAATCCCCGGTCGCCGGAGTCGCTGGCCGCCCGGTTCGCCGCCAAGGAGGCGGTGGCCAAGGCGTTGGGCGCGCCGGGCGGGTTGCGCTGGCACGACTGCGAGGTCGTGCCGGACCCGGACGGCCGGCCCTGGCTGACCGTCTCCGGCACGGTGGCCGCCGCGGCGACCGAGCGCGGGGTGAACCGGTGGCACCTGTCGTTGTCGCACGACGGCGGGATCGCGTCGGCGATGGTGGTGGCGGAACGCTGAGTCGACCGGCGGGCCGGCCGGCCCGGGGCGGGAGAGGGGACGGGTGGCATGAAGCCGGTGTGGCGGGTGGCGGACGTACGCGCGGCGGAGGCGGGCCTGATGGCGACCCTCCCGCCGGGGACGCTGATGCAGCGGGCCGCGGCCGGGCTGGCCCGGCGCTGCGGGCTGCTGCTCGCCGAGCGGGGCGGCGTCTACGGCGCCCGGGTGCTGCTGCTGGTCGGCTCCGGTGACAACGGCGGTGACGCCCTGTACGCGGGTGCTCGGCTCGCCCACCGGGGCGCGACGGTGTCGGCGCTGCTGCTCAGCCCCGGCCGGGCGCACGCCGAGGGGCTGGCCGCGTTCCGGGCCGCCGGTGGGCGACTGGTGGACCGGCCGCCGGCCACCGTCGACCTGGTGCTCGACGGCATCGTGGGCATCGGCGGCCGGGGCGGGCTGCGGGAGACCGCCGAACAGCTCGCGGCGAGCCTGGTCGAGCACTGCGGGCGCGACGGCGAGCGGGCCACGGTGGTGGCGGTGGACGTGCCGAGCGGCGTCGCGGTGGACACCGGCAACGTGCCGCTGAGCGCCTCCGGCCGGCCGAGCGCGGTGCGGGCCGACGTGACGGTGGCCTTCGGCGCGCTGAAGCCGGCCCTGGTGGTGGGGCCGGCGGCGGCGTTGGCCGGGCAGGTCGAGCTGGTGGACATCGGCCTCGGGCCGTGGCTGCGCGGGTCGCCGGCGCTGCGGGTGGTCGAGTGGTCGGACGTCGAGCGGTGGTGGCCGGACCTGGGCCCGGCGTCGGAGAAGTACACCCGGGGCGTGGTGGGGGTGGCGACCGGGTCGGCGACGTACCCGGGCGCGGCGGTGCTCTCGGTGGGCGGGGCACTGGCCGGCCCGACCGGCCTGGTCCGCTACGCCGGTGGGGCCCGGGCGGAGGTGGTGCACCGGCACCCGTCGGTGATCGCCACCGGGCGGGTCGCCGACGCCGGCCGGGTGCAGGCGTGGGTGTGCGGTTCCGGGCTGGGCACCGGCGAGGAGGCCGCCGCCGAGCTGCGCGCGGTGCTCGCCGCGCCGGTGCCGGTGGTGCTGGACGCCGACGCGCTGACCCTGATGGTGGACGGGAAGATGGCCGAGCGACTGCGGGACCGGGACGCCCCGATCGTGGTCACCCCGCACGACCGCGAGTTCACCCGGCTGTGCGGTGAGGAGCCGGGCGCGGACCGGGTCGGCTCGGCGCTGCGGCTGGCCGCCTGGATGAACGCGGTGGTCCTGCTCAAGGGGGACCGCACGGTGGTCGCCACCCCGGACGGCCGGGCGTACGTCAACCCGACCGGCACCGCCGCGCTGGCCACCGGGGGCACCGGGGACGTGCTGGCCGGCCTGCTCGGCTCGCTGCTCGCCGGTGGGGTGCCGGCGGACCGGGCGGCCGCCGCGGCGGCGTACCTGCACGGGCTGGCCGGTCGGGAGGCGGCCCGGGGCGGCCCGGTGACCGCGCCGGACGTGGCGGCGGCGCTGCGCCCGGTGGTGGGCCGGTTGGGCGGTACGACCGGGTAGCGGTCGAGGTGATCTACCTGGAAGTAGGCTGGGTGCATGTGGCAGGCCGAGGTGCGCGTCGATCTCGACGCGATCCGTGACAACGTGGCCCGACTCCGGTCGGGCACCAGCGCCGAGCTGATGGCGGTGGTCAAGGCGGACGGCTACGGCCACGGCATGGTTCCGGCGGCCCAGGCCGCGCTCGACGCCGGGGCGGACTGGCTCGGCGTCTGCACCCTGGACGAGGCGCTCGGGCTGCGCCGGGCCGGGATCACCGCGCCGGTGCTGGCCTGGCTGCTCAGCCCGGGCCTCCCGCTGCACGAGGGGATCACCGCCGGCGTCGACCTGGGCGCGGCGAGCCTGCCGCAGCTCGACGAGATGATCGAGGCGAGCCGGATCGCCGGCCGCCCGGCCCGGCTGCACCTCAAGATCGACACCGGGTTGTCGCGCGGCGGCGCGACCGTGGCCGACTGGCCGACCCTGCTGGAGGCCGCCGCGAAGGCCCAGGCCGACGGCCTGGTCGAGGTGGTCGGCGTGTGGAGCCACTTCGTGTACGCGGACCTGCCCGGCCACCCCACCACGGACCGCCAGCTCGCCGTCTTCCACGAGGGGCTGGCCATGGTCGAGCGGGCCGGCCTGCGCCCCCGCTACCGCCACCTGGCCAACTCCGCCGCCACGCTGACCCGCCCGGACACCCACTTCGACCTGGTCCGCCCTGGCATCGCCACCTACGGCCTCTCACCGATCGCCGGTGAGCGGTTCGGGCTGCGCCCGGCGATGACCGCGCGGGCCCGGGTGATGCTCACCAAGCGGGTGCCCGAGGGCACCGGCGTCTCGTACGGCCACACCTACACCACCGAGCGGGACGCGAACCTGGCCGTGGTGCCGCTCGGCTACGCCGACGGGGTGCCCCGGCACGCCTCGAACGTCGGCCCGGTGCAGCTCGGCGGCGCCCGCCGGACCATCTCCGGCCGGGTCTGCATGGACCAGTTCGTCCTGGACTGCGGCGACGACCCGGTCGCCGCCGGGGACGTGGCGACCCTCTTCGGCGACGGCGCCGACGGCGGTCCCACCGCCGACGACTGGGCCGAGGTGGTCGGCACCATCAACTACGAGATCGTCACCCGGTTCGGCGGCAGCCGGGTGCCCCGGGTCTACGACGGCGAGCGGGCATGAGTAGCCCGCGAAGGCTTCGCATTCCCCGCCCGCGGACCGCCGCAGGGCGGGTCGCCGGCGTGGTCGGGGCGGCGGTCGGGGTGGCCGCCGCCGGCCTCGCGGCGGGCGTGGTCAGCGAACGCGCCCTGATCCGCCGGCTCAAGGCCGACCCGACCGACCCGTACGCGCACGAGGTCTTCGGCGACCTGCCGTACGACGAGGCGTACCGGCTGGAGATGCCGGACGGCACCGACATCCACGTCGAGGTGGTGGAGCCGAAGCGGCCGGTCGAGGGGCACCCGACCGTGGTGTTCGTGCACGGCTTCTGCCTCGACATGGGGACGTTCCACTTCCAGCGCAAGCTGCTCACCGAGCGCGGCGACTACCGGATCGTCGCGTACGACCAGCCCGGGCACGGCCGCTCGGGCCGGCTGGAGACCGGCGAGTACGACCTGGAGCGGCTCGGCCGCACGCTGCGCCGGGTGATCGACGCGACCACCCCGGAGGGCCCGCTGGTGCTGGTCGGGCACTCGATGGGCGGCATGACCATCATGGCGTTCGCCGAGTTGTTCCCGGAGATGTTCGGCGACCGGGTGGTCGGCACGGTGCTGATGGCCACCTCCGGGGGCCTGCTGGCGGAGAGCAAGCTGGTGGCGCCCGCCCTGCTCAACCGGGTCGGCGGTCCGGTGCTCTACATGGTCAACAACGCCACCCGGTACGGCGGCACCGTCATCGAGCACGCCCGGCGCTCGACCCAGAACGTCGCCTGGCTGCTGACCCGCCGACTGGGCTTCGGCACCCCGAAGCCCAGCCCGGCCCTGGTGTCGTACGTCGAGACGATGAACTCGCGGACCTCCGCCGACACGGTGACCCGCTACCTGCGTACGCTGGCCACCCACTCGCGGCTGCCCGCGCTGGCCGCGTTGGCCGGCACGCCGGTGCTGGTGGTGGTCGGCGACAAGGACCTGATCATCCCGGCCACCCACTCCGACGAGATCGTCCGGCGGCTGCCGCACTCCGAGGCGGTCCGGATCCCGGACAGCGGGCACGTCGTGATGCTGGAGCACGCGGAGCTGGTCAACGCCGCGCTGACCAGGTTCCTGGAGGGGTTGTGAGTCACGTCGTCGAGTTGCGCACCGCGGCCGACACCCAGGCGTTCGGGCGCCGGCTGGCCGGGCTGCTGCGCCCCGGTGACCTGCTGCTGCTCACCGGTCCGTTGGGGGCCGGCAAGACGGCGCTGACCCAGGGCATCGGCGCGGGGCTGCACGTGCGGGGTGACATCACCTCGCCGACCTTCGTCATCGCCCGGCTGCACCAGCCGGACCCGCAGCGCGGTGGCCGGGTGCCGCTGGTGCACGCCGACGCGTACCGGCTGGGCGACGCGGCGGACCCCCGGGCCGAGATCGACGACCTGGACCTGGACGCCTCGGTGGACGACTCGGTGACCGTGGTCGAGTGGGGCGAGGGCATGGTCGAGCAGCTGGCCGACACGCACCTGCGGGTCCGCATCGACCGCCGCGACGACGACACCCGGCTGATCGCCCTGGAGCCGGCCGGCGGGGACTGGGCGGACCGGCTCGCCGCCCTCGACTAGGGCGAGGGGTCACCCCAGCAGGTCGAGAAACTCCGCTGGCGTCAACCCGGCCTGTCGGAGGATCGAGGCGAGCGTGCCCCGCTTCACGGTGTCGTGCTGGGGCACCACCACGACGTTCCCTGCCGGATTTCTGTAGACGGCGTGGCTGCCCTTGGTCCGGACATGGTCGAAGCCGGCCTTCTTGAGAGCGTCCAGCACCTTGCGCAGCGGGAGATCGGCCAGCGCAGGGCTCATGCCGCTCGTCCCACCTGGAAGGACGTCACCAGGGGAGTGGTCTCGATCGTCGGGTTCTGCACCTCGTCGAGGTAGACCTCGACTGCCTCTCGCAGGTTGCCGAGGGCCTCGTCGAGCGTCTCACCCTGGCTGGCGACGTCAAGCTCCAGGCAGCGGGCGACGTACCAGTCGTCCTCCTGGTGGACCGCCGCGGTCAAGGTGCGAGTCATGCCGCCTCCAGAGGTCGTGCTCCGACCTCCCATTCTAAAGAGGGCCGGGCCACCCGACCGACGCTGTCGTCCCTCGTTGTCGGTGTGGGCTGATAGGAAGAGAGCCCAGTTGCCCTCCTGGAAAGGTTGCCGATGCCCGACGACGCCCCCACCCTCGACCTGCTGGCGCTGCTGCCGGAGGCGTGGCGTGCCGTGCTCACCCCGCACCTCGACCCGGCCCGCACGGCCGCGCTGGCCGAGTTCGTCGCCCGGGAATACGAGACCCAGACGGTCTTCCCGCCGGTGGAGGACCTCTTCTCCGCCTACCGGCTCTGCGGGCCGGAGCAGTGCCGGGTGCTGATCCTCGGGCAGGATCCCTACCACAAGGCGGGGCAGGCGCACGGGCTGAGCTTCAGCGTCCGGGAGGGGGTGACCGTCCCGCCGTCGCTGCGCAACGTCTTCAAGGAGCTGGGCGAGGACCTGGGCGTGCCCAAGCCGCGCAGCGGCAACCTGGACGGCTGGGCGGCGCAGGGGGTGCTGCTGCTCAACGCGGTGCTCACCGTCCGCCAGGCCACCCCCGGCTCGCACGCCAACTCCGGCTGGGAGGAGTTCACCGACGCCACCATCCGGGCCCTCGACGCCCGGCCGGAGCGGGTGGTCTTCCTGCTCTGGGGCGGGTACGCCCGCAAGAAGGCCGCCCTGGTCACCAACCCGCAGCACGTGGTGCTGGAGGCTGGCCACCCCAGCCCGATGAACCCGCGTGGCTTCCTGGGCAGCCGCCCGTTCAGCGCGGCCAACAAGGCCCTCGCCGATGCCGGCCTGCCCACCGTCGACTGGGAACGCTCCGCCGGCTGACCCTCCGGGCTCCGGGCGGCCCTCAGCCGGCCTGCTGCCGCTGCCGGTGGCGGCGGAGCAGGTCGGCCGCCCGGGGGTCGGTCAGCTCCACCTGGACCAGCGGCACCACCCCGTAGCTCCGGTCCCCGTGCCGCACCTCGATGCCCTCCGGCAGTTCGTCACACATCTGGGCCCTGAGCTCACCGTGCCGGGTCAGCCACCGGTGCTCACCCGGCTCCGCCGGTTCGATGTGCACCCCGCCGAACCGGCCCCAGTGGGCGCTCCACCGCTGCGCGTACGCGGCGTCGAGCCAGGCGGTGAAGCGGGCCGAGTCCCGCCACCGCACCGCGATCTCGACCGCGTCGGCCGGCACGGGGACGCCCTGGAGCAGCGCCGCGGTGCTCCCGGTCAGCAGAAACGGCAGGTCGCCGAGGCGCTCGACGATCCGGTCCAGCCCGAGACCGTCCAGCACCTCGGCCAGCGGTCGCGCGGACTGCTCCGCGAGCCGGGCGTCGAGGTGCGCGTCCAGCTCCTCTACCCCGACGGTGAGTTGCAGGTCCATGGCCGCCAGCAGCCGCTCGAGCGCCGGCAGGCTGGGGGAGCGGTCGCCGCGTTCGATGCGGGCCACCGTGGCCTGGCTGACCCCGGCCAGCTCCGCCAGCTGGCGCTGGTTCAGGTCGTGGAGCTGCCGCTGCCGGCGGATCACGTCACTCAGCAGGGCGGCCAACCGGTTTCCGGGCATCCCCGGATGGTGTCGCAGAGATTTGTGAGCGCGATACCTCAGAGTCATCAAAATGACTCTGAGGTATCGCGCTCGTCGCGGTTGTTCGGTTCAGGCGCCTAGTGACGCAGGGTGATCCCGCTCGTCGGGTCCGGGCGAGGGGCCGAAGCCGGGACCGGCGGGGGCGGCGCAAGGTGCCGGGCGAGGCGGCACAGCCGCGAGCCGCGTGGGGGCAGGACAGCGGCGGCCGGGCGGGGGCGTCACGGCTGGTAGCCGAAGGGCCGACTACGCTGGCATATCGTGCTCGTACTCGTGGTGGATTCCTCGACTCCCGCGGTGACCGCGGCGCTGGCGGAGGTGTCCGCCGACGGCGTCGCGCTCCGCGCCCAGCGGTGCACCGTCGACGCCCGGGCGCACGGTGAGCTGCTCGCCCCGCAGGTCGACGCGGTGCTGGCGGACGCCGGGGCCCGCCCCGCCGACCTCACCGCGATCGTCGCCGGGCTCGGCCCGGGCCCGTTCACCGGGCTGCGGGTGGGGCTGGTCACCGCCGCCACCATGGGCCAGGCCCTCGACATCCCCACGTACGGCGTCTGCTCGCTGGACGCGATCGGCTACCCGGCGGCGGCCGGCGAGCCGGTCCTGGCCGCCGGCGACGCCCGCCGCCGGGAGATCTACTGGGCGGTCTACGACGGCGCCGGCCAGCGGATCGCCGGCCCGGACGTCGACCTCCCGGCGGTCGCCGCCGAGCGGGCCCGCGAGCTCGCCGTCACGGTCGCGGTCGGCGACGGCGCCCACCGGTACGCCGACGTCCTCGGGCTGCCGCTGCGGGCCGAGCCGCGCTACCCGGACCCGTCGGCGCTGGCCGGGCTGGCCGCCGAGCGGATCCGCGCCGGCGCGCCCGGGGAGCGGCTCACCCCGCTCTACCTGCGCCGCCCGGACGCCGTGGCGGCCACCGGCCACAAGCCGGTCCTGCCATGACCGGTCCCGCCCGGCTGGAGCGGTTCCGGTGGTGGCACATCGACCAGGTGCTCCCGATCGAGGCGGACCTCTTCGGCGCCGAGCAGTGGTCACCGGGGATGTTCTGGAACGAACTGGCCAACGGGCACTTCTACCTGGTCGCCACGGATGCCGAGGGTGCCGTGCTCGGCTACGCGGGGCTGACCGTGCAGGCCGACGAGGCGTGGGTGCAGAACATCGCGGTCCGCCGGGACGCCCAGCGGCACGGCCTGGGCCGGGCGCTGCTGGAGGCGCTGCTGACCGAGGCGGCCCGCCGCCGCGCGCCCTCGGTGCTGCTGGAGGTGGCCGCCGACAACGCGCCGGCCCAGCGGCTCTACGCGACCTACGGCTTCGAACCGATCGGCGTACGCCGGGGCTACTACCAACCGAGCAACACCGACGCGCTGGTCATGCGGCGCGGGACGGACTGAGAGGCGATGGCTGACGAACCGCTGATCCTGGGCATCGAGACCTCCTGCGACGAGACCGGCGTGGGGATCGTCCGCGGGCACACCCTGCTCGCCGACGCGCTCGCCTCCAGCGTCGAGGAGCACGCCCGGTTCGGCGGCGTGGTGCCCGAGGTGGCCAGCCGGGCCCACCTGGAGGCGATCGTGCCGACCATGGACCGGGCGTTGAAGGAGGCGGGGGTGACCCTCGCCGACATCGACGCCATCGCCGTCACCTCCGGTCCCGGCCTGGCCGGCGCGCTGCTGGTCGGCGTGGCGGCGGCGAAGGGCTACGCGCTGGCCGCCGAGAAGCCGGTGTACGGGGTCAACCACCTCGCCGCGCACGTGGCCGTCGACACCCTGGAACACGGGCCGCTGCCCGAGCCGGCGATCGCCCTGCTGGTCTCCGGCGGCCACTCCTCGCTGCTGCGGGTCGACGACCTGGCCACCGGGGTGACGCCGCTCGGCGCCACCATCGACGACGCCGCCGGGGAGGCCTTCGACAAGGTGGCCCGACTGCTCGGCCTGCCGTTCCCCGGCGGACCGTACATCGACCGGGAGGCCCGGGCCGGTGACCCGGTGTCGATCGCCTTCCCGCGTGGCCTCACCGCCGCCAAGGACCTCGCCGCCCATCGCTACGACTTCTCCTTCTCGGGACTGAAGACGGCGGTCGCCCGCTGGGTCGAGGGACGGCAGCGGGCCGGCGAGACGGTGCCGGTGGCCGACGTGGCGGCCTCCTTCCAGGAGGCGGTCTGCGACGTGCTGGTCACCAAGGCGCTGGCCGCCTGCCGGGCCGACGGCATCGACACGCTGGTGATCGGCGGCGGGGTGGCGGCCAACTCCCGGCTGCGGGCGATGGCCGAGGAGCGGGCCGGCAGGCACGGCATCCGGGTACGGGTGCCCCGGCCGAAGCTCTGCACCGACAACGGCGCGATGGTGGCAGCGCTCGGCTCGCACCTGGTCGCCGCCGGCGTCGCGCCGAGCCGGCTGGACCTGCCGGCCGACTCGGCGCTGCCACTGACCACGGTGAGCGTGTGACGGCGACGGAGGGGTGGCGGCTGTGATCGTCCGGATGTGGGAGGCGCGGGCCGAGTCGTACGGCCTCGCCGACCTGATCACCTGGGTCTGCGACACGGCGCTGCCCGAATTTGAGCACGATCCGCTGCACCTGTCCAGTGAGGTCTTCTCCTCCACCGACCACCGGGTGGTGGTGATCTCCAAGTGGCGGAGCAGCCCGCGCGAGCTGCCCGACCCACCGGCGACGCTGCTGGCCCGCCCGCCGCACTCCTGGGACTTCACCCAGGTCGACCGCTGACCTCCGACGGCCCGTCGGGCGTGAATTCGTTCGCGTCGGGGCAGGTCGGGGACCTAGCGTCGAGAAGCCATGCGCTTCTCACCGGCCGGTGATCCCGGCACCCCCGACGACCGGTCCGCCACCCGCTACCTGGTGTGGCTGGCCGGTCGGCACCCGCTGCTCTTCGGCAGCGGCATCGCGCTGGGCGTCGTCTGGATGGTGGCGCAGGCGCTGATGCCCGCGGCCGTGGGCCGGGCGATCGACGCCGGCCTCACCCACCGCGACCCGGACGCGCTGCTCACCTGGGCGGCCACCCTCTTCGGGCTGGGCGTGCTCCAGGCGGTCGCCGGGGTGCTGCGGCACCGCTGCGCGGTGCACAACTGGCTCGCCGCCTCGTACCGGACGGTGCAGCTCACGGTCGAGGCGACCAACCGGCTCGGCGCCGCGCTGCCCCGCCGGGTCGCCGCGGGCGAGGTGGTCGCCATCGGTACGGCCGACATCGGCCAGATCGGCCACGCGGTGGACATCACCGCCCGGGGCACCGGTTCGGTGGTCGCCATCGCCACCGTCGCGGCGATCCTGCTCACCGCGTCGGTGCCGCTCGGGCTGGTCGTGGTGCTCGGCGTACCGCTGCTGATGGGGCTGGTCGGGCTGCTGATCCGGCCGCTGCACCGGCAGCAGCAGGCGTACCGGGACTCCGAGGGGCGGCTCACCGCCCGGGCCGGGGACATCGTCTCCGGGCTGCGGGTGCTGCGCGGGGTGGGCGGCGAGCCGGTGCTGTCGGCCCGGTACCGCGAACAGTCCCAGCGGTTGCGCGTCGACGGCCTGCGGGTGGCCCGGGTGGAGGCGCTGCTCCAGGCGGCGCAGATCCTGCTGCCCGGCGCGTTCCTGGTGCTGGTGACCTGGTTGGGGGCCCGGTTCGCGTTGCGCGGTCAGCTCAGCGCCGGTCAGCTCGTCGCCTTCTACGGCTACACGGCGTTCCTGGTCAGCCCGCTGCGGAACCTGACCGAGGCGGCCGACAAGCTGACCCGGGGACACGTGGCCGCCCGCCGGGTGGTCCGGCTGCTCCGGCTCGCCCCGGAGCTGGCCCAGCCGGCCCGGCCGGTGCCGCTGCCCGACGGGCCGGGTGAGCTGGTCGACGAGCGCTCCGGGCTGGTGCTGCGCCCCGGCACGTTCACCGCGCTGGCCGCCACCGATCCGGCGGACGCCACCGAGATCGCCGACCGGCTGGGCCGGTACGTCGACGGCGACGTGACGCTGCACGGCGTACCGCTGCGGGAGGTGGCGCTGGCGACGGTGCGCGAGCGGATCCTGGTGGCCGACAACGACGCGCACCTGTTCACCGGCGCGCTGCTCGCGGAGCTGGACCCGCACGACCGCGGCGACCGGGCCGCCGTCGAGGCGGCGCTGGTCGCGGCGAGCGCCACCGACGTGGTGGCCGGCCTGCCGGACGGCCTGGACAGCCGGGTGGCCGAGCGGGGTCGGGAGTTCTCCGGCGGCCAGCGGCAGCGGTTGCGGCTGGCCCGGGCGCTGGTCGCCGATCCGGAGACGCTGGTGCTGGTCGAGCCGACCAGCGCGGTGGACGCGCACACCGAGGCCCGCATCGCCGACCGGCTCGGCGCGGCCCGGCTGGGCCGGACCACCCTGGTCTGCACCACGTCGCCGCTGGTGCTGGGGCGGGCCGAGCACGTGATCTTCGTGGAGGACGGCAAGGTGGTGGCCGAGGGCCGGCACGACGAGCTGCTCGCCGCGGAGCCGCGCTACGCGGCCGCGGTGAGCCGGGAGGAGGAGGCGTGAGCAGCGCGCTGCCCGTCGCCGACGCCCACCAGGTCCGCCGGTACGCCCGTGCCCTGGTGCGCCGGCACCCGCGCGCCCTGGTCGGGGCGCTCGGCCTGCACGCGCTGGCCGCCGCGGCCGGCCTGGTCGCGCCCCGGCTCCTCGGCGACCTGGTGGAGGGGATCTCCCAGGGCGTGGCGACGGTGACCGTGGACCGGATCGCGCTGGCCATCGCGGGTTTCGTGGTGGCCCAGGCGGTGCTGGTCCGCCTCGCGCACCTCGCGTCGGCCCGGCTCGGCGAGCGGGTCCTCGCCGAGCTGCGCGAGGAGTTCGTCGACCGGGTGCTCGCCCTGCCGCTGTCCACCGTGGAACGCGCCGGCACCGGTGACCTGCTGACCCGGACCTCGCGGGACGTCGCGGCGCTGTCCAAGACGGTCCGGTTCGCGATGCCGGAGACGCTGATCGCGGCGGTGACCGTGGTGCTGATCGTCGGCGCGCTGCTGCTCACCGGGCCGCTGCTGGCGCTGCCCTGCCTGCTGGCGGTGCCGGTCCTCTGGGCCGGCACCCGCTGGTACCTGCGCCGCGCTCCCGCCGGCTACCTGCGGGAGAACGCCGCCTACTCGGACATCACCGACGGGATCAGCGAGGCCGTGGAGGGGGCCCGGACCACCGAGGCGCTGCGCCAGCAGGCCCGCCGCCGGGCCCGCGGCGACGCCGACATCCGCCGGTCGTACGCGGCCGAGCGCTACACGCTCAACCTGCGGACCGTCTTCTTCCCGGTCGCCGAGATCGGGTACGTGGTGCCGGTGACCGCCACCCTGCTGATCGGCGGCTGGTTCCACCTGAAGGGCTGGGTCAGCCTGGGGCAGGTCACCGCGGCCACCCTCTACGTGCAGCAGCTGGTGGACCCGATCGACCGGTTGCTCTCCTGGCTGGACGAGTTGCAGGTGGGCGGCGCCTCGATGGCCCGGCTGCTGGGGGTCTCCGGGGACAGCGAGCCGGCTCCGGCGTCGGCCGGCGTCGCGCCGGCCGACGGCGACCGCCGGGTCGCCGCGCACGACGTCCGGTACGCGTACCGCGACGGTCACGACGTGCTGCACGGGGTGACCCTGGTGCCGAGGCCGGGGGAGACGCTGGCGATGGTCGGCCCGTCCGGCGCCGGCAAGTCCACGCTGGGCCGGCTGCTGGCCGGGGTGCACGCCCCCCGTTCCGGTTCGGTGACCGTGGCCGGCCGGCCGCTGTCCGGGCTGCCCCTGGCCGAGCTGCGTACGCACGTGGCGCTGGTCAGCCAGGAGCACCACGTCTTCATCGGCACGCTGGCGGAGAACGTGGCGATGGTCCGGCCGGACGCCGACGACGAGGCCGTCCGGTCGGCGCTGGCCGCGGTGGACGCCCTCGGCTGGGCTCAGGCCCTGCCCGACGGGGTGGACACCGTGGTGGGTGCGGGTGGCCATCCGCTCTCCCCGGCGCAGGCGCAGCAGCTGGCCCTGGCTCGGCTGGTGCTCGCCGACCCGCACACGCTGGTGCTGGACGAGGCGACCTCGCTGATCGACCCGCGGGCGGCCCGGGCGCTGGAGCGGTCGCTGGCCGCGGTGCTGCGCGGTCGTACGGTGATCGCCATCGCGCACCGGCTCTTCTCGGCGCACGACGCGGACCGGGTGGCGGTGGTGGAGGACGGCCGGATCGCCGAGCTGGGCAGCCACGACGAGCTGGTCGCGGCGGACGGCTCGTACGCGGCCCTCTGGCGTTCCTGGCACGGCTGAGCCGGGCGGGTGGGTTCCCGCCCGGCTCAGGTCTGTCCGGTGCCCGTCGTCCGGCCGTGCGTCGGGTCGGCCTGGTCAGCCCCGGTCAGCTGCGGCGCAGCACCCGGTAGGTGGCCAGGCCGGCGGTGCCCAGGGCGGCGAGGAAGACCAGCCAGACCACGGTGGTGCTGACCCCGGTGGAGGGGCCGATCGGGGCGCCGGCCCGGGCGGCGGCCAGCAGTGAGTCGCTCTGCGCCGGGGGCATGGCGGCCGGCGGCAGCTGCTGCCAGCGGACCAGCCCGGTGCTCTCCAGCATCTGCATGTGGTCGGAGACGAACGTGTTGGCCTCGTCGGCGAGCTTGCGGACGATCGGGTCGCGGGTGCTGGCCCGTACGGCGCCGATCACCGGGAAGATCTTGCCGTGGGCGACCCGGAGCCGGGTGACGAAGATCTGGTCGAACTGGGTGCCGCGGGCCTCCTGCATCTCCGA
Source organism: Micromonospora siamensis (assembly GCF_900090305.1). NCBI lineage: Bacteria > Bacillati > Actinomycetota > Actinomycetes > Micromonosporales > Micromonosporaceae > Micromonospora > Micromonospora siamensis. Next base: position 6,039,125 of record NZ_LT607751.1, on the reverse strand, counting down.
CAGCCAGCCCTTCTGCTCGGCGGTGGGGTCGGTCGGCAGGGTGGTGCCGAGCCGGTTGGCGGCCTCCACCACCAGCTGGTCGAGGACGCCGTGCTGGCGGGAGATCTCCGCCCCGACCTCCCGGACCCGCTTCGACTGGCCCTTCTGCGCCGCCATCTGGCCGGCCGGCATCTCCCAGAGCCCGGCCAGCCGTACGCCGTTGAGCAGCGTCATGTCGGCGGCGTTGAGCTGGTTGCCGGGTGCCGGGGCGGCCGAGGCGGTGCCGGGCAGCGGCGCCAGGCCGGCCAGCACCGCGACGAGCAGGACGGCCACCCGGCGGGCCTGGGGCCCGGACCGGCGACGTACGGATTCCAGCGGTGCCATGCTGCGGTGCCTCCTCCTGGCGGACCTGACCCGGTTCGGGTCGCCGGCACCGGCCGGCGACCCGTCGTCGTCTGGTACGGCCGGGCGGCCGGAACAGTTCACCGACGCCGCGAAGTGATCCCTTCCTGCAAAGAAGGAATTGCAAAGACTTCTTTGCAAAGATAACTTTGCGGTCATGACACCCAGGGAGATCCGACCCGACGCCACCTCTCTGCGCGGGCTGGCCCACCCGCTGCGGGTCCGCATCCTCAACGTGCTCCGCGAGCAGGGCCCCGCCACCGCCACCGGGCTCGCCGAGCGGCTCGGTCAGTCCACCGGCGCCACCAGCTACCACCTGCGCCAACTCGCCCAGTACGGCTTCGTCGTCGACGACCCGCAGCGGTCGGCCGGCCGGGAACGCTGGTGGCGGGCCGCCCACCGCAACACCGTGCTCGACGGCGACCTCGGCGACCAGGCACCCGCCGACACCGAGGCCTACCTGCGCGCCGTCGCCGCCGCGTACGCCGAACGGGTCGACCGCTGGCTCGGCGAGTGGGCGGCGCTGCCGCGCGAGTGGGCGGCCACCAGCACGCTGAGCAACTGGCGACTGCGGCTCACCCGGGACGAGGCCGCCGAGCTGCACGAACGGCTCTTCGCGCTGCTCGACGACTACCGACGGGACGACCCCGAGGTCCCCGCCCCGCCCGGCACCGAGTCCGTGGTGCTCCAGGCGCAGCTCCTGCCCTTCCTGCGCCAGCCCGACGCGCCGGACACCGCGCCCGACGCGCCGGACAGCCGGCCCGAGGGGGAGCGGTGAGCCGGCGACGCGGCCCGCTGACCGGCCTGCTCGCCGCCGAGCTGATCTCGCTGACCGGGACCCGGATGAGCATGGTGGCGCTGCCCTGGTTCACCCTGGCCACCACCGGCAGCGCCGCCCGCGCCGGCGTCGTCGCGTTCGCCGAGATGCTGCCGTACGTGCTGGCCTGCGGGCTCGGCGGTCCACTGCTGGACCGGCTCGGTCACCGGCGGGTCAGCGTGGTGGCCGACCTGGCCAGTGCACCCGTGCTGCTGGCCGTGCCCGTGCTGCACCACGCGGGGCGACTCGACTTCGGCCTGCTGGTCACCCTGATCGCCCTGGTGGGACTGCTGCGCGGCTTCGGCGAGACGGCGAAACGGGTGCTCTTTCCGGACGCGGTGACCGCCTCCGGGATGGCGCTGACCCGGGCCACCGCCCTGCACGACGGGCTGGGCCGGCTGGCCACCCTGCTCGGCGCGCCGCTGGCCGGCGTACTCATCCTGGCGCTGGAGGCCCCGGCGGTGCTGGCGCTGGACGCGGTGAGCTTCCTGCTCGCCAGCCTGGTCGTGGCCGCCCTGGTCCCGGCCCCGGCGGACCCGGTCCGGACGGTGGCGCCCGCTCCGGCGCCGGCGCGGCCGGGCCGATGGGCGAGCTACCTGCGGGAACTCGGCGAGGGGTTGCGCTTCCTGTTCCGGGATCCGCTGGTCGGCTCGGTGACCGTGCTGCTCCTGGTGACCAACCTGGCCGACGCCGCGTACTCCTCGGTGCTGGCCCCGGTCTGGGCGCGCGAGGTGGCCGGCTCACCGGCCGCGCTCGGCGCGCTCTCCGCCTCGTTCGCGGTCGGCGCGGTGCTCGGCAACGTCGTCTTCACCGCGCTCGCCCCCCGGGTGCCGCGCTTCGCCACCTTCGCGGTCGGCTTCCTGGTCGGCGGTGCGCCCCGGTTCCTGGCGCTGGCCCTGGTCGACCGGCTCTGGGCGGTCTACCTGATCTCCTTCGTGGCCGGGCTGGGCCTCGCCGCGATCAACCCGATCCTCGGCGCGATCACCTACGAGCGGATTCCCGAGGCGCTGCGCGCCCGGGTCCTCGGGCTCGGGCACGCGATCTCCTGGGGCGGCATCCCGCTCGGCGGGCTGCTCGCCGGCTACTGCGCCGACCTGGCCACCCCGGCGGTGGCGGCACTGGTCTTCGGCGGCGCGTACCTCGCGGTGACCGTCTGGCCGCTGCTCAGCCCGACCTGGCGCCGACTGGACCACCCGGCGTCCGGCGCGCCGTCGCCGGTGGCGGCGCCCCGGCCGACCGACGACGAGGCGCCCGCTCCTGGTGACGTCGCCCGGACGGGCTGACGCCGGGCGGGGTGGGCGCGCGTCAGCCGGCGTCGAGCGGGTCGGCCAGGAGCCGTTCGAAGGCCAGTTCGGCGGCGCCGACCAGGGCCGCGTCGTCGCCCAGTTTCGGCGTCCGCAGCCGGACGTGCTCCAGGCAGGCGGGCAGCGCCATCGAGTTGAGCCGGCTGCGCACCTGGGCCGCGGCGGCCAGGTAGAGGTCGCGCATGGTGCCGCCGAAGATGACCATCTCCGGGTTGAAGATGTTGACCAGGTTGGCCACGCCGAAGCCGAGCCAGTCGCCGGCCTGCCGGACGGCCTTCTGGGCGCGGGCGTCGCCCCGGTCGGCGGCGTCGAAGACGCCGAGCAGCGCGTCCCGCCCCCGGGCGTCGTCCCGGCCGGCGGTGCGCAGCAGGCCGTGTTCGCCGATCTCGGTCTCCCAGCAGCCTCGGGAGCCGCACTCGCAGCGGGCGCCGTCGCGGACCACCACCATGTGACCGACCTCGCCGCCGTACCCGCCGTGGCCGGTGAGCCGCCGGCCGCCGGCGATGATGCCGGCGCCGACGCCGACGTCGCCGTACAGGTAGATGACGTTGTCGCAGCCGGCCGCGGCGCCACGGGCGTGTTCGGCGAAGGCCGCCACGTCGGCCACGTTCCCGACCGTGATGGGTACGTCGATGCCCAGCTCGGCGGCGAGGGCGGCACCGATCGGCTCGTCCACCCAGCCGGTGGTGGGACTGAGGCGGACCAGCCCGTCCTCGCGCCGGACCATGCCGCAGACCGCCACGCCGGCGCCGACGCAGACCGCGTCCGCGGGCACCGCGTGGTGCATCTCCTTGACCGCGCCGGCCAGCAGCGGGGCGGCCTCCCCGGCCAGCAGGTTGCGCGGCCGGTCCAGTTCGCGGCGGTCGAGCACCGCGCCGCCGAGACCGACCCGCGCGGCGCGCAGCCGGTCCACCTCCACCGAGTACGCGTACGCGTAGACCCGCCCGGACTCGGGCCGGACGACCAGTGACGGTCGTCCGGCCCGGCCGGTCTCCTTCGGCGTCCCCTCGCTGACCAGCCCGGCGCCGGCCAGGTCGGCGGTCAGCGCGCCGATGGTGCTTCGGTTGAGCCCCAGCGCGGTGGTGAGCTCCGCGCGGGTGGTGGCCCCGTGGACGTGCACGTACCGCAGCAACGCGCCCAGGTTCTGCCGCCGGATCTCGTCCTGGCTCGGTCCCGCGCGCATCGCCACCGCCACCTTTTTCGGTACGGGTCAGCGGGCGCCGGCCGCGGCGGAACGCCGTCGCGACAGCGCGTCCACGCTGGCGGCGAGGAGCAGAACCAGTCCGGTGACCACGTACTTCACTCCCGAGCTGTAACCCATCAGGCCCATGCCGTTGTCGATGACCGCGACCACGGCGCCGCCGAGCACCGCGTCCAGGACCCGGCCCTTGCCACCGAAGAGGCTGGTGCCACCGATCACGGCCGCGCCGACGGCGTAGAGGAGCACGTTACTGCCACCGGTGTTCGGGTCCACCGAGTTGGCCCGGCTGGCGGCCACGATGCCGCCGACGGCGGCCATCGCGGAGCAGATCACGAAGACCGAGATGCGGATCTTGTCGACGTTGATGCCGGCCCGGCGGGCGGCTTCCTTGTTGCCGCCGACCGCGTAGATGTGCCGGCCGTAGCTGGTGCGCTGGAGCACGAAGGTCCAGACGACCAGGAGCACCGCGATGATCGGTACCACGATCGGCACGCCCTTGAGCGAGGTGACCAGCACGTTGCGGCTGCGCTCCTGGTTGAGCAGGGCGACGGCCAGGCCGAGCAGGACGGCGAGGACGCCGATCCGGGCGGCGACCACGGCGACCGGGTCGGTGACCAGGCCCCGCTTGACGCGGTTGCGGTGCCGCAGCAGCTGCACGGCGGCGTAGCCACCGACCGCGAGGGCGGCGAGCAGCCAGCCCAGGGCGGGGGAGAGGTTGCGGTTGGCGATCGCGACCAGCGTGTCGTCCCGCACCGAGATGTTGGTGCCCGACTTCATGAGCATCAGCACGATGCCCTGGAAGGCGAGGAAGCCGGCGAGGGTGACCACGAAGGACGGGATGCCGACCTTGGCGACCAGCAGGCCGAGCACGGTGCCGATCACCACGCCGGTGACGATGGCGGCGAGCACCGCCACGTACCAGGGGTAGCCGAGCACGGTGACGACGTTGGCCAGGATGGCCGCGCAGACGCCGCTGGCGAAGCCGGCGGAGAGGTCGATCTCGCCGAGCAGCAGCACGAAGACCAGGCCCATCGCGATCAGCGTGGTCGCGGCGCCCTGGGTGAAGAGGTTGGCGAAGTTGCCGGCGCTCAGGAACGACGGCCGCATGATCGAGAAGACCGTGCAGAGCACGATCAGCCCCAGCACGGCGGGCAGCGCGCCGATGTCGCCGCCGCGTACCCGGCTGACGTAGTTGCGGACGTGGCTGCCGACGCTCGGCGCCGGCGCGACGGCGGCCGTGCCTTCCTTCTTGACGACGGTGGTGGTCATCGGACGGCTCCCGGGTTGGTGTCGGCGGACTCGGCGCCGCTGCCGGTGGTGCTCAGTGCGGGCTCGGCGGCCAGGCCGAGGTTGCCGGAACGCCCGGCGGTGATCAGCTCCACCACCTGCGAGTGGGTGATGTCGGTGGTCCTCACCTGGGCGACCATCTGGCCGAGGTAGAGCGCGGCGATCCGGTCGGAGACGGCGAAGACGTCGTTCATGTTGTGCGAGATCAGCACCACGGCGAGGCCGTTGTCGGCCAGCCGGCGGACCAGTTCGAGCACCTGGGCGGTCTGCGCGACGCCGAGGGCGGCGGTCGGCTCGTCCAGGATGACCAGCTTGCTATTCCAGAGCACCGCCTTGGCGATGGCCACGGTCTGCCGCTGGCCGCCGGAGAGGCTGGAGACGTGTTGGCGCAGCGACTTCACGGTGCGGACGCTGAGCCCGGCGAGGGTCTCGGCGGCCATCTGCTCCATGGTCGGCTCGTCGAGCACGATGCCGCTGCGCTTCTCCCGGCCGAGGAACATGTTCTGCACGATGTCGAGGTTGTCGCAGAGCGCGAGGTCCTGGTAGACGACCTCGATGCCCAGCGCGGAGGCGTCGCGCGGGCTGTTGATGGTGACCGGTCGGCCGTCGAAGAGGAACTCGCCGGAGTCGGCCGGGTAGATGCCGCTGATGCACTTGACGAGGGTCGACTTGCCGGCGCCGTTGTCGCCGACGAGCGCGGTCACCTCGCCGGGGTGCGCGGCGAAGGCGACGTCACGCAGGACCTGGACGGGACCGAAGCTCTTGTCGATCCCGCGCAGCTCCAGCAGGGGGGTTGCGGACACTGGGGGTCTCCTTCGGATGGAGGGGAGATCTCGGGTCCCGTCCGGCGTGGGCGCCGCCCGGCACGGATCATCCGTGCCGGGCGGCGCCGCGTGGAGCGGGTACGACCGTTGGCGTGGGTCAGCTGATGCCGGCGTCGGCGCAGAGCTTCGCGTACGCCCCGGTGCAGAGCTCGTCCTTGGTCACGAAGCCGTCGTCGACGACCTCCTTGACGTTGTCCTTGTAGATCGCCTTCGGCTCCAGCAGGACGGCGGGGACGTCCCGGCCACCCTCCGGGTCCTTGACGGTCTGGCCGGTGTCCTTCTTCTCGCCCTTGGCGACGGCGATGGCCAGCTCGGAGGCCGCGTCGGCCTCCTTCTTGATCGCCTTGTAGACGGTCATGCACTGGTCACCGGCGAGGATGTTCTGCAGGCCCTGCGGGGTGGCGTCCTGGCCGGTCACCGGAACCTTGCCGTTGAGCTTGTTCTTCTTCAGCACCGAGATGGCCGCGTTGCCGAGGCCGTCGTTGGCGGCGAGCACACCGTCGATCTTGCCGCGGGCCTTGGTCAGCTGCTGCTCGAAGATCGTGGCGGCCTGGGCGTTGTCCCAGTCCGGCACCGAGTCGTCGGCGACCTTGGTGTATTCCTTCGAGTCGAACTTCGGCTTGAGGACCGAGTCGTACCCGTTCTTGAACAGGGTCGCGTTGTTGTCGGTCGGCGAGCCGTTGAGGTAGGCGATCGCCGGGTTCTTGACGCCCTTGTCGGACAGGCACTTGCTCAGGCCCTCGCCCTGGAGCTTGCCGACGGCCTCGTTGTCGAAGCTGACGTAGTACTGCGCCGAGCCGCCCAGGGTGAGCCGGTCGTAGTCGATGGTGGCGATGCCCTGCGACTTCGCCTTGTCGAGCACGGCCTTGCCGGTGCCGGAGTCCAGGTTGACGATCATCAGGGCGGTCACGCCGCTGGTGATCATCTGGTCGGCGATGGTCTGGAAGGCGCTCTTGTCGCCCTGCGCGTTCTGGATGTCGGACTCGACACCCGCGGCGTCGAACGCCTCCTTGAGGAACTTGCGGTCCGCGCCCTCCCAGCGGGCGGAGGACTTGCTGTCCGGCAGGATCACGCCGATCTTCGGCTTCTTGTCGTTCGAGCCGCCGGCCTGGTTGCTGTCGGAGGAGTTGTCGCCGCAGGCGGCCATGCTGCCGGCGGCCAGCAGGCCCACGGCGGCGAAGGTGAGGAAGCCCTTGCGCATCTGCACGGGTCCTTTCGGGGGTGGGGGAGTGTTGTCGGTGTTTTGTTGTGTCCGGCAACGTATTCCCGCGAGCAACCCGGCCGCAAGAGTGTCGAGGTCAGAAGTTTGTTGGCAGCGGTAACAATTCCGCAACGCGGCAGACATGCCCTGGTCACCGGGTCGGAAACCGCTCTCCGGTCCGGCGGACCGCGACCCGCGCCGGTGCCCGACGGTCAGCCGCCGCCGGCGATCGGCGCGGTGGTCGCGTCGGTGAGGGCCACCAGGTCCGTGGGGGCCAGTTCGACCTGGAGACCCCGGCGGCCGGCGGAGACGTACACCGTCGGGTGGTCCAGAGCCGACGCGTCGACCACCGTGGGCAGCCGGCGACGCTGCCCGAGCGGGCTGATCCCGCCGCGCACGTAACCGGTGGCCCGCTCGGCGACCGCCCGGTCGGCCATGGCGGCCCGCTTGCCGCCCACGGCGGCGGCGAGGGCCTTGAGGTCCAACTCCCCGGTGACCGGCACGACTGCCACGGTCAGCGCGCCGTCCACCTCGGTGACCAGCGACTTGAACACCCGCTCCGGCGGCACCCCGAGGGCCGCCGCGACCAGGGCGCCGTAGTTCGGGGCGTCCGGCGACACGTCGTACGGGTGGGTGCGGTGGCCGATCCTCCGCTTCGCCAGCAGCGCCGTCGCCGGAGTGCCCTGTCCCGCCATGCCCGACAAGCTAACCCGCCGCGACCGGTCCGGCGAGCCGGAAACCGACCGGTGGGCCGGTCTCCCCCACGGCCCGCGCCCGTCAGGCCGCGGCCGGACGGCCGATCAGCACCGTCGGCGCGTCCGCCACCCGGGTCAGCACCAGGCTCGCCGCCGCGCCGCCGGACAGCCGCAGGTCCCGGCGGAGCTTCTCCGGCTCCAGCGCCGAGCCGCGCTTGAGGATCTCCACCCGGCCGACCCCGCGCTCCCGCAGCAGGGCGCGCAGCCGCTTCAACGAGAACGGCAGCACGTCGGTGATCTCCAGGCAGCGGCCGAACGGCGTGGGCCGCGCCTCGTCCGCGTAGAGGTAGGCGATGTCCGGGTCGGCGAGGGTGGCGTCCAACTCCGTCGCCAGCTCGGCGACCAGGTGCGCGCGGACCACCGCCGGGTCGGGGTCGTACAGGAACCGCCGGACCGGTCCGACCGGCGCCTCCCGGTCACCGGCGCCGGTCAGCCGGCGGACGTCGTCCCCGCGCAGCAGGGTGGCGCGGCGCGGGACCTCGGCGAGCCCGCCGCACCAGAGCGCCGCCTCGACCAGGTCGCCGTCCACGCTGACCCACTCCGCCTCGGCGCCCGCCGGGATCAGCGCGTGGTCCAGCCCGGGGGCCACCTTCACCACGGTGTACGCCACCCGCTCGGCCAGCCCGGTGACGAAGTCCCACGGCGGCGAGTAGGCGTTCGGGTCGAAGATCCGCCGTCCGGTGCCGGCCCGGCGGCGGGCCGGATCGCAGAAGACGCCGTCCACCCGGGACACGTCGAACGCGGTGGCGTCCCCGCACTCCACCGTGAACAGGTCGGCCAGCCCGGCCGCCTCGGCGTTGGCGGCGGCCAGCGCGGCGGTCACCGGGTCGGCCTCCACGCCGTACACCCGGATGCCGGCGCGGGCGGCGGCGAGCGCGTCCGCGCCCAGGCCGCAACCCAGGTCGGCCAGGGTGCGCACCCCGGCGTCGCGCAGCCGACGGGCGCGCCGGGCGGCGACCGGGCCGCGGGTGGCCTGCTCCAGCCCGGCCCGGGTGAGGAACATCCCGGCCGCGGCCGGCCCGAACTTGCCGACCGCCCGGCGGCGCAGCTCGGCCTGGGTGAGCGCGGTGGCGGCCAGCCCGGCCGGCACGCCGGCCGAGCGGAGCGCGGCCGCCGACGTCAGCGGGTCGCCGCCGGCCAGTTCGGTCGCCGCGGCGAGCGCGGCCGACCCCTCGGGGGTGCGCAGCGCGGCGAACTGGTCGAGATCCACCGCCCCATTCTCCCGGTCGGCTCGCGGCGGCCCTGGTCCGGCCTCGCTCGCCCTCGCTTCCGGGTGGCCCGGCTTGCGGCAGGTCGCGGCCCCCGTGCTTCCGGACGGCCCGGCTTGCCGCAACTTGGCCCCTGGCCCGGCCCTTCGCGCTGGCGTTGGCGGTGACTCGCCGGACGGTTGGTTGGCACTCTCCTTGACGGAGTGCTAGCCACGGCATAACCTGCGATTAGCACTCTCCCATGGAGGGTGCCAGCGTTCGGGTCCTGCTGGACCCGGTGCGCGACGCCAGGCGGACCGGCACCCGCGACGACGGCCCCGCCCGGTGGCATGTGGCAGATTGACGCCGGCGGCTCGCCGTCGGTAACGACACCAAGTACCCCAGGAGGGTATGCCCGTGACTACCGCGACCAAGGTTGCGATCAAGCCGCTCGAGGACCGGATCCTGGTCCAGGCGAACGAGGCTGAGACCACCACGGCGTCGGGCATCGTGATCCCCGACACCGCCAAGGAGAAGCCGCAGGAGGGCACCGTCCTCGCTGTCGGCCCGGGCCGCATCGACGACAAGGGCAACCGGATCCCGGTTGACGTGGCCGTCGGCGACACCGTCATCTACTCGAAGTACGGCGGCACCGAGGTCAAGTACGCCGGCGAGGAGTACCTGGTGCTCTCCGCCCGCGACGTCCTCGCGGTCATCGAGAAGTAAGCAACCGATCAGTGTCGTTGCCCCGGTCCGGCTCGCCGGGCCGGGGCAACGTCGCTTCGAAGGGATACAGATGGCGAAGATCCTGAGCTTCTCGGACGACGCCCGGCACCTGCTGGAGCACGGTGTCAACGCCCTCGCGGACGCGGTCAAGGTCACTCTCGGCCCGCGCGGGCGCAACGTCGTCCTGGACAAGAAATTCGGTGCGCCGACGATCACCAACGATGGTGTGACCATCGCCAAGGAGATCGAGCTCACCAACCCGTACGAGAACCTCGGCGCGCAGCTGGTCAAGGAGGTGGCGACCAAGACCAACGACGTCGCCGGCGACGGGACCACCACCGCGACCGTGCTCGCCCAGGCCATGGTCCGCGAGGGCCTGCGCAACGTGACCGCCGGCGCCAACCCGGCCGGCCTCAAGCGCGGCATCGACGCGGCGGCCGCCAAGGTCTCCGAGGCGCTGCTCGGCAAGGCCGTCGACGTCTCCGGCAAGGAGTCGATCGCGCACGTGGCGACGATCTCCGCGCAGGACGCCACCATCGGTGAGCTGATCGCCGAGGCGATGGAGCGGGTCGGCCGCGACGGCGTCATCACCGTCGAGGAGGGCTCCGCGCTCACCACCGAGCTGGAGGTCACCGAGGGCCTCCAGTTCGACAAGGGCTTCATCTCGCCGAACTTCGTCACCGACCTGGAGAGCCAGGAGGCGGTCCTCGAGGACCCGTACATCCTGATCACCACGCAGAAGATCTCGGCGATCGAGGAGCTGCTGCCGCTGCTGGAGAAGGTCCTCCAGGACAGCAAGCCGCTGCTGATCATCGCCGAGGACGTCGAGGGCCAGGCGCTCTCCACGCTGGTCGTCAACGCGCTGCGCAAGACCGTCAAGGTCTGCGCGGTCAAGGCGCCCGGCTTCGGTGACCGCCGCAAGGCGATGCTCCAGGACATGGCGGTCCAGACCGGCGCCGAGCTGGTCGCCCCCGAGCTGGGCTACAAGCTCGACCAGGTCGGCCTGGAGGTGCTCGGCACCGCCCGGCGCGTCGTGGTCGACAAGGAGAACACCACGATCGTCGACGGCGGTGGCCAGGCCACCGAGGTCGCCGACCGGGTCTCCCAGATCCGCAAGGAGATCGAGGCCTCGGACTCCGAGTGGGACCGGGAGAAGCTCTCCGAGCGGCTGGCCAAGCTCTCCGGCGGCGTCGCCGTCATCAAGGTGGGCGCGGCGACCGAGGTCGAGATGAAGGAGCGCAAGCACCGCATCGAGGACGCCATCGCCGCGACCAAGGCCGCGGTCGAGGAGGGTACGGTCCCCGGCGGCGGCGCCGCCCTGGCCCAGATCCTCCCGGTGCTCGCCGACGACCTCGGCTTCACCGGTGACGAGAAGGTCGGCGTCTCGATCGTCCGCAAGGCGCTGGTCGAGCCGCTGCGCTGGATCGCCCAGAACGCCGGTCACGACGGCTACGTCGTGGTGCAGAAGGTCGCCGCCCAGGACTGGGGCAACGGCCTCGACGCCGCCAAGGGCGAGTACGTCGACCTGGTGAAGTCCGGCATCATCGACCCGGTGAAGGTGACCCGCAACGCGGTCACCAACGCCGCCTCGATCGCCGGCCTGCTGCTCACCACCGAGAGCCTGGTCGTCGAGAAGCCGGCCGAGCCGGAGCCGGCCGCCGCCGGTGGGCACGGCCACGGCCACGGGCACAGCCACCAGCACGGCCCGGGCTTCTGACCCGACGTCGTACGCCTGGACAGGGCGCACCGCCTCCGCGGCGGTGCGCCCTGTCGCGTCCGGAGAGTGTTACGGAACCCTGACGCGGTTGGCGACTTCTCCTGCCGGGCGGCGACACTGGACGCCATGACCACCCTCTCGCGGCGCGACGCCGCCCTCGCCGGGGTCACCGCCGCCGTCGTGGCGGTCGGCGCGGCCGAGCCGGTGGCGGTCCTCACCGGCCCGCGCTCCGCCCCGCTGATCGCGGTCGGCGGGCTCGTCGTCGACGTCGTGCCCGAGCCGCTGAAGCAGTTCGCCATCTCCGTCTTCGGCACCTACGACAAGATCGCCCTGCTGGTCGGTACGGGGGTGCTGCTCGCCGCGTTCGCCGCCCTGCTCGGGATGCTGGCCGTACGCCGGCTCTGGATCGGGTTGGCCGGCATCGCGGCCTTCGCCGCCCTCGGGGTGGCCGCCGCGCTGACCCGGGCGGGAGCGAACGCCTTCGACGCGCTGCCCTCGCTGATCGGGGCGGCCCTCGGGGCCGGCGTGCTCTGGCTGTTGCTGGCCGGCCCGCTGCGCCCGGACATCTGGACCTGGTCCCCACCCACGCCCGCCGGTCCGGCCGAGCCCGCCGGTCCGGCCGAGCCCGCCGGTCCGGCCGAGCCCGTCGGTCCGGGCACGCCCGCCGGTCCGGCCACACCGGCGAGTCCGGCCGCGTCCGAGGCGCACCCGCCCGTCGGTCCGGCCGAGCCCGTCGGTCGGCCCGCGCCCGTCGCGCCGTCCCGTCGCGCAGAGCCCATCGGGGAGGTCGATCCGGACGGGCGGCGGCGGTTCCTGGCCGGGGTGGGCTGGCTGGCCGGGTCCGCCGCCGTGGTCGGGCTGGGTGGGCACTGGCTGGCCGGTCGGCGCGGGGTCTCCTCGGCCCGGTCGGCGGTCACCCTGCCGGCCCCGGCCTCCCCGGCCCCGGCGGTCCCGGCGGGCGCCGACCTGGCGCTCACCCAGCTCGCCCCGTACACGACGCCGAACAGGACCTTCTACCGGATCGACACGGCGCTGGTGGTGCCGCAGGTGGATCCGGAGACCTGGCGGCTGCGCATCCACGGCAGGGTCCGCAACCCGATCGAGCTGAGCTTCGCCGACCTGCTCGCCCGACCGATGGTGGAGCGGTACGTGACGCTGGCCTGCGTCTCCAACGAGGTGGGCGGGGATCTGATCGGCAACGCGCGCTGGCTGGGCGTACCCATCAAGGAGCTGCTGGACGAGGCGCGGCCGGAGGAGGACGCCGACCAGGTGGTGGGCCGCTCGGTCGACGGCTGGACCTGCGGCACCCCCACGTCGGTGCTGCGCGACGGCCGGGACGCCCTGCTGGCGGTCGGCATGAACGGCGAGCCGCTGCCGGTCGAGCACGGCTTCCCGGTCCGGATGGTGGTGCCGGGTCTCTACGGGTACGTCTCGGCCTGCAAGTGGGTGACCGAGCTGGAGCTGACCCGGTTCGCGGACTTCGACGCGTACTGGGTGCCGCGGGGCTGGTCGGCGCAGGGTCCGATCAAGACGCAGTCCCGGATCGACACGCCGCGCCAGCGCAACCGGCTGACCGCCGGGCCGGTGCCGGTGGCCGGGGTGGCCTGGGCGCAGCACCGGGGCGTCCGCAAGGTCGAGGTACGCGTCGACGAGGGGCCCTGGCAGGAGGCGACCCTGGCCCCGGCGGTGTCGGACGACACCTGGGTGCAGTGGTCGTGGCGCTGGAACGCCACCCCGGGCGAGCACAGCCTCCAGGTGCGGGCCACCGACGCCGAGGGGGAGACGCAGACCGCACGGACGGCGCCGGTGGCGCCGGACGGGGCCACCGGCTGGCACACCGTCCGGGTGCGGGTGGACTGACCCCGGTCACGGCTGCGCGCGGAGGTAGGCGAGCACGGCGAGCACCCGGCGGTTGGTGTCGTCGCTGGGCAGCAGACCGAGTTTGGTCATGATGTTGCCGACGTGCTTGCCGACCGCGGCCTCGGTGACGTGCAGCCGGCCGGCGATCGACGCGTTGGACCGTCCCTCGGCGATCAGGCCCAGGACCTCCCGCTCCCGGGTGGAGAGGGCGGCGAGCGGATCGCGCGGCCGGTGCAGCAGGCGGCGTACGACGTCGGGGTCGATGACCGTGCCCCCGGCGGCCACCGCGCGCAGCTGCTCGACGAACTCGGCCACCTCGGCCACCCGGTCCTTGAGCAGGTAGCCGACGCCTCGGCCGTCACCACTGTCGAGCAGCGCGGCGGCGTACTCGGACTGGACGTGCTGGCTGAGCACCACCACCGCCAGGTCGGGCCGTTCGGCGCGGAGGGTGACCGCCGTGCGGAGGCCGTCGTCGCGCCCACCCGGCGGCATCCTGATGTCGGTGACCACCAGGTCCGGCGTGTGGTGCCGGGCGGCGTCGAGCAGGTCCGACGCCGTGCCCACGGCCGCGACCACGTCGAAGTCGAACCGGGCCAGCAGGGCGACCAGTCCGGCCCGGAGGAGGATCTCGTCCTCGGCGAGCACGACGCGCGTCACGGGCGGCACGGCAGCTCCACCCGGACCAGGGTAGGGCCGCCGGTCGGGCTGGCGAGCAGCATGCGCCCGCCGATCGCGGCGACCCGGTCGGCGAGGCCGGTCAGGCCGGTGCCGCGGGCCGGGTCGGCACCGCCGTGACCGTCGTCGGTGATCTCCACGGTCAGCCGCCCGCCGGTGCGGGCCAGCCGGACGCCGGCCCGGGTCGCCCCGGCGTGCCGCGCGACGTTGCTCAGGCATTCGGACACGACGTAGTACGCGGTCGTCTCGACGATCTCCGGCAGCGGGCCGTCGACGGCGGCGCGGACGTCGACCGGCACAGTGCTCTCCTCGGCGATCTCCCGGACCGCTCCGGCCAGGCCCAGCTCGGTCAGGCTCTGCGGCCGGATGCCGTGCACGATCTGCCGGATCAGGGTCATCAGGTCCCGGGCCTGGTCGTGGGCGACCGCGAGCGGCCGGGCGGCGGGGGAGTCCTCGGCGACGTCCAGCCGGGCCAGGCCGAGTTGGAGGGTGAGGCTGGTCAGTCGGGGTTGCGCCGCGTCGTGCATGTCGCGCTCGATCCGCCGGCGTTCCGCCTCGTACGCGTCGACCAGCCGGGCCCGGGACCGGGTGACCTCCCGCAGCTGCGCCGAGTCGGCCGGTGGGTCGAGCAGCCACCGGGTCGCGGCGCCCTGGGCCGCGGCGAGCACCCCGAGGCCGTACCAGAGGGCGGGGAGCAGCGCGACGCCGAGGAGCGCGTACGGGACGGCCTGGGCAGGGGTGTCGACGCTCGTCCAGCCCAGCACCACCTGGTTGCCGTCGTCGGCCAGCCAGGGCCCCGCGACGAGCGTCAGGTCGACGAGGATGGCGAGCAGGACGACCCAGTGGACCAGCGGCACCACGCCGGCGAGGAGGAAGGCGTGTCCGGCCTCCCGCCAACCGGTCGCGGTGGTGTAGCGGGCGGCGAGTCCCGGCCAGCCGCGTGCCGGCATCGGGCGGCCGTCCACGATGCCGAGTCGCCACCGTTCGAGGGCGGCCACCGGGAAGCTGACCAGCGGGGCCGCCGCGACCACCAGCAGGGCGCCGAGGGTGAGGAAGGCCAGCAGGGGCAGTGAGACGGGGTTGGTGTCGCGGCGCACCCCGTTGACGGCCGCGAGCAGCGGAGCGGCCACCGCGAGCGGTCCGACGCAGAGCACGCCGGCGATCGGCACGGTGGTCACCAGGTAGGCGAGGGCACGCCACGGCCAGCGGGTGAGCAGGTAGTGGCGGAGGCGGAGCGCGTCGGCGAGGTGGGTGACTCGGGTGGTCATGCCGCCGACGCTAGTGACGGCGCGGGCGGCGACCCAGCCGACAGGACCCACCTCGTGGGTATACCCAGCCCCACTCCGACTCCGGGGTCTGCGCCCCGTGTGCCGCGGGTGCCGTCGGCGCTTGAGTGGCGGCATGACCGTCGACCGTTGGGGCGCCCGCTGCTGGCTGCTGGGGCTGCCGCTGTTCCTCGCCGCAAATCTGATCACCGGGCTGGCGTGGCGGGACCCGCCGTACAGCTGGGCCGTCCACAACGTCAGCGATCTGGGAAACGTCACCTGCGGCCGGTGGGACACCACCCGCCCACGGGAGGTCTGCTCACCGTGGCACGTGCTGGCGAACGGCGCCTTCGTCGCGCTCGGTGTGCTGCTGGTGGCCGGGGTGCTGCTCACCTGGTCGCGCCTCGGCCGGGGAACCGCGGTCCGCTCCGCCCAGGTCGCCACCGGCGCCGCTGCCGCCGGGTGGGTGCTGGTCGGGGCGTACCCGGCGGACGTCAACGAGAACGTCCACGTCATGGGGGCGTTGTTGATCTTCGCGCTGGGCAACGTCGGCATGCTCGCGGCGGTGCTGGCCCCGCGAGCGACGACGCTGGGCGCGGTGCGTGGGCTCAGCCTCGCTCTGGGGATCACCGGGATGGTGGGGTGCGCCCTGTTCCTGGCCCGGGTCGACCCGGGCTTCGGCGTCGGGGGCATGGAACGGGTCGCCGTGCTGCCCCTGCTGGCCTGGACCGGTGAGCTCGGGCTGTGGCTCCTGCGCCGGCCCCGCGCCGGGAACCGGTGACTATGGGTACGACGCGACGCCGCGCCCCGGTGGTCCGGGGCGCGGCGTCGACGAATGTCAGGGGGGTGCCGGTCAGGCGATCTTGCGCTGGTCCGGGACGGTCTTGGGCTGCTCGGTCAGGGTGGCGCGCTGGTCCGGGACGGTCGACTTGTGCGGCCGGCCGAGACGGGCCTCCAGTCGGGCGACGTCCACCCGGCTCTGCCGGCGGTCGGCGGCGTCCTCCCAGCCGACGGCGAGCAGCCGGAGCCGCTCGGACTCGCTGAAGCCGCCCCACACTCCGTACGGCTCACGGACGGCGAGGGCGTGGGCGGCGCACTCGGCCCGCACCGGGCAGGCCTTGCACACGGCCTTGGCGCCGGACTCGCGGCGCAGCCGCGACGATCCCCGCTCGCCGTCGGGGTGGAAGAACTGTGCGCTGTCCCGGCCCCGGCAAGCGCCGAGCCGCTGCCAGTCCCAGAGGTCGACGATCGGCCCGGGCAGTCTGCGTACGTTGGACATCAGCACCCCTCCTCCCGCGCGGCACCGCGGAGATCTCGTGAATCGACCCGGGCGGCGGACCGCGCAGGCTCACCGTTTCCGGCCTGGCTGGTCGGTACCCTGCCCTCCCGCTCCTCACACGTGTGTGATCGAAAAGGTTGGACAACCTGCGGCATATGCCCCATCTGTCGGAAAAGTTCGGAGGATTGCCCGGAACCTCCTCCCGGGGCGAGCCCCTCATGGTCTGCTCTGAGGCGGAGAGGAGAGCAACTGTGCGTACGGTTCTCGTGTGCGTTCGGACCCCGGTCGCCGCCCAGCAGCTGACGTCCGCGGCGGCCCGGCTCGGTCTGTCCGCGGTCATCCGCACCGCGGCCTCCGATCCCGAGGTGATGCTGCGGCTGGCCGAACGTCCCACCGACGTGGTGCTCGCCGACACGGCGCTCACCCGGCCGGACAGCGCCGGCTTCGTGCGCCGGGTGCTCGCCCGGGCGCCGCAGGCCGCGGTGCTGCTGCTCGGGGCGGAGGAGTCGGAGGCGGCGGCGGCGACCATCAGCGCCGGGGCCCGGGGCCTGATCCAGGGCACCGACCACGACCTGACCAGCGCGGTCGCCAAGGCGCTGCTGCTGCTGTCGGCCCCCGGCCGGGCGAACCGGGCCCGGGTGAGCGACCCTGCCCGGGACACCGCCGCGGTCGGTGGCCCGGCCCGCCCGGCGACGCCGGGGCGTACGCCGGGGGCGCCCGCGCCGGCCTGGCCCGGTGGTCCGGAGCTGAACGGCAACACGCCGGCCGTGGTCCCCGTGCAGCGCGGCGACGACGAGGTCGACGCCGAGGAGGAGGCCGACGGCGACGCCGGGGCGCGGCGCTCGACGGTGCCGGCCGAACGGAGCTCGGTGGGGCTCACCGAGCGGGAACTCCAGGTGCTGCTCGGCATGGCCGAGGGGAAGAGCAACGCGGAGATCGGGCGGGAGCTGTTCGTCTCGGAGGACACCGTCAAGACGCACGCCCGCCGGCTGTTCCGCAAGCTCGGCGCCCGGGACCGGGCGCACGCGGTGGCCGCCGGCTTCCGGGCCGGCCTGGTGGCCTGAGGCGGTCAGCCCGGCGAGGAGGTGCCCTCGTCGGTGCCCTCGGTGAGGGTGTCGTGCACCCCGTCGGCGTAACCACGGGCGTAGTCCCAGGTCACGTAGTGGTCCGGGTCCGGGTCGTACGCCGGCTCGTGCACCCGGGGGCGGCCGGAGCTGAGCAGGTGACGCAGGTTGCCGCGGAGCAGGTCCCAGTCGAAGTAGTGCGGCTCGCGGCAGTCCTCGCACTCGATCACCAGCCCGCGCACCCCGATCGGGGCCAGCAGGGCCTGGTAGATCTCCAGGTCGGCCAGGTCCTCCAGCACGTCCTGGCGCTCGACGTCGGTCAGCGGATCCAGCTCGGCGTCGTCGCCCGGGTCGTGCAGGCCCGCCGCCGGGTCGGCGGGGTCACCGTTGAACGGGTCGATGGGCTCCTCGTGCACCCCCTCACCGTAGTCCCATCCCCTGGCCCAAGTCCGCCCCTGGGCCGCCGGGAGGGCCGGTCGGCGGCCGGCGTGGCCCGGCCCGGCACCGGCGGGGGCTCCCCAGCTCAATGGGTACGATGAAGCCACGCGCCGTGCACGCCGGCGCACGCCGGTGCCCGCGCGCGCCGCCTCGCTGAAGCCCGTCCGAGCAGCTCAGGGGAGCAATCGTGGAGAATTCGCCCAGCACCGACCTTCCTGCCGGCGCCGACACCGGCGAGCTGGGCGGCCACCTGCCGGAGCTGCCGGCCGGCTCGGCCCGCGTGGTGCCGCTCGGGCTGACCTTCGACGACGTGCTGCTCCAGCCCGGCGAGTCGGACGTCGTGCCCAGCCGGGTGAACACCCGGACCCGGCTCACCCGCAACGTCGAGCTGACCGTGCCGCTGCTGTCCAGCGCGATGGACACCGTCACCGAGGCGCGGATGGCGATCGCCATGGCCCGCCAGGGCGGCATCGGGGTGCTGCACCGCAACCTCTCGATGGAGGACCAGGCGCTCCAGGTCGACCTGGTCAAGCGCTCCGAGTCCGGCATGATCACCAACCCGGTGACGGCCAGCCCCGACGACACGCTGCGCGAGGTCGACGAGCTGTGCGGGCGTTACCGGATCTCCGGCGTCCCGGTGGTCGACGGCGACGGCCAGCTGGTGGGCATCGTCACCAACCGGGACATGCGCTTCGTCTCCGACCCGGCCACCCCGGTGCACTCGATCATGACCCGTACCCCGCTGGTCACCGCCCGGGTGGGGGTCAGCAAGGACGACGCGCTGGAGCTGCTGCGCCGGCACAAGGTCGAGAAGCTGCCGATCACCGACGAGTCGGGCCGGCTGCGCGGCCTGATCACCGTCAAGGACTTCACCAAGAGCGAGCAGTACCCGAACGCCACCAAGGACGACGCGGGCCGGCTGCGGGTCGCCGCCGCGGTGGGCGTCGGCGAGGACTCCTACAAGCGGGCCCGGACGCTGGTCGACGCGGGCGTGGACGTGCTGATCGTGGACACCGCGCACGGGCACCAGCGGGCCGTGCTGGAGATGGTCGCCCGGCTCAAGAAGGACGTCGCCATCGACATCGTCGGCGGCAACGTGGCCACCTACGCCGGGGCCAGGGCCCTGGTCGAGGCGGGCGCCGACGGCGTCAAGGTGGGTGTCGGCCCGGGCGCGATCTGCACCACCCGGATCGTCGCCGGCGTGGGCGTGCCGCAGATCACCGCGATCATGGAGGCGGCCCGGGCCGCCCGCCCGGCCGGCGTGCCGGTGATCGGCGACGGCGGCATCCAGTACTCGGGCGACATCGCCAAGGCCCTGGTGGCCGGCGCCGACACGGTGATGCTCGGCAGCCTGCTGGCCGGCTGCGAGGAGAGCCCCGGCGAGCTGATCTTCATCAACGGCAAGCAGTACAAGGCCTACCGGGGGATGGGCTCGCTGGGCGCGATGCAGTCCCGCGGGCAGGCCAAGTCCTACAGCAAGGACCGGTACTTCCAGCAGGACGTGCTCGCCGAGGACAAGCTGGTCCCCGAGGGCGTCGAGGGCCAGGTGCCCTACCGGGGCCCGCTCTCCGCGGTCGCCCACCAGCTCACCGGTGGCCTCCGCGCCGCCATGGGGTACGTCGGCGCCGAGAGCATCCCCGAGCTGCACCGGCGCGGCCAGCTCATCCGGATCACCGCGGCCGGGCTCAAGGAGAGCCACCCGCACGACATCCAGATGACCGTCGAGGCGCCGAACTACCACTCCCGCTGACCCACCACCCCCAACCACCTGGAGTCCCCCATGCGTGACGTGGTCGAGATCGGGCTGGGCAAGACCGCGCAGCGCGGCTACCACCTGGACGACATCGCCATCGTGCCGAGCCGCCGCACCCGGGACGTCGACGACGTCTCCACCGCCTGGCAGCTCGACGCGTACCCGTTCGGCATCCCCTGCGTCGGCCACCCGTCGGACGCCACCATGAGCCCGGCCTCGGCGGTGCGGCTCGGACAGCTCGGCGGCCTCGGCGTGCTCAACGTGGAGGGTCTCTGGACCCGCTACGAGAACCCGACCAAGATCCTGGAGGAGCTGGCCGGGCTGGGCGAGGACGCCCGGGCCACCAAGCGGCTCCAGGAGGTGTACGCCGAGCCGATCCGCCCCGACCTGATCGCCGAGCGGGTCCGTGAGCTGCGCGCCGGTGGCGGCACGGTGGCGGTGCGGGTCTCCCCGCAGCACACCCTGGCGCTCGCCCCGGTGATCCTCGACGCCGGCGTCGACATCCTGGTCATCCAGGGCACCATCGTCTCCGCCGAGCACGTCTCGACCACCGACGAGCCGCTGAACCTCAAGGAGTTCATCGCCGACCTCGACCTGCCGGTCATCGTCGGCGGCTGCACCGACTACAAGACGGCGCTGCACCTGATGCGGACGGGCGCGGCCGGCGTGATCGTCGGCATCGGCGGCGACGACTGGTCGACCACCGAGTCGGTGCTCGGCATCCGGGTGCCGATGGCCACCGCGATCGCCGACGCCGCCGCGGCCCGCCGGGACTACCTGGACGAGACCGGCGGCCGGTACGTGCACCTGATCGCCGACGGTGACATGCAGACCTCCGGCGACATCGCCAAGGCGCTCGGCTGCGGGGCGGACGCGGTGATGCTCGGCGAGCCGCTGTCGCTCTGCGAGGAGGCCCCGGCCGGCGGCGCCTGGTGGCACTCCGCCGCCAGCCACCCGTCGCTGCCGCGCGGCGCGTTCGAGTCCGCCGGCGAGCCGATCGGCTCGATGGAGCGGCTGCTGTTCGGGCCGGCCGACGAGCCGGACGGCCAGCTGAACCTCTTCGGCGGCCTGCGTCGGGCGATGGCCAAGTGCGGCTACCGCGACCTCAAGGAGTTCCAGAAGGTCGGCCTGGTCCTGGACCGCTGACCTGGCACGACGCCACGACGGCGCGGGTGGGGATTCCGGTCCCGCCCGCGCCGTCGCGCATCTACGCTCGGCGGATGACCCGCAGGCGGTGGTACGCGACGGCGCTGTTGGCGGTGCTGCTGGCCAGCGGCTGCACGCACCCCGACGACGGGTACCGGGCGGGCGCGGCCGACGCCGGAGACCCGTACGTCCCGGGGGCCGGCAACGGCGGCTACGACGTCGCCGACTACCGGCTGCGGGTGCGCTACGACCCGGCCACCGACCGGCTCACCGGGCAGGCCACCGTCACCGCGACGGCCACCGCGAAGCTGTCCCGGTTCAACCTGGACCTCGCCGGCCTCACCGTCGACCGGGTACGCGTCGACGGGGCCGACGCCCGGCACCGCCACGACGGCGCGGAACTCGTCGTCACCCCCGCCCACCGGCTCGACCCCGGCAAGCGGTTCACCGTCGACGTGGCGTACGGCGGGGTGCCCACCCCGGTGGTCGACGGCGAGCTGGGCAGCGGCGGCCTGCTGGCCACCCCGGACGGGGCGGTCGCCCTCGGCCAGCCCACCTCGGCGAGCACCTGGTTCCCGGTCAACGACCACCCCTCGGACAAGGCCACGTACGACATCGAGGTGACCGTCCCCGAGGGGCTGGCCGCGTTGAGCAACGGGGTGCCGCGGGGCGAGCGCACCAGCGGCGGCTGGACCACCTGGCGGTGGGTGGAGGACGCGCCGATGGCCAGCTACCTGACCACCCTGGTGATCGGCGACTACCGGGTCTCCACCGGCACCCACGCCGGGAAGCCGATGGTGACGGCCGTCGCCGCCGCGCTGCCCGCCGACGGTCCGGCGGCCGCCTCGGTGGCGCGTACCGGGGCGGTGGTGGACTTCCTGGCCAGCCGGTTCGGGCCGTACCCGTTCGACGCGTACGGGGGGATCGCCATCGCCGACGAGCGGATCCGGTACGCGCTGGAGACGCAGTCCCGGCCGGTCTACGGGCCGGGCTTCTTCCGGTCCGGCCCGAACACGGTGGTGGTCGCGCACGAGCTGGCCCACCAGTGGTTCGGCGACAGCGTGTCGGTGGCCCGGTGGAGCGACATCTGGCTCAACGAGGGCTTCGCGACGTACGCGGAATGGCTGTGGGAGGAGCACGACGGTGGGCCGACCGCGCAGCGCAACGCGGAGCTGCGCTACGCGGCGACCGACTGGTCGAAGCCGTCGGTGGACCCGGGCCGGGCGGCGATGTTCGGCGAGGGCGTCTACCAGCGCGGCGCGCTGGCGCTGCACGCGCTGCGCCGGGCGGTCGGCGACGACACCTTCTTCCGGATCCTGCGCGGCTGGGCCGCGCAGCGGCGCGGCGGCAACGCCACCACCGCCGACTTCGTCGGGTATGCCGGACAGGTCGCCGGCCGCGACCTGAAGCCGCTGCTGGACGCCTGGCTCTCCGGGACGACCCCGCCCGGCCTGCCGTGACGTGACCGTGATCGATCCTCGATAGTCTGCCGCGGGCGGCGGACCCGACGGTGACGGTCCGGCGTGGACATACGGGGGAAGGACCTCGCACATGACCTGGTGGGAGCCGCGACGCGCGGTCGCGACGCTGCTGGCCGGAGCGCTCGGGTTGACCGGATGCTCGTCGGCCGACGACAACGACGAGCCGCCGGCCACGGCGAGCGGGACGCCGGTGGCGACGCCGTCGCCGACACCGTCGCGGGACTTCGAGCCGGGGGCGGCCGGCGTCGGGGACGGCTACTTCCCCAAGTACGGCAACGGGGGCTACGACGTCGGGAAGTACACCGTGAAGGTGCGCTACGACCCGGCGAAGGACCAGCTCACCGGCACGACCACGGTGCAGGCCACGGCGACGGCCGACCTGTCCTCGTTCAACCTCGACCTGGCCGGGCTGACGGTGCAGAAGGTCACCGTGGACGGTGCGCCCGCCACCGCCGCCCGGCAGGGCAACGAGCTGGTCGTCACGCCGAAGAGCGGGCTGACCAACGGCAACGGTTTCGTCGCCGAGATCAGCTACGGCGGCAAGCCGAAGCCGCTGGAGAACAAGACGCTCGGGTCGGGCGGCTTCTTCCACACCCCGGACGGGGCGATCGCCCTCGGCCAGCCGGAGTCGGCCAGCAGCTGGTACCCGGTCAACGACCACCCCTCCGACAAGGCGACCTACGACTTCGAGATCACCGTCCCGAAGAACCTGGTCGCGATCAGCAACGGCGTGCCGAAGGGTAAGACCACCGAAGCCGGCTGGACCACCTGGAAGTGGGCCGAGTCGGCGCCGATGGCCAGCTACCTGAGCACCGTGGTGATCGGTAAGTTCCGGGTAACCGAAGGCACCCACAAGGGACGCCCGGTCTACAGCGCGGTCACCACCTCGCTGCCCAAGGGCGCCGCGGACGCGTCGATCAAGCAGACCGTCAAGGTGGCCGACTACCTGGAGACGGTCTTCGGGCCGTACCCGTTCGACGCGTACGGCGGGGTGGTGATCTCCGACGACCGGATCCACTTCGCGCTGGAGACGCAGAGCCGGCCGGTCTACTCCGGTGGCTTCTTCCGCCGGGGCGAGAACACCGAGGTGGTCGCGCACGAGCTGGCCCACCAGTGGTTCGGCGACAGCGTGGCGCTGGCGAAGTGGCAGGACATCTGGCTCAACGAGGGGCTGGCCTCGTACGGCGCCTGGCTCTGGATGGAGCACAGCGGCGAGTGGACCGCGCAGCGGGCGTTCGACGTGCGCTACCAGCGGGCGCCGCAGTCGATGTGGCAGGTGCCGCCGGGCAAGCCGGGCATGAAGGAGCTGTTCGGCGAGTCGGTCTACGAGCGCGGCGCGATGACCGTGCACGCGCTGCGGCTGACCGTCGGCGACGCCGCCTTCTTCAAGATCATGAAGACCTGGGCGGCGGAGAAGAAGGACGGCAACGCCACCACCGCCGAGTTCGTGGCGCTCGCCGAGAAGGTCTCCGGCAAGCAGCTCGACAAGCTCTTCGACGCCTGGCTGTACGGCAAGAAGCGTCCCCCGCTGCCGAAGAAGGCGTAGGGAAGGACGGGGCCCTCGTCGACACACCGAGCGTCGACGAGGGCCCCGCCTCAGCTGCGGACGCGGAGCTGCGGGTGGGCGGCGAGGTAGGCGTCGGCTTTACCGCTCCGCAGCGCCGGCAGGAAGCCCCGGCCCAGCGGCGACAGCTGCTCGCCCCGGTAGGCGCTGCCCGAACCGACCCCGCTGCCAGGCAGGCCGACCAGGGTGAACGCGGTCGGCGGTAGCCCGCCCAGCGCGTACGCCAGGTCGACCAGCTTGAGTCCGCCGCCGGCGAAGAGCACGGTGGCGCCGAGGGCCCGGGCGACCCGCTGCACCCGCTCCGGGTCGCGGGCCAGCCGCTGGCTCAGGATCTCCCGGGCCAGCGCCCGGATCAGCTGCTGCTGGTGGCGCTGCCGGGCGTAGTCGCCGCCGGGGATGTAGCGCTGCCGGGCGTAGTCCAGCGCCTGCCAGCCGTTGAGGTGCCGGTTGCCCTTCTCGTACACCATCTGCGGGCCGACGTAGCCGCCCGGGCCCGGCGGCCGGTGCTGCCCGTCCGGTCGCCGGTGCTTGGAGGGGACCCGCTGGTCGACGTAGAGGTCGACGCCGCCGAGGCTGTCCACCAGGTCGTCGAAGCCGTTGAAGGTGATCACCGCGCCGGCGTCGATCTTCAGCCCGGTGTACCGGCTCACCGTGGTACGCAGCAGCTCGTACCCCTGGGCGGTGCTGTGTCGCCCGGGCCGGCCGGCGACCCGGCTGCCGTAGCCCATCGCGTGGGTGAGCTTGGTCCGGCCGCCGGAGTAGCCGGCCTTCGGGTAAGCCGGAATGTCCACCAGCAGATCGCGGGGGAGGGAGAAGAGGTACGCCCGGCGCAGCCCCTTCGGCACGTGCAGCACCAGCACCGCGTCGGAGTGCGGCTCCCAGCCGGGGATCTTGACCCGGGTGTCCACGCCGACCAGCAGCAGGGTCAGCGGCCCCTTGATGTCCGCGCCCGGGGGCCGGGTCGGGCTCGGGGTGGGCGGCGCGACGGTGACGGTCGGGCTCGGGCTCGGAGTGGCGCTGGTAGGCGCGGCGGCCGGCGGTGGCGGCGACTCGACGGTCGACCGGCCGACCAGCCGGGTGACCACCACCGAGCCCGCCGCGACCAGCACCACGGCGGCGAGCACCGCCCAGCCCCAGTGCCAGCGCCGGCGCGGCGCCGCTCCCTGCTCAACCATTCCGGCTCCCTTTCCCCGTACCGGCCGGCGGACCGCAGCGTACCGGCCGGTGGACCGCAGCATGATCGCGCGAAAACCGACCCTGGCGCGACCGCTACCCGTCGGTAATGATGCGTTCATGCGGTACGACGTGCTCGTCATCGGGTCCGGCTTCGGCGGCAGCGTCACCGCGCTGCGGCTGGCCGAGAAGGGCTGGACCGTCGGGGTGCTCGAGGCCGGCCGGCGGTTCGCCGACGACGAGTTCCCGCAGACCTCCTGGCGGCTGCGCCGCTTCCTCTGGGCGCCGCGGCTGGGCTGCTACGGCCTGCAACGGATCACCCTGCTCCGGTCGGCCGACCGGAGCGCCGGTGGGGGCGTCATGGTGCTCTCCGGGGCCGGGGTGGGCGGCGGCTCGCTGGTCTACGCCAACACCCTCTACGAGCCACTGGACGCCTTCTACGCCGACCCGCAGTGGCGGGACGTGACGGACTGGCGGGCCGAGCTGGCCCCCCACTACGACCAGGCGAAGCGGATGCTGGGCGTCACCACGTACCCGGTCCACACCGGCGCCGACCGGGTGATGCGGTCGGTGGCCGAGCGGATGGGGGTGGGGCACACCTTCCACGCCACCCCGGTGGGCGTGCACATCGGCCGGCCCGGGCAGCGGGTCGCCGACCCGTACTTCGGCGGGGCCGGGCCGGAGCGCACCGGCTGCACGCACTGCGGCTCCTGCATGACCGGCTGCCGGCACGGCGCCAAGAACACCCTGGTCAAGAACTACCTCTGGCTGGCCGAGAAGCTCGGCGTCCAGGTCCACCCGCTGACCACGGTGACCGCGGTCCGCCCCGCCGCCGGTGGCGGCTACGAGGTGCACACCGAGCGGACGGGCGCCTGGCTGCGCAGGCGGCGCCAGGTGCTCCACGCCGACCAGGTGGTCTTCGCGGCCGGCGCGCTCGGCACCCAGCGGCTGCTGCACGAGATGAGGGCGACCGGCGCGCTGCCCGGCCTCTCGCCGCGACTGGGCGAGCTGACCCGGACCAACTCCGAGGCGATCCTCGGCGCGTCGGTGCCCCGGCAGCGGGCCCGCTCCGCGGGGACCGACTTCACCGAGGGGGTGGCGATCACCAGCTCGTTCCACCCGGACCCGCAGACCCACATCGAGCCGGTCCGCTACGGCCGGGGTTCCAACGCGATGGGGCTGCTCCAGTCGTTGCTGGTCGACGGCGGGCCGCACCGGGTCCGCCGCTGGCTGGGCAGCATCCTGCGGCAGCCGGGCCTGGCCGCCCGGATGCTGTCGGTGCGGGGCTGGTCCGAGCGGACGGTGATCGCCCTGGTGATGCAGTCGGTGGACAACTCGCTGACCACCCGGTTCCGGCGCGGCCCGCTGGGCCGGCGGCTGGTGGCCGGTCCCGGTCACGGCGCGCCGAACCCGACCTGGATCCCGGCCGGCAACCAGGCCGTCCGGCTGCTCGCCGAGGAGATCGGCGGTACGCCCGGCGGCGCGCTCACCGAGCCGTTCAACATCCCGATGACGGCGCACATCCTCGGCGGCGCGGCGATCGGAGCCACCCCGGCCGACGGGGTGGTCGACCCGTACCACCGGGTGTTCGGGCACCCGGGGCTGCACGTCGTGGACGGGGCGGCGGTCTCGGCGAACCTGGGCGTCAACCCGTCGCTGACGATCACCGCGCAGGCGGAGCGGGCGATGTCGTTCTGGCCGAACAAGGGCGAGGAGGATCCCCGGCCGCCGCTCGGCGCGCCGTACCGCCGGCTCGACCCGGTCCCGCCGCGGGCGCCGGCCGTCCCGGCGGACGCCCCGGCCGCGCTGCGCCACTAGCTGTGGTCGTGGCGAGGGGTGCCGGCGGATCCGGACCGGTCCGTCCAGGCCACCAGCGCCGCGTGCGGAACGGTCAGCGCGGCCAGGACGGCGACGGTGGCCGGCAGCGGATCGGCCGGCCCGCCGACCAGTGCCGCCAGGACGGCGACCGCGGCGAGCGACGGCAGCGCCGCCCGGCGGATGAAGCGGTGTACCGGCGGCCCGAGGCGGCCGGCGGCCAGATCGTCCCGGTTGGCGGGGTCATCGGACAGCAGCCGGGCGACGTGCCGTGTCGAGTGCCAGGCGGCGAAGTAGGCGCCGACGGCCAGCGCGGGTGGCACCGCGGCGAAGAGCAGGATCAGCAGGACCGGTTCACCGGCCTCGGCCGTCCGGCCGGCCCGTAGCGCGCGGACGACGGTCGCCGTCACCGCCAGCAGCAGCCCGGCCGCCGCCAGCAGCCGGACCTCGACGGTGAGCAGGGCCGCGGCGCCGGGGGCCACCGATGTCATCAGCGGATCCACCGTCCCGGGCCACAGTGCCAGGGGTACGACCACCGGCGGGCCGCCGCGGGCCAGGACCCCCGACACCGGGTACCGGATCGGCCGCCCGGCGCGTTCGGCGTGGAATCCCTCGTCGGCGGTGCCGAAGTGGAGGACCGAGAGGGCGAGGAAGGTGAGGGTCGCCGGGGTCGGGGCGGCCCGGAACGCCAGCAGGGCGGCAGTGGCGATCGTGGCGTAGCCGAGCAGTACCGCCAGCCGGGTGCGCAGGGGGCGCGTCCGGGTCGACCGCCAGGCCGGCACGAGGTGGTCGACCGCCCCGTGCGGCAGGCCGAGGAGCAGCCCGGCGACGAGGTACGGCGGGGACGCGCCCAGGTCGTACCGGCGCAGGACGGGGGCCAGGACGAGCAGTGCCAGTGCCACCAGTGTGGCGGCTCCGCCGGACCGGGACAGCACTCGGCGGGTGCCCGCACCTCCTGCGCCGGTGGCGTACGGCGGGGAGGCGGTTCGGGCCCCGCTGTCCGCTGCGGTGCATGCGGCGTCGCCGGCGGCGGGGACGGTCACCGGGTTGATCCGAGTGGGAGTTCGTGCCGCGCGCCCAGTTCGCGGAGCCGGGCGAGGTCGAGGGCTCCCCAGCCGACCTTGGACGCGACGGACAACAGGACGAACAGGGCCGTGTCGGTGGTGCCGCCGAGCAGCCCCACGCCGGAGGGCCCGAGCAACCAGAACACGGGGTATCCGAGCCAGAGCGCGCCGAGCAGCAGGGCCGCCTCCCGATAGGCCCGGTAAAGCTCGGTCGGCTGCCGGCGGGCGACGGCGCGGAGCGGTCCGTAGATCAAGGTGAGGATGGCGAGCAGGCTGAGAGCTCCGAACCCGAAGAGAAGGTATCGGCTCCATGGATCGACGGCGAGGTCGCCGAGCAGGCCGCTGAGGATCATCACCAGGTTCGCGCCGACCAGCGTCGTCAGCAGCCGGGGGTGCCGGTGGGGTAGGGCGTGTGTCGCGGTGAGGGCCAGCGCGGTCAGCAGCAGTGAGGCGCTGACTGCCCAGTCGGCGTACCGCGCCCAGTAGACCGGATGGCCACCGCCGTCCGTGCGGCCGCCGCCGAGGGCCAGCAGGGTGTACCAGAGGCCAGACCAGACCGGGACTGCGAGGGCCACCCGGTACTCGACCGACGGCACCCCCTTCGGGTCGGCCCACCAGCGCAGGAACAGCAGTGCGCCGGCCGCCATGGCGGCGACGTAGCCCCACAGCCACCACCCGCTCATCGCCCGCTCCGCCCGTCCACCGGGCCGGATCGGTCCCGGCCGGTCGCCGTCGGTTCCGGGCTCGGGTTCGGGAGATCCGTCCGCGTGCCCTCCGACGATCCATAGGATAAACCGACATAAACGCGTCAAAAGCTGAAAGCCGTGATGCCGACCGGAGGCAGAGGTGAACTTCGAGAACACGTTCTCGTACAACGTGGATCAGTTCACGTTGATCTCCCACGTGCTGAGCCTGGGCTTCGCAGTGATGGCCGCGGGGCTGGTCTACTTCCTGGTCAACAGGCGTACCGTCGCCCCTCGCTACCAGTCGGCGTCGCTGCTCTCCGCGGTGGTGATGGTGTCGGCCTTCTTTGAGCTGCTGCTGCTCTACCAACGTTGGGTCGGTGCCTTTCAGTGGAACGGCTCCGCCTTCGTCCAGGCTGGCACCCTCTTTTCCAATGGCTACCGGTACGTCAACTGGTCGATCGACGTGCCGGTGTTGTTGATCCAGTTGTTGGTCGTGATGGGGGTGACCGGTCGTCGGTTCCACCTGAGCTGGGTGGCGTTCGTGGTCGGCGGCCTGGCGATGATCTACACCGGTTATGTCGGGCAGTTCCACGAGGTCGATCGCAACGCGCCGTTCTGGGTGTGGGGGTTGATCAGCACGGTCTTCTTCCTGCTCCTGCTCGCCCTGGTGGCGCGGGTGATCTTCGGCAACCTCCATCGGCTGCCCGAGTCGGCACGGGGCATGGCCAGGGGGGTGTTCTGGCTGGTCGTCGTCTCCTGGCTGCTCTATCCCGGGGCGTACCTGATGCCGGCGATGTGGGACTCAGCCGACGGGGTGGTGGCCCGGCAGATCACCTACACGGTTGCCGACGTCACGTCGAAGGTGGTCTACGGCGTCCTGCTCGGGCTCATCGCCCGCCGGGTCAGCGCCGTCGAGGGCTACGCCCCCGCCATGGACGACGAGTTGGCACTGCCCCGCGGTGGCGTCACGGACGACCGTGGCGTCGCGAGGGGCGGGCGGGGCGGCCGTGGTGGGGCGCCAGGGCGCGACGGATAGGATCTGCAGACCATGAGCACGCCTCGCCCCGTCCTCGTGGTGGACTTCGGAGCCCAGTACGCCCAGCTCATCGCGCGCCGGGTGCGCGAGGCGAAGGTCTACTCGGAGATCGTCCCGCACTCGATGCCCGTCGCCGAGATGCTGGCGAAGAACCCCGCCGCGATCATCCTGTCCGGCGGCCCGTCCAGCGTCTACGCGCCGGACGCCCCGCAGATCGACGCCGGCATGTTCGACTCCGACGTCCCGGTCTTCGGCATCTGCTACGGCTTCCAGGCGATGGCCCAGGCCCTCGGCGGCACGGTGGCCCGCACCGGCAACCGGGAGTACGGCGGCACGCCGCTGCGCCCCCGCCTGCTGGAGCCCGGGGTGCTGCTGCGGGACCTGCCGGCGGACCTGCCGGTCTGGATGAGCCACGGCGACGCGGTGACCGAGGCGCCGGCGGGCTTCACGGTGACCGCCGAGTCGGCGGGCGCGCCGGTTGCCGCGTTCGAGGACCTGGCCGGGCGTCGGGCCGGGGTGCAGTTCCATCCGGAGGTCGGGCACACCGCGCACGGCCAGGAGATGCTCACCCGGTTCCTCTACGACATCGCCGGCATCGAGCCGACCTGGACGCCCGAGAACATCATCGAGGAGCAGGTCGCCCGGATCCGGGAGCAGGTCGGTGACAAGGAGGTCATCTGCGGCCTGTCCGGCGGGGTGGACTCGGCGGTCGCCGCGGCGCTGGTGCACGAGGCGGTCGGTGACCAGCTGACCTGCGTCTTCGTCGACCACGGGCTGCTGCGGGCCGGTGAGGCCGAGCAGGTGGAGAAGGACTACGTCGCGGCCACCGGGATCAAGCTCAAGGTGGTCGACGCCCGCGAGCGGTTCCTCGGGGCGCTGGCCGGGGTGACCGACCCGGAGCAGAAGCGCAAGATCATCGGCCGGGAGTTCATCCGGGTCTTCGAGGCCGCCGCGCGGGAGGTCGCCGCGCACGGTGACGTCGAGTTCCTGGTGCAGGGCACCCTCTACCCGGACGTGGTGGAGTCCGGCGGTGGCACCGGCACCGCCAACATCAAGAGTCACCACAACGTCGGCGGCCTGCCGGAGGACCTGAAGTTCGCCCTGGTCGAGCCGCTGCGCACGCTGTTCAAGGACGAGGTCCGCAGGCTCGGTCTCCAGCTCGGTCTCCCCGAGGCGATGGTCTGGCGGCACCCGTTCCCGGGCCCGGGCCTGGCCATCCGGATCATCGGCGCGGTCGACGAGGAGCGGCTCGCCGTGCTGCGCCGGGCCGACCTGATCGCCCGGGAGGAGCTGACCGCCGCCGGCCTGGACCGGGGCGTGTGGCAGTTCCCGGTGGTGCTCCTGGCCGACGTGCGCAGCGTCGGGGTGCAGGGTGACGGGCGCAGCTACGGGCATCCCGTGGTGCTGCGCCCGGTCTCCAGCGAGGACGCGATGACCGCCGACTGGTCCCGGCTGCCCTACGACGTGGTCGCTCGGATCTCCACCCGGATCACCAACGAGGTGGCGGAGGTGAACCGGGTGGTGCTGGACGTGACCAGCAAGCCGCCGGGCACCATCGAGTGGGAGTGAGCCCGGCTCACCCGGCCGGCGGGGCCGGTGGGGTGGGTCGGGGCGCGGTGTCCGTGGGGTGCGGCCAGGCGGGGGCGCCCGCCGGCTCCTCGGGCATCAGGAACCACATGATCGGGTACGCCAGCGCGGCGAAGCCGCCGGTGAGCAGCGCGCTCACCGCGAACACCACCCGGACCAGGGTGGGGTCGACGTCGAAGTAGCGACCGAGGCCGCTGGCCACGCCGGCCAGCATCCGGTCGGTGGTGGGTCGGCGGAGCTGCTTGTACGGGGCCTGGGGCGGGAATGTGGAGGTCATGTCCCCACGGTCGCTCGCCGCCCGCGCGACGACCTCGGTGACCGCCCGGACTCCTACCCTGATCGATCCCTGAGACGCCAGCGAAGAGTCAGGAATCTGACTCTTTTCGATGGAGGTAACCCGGTCGGGGGAGAATTTGCACCCGTGACCACCTTGCTGGAGCCGCTCCGCAGGATCGCGGCATACGCAGTTTGTGCTGATTCAGTCGGCCGAGTGTTGCTGGTCCGCGCATCGGAGCGCTCCGGCACCCCCGGCACGTGGTCCCTGCCCGGTGGGGCGGTCGACCACGGCGAGGACCCGAAACACACGGTCGTCCGGGAGACCGCCGCCGAGACCGGCCTCTCGGTCGCCGTGTCCGGCCTGCACGACGTCCTCGCCGACATGCGGGCCCTGCCCGAGCGGGGCATCACCATCCACACCGACCGGCTGCTCTACCGGGTGACGGTGCGCGGCGGCACGCTGACCGAACGGGTCGACCGCCCCACCGACCTGGCCCGCTGGTTCACCCTGGACGAGGCTCGCGAGCTGCCGCTGCGCTCGTTCACCGCCCGGGCGCTCGGGCTGCCCGCCTCCTCCGCCGACATCGTCCCGGACGAGGCCCCGGAGTTCCCCTCCTTCTACGCCGTGCCCGGTCCCGACGGGCTGCACCGGGCCCAGCGCTTCGCCGCGTACGCCGTGGTGACCGACCCGGACGGCCGGGTGCTGCTGACCCGGGTCTCCGACGGCTACCCGGGCGCCGGCTGCTGGCACCTGCCCGGCGGCGGCACCGACTACGGCGAGCAGCCCGGCGCGGCGCTGATCCGCGAGTTGGTCGAGGAGACCGGCCAGACCGGCCGCCTGGTGGAGTTGCTCGGGGTGGCCAGCCACCGGGACGCCGCCTCGCTCGGCCCGGAGGGCTACCCGATCGACTGGCACGGGGTGCGCGCCTTCTACCGGGTAGTGGTCGACCAGCCCGCCCCGCCCACCGTGGCCGACGTCGGCGGTTCGACCTGTGAGGCCCGCTGGTTCGCCCGGGACGAGCTGGGCGCCCTGCCCACCGACCGGCTGACCGAGGTGACCGCCGAGGCCGTGCACGCCGCCCAGCTCACCTGAGCCCCTTCTCCCGTACGCTCATGATCGACGAAGCGCTACGGGAGGCGGGGGAAGCGGTCGATGCGGCAGGAGCGGCGGGTCGGCGCGTACGGGGTGCTGCGCGAGGGTGAGCGGGTGCTGCTGACCCGGGGTTCGGCGGCCGGCCCGGCCCCCGGGGTGTGGCAGGTGCCGGGTGGCGGGCTGGAGCACGCCGAGCACCCGGCCGACGCGCTGGTCCGCGAGTTCGCCGAGGAGACCGGGCTGACCGTGGCCCCGACCGGGCTGCGGGCCGCGGTGGCCGACGTGCTGACCCTCCGGGACGCGGGGGTGGCGCTGCACGTGGACCGGCTGGTCTTCGACGTCGAGGTCCGTTCCGGTGAGCTGCGGCCGGAGGTCGCCGGCGGCACCGACGAGCTGGCCTGGGTGACCCCGGAGGAAGCCGCCGGGCTGTCGCTGATGCCGTTCACCGCCGAGCTGCTCGGGCTGCCGGTCACACCGCTGCCGGCCGGCCTGCCCCGGTCCGCCCCGACTCCGGCCGCGGCCGAGCCGCCGCTCGACCGGCGCCTGCGGTTCGGCGCGTACGGGCTGGTCACCGATCCGACGGGCCGGGTGCTGCTGACCCAGATCGCTCCCGGCTACCCGGGTGCCGGCCGCTGGCACCTGCCCGGTGGCGGCACCGACCACGGCGAGCAGCCGGCCGCCGGGCTGCTCCGCGAGCTGGTCGAGGAGGCCGGCCAGTTGGGTCGGGTGGTCGAGCTGATCGGCGTGGACAATCTGCACAACCCGGCAGCGTTGGGGCCGGAGGGCCGCCCGCTGGACTGGCACGGGGTGCGGGTGATCTACCGGGTGGTGGTGGACGACCCCACCGAGGCGCGGGTGACCGAGCTGGCGGGCGGTTCCACCGCCAGTGCGGCGTGGTTCCCACCCGCTGAACTCGATGCCCTGAGGCTCACCGAGGTGGCCGCGCTGGCAACCGGACGTCGGGGGCGATAGATACCGCTCGCCGGGCCGACATCGGCGGCCTCCGGTACAGTCAGCGGTGAGGGCAGGCGAAGAAAACGGGCGATGGAGCCCGGGATGGGAATAAGAAGGCGGTTCGAGCGGTTTAAGCCTGATATAAGTACCGCCGGCAGCTATCGCCAAGCCCCGTTCCCCTGTGCAATGGTGTACTCCGCTAACGGCTGCCGGGCCAAGAGCGGTCCGGCACGAGACAGCCGGACACCCGCCCCCGTGGCGGCCAGTCGATCCGGTGATGGAGGAAACGTGCCGAGAGCCCCATGGCGCCGGCGTCGTACGACTGACAGTCCGCGCCCCGCAGGGCGTCGCTGGGCGGGCCCGTTGCGCCGCAGCAGCACGTTCGCCCGCCAGGTGCTGCTGGTCCGGGTGGGCCGCCGCGACGGCGACCTGATGCCCGGCACCGACCTGCCCGAGCCCCGCTACGTCGACCGGCAGCTCCGCCGGCGCGGCCGCGCCCGCTACGAGCGCGCCGAGGTCGAGGCCGTCATGCCGGTCAGCCCGGCCCTCGCGCCGAGCCAGCCGGTGGACGAGTCGCCGGCGATGTCGATCCCGCTGCTCCCGGGCGAGCGCACCGCGTCCCGCCGGATGAAGTTCGCGCTGGTCCAGGCGTGCACCCTGGCCAGCCTGATGCTCGGCATCAACGCGATCTTCGTGGCGATGAACGGCCAGGCCCGGATCGCGGCCTTCTTCCTGATCGCCTGCGTGGTCTTCGACGGCCTGGACGGCGCCCTGGCCCGCAAGTTCGGGGTGGCCAGCCCGTTCGGCGCCCAGATGGACTCGCTGGCCGACATGTGCTCGTTCGGCCTGGCCGCGCCGGTGGTGGTCTACGCCTCGCTGGCCGGTTCGGCCCCGCCGGCCGCCGCGGCGGTGGCCTGCGCGCTGGTCGCCTCCTGTGCCGCCATCCGGTTGGCCCGGTTCAACGTCTCGCCGAAGGACGGCCGGTTCTTCTGCGGCGTACCGACCACCATGTCGGCGGCGGTGCTGGCCCTGACGGTCGCCATCGGGCTGCCCGTCCCCGGCGCGGTGCTGGTGGCCGGGGTGGCGCTGCTCGCCTTCGCGATGGTCTCCAGCTTCCCGTACGCCAAGCTCGCCCGGCTGGTCAAGCTCCCGCCGTGGCTCTGGCTCGCCCCGGTCGTCGGCGCGCTGGTCGACATCCGGCTCACCTTCGCCCTGGTGGTGGTGGGTTACCTGGTCAGCGGTCCGCTGCTCTGGCTGCACCAGCGCCGGGCGGTCTGACCCGAAGCACGAAGAAAGGGGCGCCGCGACGAGCGGCGCCCCTTTCTCATGTCGTTCGTCAGCTCCAGCGGGCGATGACGGTCGAGCCGCCCACCACCTTGTCACCCGGGCCGACCAGCGGCTCGGCCGCGTCGGCCGGCAGGTAGACGTCGGTGCGCGACCCGAACCGGATCAGCCCGAAGCGCTCGCCACGGGCCAGCAGCGAGCCGATCGGTGCCCGCTGCACGATGCGCCGGGCGATCAGCCCGGTCCGCTGGGCCACCACCACGGTGCCGTGCTCGGTGTCCAGCACCGTGTACGCCGCGACGTTGTGCTCGGCGTCCGGCTTCATCGCGTTGACGAAGCCGCCGTCGGCCACGAAGTAGTCGACCACCTTGCCGGCCACCGGCGAGCGGTTGACGTGCACGTCCAGCACCGAGA
Source organism: Micromonospora siamensis (assembly GCF_900090305.1). Lineage (NCBI taxonomy): Bacteria > Bacillati > Actinomycetota > Actinomycetes > Micromonosporales > Micromonosporaceae > Micromonospora > Micromonospora siamensis. Next base: position 6,003,818 of record NZ_LT607751.1, on the reverse strand, counting down.
GGAAGACGGCGATCCGCAGCCACTCGCCCTCGCCGAACCGCTCGTCGCGCAGCCGCTGCACCGAGAGGACCTGCCCGTCCGCGGAGGCCACCACGGCCGACGCGTCCTCCGGCACGTCCCGCTCCGGGTCCCGGAAGAAGGCGGCCACCGGGGCGGCGGCCAGCGCCGGCAGCAGCCAGAGCTTGGACTTCGGCCGGCTGATCCGGGCCAGCGCGGCCAGGCCGAGCGTGATGCCGGCCGCGGCCACACCGTTGGAGTCGATGTGCATGCCCCGGGTCAGCGGCACGCTCGACGGCCGGTACGCGGGCGCCAGCCGGCCGGCCAGCGCCGCGCTCGCCGGGGTGAAGCGCAGGTGGTGAACCCGCACCGGCGGGGTGTTGCGCAGCACCAGGTCGGTGCGGAACCCGTACAGCACGCCGTGCCGGTCCAGCTCGGCGCTCGCCCCGGCGGTGCGGTAGAGCGGGCCGGCCACGCTGAGCACCGCGCCGTCGGTGAGGTACTTCGCGAGGCCGTCCACGGCGGCGCGGGTCTCCTCCGCGGTGCCGGCGAACGGCTCGGCCGCGATCACCACCTCGGCGGCGTCGGCCTCGGCGAGCGAGTCCACGACCCGGACCCGGTCGGCGACCCAGCGTCCCTGGGCCGTCACGTGATCGCGCAGCGCGGCCGAGGTGGCCGCCTCGGCCGGCACGACGGTGAGCGTGTCACCGGGCAGCAGCGCGTCGACCGCCGCGGCGAGCACCGCGGACTCCGGCGTCGCCCCCACCAGCAGGGCGGACTTCGGGTCGTTGCGACGGGCGAGTTCGCTGACGAGGGCACGGGCGGCGCGCTCGCCGATGCGGACCGGACCGGGCTGGCCGGAGGTCCGCACGGCGGGGGACTGGGTCATCTCGGAAGGACTCCTGACGAGGTAGGGAGGGAATCGCGGCGGGACCGGACGCACGTGCCGAGCGGCTCGGCGGCGGTCGGGGCCCGGCGGCGCGGGCCGGCCGGCGGAGCGAGTTCTCCACGGTCAGCATAAGCGCCGGACCGCGGGCCGCCCACCGCCGTGGTCAACCGTCCCGACCCGACCGCGGGAACGGTGGGTCGGTCGGGTCGGCCGGCGGTGCCGGGTCGGACCGGCCGGGCGGGCCGGCCGGCTCGTCGGCCACCCGGTCCTCGACCGCCGTACGCGGCTCGTCCGTGGACGCCTCGGTGCGCCACTCGTCGGCGTCCGGTCGCTCCGGCGACAACTCGGCCGTGGGCCCTTCGTCGTCGGCCGGCCGGCCGGCGTCCGGGTTGCCCCAGGCGGCCGCTGCCGGGTCGACCGGTGGCACCTCTCCGCCCGACCAGCCCTGCTCCGCGGCGGCGGATGAGGTTGGCCATACCTGTTCCGCGGCGGCGGGTGCGGCCGGCCAGCCCTGTTCGCCGGCGGGTACGGCCGGGTCGGGCCGGGCCGAGCGCAGGGCGCCGACCAGCCCGAGCACGCCGACCAGGAGCAGACCGCCGGCGAGGAACCAGCCGATCGGCGGCAGGGCCAGCCCGAGCAGTTGGGCGAGCAGCCACCAGGCCGACAGCGCGAGGAAGACCAGCCCGAAGCCGAGCGAGACGACGTCCGTGCGGTGCGCCTTCACCGGGTCACCTCCAGATTGCCCGCGTTGACGTGGGCGACCAACCGCAGCCGGCCACCGCCCGGTCCGTCCCGACCCAGGTCGGTCACCTCCTTCCGGGGCTGGCCACCGGGGCCGGTGGTGCGTTCCCCGAAGACCACCGCCTCACCGGCCCGGACCTCGGCGACCGTCGTCACGTCGACGTCCGGTGGCACCACCACGGTGGCGTTGCCCAGGTTCACCGTCACGTCGACCGTCGTCTCCCGCTTGTCGAAGTCCACGGCGCGCAGGTCCAGCACCGCGTTGCCGAGGTCGTTGCGATACCGCACGGCGAGCTCCTGGTAGCTGGTCGGAGCCCAGGTCACGTCGCCCTCGAGGCCGCCGACCCCGTCGTAGGAGTCGGCCACCGTGGCCACGCCCAGGGCGGCGGCGGTGACCAGGCCCAGCGCCACCAGCCAGCGGGCCCGACCGAACCAGGCGCCGACGAGCAGGCCGAGGCCGATCACCGTGAGCGCCGCCGCGAAGTACGCGGCCGCCCCGATGGGGAAGACGTCCAGCAGGTCCAGCAGCGCCACCACCCCCAGCGCCAGGAAGATCAGCGAGAAGGTGACCGCACCGAGCGGGGACCGCTCGCGCGGCCGCTTCGGCGGTTTGCTCGGTGGGGCCGGCGGTGCGGCCGGTGGCCGGGGACCGGCCGCCCAGGGGCCACCGGGGGCGAACGGCGGGCGGTAGCCGGCCGGGGGCAGCGGGCCGACCGGCGGTACGCCGACCGGCGACGCCGGCTCCGGCCGGTACCCCGGCACGGGGTGGGCGGCCGGTGGGTAGCCGGCCTCCGCGCGGGCGGCCGGTGGGTAGCCCACCTCAGGTGGGGCGGCCGGTGGATAGCCCACCTCAGGTGGGGCCGGCGGTGGGTAGCCGGCCTCCGCGCGGGCGGCCGGTGGGTAGCCCACCTCAGGTGGGGCCGGCGGTGGGTGGCCGGCCTCCGCGCAGGCGGCTGGTGGATAGCCCACTTCAGGTGGGGCCGCCTGCTGGTGGGCCGGTGGAGCGGTCACCGGAGCAGCCGCCGGACCGCCGGAGACCGGTGCCGTCGGCACGACGGGCGGCGGCGCGACGGTGGGGGCCGGCGCCGGCCAGGCGACCGGCGGCACCGGACCGGGTGGTGCGCCCGGCGGGCCCGGCGGCGGGACCGGGCCGGGCCCGGCGACCGGCCGTCGGTCTTCCCGGTTGAGCAGCAGGGCGCCGCCGACCAGGATGGCCGCGCCGAGCAGCACCGCCCGGAAGGCGTCGGTGACGATGTAGCCGAAACTCACCGCCACCAGGATGCCGAGCACGATCACCGTGACCGGGGACATGCTCGACCGGCCGCGTCCCAGCATCGACTCGACCGGGGAGGCGGTGTCCCCCTCGCCGGGGATGATCAGCCAGGCGGACACGTAGACCAGGACGCCGATGCCGCCGAAGAAGCCCAGCACCGCGAGGATCACCCGCCAGAGCACCGGATCGGTGTTGGTGGCCCGGCCGATCGCCGCGCAGACGCCCGCCAGGTAGCGGCCCTCCCGGGGACGGACCAGGCCGTACCGGGAGGTGAAGCTGGCGCCGGGCGGCGGAGCGTACCCGGGAGGGGGTTGCTGCCCGGCGCCCGGCGGCGGGCCGGCGGGGCCCTCGCCCGGCCGGGGCGGCCCGGGCGGCGGTGGCGTGGCGGAGTCCGCTGCGGGCTCCGCGCCGGCGGGGGTGGCCGCCGCCGGCGGTGGTGGCGCGTCCTGCGGTGACGCCCCGGGCAGGGGCGGACGGGCGGCGTCGTCGGTCATGCGTCGATCCTGCTGCGCGATCCGCCCGAGCGTCCTCAGGAACCGACCCTGACCCCACCCTGAGATCCCTGGGCGGCGAATGTCGGGGGCGTCCCCGTGGTCCGTGGGGTGCACCGCGTGTGACGATCGGTACCGGTGCCGCCACCCCGCGACGGCACCGCCGCCCACCGCACCCGGGAGCCTCCGATCAGCACCGTGACCCAGCCACCCCGCCTCTACCGGGCGCCCGAGCACCGGATGGCGGCGGGCGTCGCCGCAGGCATCGCCGAGCACCTCGGCATCTCGGTGGTGCGGGTACGGATCGCCTTCATGGTCCTGCTCGGGCTGAGCGGGCTGGGCCTGCTGCTCTACGCCGCCTTCTGGGCGGTCGTCCCGCTGCGCCCCGGCGACACCGCCGCCCCGGCCCGGCGGGACGTCGCCGAGCTGCTGCCGTTCGTGGCGATCGGGCTGGGCGTGCTGCTGGTCCAGATGATGGTCTTCCACTCGGTGGGCGCCGCCGGCACCGCCGGCTGGCTGGTCGCGATCATCGCGGTCGGGGCCGGGGTGATCTGGCACCAGTCCGCCCCGGAGCGCCGCCGGCAGTGGGGCGAGTCGATGCCGGTGCCCTGGCTGGGTGCGGTGGTGGAGGAGAGCGACCGGCGGGCCTTCGTGCTCCGGTTCATCGGCGGCGGGGTGCTCGTCGCGGTCGGCATCATCGGCGTCGTCGCCGTCTACTCCCCGGTGCAGAACTTCGACGTCGTGGTCAACGGCGTCATCTTCGCCCTGGTCGGCCTGGCCGGCGTCGGGGTGGTCGCGGCACCCGTGCTGTGGCGCACCTGGAACCAGCTCCGCTCCGAGCGGGAGGGGCGGATCCGGGAGCAGGAGCGCGCCGAACTGGCGGCGATGGTGCACGACCAGGTGCTGCACACGCTGGCGCTGATCCAGCGCAACGCCGCCGACGTGAAGACCGTGCAGCGGTTGGCCCGGGGCCAGGAACGGTCCCTGCGCAACTGGCTCTACCGGCCCACCGCGTCGCCCAACGAGCGCTTCGCGGCCGCCCTGGAGCAGGCCGCCGCCGAGGTCGAGGACACCTTCGCGATCACCGTCGAGGCGGTGGTGGTCGGTGACCGGGAGACCGACGAGCGGGTCGGCGCGCTGATCGCCGCGGCCCGGGAGGCGCTGGTGAACGCCGCCCGGCACGCCGAGGTACGGACCGTCTCGCTCTATGCCGAGGTGGAGCCCGATCAGGTCAGCGTCTTCGTGCGCGACCGGGGCAGGGGCTTCGACCCCGATACGGTGGAGGACCATCGGCACGGAGTACGAGGTTCCATCATCGGCCGGATGAAGCGGCACGGCGGCCGGGCGGAGATCCGCTCCGGCCCGGGTGAGGGCACCGAGGTCCGGTTGATCCTGCCGATCACCGGCAACGGCGGCACAGCGGAGAGGGACAGATGACCATGGCCGAGCACGGGTCGGGACCGGTCGAGGGCGCGTCGGCGCCGGCCGGGCGCCTGCGGGTCTTCCTCGTCGACGACCACGCCATGTTCCGCGCCGGGGTCCGGTCGGAGCTGGGCGGCCACGTCGAGGTGGTGGGGGAGGCGAGCACGGTCGCCGAGGCGGTCAGCCGGATCGCCGCCACCGGGCCGGACGTGGTGCTGCTGGACGTGCACATGCCCGACGGCGGTGGCCGGGCGGTGTTGGAGGCGATGCGGCGTACCCACCCGCAGGTGCGGTTCCTGGCGTTGAGCGTCTCCGACGCGGCGGAGGACGTGATCGGGCTGATCCGGGCCGGTGCCCGCGGCTACGTCACCAAGACCATCTCGCCGGACGAGCTGACCGACGCGATCCGCCGGGTGGCCGACGGGGACGCGGTGTTCAGCCCCCGGCTGGCCGGGTTCGTGCTGGACGCCTTCGCGGCCCGGCCGGACGCGCCGGTGGCCGACCCCGAGCTGGACCAGCTCACCAACCGGGAGCGCGAGGTGCTGCGCCTGCTGGCCCGGGGGTACGCGTACAAGGAGATCGCCAAGGAGCTCTTCATCTCCATCAAGACGGTGGAGACGCACGTGTCGAACGTGCTGCGCAAGCTCCAGATGTCGAACCGGTACGAGTTGTCCCGCTGGGCGGCCGACCGTCGGCTGGTGTGACGGCGTCTGGTCGTCTCCGGCCGGACCCGGTGGCGGCGTGTGCCCGGTTCCGCCCTCGTACGCCTGGAGGTCGGCTCGGTCCCCACGGCTGAGCCCGGCGTCGGTCGGACGGCCAGATTCCGGTTCCGGGCGGTTGACCTGCACGGACCGGATCCTGCTTGCCCGAATTCGGCAGCTGCGGCCGCTCTCGCCCGGTGCGTCGCCAGGTCTTACCTGCTCAGAACGGTGCGACCGCGATGTTTCATGATCTTTTCTCAAGTATCGGCAACGTGCCAGCCAACTAACGGCTTGATAACGGCACCTTCACGGAAGCGGCCGGTTGGTGTCACAGTTGCAGCACCTCGCCCCCGGGTGAGGCACCCCGTTCGGCCCGAGGGCCATGGGACCCCGCCCCTGAGCGCGGCTCCGTGGCCATCGGCCCTGCGCGGTGCCGATCGCGGAGGCGCGGCAGCCCGGCGGATCGGTACATCAGGGGTGTCCCGATTTCACTGCGGTAAGCCGGCGGCCCCGTGGGGCCACCGGCGGTGTCACCCCCCAAGACGTGCGTGAAACCCACGACGGCATCAGGTCAGAAAGAGGAGGCCCCTCGGAATGAGAGTCTCGAAGCGGGCGAGCGCGGTTGCGCTGAGCGCGGCAGTCGCGCTCATCGCGTCCGGTTGCTCGAGCGGCGGTAGCGGTGACAACGAGGGCGGCAGCGGCAACGCTGACGGCGCGGTCGTCATCAACGGCGTGCAGCCGGAGAACCCCCTGGTGCCGTCGAACACCACCGAGACCGGTGGCGGCAAGGTCGTCGACTGGCTGTGGACCGGCCTGGTCGAGTACCCGAACAACGGTGGCGCCCCGCAGAACGCGGTCGCCGAGTCGATCGACACCAGTGACTCCAAGGTCTTCAAGATCAAGATCAAGGAGAACACGAAGTTCCACGACGGGACCCCCGTCAAGGCCAAGAACTTCGTGGACGCCTGGAACTGGGCCGCCTACTCGCCCAACGGCGCGGCGAACTCCAGCTTCTTCGCGGACATCGCCGGCTTCGCCGACGTGAACACCGCCGACCCGGACGGCGACGGCCCGAAGAAGGCCCCGGAGCCGAAGACCGACAAGATGTCCGGTCTGAAGGTCGTCGACGACTGGAACTTCGAGGTCACGCTCTCCGCGCCGACCGCCGTGTTCCCGACCAAGCTGGGCTACAGCGCCTTCATGCCGCTGCCGGACGCCTTCTTCAGCCAGAAGCCCGAGGACTTCGGCAAGAAGCCGATCGGTAACGGCCCGGTCAAGTTCGTGTCGTGGGAAGACGACGTCGCGATCAAGCTGACCAAGTTCGACGACTACAACCTGCGCGACAAGATGAAGATCAAGGACGTCACCGTCAAGATCTACCAGGACGAGGGGGCGGCCTACAACGACCTGCTCTCCGGCAACCTGGACTTCCTGGAGACGATCCCGACCTCCGCGCTGGCCGGTGAGAAGTGGAAGTCCGACCTGGGCGACCGCGCCATGAACACCGTCACGCCGTCGACCGCGTTCATCGCGTTCCCGCTGTACGACAAGCGCTTCACCAACGAGAAGCTGCGCAAGGCCGTCTCGCTGTCGATCAACCGGCAGGAGATCTCCGAGAAGATCTTCTTCGGTACCCGCAAGCCGGCTGACAGCTGGGCCAACCCGCTGACCCCGGGCGCCAAGCCGGGCAACTGCACCGTCTGCAAGTTCGACCCGACGCAGGCCAAGCAGCTCCTCACCGAGGCCGGTGGCTTCCAGGGTGAGATGGTCTTCTACTACAACGCCGACTCCAGCCACAAGGAGTGGATGGACGCGGTCGCGCAGCAGGTCAAGACCAACCTGGGCATCAACGCCCGCGCCGAGGGTGTGCCGACCTTCGCGGTGTTCCGCCAGAACATCAACGCGTACAAGATGAAGGGCCCGTACCGCGCGGCCTGGCAGCAGGACTACCCGGACGTGGAGAACTGGGTCAACCCGCTCTTCGTGACCGGCGGTTCCTCGAACGACGGCAAGTTCAGCGACCCGCAGGTCGACGCCCTGGCCAAGGAGGCCTCCGCCGCGCCGAGCCTGGAGGCTTCGCACGAGAAGTTCGCCGAGGCCGTCGCGATCGTCGACCAGAAGGTTCCGTCCATCCCGATCTACTTCTACGGCCAGCAGTCCGGCCACTCGGAGAAGATCAAGAAGATGGAGCTGAACAACGTCGGCGAGGCGGACATCACCTCGATCGAGCTCTGATCCACACGGCATGACCCCCGGGTCGGGCTCACCACCTCCGGTGAGCCCGACCTGGGGCCGTTCCACGAGAGGGTGTAGCTTCCCTCGCGTTCCGCGAGATGGCTCCCCTCGCGTTTGTCGCCACCCCCGTGTCGGCCGCCCGACGCGCCCCCTGTCAGGAGGACCACCCCATGGGCCGTTATCTGTTGAGACGGCTACTGCAACTCGTGCCGGTCTTCATCGGCACGACGTTCTTGATCTACTGGCTCGTCTGGTCGGTGCCGGGTGACCCGTTCGCCGGCAAGTGCGGCGAACGACGCTGCCCGCAGCAGTACGTCGACTTCATGACCGACAAGTACCAGCTCGACCAGTCGATCTTCGTGCAGTACGCCACCTACATGAAGAACCTGTTCCAGGGGGACTTCGGGCAGACGTTCGGCGGCCGGTCGATCAACGACATCATCATGACGTCGTACCCCAACACGCTGAAGCTGGCCGTGGTCGCCCTGCTGATCGAGGCCGTCATCGGCCTCGGCGCCGGCGTGCTGACCGGCCTGCGCCGCAACGGCTTCCTGGACAACCTGGTCCTGGTGTCCACGCTCTTCCTCCTGGCGCTGCCGATCTTCGTCATCGCCTTCGTGCTCCAGTGGCTGCTCGGCGTGAAGTGGGGCATCGTGACCCCCACCGTCTCCAGTGAGATGCGGATCACCGAACTGCTGGTGCCCGGCTTCGTGCTCGGTAGCGCCTCGATGGCGTACATCGCCCGGGTGGCCCGTACGAGCATCGCCGAGAACCGGCGCGCCGACTACGTCCGCACCGCGATCGCCAAGGGCCTGCCCATGCGGCGGGTCGTCGGTGTGCACCTGCTACGCAACTCGCTGATCCCCGTGGTGACCCTGCTCGGCACCGACCTCGGCGCCCTGATGGGCGGCGCGATCGTGACCGAGGGCATCTTCGGCATCAACGGCATCGGCCGGCAGGTCTACCGCGCGATCGTCACCAAGGAGAGCGCTACCGTTGTCTCCATCGTGGTGGTCCTGGTGCTCGTCTACCTGCTGATGAACCTGCTGGTGGACCTGCTCTACGCCGCCCTGGACCCGAGGATCCGTTATGAGTGACCCGAACGCCGCTTCGATCGCCAGCCCGCCCCGAGCCGAGCAGCCGGCCGGTGCCGTCCCGCCGGGCGAGCCCGAGCTTGTGGAGAACACCCGCCAGCAGAAGGTGCGCGGCCTCCTCGGCGACGCCTGGCTCGACCTGCGCCGCAAGCCGCTGTTCTGGATCTCGGCCTTCTTCATCCTGGTCTTCCTGCTGATGGCCGCCTTCCCGCAGCTGTTCACCTCGGGTGACGCGGTCAACGGCTCGCTGGACCGGAGCCTGGTCAAGCCCTCCGGGGACGCCTGGTTCGGCTACGACTTCCAGGGTCGCGACGTGTACGCCCGGGTGATCTACGGCGCCCGCGCGTCGATCGTGGTCTCGGTGCTCTCCGTGCTCGGCACCCTGCTGGTCGGCGGGACGATGGGCATCATCGCCGGTTACCGCGGCGGCTGGGTCGACGCGGTGCTGAGCCGGGTCGCCGACGTCTTCTTCGGCCTGCCGTTCGTGCTCGGCGCGATCGTCATCCTGACCACCTTCAACGGCTCCGGCACCAGCAACAGCCAGTGGAAGATCATGGGGCTGGTCACCGCCTCCCTGATCGTGCTGAGCTGGCCGGTCGTGATGCGGCTGATGCGTTCCTCGGTGCTCGCCACCAAGGAGGCGGACTACATCGTCGCCGCCCGGGCGCTCGGCGCCGGCACCGGCCGGATCATCCTCAAGCACCTGCTGCCGAACTGCCTGGCGCCACTGCTGGTCTACGGCACGATCATGGTCGGCTCCTTCATCGGCGCCGAGGCGACGCTCTCCTTCCTGGGCGTCGGCCTGAAGAGCCCGGTGGTCTCCTGGGGCATCATGATCAGCGAGTCGCAGAGCTTCATCCGGGTCTCGCCGTCCCTGCTGTTCTTCCCCTCGCTGTTCCTCGTTCTCGCCGTGCTGAGCTTCGTGATGCTCGGTGAAGCGGTCCGCGAGGCCCTCGACCCGAAGCTCCGATAGGGGAGACTGAAGTGTCCGACATTCTCGTGTCCGAGCAGTCCGCACCGGGCGCCGACGGATCCGGCCGCCCGTCGGGTCGGCTGCTCGAGGTGGAAGACCTGCGGGTCGAGTTCCGTACCCGGGACGGCGTCGCCAAGGTCATCAACGGGGTCACGTACCACGTCGACGCGGGGGAGACCCTCGCCGTGCTCGGCGAGTCCGGCTCCGGCAAGAGCGTGACGGCCCAGACCATCATGGGCATCCTGGACACCCCGCCGGGGTTCGTCACCAACGGCCAGGTCCGCTTCCACGGCAAGGACATGCTCAAGATGTCCTCCGAGGAGCGGCGGCGGATCCGTGGCGAGGGCATCGCCATGATCTTCCAGGACTCGCTCTCCGCCCTCAACCCGGTTTTCACCGTCGGTTTCCAGATCGCCGAGCAGTTCCGCATCCGCCGCGGCATGAGCCGCGCGGACGCCAAGAAGCGCGCGATCGAGATGCTCGACCAGGTGAAGATCCCGAACGCCAAGGGTCGGTACAGCAACTACCCGCACCAGTTCTCCGGCGGTATGCGGCAGCGCGCGATGATCGCGATGTCGCTGGCGCTCGACCCCGAGGTGCTGATCGCGGACGAGCCGACCACCGCGCTGGACGTGACCGTGCAGGCCCAGATCATGGACCTGCTCGGTGAGCTTCAGCGGGAGCGGCAGATGGGCATGATCCTGATCACCCACGACCTCGGCGTGGTCGCCGACGTCGCGGACCGGATCGCGGTCATGTACGCCGGCCGGATCGTCGAGGAAGCCGACGTGTTCGAGCTGTACCGCAAGCCGGCGCACCCGTACACGCTCGGCCTGCTCAACTCGATCCCGCGGATGGACGAGCGGGGCCAGGAGCTGCGTACGATCAAGGGCCTGCCGCCGAACCTGATGAACATCCCGACGGGCTGCCCGTTCAACCCGCGCTGCCCGATGGCCCAGCCGGTGTGCACGGAGAAGGTGCCGCCGCTGCTGCAGGTCGGCGCCGGTCGGGCCAGTGCGTGCCACTTCGCCGAGGAGCTCGTGAACCGTGACTGAGAACATCATCGAGGTCCGTGACCTGGTCAAGCACTACCCCGTCACCAGCGGGGTGGTGTTCAAGAAGACCATCGGTCACGTGAAGGCGGTCGACGGCGTCTCCTTCGAGCTGAAGACCGGTGAGACGCTCGGCGTGGTGGGTGAGTCCGGCTGCGGCAAGTCGACGCTGGCCCGGGTCCTGATGAACCTGGAGAAGCCGACCGCCGGCAGCGTGCTCTACAAGGGCCAGGACATCTCCCGGCTGTCCGGCGGCGCGCTGCGTCGACTGCGCCGGCAGATCCAGCTGGTCATGCAGGACCCGTACACCTCGCTGAACCCGCGGATGACGGTCGGTGACCTGATCGGCGAGCCGTTCGAGATCCACCCCGACGTCGCCCCCAAGGGCAGCCGCCGGGACAAGGTCAAGGAACTGCTCGACCTGGTCGGCCTGAACCCGGAGCACATCAACCGCTACCCGCACCAGTTCTCCGGCGGGCAGCGGCAGCGCATCGGCATCGCCCGGGCGCTGGCCCTGCGGCCCGAGGTGATCGTCTGCGACGAGCCGGTCTCCGCGCTCGACGTGTCGATCCAGGCGCAGGTGATGAACCTGCTGGAGCAGCTCCAGAAGGAGTTCGGCCTGTCGTACGTGTTCATCGCCCACGACCTGTCGGTCGTGCGCCACCTCTCCGACCGGGTCGCGGTGATGTACCTGGGCAAGATGGTGGAGATCGGCACCGAGGACGAGATCTACGAGCGGCCGACCCACCCGTACACCCAGGCGCTGCTCTCGGCGGTGCCGGTGCCGGACCCGACCCTGCGGGAGAGCAAGTCGATCATCCGGCTCACCGGTGACGTCCCCTCGCCGATCAGCCCGCCGTCGGGCTGCCGCTTCCGCACCCGGTGCTGGAAGGCGCAGGATGTCTGTGCCCAGGAGGCGCCGCTGCTGGAGATCCGGCCGGGCTCGGACCACCCGAGCGCCTGCCACTTCGCTGAGAAGCGGGAGATCGTCGGCAGCTACGAGGGGTGACCCTCGCCGAACCGCCCGCCCGCGTCAGCACGACGCCGACGGGCGGTTCGGCGTATCCCGGCCCGGGCCGTCGGCCGGCGACGTCCGCCCGCCGGTCCCGGCCGCCCGCCCGCGCCGGCTGCCAGGGGTACGCCGCCCGTCGGGTGGACCGGGCGTGCCGCCCGGCTCCCGGTGCGGACGGTACGCCTCACAGCGGTCCGCGGCCGGCCCGCAGCAGCAGCAGGGCCAGTTGGGTGCCGTCGGCGCCCAGGGCCTCGCGGAACCGCTCCAGGATCTGCCGCTCGCGGGAGAGCACGAGCCGGGTGCCGCCGGAGGCGATCCGGGTGGCCCCCACCTGCTGGGAGAGGGCGGCCCGCTCCTGCCAGAGGTCGATCATCGTGCGGTCGATCTCGTCGATCCGCTCCCGGATGGCGACGATCCGGGCGGCGGCCGCCGAATCCTCGGTGCCGGTGCCGGTGCCGGTGCCGGCCGGCCGGTCGTCGCCTGCGCCGCCGTCCACCGCGTCGGGCCGGTCACCGGCCGCCCGCTGCGCGCCGTCCGACTGCATCACATCTGCCATCATCGCCGTACTCCTCGCCGAGATCGGGCCCGGTGCCGGGAACCGGGACGAAAAAGCCCCGGGCTCCTCGAGCCCGGGGCTTTTCGTAGGTCTGGTTGATCAGGCGCGACCCACGGCTGCCGGACTCCCGGTGCCGTAGTAAAAGTAGAAGCGCTGACCGAACACGTCGTCGAGTATGCCGGCTGCTCCGCGGGCCTCGCAAGGATTCCGCCAACCAGTGGGATGACGGCTACATCTCCCCGGCGCGTACGCGGACGGGAAGTGTCCGGCCGGCGGCATAGACTCGCCGTGCGATGCATCCTCTCTTCGACATCCCCGCGTCCCCGTCCGCGCCCGAGCCCGCCCGCCCCGCGCCGCACCGGCCCGGGCCCGCCCGCGGCCACCTCGACCCGCAGCAGCTGGTCGAGGGCCTCAACGGGCCCCAGCGGGACGCGGTGACCCACTCCGGCTCCCCGCTGCTGATCGTGGCCGGCGCCGGCTCCGGCAAGACCCGGGTGCTGACCCACCGGATCGCCTACCTGCTCGCCGCCCGGGACGTGCACCCCGGCGAGATCATCGCGATCACCTTCACCAACAAGGCCGCCGGTGAGATGAAGGAGCGGGTGGCCAACCTGGTCGGCCCGCGCGCCCGGCTGATGTGGGTGTCGACGTTCCACTCCGCCTGCGTGCGGATCCTGCGCGCCGAGCACGAGCACGCCGGGTTGAAGTCGACCTTCTCGATCTACGACGCGGACGACTCCCGCCGACTGATGCAGATGGTGACCCGCGAGCTGGACCTGGACCCCAAGCGCTACCCGGCCCGGGGGCTGGCCGCGCAGGTCTCCAACCTGAAGAACGAGCTGACCGACCCGGAGACGTTCGCCGCCGGGGCGAAGGGCCCCAACGAGCGGGCGCTCGCCGAGGCGTACACGCTCTACCAGCGGCGGCTGCGCGAGGCGCACGCGCTGGACTTCGACGATCTGATCATGACGACCGTGCACCTGCTCCAGTCGCACCCGCACGTCGCCGAGACCTACCGCCGCCGGTTCCGGCACGTGCTGGTGGACGAATACCAGGACACCAACCACGCGCAGTACACGCTGATCAAGGAGCTGGTCGCCGGCACCGAGGGGCTGGCACCGGCGGAGCTCTGCGTGGTCGGCGACGCCGACCAGTCGATCTACGCGTTCCGCGGCGCGACGATCCGCAACATCCTGGAGTTCGAGCGGGACTTCACCGACGCCCGCACGATCCTGCTGGAGCAGAACTACCGCTCCACCCAGACCATCCTCAACGCCGCCAACGCCGTGATCGACCGGAACACCTCCCGGAAGCCGAAGCGGCTGTGGAGCGACGCCGGGGCCGGCGAGCGGATCGTGGGCTACGTCGCCGACACCGAGCACGCCGAGGCGGACTGGGTGGGCCGGGAGATCGACCGGCTGGTCGACGCCGACGAGACCCGCCCCGGCGACGTGGCGGTCTTCTACCGCACCAACGCCCAGTCCCGGGTCTTCGAGGAGGTGTTCATCCGGGTCGGCCTGCCCTACAAGGTGGTCGGCGGGGTGCGCTTCTACGAGCGCAAGGAGGTCCGCGACGCGCTGGCCTACCTGCGCGCCGTGGTCAACGACGACGACACGGTCAGCCTGCGCCGGATCCTGAACACCCCGCGCCGGGGCATCGGCGACCGGGCCGAGGCCTGCGTCGAGGCGCTCTCCAGCCGGGACCGGGTCTCCTTCGGCGCCGCGCTGCGCCGGGCCAGGGACGCGCCGGGCATCTCCACCCGGGCGGCCAACGGCATCGCGGACTTCGTGGCGCTGCTCGACGGCGCCCGGGAGCTCGCCGAGACCGGCACCCCGGAGGAGGTGCTGGAGGCGCTGCTGACCCGCTCGGGCTACCTCACCGAGCTGGAGGAGAGCCTCGACCCGCAGGACGCCGGCCGGGTGGACAACCTCCAGGAGCTGGTCAGCGTCGCCCGGGAGTACACCGAGCGGATCGAGGCGCTGGGCGCCGACGGGGAGCGCGCCACCCTGGCCGGCTTCCTGGAGCAGGTGGCGCTGGTCGCCGACGCCGACCAGATCCCCTCCGACGATCCCGACCACCAGGGCGTGGTCACCCTGATGACGCTGCACACCGCCAAGGGCCTGGAGTTCCCGGTGGTCTTCCTGACCGGCCTGGAGGACGGGGTCTTCCCGCACCTGCGGTCGCTGGGCGACACCCGCGAGCTGGAGGAGGAGCGCCGGCTGGCCTATGTCGGCATCACCCGGGCCCGGGAACGGCTCTACCTGTCCCGGGCGGTCACCCGTTCGGCCTGGGGGCAGCCGGCCTACAACCCTCCGTCCCGGTTCCTGGAGGAGCTGCCGACGGAGCTGGTGCGCTGGGAGCGCACCGAGGGGTCGTACACCTCGTGGGCCGGCGGGGGCGGCGGCGTCGGTGGCCGCGCGGACCGCGCGCCGCGCGGCGGCTTCGCCGGGGGCACCCCCAAGGCGGCGGAGCTGGCGCGCAAGCTCGGCGTCGACGGCAGCCGGCTGGCCACCGCCAGCGAGCTGCCGCAGGCCCCGAAGGTCGCCGCCGGGGACCGGGTCAACCACCAGCGGTACGGCCTCGGCCGGGTGCTCGCGGTGGAGGGGCACGGCCCGGGCGCGCGGGCGCAGATCGACTTCGGCGACCAGACGATGTGGCTGGTGCTCCGGCACGCTCCGGTCGAGAAGATCTGAACGGGGCGAGGGCCCGGTCGTCGGCGACATGCCGGCGGCCGGGCCCTCTGCCGTGCGGGTGGTGTCAGCAGGCCACGTCGATGCCCCGGGCGCGCAGGAACGGCGCCGGGTCGATCTGGTTCCACATCTGGCCCTGGTGCACCTCGAAGTGCAGGTGGGGGCCGGTGGCGTCGCCGGTGGCCCCCTCGTAGCCGATCACCTCACCGGCGGCGACCTTGTCGCCCACGCTCACCTCGAGGCTGCTCTGGTGCGCGTAGTGGGTCAGGTAGCCGTTGCCGTGGTCGATGAAGACCGAGTTGCCGTACCCGTCGCCGGCGTCGCCGGCCTTGACCACGGTGCCGGCGGCAGCGGCGTGGATCGGGGTGCCGGCGGGCATCGCGAAGTCGATGCCGGCGTGCAGGGTGCCCCACCGCTGCCCGTAGCAGGAGGTGATCTCGGCGCCCTTCATCGGGACGACCCAGCTGGGCTTCGGCTTGGCCGTGCGCTTGACGGTGGCGGTGGCCGTGGGGGTGGGCTTCGGCTTCGGCCGGGGTTTCGTGGTGGCGGTACGGGTGGGGCGGGCCGAAGGGCTGGCGGTGGTGGCGGCCGGGCTCGGCGCGGTGGTGGCGGACGGGCTGGCCGGCGCGGCCGACTCGCGGGTGGACCGGTCGGCCCGGCCGGCGGCCTCGGCGCGGGCCTGCGCGTCCAGCGAGACCACGGCGGGTTCCGGGGAGTCGTGGCGGCTCAGGGTGGCGGCCGACACCCCGGTGACGCCCACGGCGACCAGGGCGACCGCGCCGACGACCAGGCCACGCCCGCGCCGCCGTAGCCGGTGGCGGGCGGGGGCGATACGTGTGTCGTCGCGGCTGTTGCTGTCTTCCTGCACGGGGACCTTCGCAGATTCTCGGGGCACTTGACCCCGCAAATACTGGTGTGCGAAAGGTGACCGGCGGGTAGGGGTCCCGGGGCGAAGCCGGGGACGCGACAGCCCGCTGCCCGACTTTCTGCCTCACTGGACGGTTCGGCCGGATAAGTGATCTTGGCCGTCGGTGGCGTCGACCACATCGCCGGCTGTGACCCGGCAGACATGCGACCGGCGACCGCGACGAAAAACCGCCCGGATCGATCGATCCGGGCGGTCAACGGGCGGTACGCAGCGTCAGGACGCGGCTACCTCGCTGTAGATTGCCTCCACCTGGAGCTTGATGTCCACTCCGCGCTCGGCGAGCCACGGCACCGGGTCCAGTGGCTGGCCCTTGACGTGGACCTCCAGGTGCAGGTGCGAGCCGTAGGAGTGGCCGGTGTTGCCCACCAGCCCGAGCTGGTCGCCCGCCTTGACCTGCTGGCCCTCGCGCACGCTGACCTGCGAGGCGTGACCGTAGATCGCCTCGCTGCCGTCGGCGTGCTGGACGATCACCGCGTAGCCGTAGCCGCCGAACCAGCCGGCCTTGGTGACCTTGCCCTCGTGGATGGCGACGAACGGGGTGCCCTCCGGGGCGACCAGGTCGATGCCGGTGTGCAGCTTGCCCCAGCGCATGCCGTAGGGCGAGTTGAAGTCGTAGCCCTGGAGCGGGAGGAGCCAGACCTCGTCCCGGCTGGCCTCGCTGTCCCGCGAGGAACGGTCGGCCCGGTCGGCGGAGTCGGCGCGGTCGGCGACATCCTGGCTGGTGATCGAGGCCTGCTTGAGCTCGTCGAGGACCGACGGGCTGACGCTCTTGGCGTCGGGCAGGGCGCCGGCGCCCAGCGCGACGACACCGGCGCCGACGAAGGCGGTGGTGACGACGGCGGCGTAGCGGCTCCGCGGTGGGGTGGGTACGCGGCGGCGACCGCGATATCTATCGGGCTCAGACGACAGGCGCTGGCGCACGCACACCCTCCGTTGTCGGGGATCCGATGCGACGTCCGACCGTTCGGTGAAGTTCTGCCGAACGTCCGGGGCCGCGTCGTCACCCGTCCGTGGACCTGATGACAACCGTGGACACGTTAGCCAACCCCTGCCCTGGTCACAAGCGGAAGCGCCGAACCGGCGTTTCTTTCTGTCCATTTCCGTACGACATTGTCATAGCTTGGCCCTCCAGATGGCCGTCCCCGATACTGCCCGTTCGTCGCGCAGAGTGACCGAACGGCGGAGGTGTCCGGCTTCGCGGCGGAACGAAGTCACGGTAGTGACGCAGCCCCGATTTCCCGGCCCGGACGCGGCGGGTTACCGTTCGTTCAGGTGAAGAGTCGCGGAGCCCGTGAAAGGTAGTGCGCTGATGAGCTCTCGTATCCGGGTCGTCGTCGCGAAGCCGGGCCTGGACGGCCACGACCGGGGCGCCAAGGTGGTCGCGCGCGCCCTGCGTGACGCCGGCATGGAGGTCATCTACACCGGCCTGCACCAGACCCCGGAGCAGATCGTGGAGACCGCGATCCAGGAGGACGCCGACGCGGTCGGCCTGTCCGTCCTCTCCGGGGCGCACATGACGCTCTTCCGCCGGGTGCTCGAACTGCTCGGTGAGCGCGACGCGCGGGACATCGTGGTCTTCGGCGGGGGCATCATCCCCGAGGCCGACATCCCCGAGCTCCAGCAGCTCGGCGTCGCCAAGATCTTCACGCCGGGCGCCACCACCCAGTCGATCGTCGAGTGGGTCCGGGCGAACGTCGCGCAGGCCGTCGCCTGACCGTCGGCCCCGCCGCGGCTGAGCCCGCCGGAACCCGGCGCGGCTGAGCCGGCGGCGACCGCCGGTTTCCGGACAGGGGGAAGGGCCGGACGCACCCCTCACACGCCCGGCCCTTCTATGCACGATGCCCCGCCGCCACCCCTCGACCGACAGGGCATCGGCCGCTCCCGTCCTCGCGCTGCATCAGCGCTCCGACATCACACTCAACGACGTCCCCCAGCGGGGGTTACGCGCCCCCTCCGGAACTCTTCGGCCGTCCCCCGAACGGGTGGTGCCCGCGCGCAGGGAAGGCACCCTTCCTGACGCCCGGAGCGGTGGCCGGCTGGCCCTCTTCTGCGGTCGGGGCGGCGGCGGCCCGGACCCGGCTCGGTGACAAGGGGTCACCGGCCATTGACGTACGGTTCTATCCTGCGGATGCCGGTGCCACCCGTTCCGTAGCCGGAGGCCGTCGTGATCAGCCCGCCCTCGCCTGTCCCGGTCGCCCGACGGATCCCGGAGGGTCAGCCCTTCGTGGTGTGGCCGGACGTGCGTCGCCGGGCACTCCGGGGCGCCGCCCTGCTGGCCGCACCGCCCCTCGGGCTCGCCGTGACCGGTGTGGTGGTGGGTGGGCCGGTCGCCGCGCTCGCCGTCCCGGCCGTCGGCTGGTGTCTGCTGCTGGCGCTGCTGTTCTGGCTGTCCAACCCGAACACCCCCACCCTGGCCGCCGGGCCGGATGGCCTCTGGGTCCGGGCCCGCGCGTTCCGCGGGCAGGTGGTCCATCTGCCCTGGTCGGACGTCGCCCTGGTGCACCAACGGTGGTACGGCGGCGAGCGGGTGCTCTGCGTCGAGCCGCGGGACCGCGGCCTGTTCCGCCGGTTGGGGCTGCTCGCCTGGCTGGACGCGTACGCGCCCGGTCCGGCCGGGCGGGGCCGGGTGCCGCACCCCGGGTTCACCGCCCGACTGCGCCACACCGACCGGTCGACGCCGGAGGTGGTGGCGGCCCTGCGCCGGTACGCCCGCGGCCGCGCTCCGATCGACTGACCCGATGGCCCGGCGGCTGTGCATTACCGCACACCCCACACCCGCTCGGTTGCCGCCGGTTCCCATCTCGTTAGGCTGCGGCAAATGGCCTGTCTCATCTGATGACAGGCGTCAAACTGATTTCCAACGCTGGTGGCGGCGCGACGGCGCGCCGCGGAGACGGGACGGGACGCGCAATCGTGGACCTGTACGAGTACCAGGGGCGGGACCTGTTCGAGCGGCACGGTTTGCCCGTGCTCGCCGGCGGCGTCGCCACTACCCCGGAGGAGGCCCGCGCGATCGCCGAACGCCTCGGCGGTCGAGTGGTCGTCAAGGCGCAGGTGAAGGTCGGTGGCCGCGGTAAGGCCGGCGGCGTCAAGCTGGCCGAGGGCGCGGAGGAGACGGTGGCCCGGTCCACCGACATCCTCGGCATGGACATCAAGGGTCACACCGTCCACAAGGTCATGATCACCGTGACCGCGGACGTGGCCGAGGAGTACTACTTCTCGTACCTGCTCGACCGGGCGAACCGCACCTTCCTCTGCATCGCCAGCGTCGCCGGCGGCATGGACATCGAGCAGGTCGCCGCGGAGACCCCCGACAAGGTGGTCAAGGCCCCGATCGACGCCGTCAAGGGCGTGGACGAGGCGAAGGCCCGCGAGATCGTGACCGCCGCCGGCTTCCCGGCCGAGGTCGCCGACCAGGTCGTCGAGGTCGCGGTGGGCCTGTGGAAGGCCTTCGTCGCCGAGGACGCCACGCTGGTCGAGGTGAACCCGCTGGCCAAGACGGGCGACGGCAAGGTGCTGCTGCTCGACGCCAAGATCACCCTGGACGAGAACGCCGGCTTCCGGCACCCGGACCACGAGGCCCTGGTCGACCAGGCGTCGGTGGACCCGCTCGAGCAGGCCGCCAAGGAGAAGGACCTCAACTACGTCAAGCTCGACGGCGAGGTCGGCATCATCGGCAACGGCGCGGGTCTGGTCATGTCGACCCTCGACGTGGTCGCGTACGCGGGCGAGCGGCACGGCGGCGTCAAGCCGGCCAACTTCCTCGACATCGGCGGCGGCGCGAGCGCCGCGGTCATGGCCAACGGCCTGGAGATCGTCCTCTCCGACCCGGCGGTGAAGAGCGTCTTCGTCAACGTCTTCGGTGGGATCACCGCCTGCGACGCCGTCGCCAACGGCATCGTGCAGGCGCTCG
Source organism: Micromonospora siamensis (assembly GCF_900090305.1). NCBI lineage: Bacteria > Bacillati > Actinomycetota > Actinomycetes > Micromonosporales > Micromonosporaceae > Micromonospora > Micromonospora siamensis. The sequence goes on along the minus strand of NZ_LT607751.1, from coordinate 5,983,851 downwards.
ACCTGCTCAAGCAGCGCGGCGAGGAGGTCACCAAGCCGCTCGTCGTCCGCCTCGACGGCAACAACGCCGAGGCCGGCCGGGCGATCCTCGACGACGCGAACAACCCGCTCATCCAGCGGGTCGACACCATGGACGGCGCGGCCGAGCGGGCCGCCGAGCTGGCAGCTGCGGGGGTCTGACAATGGCTATCTGGCTGACCAAGGACTCCAAGGTCATCGTGCAGGGCATGACCGGCTCCGAGGGGTCCAAGCACACCCGGCGGATGCTCGCCGCGGGCACCAACGTGGTCGGCGGCGTGAACCCGCGCAAGGCCGGCACCACGGTCGACTTCGACGGCACCGAGCTGCCGGTCTTCGCCTCCGTCGCGGACGCGATGAAGGAGACCGGGGCGGACGTCACGGTCATCTTCGTGCCGCCGCAGTTCACCAAGGGCGCGGTGGTCGAGGCGATCGACGCCGGCATCGACCTGGCCGTGGTGATCACCGAGGGCGTGCCGGTGCACGACACCGCCGCGTTCTGGGCGTACAACGTGGCCAAGGGTGAGCAGACCCGGATCATCGGCCCGAACTGCCCGGGCATCGCCTCGCCGGGCGCGTCCAACGCCGGCATCATCCCGGCCGACATCACCGGCTCCGGCCGGATCGGCCTGGTCAGCAAGAGCGGCACGCTGACCTACCAGATGATGTACGAGCTGCGCGACATCGGCTTCTCCACCTGCGTCGGCATCGGCGGTGACCCGATCATCGGGACCACCCACATCGACGCCCTGGCCGCGTTCGAGGCCGACCCGGAGACCGACGCGATCGTGATGATCGGCGAGATCGGCGGCGACGCCGAGGAGCGGGCCGCCGAGTTCATCAAGGCGAACGTCACCAAGCCGGTGGTCGGCTACATCGCCGGCTTCACCGCCCCGCCCGGCAAGACCATGGGTCACGCCGGCGCCATCATCTCCGGCTCGGCGGGCACCGCGGACGCCAAGAAGGAGGCGCTGGAGGCGGTCGGCGTCAAGGTCGGCAAGACGCCGACCGAGACCGCCAAGCTGATGCGGGAGATCATGTCCGGCCGTTGAGCGGCCGGCTGGATCCCCATCGGCCGTTCCGGCGGCCGGGGGATCACCTGGGGCCGCACAGCGGCCCACTGACGACGAGGGGGTCGACCGGTCACGGTCGGCCCCCTCGGGCTTCTCAGCGGTACCAGTACGGGTAGTAGTAGCTGCCCCGCGCCCGCACGATCAGGCTGATGATGATGTTGAGTACACCGGCCGCGATGGCCAGCCAGCCGAGCAGCGGCGACTTCCCGAAGCGTCTGGCGTCCCGGATCGACAGGTAGCCGAAGACGATGCCCAGGATGCCGCAGCAGATCAGGCCGAGCACGATGCCGAGGACACCCCACAGGGTGGTGCGGTCCCGGCCCGCGGCCGGCGGCGGCGGTGGCGGCGGATACGGAGCGTTCACAGCTTCCTCCGAGCGGTCGGTGCCGCGACGGGAAGGTCGCGTCCCTGGCCCGAGGCTAGACCGGATCGGGGGGCCGGATCCGTGGATCACGGAACTCGCCGCCGGTCGGGGGCGGTACCGGGCGGCCCCGACCCGCCGGGCATGCCAGAGTAGACGCGATGTCCTCCGTCACCCCTGACCAGCCGCGCCGCCCCAGCGCCGGCACCCGGCCGCCCGGTCGTCCCGGCGCGGGCCCGAGGGTGCCCGCGCCACGGGCCGGCGAGCCGCCCCGCAGCCGGGCGCCGCTGCCCGTCGCCGCCGGTGTCGCGGCGCTCTGGGCCGCCCTCACCGGCTGGCTGCCGGTGGTCGTGGTGCTGGCCCTGGTGCGGCTCGGTGACGGGACCGGATCCCTGTGGGGCGCCCTCGGCGCCGGGGGAGCGGGCTGGCTGCTCGGTCACGGCGTTCCGCTGGAGACCGCCGCGGGCCCGCTCGGGCTGAGCCCGCTGGCGCTCACCGGGCTGAGCATCTGGCGGCTCACCCGCGCGGGTGTGCACGCCAGCCGGGCCGTCGGCGCCCGCGGCGGCCGTTCACCCCGGGCGGCACTCACCGTGGCCGGCGCGGTCGGCATCGCGTACGCCCTGGTCGGAGCGCTCGCCGCGGTGCTGGTCGGGATCTCCGGCCCGCACGTCTCCCCGCTCCGGGCCGCGCTCACCTGCCTGGCCGTCGGCGTGCCGGGCGCGCTGCTCGGCGCGCTGGGCACCACCGGCGTCGGCGCCCTGCTCACCCGGGCGACGCCGGGGTGGCTGGCCCACGGTGCCCGGGCCGGCGTGGTCGCCGTGCTGCTGCTGCTCGGGGCGGGCGCCGGCGCGGCCGGGCTGGCCGTGGCCACCGGCGGCGGGGACGCCGCCGACATGATCGGCGCGTACCGGACCGGGGCGGCCGGTCAGGCGGGGATCACCCTGGTCAGCCTCGCCTACGCGCCGAACGCCGCGGTCTGGTCGGCCAGCTACCTGCTCGGGCCGGGCTTCGCCGTCGGCGTCGACACGGCCGTACGCACCAGCGAGGTCTCCGTCGGCGCGCTGCCGGCCGTACCGCTGCTGGCCGGGCTGCCGCGCGGCCCGGTCGACGGGGTGGGCGGCGCGCTGCTGGCCGTCCCGGTGCTGGTCGCCATGGCCGCCGGTTGGCTGCTCGGTCGCCGGCTGCTCCGGGACGCCGCGGAGCGCCGGGCCGAGCTGGGCTGGGCGGCGCTGGTCGGGTCGGCGGCGCTCGCCGGCCCGGTGGCCGGGCTGCTCCTCGGCGCCGCGGCGGCGGCCTCCCGCGGGCCGGTCGGTGGTGGCCGGCTGGCCGAGGTGGGGCCGGTGCCGTGGCAGGTGGCGGCGGTGGCGACCGGCGTCGTCGCCGTGGGCGCCGTGCTGGGGAGCGCGGCGGCGAAGGTGCTGGCTCCCCGCGCCACCTCCCGCTGACCGGGAGACGGCGAGGGGCGCCCCGGCGCGAGCCGGGACGCCCCTTCGTGACGCCGGTGGATCAGGGGTTGGTCGGCATCTTCAGGCCGCCGGCCACCGCCAGGATGATCAGCACGATGCCGAGGACCGCCGCGATGGCGCCGCAGATGATGCCCGCCTTGGCCTGGCCACCGTTGTTGGCCACGCCCTGGGCGACCTTCTGCTGGCCCAGGTAACCGGTGATCACCGCGGCGATGCCGATCGGGATGCCCAGGTAGAGGCAGCAGAGCATCGGGATCGCGGCGATGCCGAGGATCATCGACACCAGACCGAGGGTGTTGTTCTGCGCCTGCGGCTGCGGGTAGCCGGCCCCCGGGTACGACGGCGCGCCGAACGGCGGCTGCTGCTGGCCGTACGGGTCCTGGTACGGCTGCTGCTGGCCGTAGGGCTGCCCGGAGGTGGGCTGGCCGTACGGCTGCCCCGACGTCGGCTGACCATAGGGCTGGCCCGAGGTCGGCTGGCCGTACGGCTGGCCCGAGGTGGGCTGCTGGCCGTAGGGCTGGCCGTACGGGGCCTGCGGCGGCGGGGCGTACGGGTCCTGCCCGGCGGGGGGCTGCTGCCCGTAGGGCGCCTGCGGCGGCGGCGCGTACGGGTCGGCGGGGTAGTGGGGAGCGGTCGGGTCCTGGTTGGGCTGCTGGCCGTACGGGTCCTGTCCGGGCTGTCCGGGCTGCATTCGGCGTACTCCTCGTTGGCGACGGCGGTCCCCGGGCCGGGCGTACGCCGGACACCGAGCGATCGGCAGCGTATCGCGTCCGCGCGACCGATGATCGAGACGAACGCCGCGTCGCCCACCCGGCGGACGCCGCGTGCCGTGCCGTACCGCCCGTCCGCCGGGCGTCCGGGGCAGCCCGATAGGGTTGCCGCGTGACCGAGCCCGCGTCCGCCGCCCGCCTCGTCGTCCTCGTCTCCGGTTCCGGCAGCAACCTCCAGGCGCTGCTGGACGCCGCCGCCGACCCCGGGTACGGCGCCCGGGTGGTGGCGGTCGGCGCGGACCGGGACGGCATCGCCGGCCTGGACCGGGCGGCGGCGGCCGGGGTGCCGACCTTCGTGGACCGGCTGAAGGACCACCCGACCCGGGAGGACTGGGACAAGGCGCTGACCGCGCACGTCGCGGAGCACCGGCCCGACCTGGTGATCAGCGCCGGGTTCCTCAAGCTGGTCGGCCCGCACTTCCTGGGCGCGTTCGGCGACCGCTACCTGAACACGCACAACACCCTGCTGCCGGCGTTCCCCGGCATCCACGGCCCCCGCGACGCGCTGGCCTACGGCGTCAAGGTCACCGGGGCCACCCTCTTCTTCGTCGACGCGGGGATGGACACCGGTCCGATCGTCGCGCAGGTCGCCGTGCCGGTCCTCGACGGCGACGACGAGGAGGCGCTCACCGAGCGCATCAAGGAAGCCGAGCGGCGCCAGCTCGTCGAGCAGGTCGGCCGCCTGGTCCGTGAAGGTTGGACGATCACCGGGAGAAAGGTCACCATTCCGTGAGTGCCACTGGGGACGAGCGCCGCCCGATCCGGCGGGCGCTGGTCAGCGTCTACGACAAGAGCGGCCTGGTCGAGCTGGCCGGGGCGCTGCACGCCGCCGGGGTGGAGATCGTCTCGACCGGCAGCACCGCCTCGACGATCGCCGGGGCCGGCGTCCCGGTGACCGCCGTGGAGCAGGTGACCGGCTTCCCGGAGATCCTCGACGGCCGGGTGAAGACCCTGCACCCGAAGATCCACGGCGGCCTCCTGGCCGACCTGCGCAAGGACTCGCACGCCGCCCAGCTCGACGAGCACGGCATCGGCGGGATCGACCTGCTGGTCTCCAACCTCTACCCGTTCCAGGCCACCGTCGCCTCCGGCGCGACCCAGGACGAGTGCGTCGAGCAGATCGACATCGGTGGGCCGGCGATGGTCCGGGCCGCCGCGAAGAACCACGCGTCGGTGGCCGTGGTGACCGACCCGGCCGCGTACCCGGGGCTGGTCGCCGCCCTCGGCGCGGGCGGTTTCACGCTGGCGCAGCGCCGGGCGCTCGCGGCCCGCGCCTTCGCCGACATCGCCGAGTACGACGTGGCGGTCGCCGACTGGTTCGCGCGGGAGCTGGCGCCGGAGGCCGACACCTGGCCGCGGTTCACCGGGTCGGCGCTGCGCCGGCAGGCGGTGCTGCGCTACGGCGAGAACCCGCACCAGGGCGCGGCGGTCTACGTCGACCCGGCCGCCCCGGCCGGGCTGGCCCAGGCCGAGCAGCTGCACGGCAAGGAGATGTCCTACAACAACTACGTCGACGCGGACGCCGCGTGGCGGTCGGCGAACGACTTCACCGGCCAGCCGGCGGTGGCGATCATCAAGCACGCCAACCCGTGCGGCATCGCGGTCGGCGCGGACGTGGCCGAGGCGCACCGCAAGGCGCACGCCTGCGACCCGGTCTCCGCGTTCGGCGGCGTGATCGCGGTCAACCGGCCGGTCTCGGTGGAGCTGGCCCGGCAGGTCGCGGAGATCTTTACCGAGGTCGTGGTGGCCCCCGGGTACGACGAGGGCGCCCTGGAGGTGCTCCGGGCCAAGAAGAACGTCCGGCTGCTGCGCGCCCCCGCGTACGCCCCGCCGCGGGTGGAGTCGCGGGAGGTCACCGGCGGCCTGCTGGTGCAGACCCGGGACCTGATCGACGCCGAGGGCGACGACCCGGCGAACTGGCGGCTGGCGGCCGGCGAGGCGGCGGACGAGGCGACCCTGGCCGACCTGGTCTTCGCCTGGCGGGCGGTACGCGCGGTGAAGAGCAACGCCATCCTGCTCGCCCGCGACGGCGCCTCGGTCGGGGTGGGCATGGGCCAGGTGAACCGGGTGGACTCGGCGCGGCTGGCGGTCGACCGGGCCGGCGCCGAGCGGGCCCGGGGCGCGGTGGCGGCCTCGGACGCGTTCTTCCCGTTCGCCGACGGGCCGAAGATCCTGCTCGACGCGGGCGTCACGGCGATCGTGCAGCCCGGTGGTTCGATCCGCGACGAGGAGACCATCGCCGCCTGCAAGGAGGCCGGCGTGACGATGTACTTCACCGGCACCCGGCACTTCTTCCACTGAGGCCGCGGCGCGGGACGCGGTCGTCGCGTCCCGCGCCGTCTGCTCCACTGCGGACCGGGCGGCGCTGAGCAGCCGAAAGTACGACGACCCGGCCGTTGCCGTCGGTCAAATGTTGTTGCTAGCGTGGTCGCGGCAGCAAGCGATCGACCCTCCCCGTTCTCCCCGCCGCCGCCTCCCGCCCCCGGCCCGTGCGGCCGCCGGCCTGAGCGGCTCCCCGAATCCCCCGGCAGGTCCGCCCATGCGCGTGTTCGAACGGCTGAGCGCCGTCGCCGTCGCGTTGGCGTTCGTCCTGGCGGGACTGGGCGCCCCGGCCTGTGCGGAGACCCATCAGCCCGGCGCGGTGGTCACCGCCGCGCACCGGTCGATCGTCCACGACGCGTCGCACCTCCCCGCCGGGGACGCGCGGCGCGTCGACGCTCCGGTCACCACCCCGCACCGCACCGTCCCGGCCACCGGCGACCCCCGTGCCGTCGCGGACCGCCTCGCGCGGCCCGGCGCACCGTCGGAGCTGCGGGAGGGCGCGTGCGGCGGGCCGTGTGGTGACCACCGCGCCGGCGTCGTCACCAGCGACGGACCGGACGATCCCCTCCTCGGCCCGCCCGTGCGCGCCGGTGGCCCGTCGACCGTCGTCGTGGCCGCCCCGCGTTACCGGGCGCCGGCCGTCCCGCTGCCGCCGCGCGGCACGCTGCCCTCCCGGGCCCCACCCGTCGCCTGACCGGGCCACGTCGACCCGCCCCACGACGCCGGTCAGCCGGCCGCGGCCCCCGCGGCACGACGACCGCCGGCGCACCGGCCCCCGCCGTGCGGCGGCCACCCGACCAGTGACCTGGTCCGAACGCCTCGTCGCCGGCCGTTCCTGCGTCGACCACCACCGGGGACCGTCGTGTCCCGACACCCGTCCGTCTCCCCAGGTTCGTGGCCGGCCGTCCGCCGTCCCGGATCCCCCTCCCCGGGCCACAGCCGCCCGGGATCCCCCTGAATCCCGGAGGATTCACATGTCGAAGTCCCGCTGGCGCAAGCCGGCGACAATCGCGGGCGCGCTGGTGCTGACCGCCGCGCTCGGTGGCGTGGTAGCCACCAACCACGAGGTGCAGGAAGCTCTCGGCCTGGCCGACGAGCCGGGCGCCAACATGCCCTGGCACGCCCGGGAGTTCATGGAGATGGCGGCCGGGGAGGACTCGGCCGAGGCGGGCGAGGAGGCCTTCGAGGCCCGGGTGATCGCCGAGCAGTTCGCCCAGGCCCGGTCCGCGCCGGGCATCGTCGCGCCGGGCGCGTACGCCAACGCGTTCAGCGAGCTGGGCAGCATGCCGGCGACCGCGGGCAACTGGCGCGAGGTCACGAGGATCAAGTACGACGGTGACGACCCCCGCTACCGCGACTACGCCTCCAACTCCTCCGGGGGCGCCGGCCTGCAGACCGGCCGGATCACCGGCCTCGCGGCCGACAACAGCGGTCACGTGTACGCGGCCGGCGCCGACGGCGGTGTGTGGCGGTCCTCGATCGGCGGCGGGAGCTGGACGCCGATCACGGACAAGCTGCCCACCCTGTCCAGCGGCGACGTCGTGCTCGCCTCCGACGGCTCCCTCTGGTACGCGACCGGCGAGGCGAACACCGGCGCCACCTCCTTCGTGGGCGCCGGCGTCTACCGGCTGGCCAACCCGACGACCGGCACGTTCAGCCCGAGCGACCGGGTCGGCGGCACCGAGCTGGAGAGCTCGGTCATCAACAAGCTGCGCTTCTTCGACGGCAAGGTCTGGGCGGCCACCAACCGGGGCCTGTACTCGCACTCGATGAGCAGCGCCTCCGGCGCGTGGAAGTTCGAGTGGGCGCCGAACCCGTCGTACCTGCCGGGCGGCGCGAACGCCGGCACGGCCAACGCCGCGTACAAGAACATCGTCAACGACGTGGCCGACGACCCGCGCAACCCGAAGCACGTCGTGGTGGCCTCCGCCTGGCGGTCCGGCGACACGTACAACGGCTTCTACGAGACCACCGACTACACCGCGGGCGGCTGGGCGAAGGTCAACCCGACCGGCGCCATGCCGGCCGACGACATCGGCTACGTGACGTTCGCGTTCTCCGCCGACGGGGGCAAGCTGTACGCGATCAACCAGTCGCCGAAGCTGCTGAACAAGCCGGCCGGCAACGTCAACAGCTACCTGGACGGCATCTACGTATCCAACACCGGCAACCCGGCCGGCCCGTGGAACAAGATCGCCGACTCGTCGAAGCTGGGCAACTCCGGTTCCGCGCTCAAGCAGACGGTGATCGGCAAGGGGTACGGCCCCGGCATCCAGGCCTGGTACAACCAGTTCCTCACCGTCGACCCGGCCAACCCGAACCATGTCTGGGCGGGTCTGGAGGAGGTCTACGAGTCGACCGACGCGGGCGCCAACTGGAAGACCGTCGGGCCGTACTGGAACTTCGGCTTCGCCTGCTGGAACATCTACGACGCGCAGAACAAGTGCAACAAGACCACCCACTCCGACCAGCACTCGGTGGCGGTCGGCAACGGGTTCGTCTACGTCGGCAACGACGGCGGCATCTACCGCCGGCCGATCAGCGGCAAGACCGACAAGGAAGGCCACGCCACCGACTGGCAGAGCCTGAACGACGGCACCATCGACGCCCTCCAGTACTACGCGGTGGCGGTCGGCAAGGACCCGGCGAAGGCCGGCAACGTGGTCAGCGGCGGTCTCCAGGACAACGGCGTGTCGGTGCTGCGGCCCGGCGACACCGTGATGGGTTCCAACTTCGGCGGTGACGGCGGCGACTCGCTGGCCGACCCGGCCAACGGCTGCCGCCAGGTGCAGGAGTACACCAACCTGGCCATGCGGGTGACGGAGAACTGCAACGCCAACCCCGGTCCGGGCACGGCGGAGACCTCCACCTCGCGGGACATCCAGCCGTACACCTCGTCGCCGGGTGACGAGCCGGCCCGGTTCATCGCGCCGTTCTCGGGGGACACCAGGGACGCCAACGTCTGGGTGGCCGGTGGCCAGCACGTCTGGGTGAACACCAAGGGCTACTCGATCCCGGACGGCAAGGGCTGGAGCAACGTGTTCGACCTGGGTGCCGGACACACCGCCACCTCGGTCGGCGTCTCCGGCGGCACCGCGTACGTCGGTTGGTGCGGGCCGTGCAACAACTCGGGCTTCACCCGGGGTGTCGCGGTCGGCAAGGTGAACGACCCGGCCAGCTGGCACCAGCTGACCCTGCCGGCGGAGTTCCCGAACCGGTTCGTGCAGGGCGTCGGGGTCGACCCGGCGAACGCCTCGCACGCCTTCGTGGCGGTCAACGGCTTCTCCCGCCGGTTCACCGAGGGCCCGGGGGCCGGCTTCGGCCACGTCTTCGAGACCACGGACGCGGGCGCGACCTGGAAGGACGTCTCGGCGAACCTGCCGGACGTGCCGGCCAGCTCGGTCAAGGAGCTGCCCAACGGCGCGCTGGTGCTCGCCACCGACCTGGCCTCCTTCTACCGGGCGCCGGGGGCGACCACCTGGCAGCGGCTCGGCAGCGGCCTGCCGCTGACCGTCGGGATGGACGTCGAGTACGACGCGGCGACCAACTCGCTCTACGTCGCCACCCACGGACGCGGCATCTGGGCGTTCGACCTGGCCCAGCTGTAGCAGACGTCGTCCGGTCCGGGCCGGTCCCGCGGCCCGGACCGGACGGCGGAGGCCCCGCCCCCTCTTCCTCCAGGGGGCGGGGCCTCTCGCGTCGGGGTCGTTCAGCCGGCGCGCAGGCTGAAGGCGCCCCGGGTACCGTCGGCGCGTTCCGCCTGGACGGTCCAGCAACCGGCCGTGGGGAAAACCCAGTAGGAACCCCACTCGTCACCGGGGCGGCGCCAGTCGCTGTCGCCGTGGGTGTCCAGCCCCTCGGGCTCGACGGTCGCGCCGTCGGGCCCGACGGCCCGCGCCGTCAGCGCGCCGGAGCCGGTCATCTTGAGCGCGATCTTGAGCCGCTGGCCGGGGCGCAGGCGTTCCTCGGTGTGGAAGAGCAACGCCCAGAACACCCCGGGGTTGCCGACCAGTTCGCCACCACCGCCGGCCGTGAGGGTGTCGAGCCGGTTGTCCGGCGGACAGGTCGGGGTGGGCGCGGCCGCCGGGGGATGGGCCGGCGCGCTGCGGCCACCGGCGGAGGCTTCCGGTCCGGCGCCGGCCGGTCGGCCGGGACCCGGTCCGGCCGCCGGCGCCGCCCCGTCGCATCCGGCGACCAGGAGCCCGGTCGCCACCGCCAGTCCGATCGCCGATCGACGCGCCCCCATGTGTCGAGTCTCCCGCGGGCGTCAACCCCGTCCGGTCAGGCGACCGGGCGCAGCTCGGCGAAGTGGCAGGCCGACGGGTGCGGGTCGGCGGCCCTCGGCACCGTCGCCGGGTCCTGCGTCGCGCAGATCTCCTGCGCCTTCCAGCAGCGGGTGCGGAAGTGGCAGCCGGACGGCGGGTCGGCCGGGCTGGGCACGTCGCCGGTCAGCCGGATCATGTTCCGGTTCTCCCGGGCGTCCGGGTCGGGGACGGGCACGGCGGAGAGCAGCGCCTGGGTGTACGGGTGGGTGGCCCGCTCGTAGATCTCGTTCTCGGTACCGATCTCCACGATCCGGCCCAGGTACATCACGGCGACCCGGTCGGAGATGTGCCGGACCACCGACAGGTCGTGGGCGATGAAGATGTACGACAGCCCGAACTCGTCCTGGAGCTGCTCCAGCAGGTTGATCACCTGCGCCTGGATGGAGACGTCGAGGGCGGAGACCGGCTCGTCGCAGACGATGATCTCGGGGCGCAGGGCGAGCGCCCGGGCGATGCCGATGCGCTGCCGCTGGCCGCCGGAGAACTGGTGCGGATAGCGGTTGATGTGCTCCGGGTTCAGGCCGACCACGTCCAGCAGCTCGCGTACCCGCTTCTGCTTGCTGCCCTTCGGGGCGGCGTCGGGGTGGATCTCGAACGGTTCGCCGATGATGTCGCCGACGGTCATCCGCGGGTTCAGCGAGGTGTACGGGTCCTGCATCACCATCTGCATGTTGCGGCGCAGCCGGCGCAGCTCGGCGCCCTTCGCGGCGAACAGGTCCCGCCCCTCCAGGACGGCCCGCCCGGCGGTCGGCGTCTCCAGCCGCATCAGCAGCCGGGCCAGGGTGGACTTGCCGCAGCCGGACTCGCCGACGATGCCGAGGGTCTCGCCGCGGCGCAGCTCGAAGCTCACCCCGTCGACGGCCCTGACCGCGCCGACCTGCTTCTGGAGCAGCACTCCCCGGGTGATCGGGAAGTGCTTGACCACGTTGTCGACCGCGAGGATCGTCTCGCCGCGGACCTTTGCCGGGCTAGCGGGCGCTGTCATCGCGGACCTCCTGGGCGAAGTGGCACGCGCTGGTCCGGCCGTCGCCGAGGACCAGGTCGTGCGGCACCACGTCCACGCAGACCTGCTGCGCGTACGGGCACCGGGGGTGGAACGGGCAGCCGGAGGGGATCCGCATCAGGTTGGGCGGCAACCCCTTGATCGTCGAGAGCGCCTGGCCACGCACGTCGAGGCGCGGGATCGACTCCAGCAACCCCTTCGTGTACGGGTGGGCGGGCGCCCGGTAGAGCGAACGCACGTCGGCGTGCTCGACGATCCGGCCGGCGTACATCACGGCGATCCGGTCGGCGACGCCGGCGACCACCCCGAGGTCGTGGGTGATCAGGATCATCGCCATGTCGAGGTCGCGCCGCAGGTCGGCCAGGAGGTCCATGATCTGGGCCTGCACGGTGACGTCCAGGGCGGTGGTCGGCTCGTCGGCGATCAGCACCTTCGGGTTCATCGCCAGCGCCATCGCGATCATGACGCGTTGCCGCATGCCGCCGGAGAACTGGTGCGGGTAGTCGCCGAGCCGGTTCGCCGCGCCCGGGATGCGGACCAGGTCCATCAGCTCGACCACCCGGGCCCGGGCGTCGGCGCGGGACATCCCGGCCCGTTGGCGCAGCGTCTCGCCGATCTGCCAGCCCACCGGGAAGGTCGGGTTCAACGCGGAGAGCGCGTCCTGGAAGATGATCGCGATCTCCGTGCCGCGCACCTGCCGGCGCTGCTCCTCGGACCGGGTGAGCAGGTCCTGCCCCTGGTAGAGGATCTGGCCGGCGCGGACGTGCGCCGGGGGAGTGTCCAGGATGCCCATGATCGCCTGGGCGGTCACCGACTTGCCGGAGCCGGACTCGCCGAGCACGGCCAGGGTCTCCCCGGCGTCCAGGTGGTACGACACCCCGTTGATCACCTTGGCGACGCCCTCACCGGTGCGGAACTCGACGTGCAGGTCCCGTACCTCGAGCAGGTGTCCACCGGGCGGGGTGGGGGAGGCCGGCGTGGGCCGGACGGCAGCGTGGGTCATGAGATCGTCACCGCAGCTTCGGGTCGAAGGCGTCGCGGATCGCGTCGCCCAGCATGATGAAGGCGAGCACGGTCAGCGCCAGGAACACCGACGGCACCACCAGCGGGGTCGCGCTCTCGCGCATGTGCACCCGGCCGGCGTCGATCTCGATCCCCCAGGAGATCGTCGGGGCCTTGAGGCCGATGCCGAGGAAGCTCAGCGTCGCCTCGGCGGCGATGAACGAGCCGAGCGCGATGGTGAGCACCACGATGGCCGGGGCCAGCGCGTTGGGCAGGATGTGCCGCCACATGATCCGGCCGTTGCCGGCGCCGAGCATCCGGGCCGCGGCCACGTAGTCCTGCTCCTTCGCCGTGATCACCGAGGAGCGGACCACCCGGGCGGCGGTGGTCCAGCCCAGCACGGCCAGCACGAAGATGACCGCGAAGAGCCGGACGTTGTCGCTGGCGGTGCTGACCCGCTTGAGCAGCACGATCGCGGCGAGCAGCAGCGGGATGCCGAGCACGATGTCGATCACCCGGGAGAGCACGGTGTCGACCCAGCCACCGAAGAAGCCGGCGACCATCCCGACCCCCAGCGCGATCACGCCGGTGAGCAGCGCCGATAACGCGCCGACCAGCAGCGAGGCGCGGGCGCCGTAGACCGCCCGGGCGTACGTGTCGCAGCCCTGGAAGTCGTACCCGAAGATGGCTCCGCCGGACGGCCCGGCGTGCTGGCGGGAGAGCAGGCAGTCGCGCGGGTCGTTGGTGGTGAACAGCGACGGCACGGCGGCCATCGCGGCGACCAGCACGACCAGCACGAGGCTGATCCAGAAGACCGGCTTGCGGCGCAGGTCGCGCCAGGCGTCCCCGGCCAGGCTGCGGGGCCGCTGCCGGGCGGCCGGCGTGCCGGGCTCCCCGGAGACCCCGCGCCGCGCCGACTGGTCCTCCGTGGCGGCCACCGTTTCAAAGTCACTCATAGCGGATCCTCGGGTCGAGTACGGCGTAGAGCACGTCCACCACCAGGTTGGAGATCAGGTAGACCACGACCAGCACGCTGACGATGCCCACCACCAGCGGGCCGTCCTCGGTGCGGATGCCGCGGAACAGGTTGAAGCCGACGCCGGGGATGTTGAAGACGCCCTCGGTGATGATCGCGCCGCTCATCAGGTTGCCCAGCTCGACGCCGAGGAAGGTGACCACCGGGATGAGCGAGTTGCGCAGCACGTGGACGCCGACGATCCGGCGCTTGACCAGCCCCTTCGACCGGGCGGTACGCACGTAGTCGGCGCGCAGGTTCTCCGCCACCGAGGTCCGGGTCAGCCGCAGCGCGGTGGCCAGCGACAGCGAGCCGAGCACGATGCCGGGCAGCAGCAGCGCGTACAGGTCGGGCTGGGCGCCGGCGGTGGGCGGGAAAAGCTGCCACTTCACGCCGAGGAAGTACTGCGCGAGCGGGGCCAGCACGATGGTCGGGATGCCGAGCACCAGCAGGGTCAGCACCAGCGTCGAGTTGTCGAAGACGCTGGCCCGGCGGATGCCGGCGATCACCCCGGCGGTGACCCCGATCAGGATGGTCACGGCCATCGCGATCAGCGCCAGCTTGACGGTGACCGGCCAGGCGGCGACCAGGATGTCGCCGATCGACCGGCCGGTGAGCGACTGGCCCAGGTCGCCCCGGAGCAGGTTCTTGAGGTAGTCGAAGTAGCGGTAGAAGAAGCCGCCGACCCCGGTCGCGTCCAGGTGGTACTTCTGCGTCAGGTACGCCCGCTGGGCCGCGGTTACGGGCCGTTCCCCGGCGAGCGCCTGGATCGGGTCGCCCTGGCCGGCGAACATCAGCGCGTAGACGATCAGCGTGGTCCCGAAGAAGGCGAGGACCATCTGGAGCAGTCGCCGCAGAACGAACCTGAGCATATTGTGCATTCTTCCGGAAAAGGTGCGAAGCGCGTGGCGGGTCGGGTCACCTTGGTGACCCGACCCGCTCCGTGTGCTGGTGCCGTACGGCGGTGTTACCTCACGACGGTGTTACTTCACGGCCTCGATCTTCAGCAGGTTGATCCGGTCGAAGAGGTCCATCTCGACGTTCTTGACCTTGGTCGAGTGGCCGAAGTTGTTCTGGCCGTACCGCAGCGGGATCACCGGCAGGTCCTTGGCCAGCAGGTCCTCGGCCGCCTGGTACTTCTTGATCGCCTCTTCCTCGGTCGGCGCCTGGGCGCCCTGGGTGAGCAGCTTGTCGAACTGCGGGTTGCTGTAGCCGTAGTAGTTCGACGACCCGTTGGTGCTGTACAGCGGGCCCAGGTAGTTCTCCATGGACGGGTAGTCCATGACCCAGCCCATCCGGAACAGGCCCACCGGCTGCTTCTGCTTGAGCTTGGTCAGCAGGTCGGCGAACTTCGGCTCGGCGGTGCCGACGCAGTCCACGCCCAGGTTGGCCTTGAGCTGGTTGCAGGTCGCGTCGATCCAGTCCTTGTGGCCACCGTCGCCGTTGTAGGAGAGCTCGATCTTCTTCGGGCCGCCCGCGGCCTCGTACATCGCCTTGGCCTTGGCCGGGTCGAAGGTGCCGGCGTCGCCGATGGTGTTCTCCCGGTAGCCGGCGACGACCGGGGAGACGAACGAGCGGGCCGACTTCTGCGAGCCCTTGAAGATCGACTTGCTGATCTCGTCCCGGTCGATCGCCATCGAGATCGCCTTGCGCACCTCGGGCTTGCTGAACTCCTTCTGGAAGGTCGGGAAGGAGAGCACCTGGAGCGACGAGGCGGGGCTCTGCTGGAACCGGTCACCGAGGTCGTCGGCGGCGGTCGACAGGTTCTCGGTCGGGATCGTCTTGATCACGTCGAGGTTGTCCGAGAGCACGTCCGCGTACGCGGCGGTGGGCTGCTGGTAGATCCGGAACTCGACGCCGGCCACCTTGGGCTTCTCGCCCGGGAAGGCGTCGTAGCGCTCCACGTCGACCTTGGCGTCGTGCTGCCAGGTGCCCTTCATCTTGAACGGGCCCTGCCCGATCGGGGCCTGCTCGTAGCCCTCCTTCAGCACGCCGGGGGCGGAGAAGGCCGCCTTGGGCAGCGGATAGAAGGCCGTGTAGCCGAGCATGGTCTTGAACTCGGAGTACGGCTGGGAGAGCGTCACGGTGAAGGTGAGGTCGTCGACCTTCTTCAGCCCGGACAGCGTCTTCGCCGCGGGCGACTCGCCCTGGAGGTCGTCGTACCCGGCGATCTTCTCGAAGAAGTAGCTGGAGTTCTGCCCGTTCGGGGCGTACGCGCCGTAGTTCCAGGCGTCGAGGTAGCTGTCGGCGGTGACCTTCTCGCCGTTGTGGAAGGTGTAGCCGTCCTTGAGCTTGATCGTCCAGACCTTGTTGTCCGACGACTCCACCGACTGGGCCGCGACCTCGTAGGGCTTGTTGGCCTCGTCGTAGTCGACCAGCGGGCTGAACAGGGCGCTGAGCACCTGGGAGCCGTTGGTCTCGTTGGTGTTGGTCGGCACCAGGTGCTGGGGCTCGGCGATCTCGATCCGCACGGCCCCGTTGGGGTCGCTCTGGCCACCGCCGTCGCCGCCCGAGCCGCAGGCCACCAGGCCCAGGGTCACCGCGAGCGGGAGGGCGGTCCAGGCGGCAAGCCTACGAACACGCATGGGGGTCTCCTCATCTCCTCACGCTGCGCAGTCAGGCCCGGCGCTGGGTGACGCTGCGCAACGATCCGCAACGGTAAGTCGCCGGGATGGCTTCGACAACGCGAGGGTTGCGAACGGATAACGTTCCGGGGTCGCCGGTCTTGTCGGCCGCCTCGTCGTCTGCTAGCGAATTGGCCGCCCAGGGGCAGCTCAGGGCCGATCCGGCGCCCGAGTCGCCGGAGGGTCGTCCGGTTTCGCGCCGGCAGCGTACCGCCCGACCCGGAAGCGGAAATGTCCGGCTTCGTGGTGTCGCGTCCCGGTCGAGCTGTGGCCTGTTCCACAAAACGTCACTCTCGGTGACGAAGAACACGTCACGCAAAGTGATCGAGCGTTCCGTTCGGACCGGCGGCGGCCGGACGTGAGACGATCGCTTCGTGACGGCGATCATCCTGGACGGCAAGGCGACCGCGGCCGAGATCAAGGACGAGCTGCGGACGCGGGTGAAGGCACTGGCGGAGCGCGGGATCACCCCCGGGCTCGGCACCGTCCTGGTCGGGGCCGACCCCGGCTCCCAGGCGTACGTCAACGGCAAGCACCGGGACTGCGCCGAGGTGGGCATCGCCTCGATCCGCCGGGAGCTGCCGCCCGACGCCACCCAGCAGCAGGTCGACGACGTGCTCGCCGAGCTCAACGCCGACCCGGCCTGCCACGGCTACATCGTCCAGCTGCCGCTGCCCGGGCACCTGGACACCCAGCGGGCCCTGGAGATGATCGACCCGGCCAAGGACGCCGACGGCCTGCACCCGGTCAACCTCGGCCGGCTCGTCCTCGGCTACGACGCACCGCTGCCCTGCACGCCGCGCGGCATCGTCGAGCTGCTGCGCCGGTACGAGGTGCCGCTGCGTGGCGCCCGGGTCGCCGTGGTCGGCCGGGGCAACACCGTCGGCCGGCCGCTCGGCCTGCTGCTCACCCGGCGCAGCGAGAACGCCACGGTGACCCTCTGCCACACCGGCACCCTCGACCTCGCCGCGCACACCCGCGCCGCGGAGATCGTCATCGTGGCCGCCGGCGTGCCCGGTCTGCTCACCGCCGACATGGTCACCCCCGGGGCGACCGTGGTGGACGTCGGCATCACCCGGGTGATCGGCGCCGACGGCAAGGGCCGCTACACCGGCGACGTCGACCCGGAGGTCAACGAGGTCGCCGGCCGGGTGGTCCCGATGCCGGGCGGCGTCGGCCCGATGACCCGCGCCATGCTGCTGACCAACGTGGTGGAGCGCGCCGAGCGCGGCTGACGGTCGGGGCGCCGGTTCGAACCGCCCACCGGTGACGTTCGCCCCATCCAGCCGATGGGCGCCGCCCCTGCCCGGTTAGGTGCCACGATGACTGATACGGTCCGGAAAACCGACTGGTATCAGGGAGTGGGACGACCATGGGTAAGAAGGTCACTGTCGTCGGGGCCGGCTTCTACGGCTCCACCACCGCACAGCGCCTGGCCGAGTACGACGTCTTCGACACCGTCGTGATCACCGACATCGTGGAGGGCAAGCCGGCCGGCCTGGCCCTGGACCTCAACCAGTCCCGTGCCGTCGAGGGCTTCGAGACCAAGGTCGTCGGCGTCACCACCGGCCCGAACGGTGAGGGCTACGAGGCCATCGAGGGCTCCGACGTCGTCGTCATCACCGCCGGCCTGCCCCGCAAGCCGGGCATGAGCCGGATGGACCTGCTGGAGACCAACGCCAAGATCGTGCGTCAGGTCGCCGAGAACGTCGCCAAGTACGCCCCCAACGCCGTCGTCATCGTCGTGTCGAACCCGCTCGACGAGATGACCGCGCTGGCCCAGCTCGCCACCCAGTTCCCCAAGAACCGGGTGCTCGGCCAGGCCGGCATGCTCGACACCGCCCGGTTCACCAACTTCGTCGCCGAGGCGCTGAACGTGCCGGTGAAGTCGGTCCGGACGCTGACCCTCGGCTCGCACGGCGACACCATGGTGCCGGTGCCGTCGAAGAGCACCGTCAACGGCAAGCCGCTGCGCGAGGCCATGCCGGCCGAGCAGATCGAGGAGCTGGTCGTCAAGACCCGCAACGGTGGCGCCGAGGTCGTCGCGCTGCTCAAGACCGGCTCGGCGTACTACGCCCCGTCCGCCGCCGCCGCCCGGATGGCGAAGGCCGTCGCGGAGGACTCCGGCGACACCATGCCGGTCTGCGCCTGGGTCGACGGCGAGTACGGCATCTCCGGCGTCTACCTGGGCGTCGAGGCCCAGATCGGCGCCGAGGGCGTCAAGAAGGTCGTCGAGACCGACCTGGACGCCGACGAGCTGGCCGCCCTGAAGGAGGCCGCCGAGGCCGTCCGCGCCAAGCAGGCCGACGTGGCCAGCATGTGACCTGAGAACCACCGCCGGAAGGGCGGGCCGGCTCCCGCCGGCCCGCCCTTCCGGCTTTCCCGACCCCACCCACCCCGGACCTTGCCCGCGTTGATCATGAAGTTAGCGGCGAAGTCGATCTCTTCCACCGCCGCCAACTTCATGATCAACGGGGTCGAGGGTGTGGACGAGGAGGTCGCCGGTGAGGGGCAGGCGCTCGTCGCGGCCGTCCACCAGTACGCACTGGTGGCCGGGGGTGCTCAGGGCGCGTACCCCGGGGGTGAGGTCGGTGTCGCCGTCGAGCACCCGGAGCTGGCCGGCGGGCCCACGTCGACCAGGGTGGCCGGCCCGTCCCCGGTACGCGGCGCGAAGGCGCGGAACGGCAGCCACCATTCGCCGTCGGCGGTGACCGCGGCCGGGTCCCGCCGGTCCGCCTCCCGCCACTGCGCCTCGGTGGCGTCCCGGAACGCCTCCGCGCAGGGCTGGAAGAACGGGCCCTCCGCGTCGGTGAGGGCGGTGACCGTGATAGACCCGAAGGTGCGGCTCAGTGGCATCGGCCGATGATGCCAGTGATCTCCCGCGCCGACCGCCCGGTTTTTCCCACCCACCGAGGCCGGCTGGGGGGTGCCGGCCCGTTTGCAGTACGCTCGTACTGCTTGAGCACGTGTCCCCCGAGAGGAGCGCCGGTCGATGGCGAAGATCAAGGTAAACAACCCGGTCGTTGAGATCGACGGCGACGAGATGACCCGGATCATCTGGAAGCAGATCCGCGAGCAGCTGATCCTGCCGTACCTCGACGTCGACCTGCACTACTACGACCTGTCGATCGAGAACCGCGACGCGACCGACGACCAGGTCACCGTCGACGCCGCCAACGCCATCAAGGAGCACGGCGTCGGCGTCAAGTGCGCGACCATCACCCCCGACGAGGCCCGGGTCGAGGAGTTCGGCCTGAAGAAGATGTGGCGGTCGCCGAACGGCACCATCCGCAACATCCTCGGCGGCGTCGTGTTCCGCGAGCCGATCATCATGTCCAACGTGCCCCGCCTGGTGCCCGGCTGGACCAAGCCGATCGTCATCGGCCGGCACGCCCACGGCGACCAGTACAAGGCCACCGACTTCGTGGTCCCCGGCCCGGGCAAGGTGACCATCACCTACACCCCGACCGACGGTGGCGCCCCGATGGAGATGGAGGTCGCCAACTTCCCCGGCGGCGGCATCGCCATGGGCATGTACAACTACGACGAGTCGATCCGGGACTTCGCCCGCGCCTCGTTCCGGTACGGCCTGGACCGCAAGTACCCGGTCTACCTGTCGACCAAGAACACCATCCTCAAGGCGTACGACGGCCGGTTCAAGGACCTGTTCGCCGAGGTCTTCGAGAGCGAGTTCAAGGCCGAGTTCGACGCCGCCGGCATCACCTACGAGCACCGGCTGATCGACGACATGGTCGCCGCCGCGCTCAAGTGGGAGGGCGGCTACGTCTGGGCCTGCAAGAACTACGACGGTGACGTGCAGTCCGACACCGTCGCGCAGGGCTTCGGCTCGCTGGGCCTGATGACCTCCGTGCTGCTCTCCCCGGACGGCCGTACCGTCGAGGCGGAGGCCGCCCACGGCACCGTCACCCGGCACTACCGGCAGTACCAGAAGGGCGAGAAGACCTCGACCAACCCGATCGCGTCGATCTACGCCTGGACCCGGGGCCTGGCCCACCGGGGCAAGCTGGACGGCACCCCGGCGGTCACCGAGTTCGCCAACACCCTGGAGAAGGTCATCGTCGACACCGTCGAGGGCGGGCAGATGACCAAGGACCTCGCGCTGCTCATCTCGCGGGACGCCCCGTGGCTGACCACCGACGAGTTCATGAACGCGCTCGACGAGAACCTGGCGCGCCGGATCAACGCCTGATCCTCGCCCGCGTCACCGACCGAGCCCGCCGGCCCCGCTGCCGGCGGGCTCCGTCGTGCCCGGGGGGCAGAAGCTCGACGAGCATGATTCCTCTCGGGCATGGATATGACTCAGAGGTATCACGCTCGATCCGCGGTCGACTTCGGCCGCCGCTGCTCTGCCGCCCCGCCGCATCCGCGCGGCGGACGGCCGTTCGTCACTCCACCGCGGCGCCGTCGTTGTACGGGGTGGACGTGGTGCCAGTCGCGTCCTGGAAGGTTGACCCGTCGCCTCGCGACGCGAGTGCCGACCAGCCGGCCTTCCCGGCTGTCCTGCACAGCCAGCCGTCCCTTCCCTGCGGGGGGCCCTGTCCCGGGCCCCCCGCGCCCTGTCCGTTCCGGTTCGGCGCTCGTCGGCTACGGCGGCGTCAGCTCGTGGTTCCGCGCTCGCGGGCCCGTCCGCTCGCTGTTCGGCAGGGCGGCGTCGTGTCGCCGGATGGCTCGCCGCCCGATGGCCTTCACCACCTCGCCGAGCGCGCCGAGAAGCATGGCGAAGCTGCCGGCCAGGAAGAGATATCCCGCCGGATGCGAGAGGCCCAGCACAAACAGCGTGCTGCCGGTGAGGAAGAGAAGGTTGCCGAGCAGGCCGATGGCCAAGTGGGCCAGCGGGTATCGGCGAATGAACAGCATGAGCTTCCGGTGCTGCCGGAGCGTCGGGTTCTGCGCAGACATCC
The DNA here is from genome assembly GCF_900090305.1 of Micromonospora siamensis. Taxonomy (NCBI): domain Bacteria; kingdom Bacillati; phylum Actinomycetota; class Actinomycetes; order Micromonosporales; family Micromonosporaceae; genus Micromonospora; species Micromonospora siamensis. The sequence goes on along the minus strand of NZ_LT607751.1, from coordinate 5,962,951 downwards.
TCGAAACCGCTACCCGGCCCGGGCGCAGCGAAACGCCGCGCCCATTCCTCACACGGCACGCAGGAGTTCGGCGGCCCGCTCCGGGGCGATGTCGTTGATGAAGACGCCCATCCCCGACTCCGACCCGGCCAGGTACTTCAGCTTGTCCTTGGCCCGCCGGATGCTGAACAGCTGAAGGTGCAGGTGGCCCAGTTCGCGGTCGACGCGTACCGGGGCCTGGTGCCAGGCGGCGATGTAGGGCATCGGCATCTCGAACAGGCCGTCGAAGCGGCGCAGCACGTCCAGGTAGAGCGGCCCGAAGGCGGCCCGCTCGGCGTCGTCCAGGGCCGGGATGTCCGGCACCGGCCGGTGCGGGGCCACGTGCACCTCGAACGGCCAGCGGGCGGCCGCCGGGACGTACGCCGTCCAGTGCTCGTTGGCGGCGACCACCCGGTCGCCGGCGGCCCGCTCGGCGGCGAGCACGTCGGCGTAGAGGTTGCGACCGTCGGTGCGCTCGGCGTGCCGGCGGGCGGCGGCGAGCAGCGACCGGGTGCGCGGCGTGACGAAGGGGTACGCGTAGATCTGCCCGTGCGGGTGGTGCAGGGTCACCCCGATCTCCACGCCCCGGTTCTCGAACGGGAAGACCTGCTCGACGCCGGGCAGCGCGGACAGCGCGGTGGTCCGGTCGGCGAGCGCCTCCATCACCAGGCGGACCCGTTCCGGGGAGAGGCTGGCGAAGGAGGTGTTGTGGTCGTCGGTGAAGCAGACCACCTCGCACCGCCCGCGACCGGGGCGTACCGGTGTGAACGGGGTGATCTCGGCCGGCTCCTCGGCCACCCGCTGGCTGAGCGAGGGGAAGCGGTTCTCGAAGACCGCCACGTCGTAGTCGGGGGCCGGGATCTCGCTGTGCCGGTCGCCGCGGGACGGGCAGAGCGGGCACTGGTCGGCCGGGGGGAGGAAGGTGCGGGTCTGCCGGTGCACGGCGACCGCCACCCACTCGTCGGTCAGCGGGTCGTACCGCAGCTGGGAGGCGGGCGGCGGCGGAGGCAGCTCGCGGCGGTCCGGCTGGTCGCGGACCGCGTCGTCCCGCTCGTCGAAGTAGATCAGGTCGCGGCCGTCGGCCAGTTCGATCTGCGTACGCTTCACTGCGCCCCCTCGGTGCCCGGCACGATCACCAGCTCGCCCACGTGTTCGTCGAGTACCCGGCGGGCCTCGGGTGCCAACCGGTCGTCGGTGACCAGTACGTCCGCCGCGGCCAGCTCGACGATGGAGGAGATGCCGACGGTGCCCCACTTGGTGTGGTCGGCGATCACCACCAGCCGGTCGGCGGCGGCGACCAGCGCCCGGTCGGTCTCCGCCTCCATCAGGTTCGGGGTGGTGTAGCCGGCCCGTTCGGTGATCCCGTGCACGCCGAGGAAGAGCAGGTCCAGGTGCAGGGACCGGACCGCGGCCACGGCGAGCGGCCCGACCAGGGCGTTCGACGGCGTACGCACACCGCCGGTGAGCACCACGGTCTGGTCCGGCCCGCCGGCGGTGTGGAAGACCTCGGCCACCGGTAGCGAGTTGGTCACCACGGTCAGCCCGGGCACGTCGACCAGCCGGCGGGCCAGCTCGGCGGTGGTGGTGCCGGCGGAGAGGGCGATCGCGGCGCCGGGGCGGACCAGCTCGGCGGCCCGGGTGGCGATGGCGGCCTTCTCGGCCAGCTGCCGGACGGACTTCGCGGCGAAACCCGGCTCGTCGGTGGAGCCGGGGCCGGCGGCTGTGGCGCCGCCGTGCACCTTGGCGAGCAGCCCGCGCTCGTGCAGGGTCTCCAGGTCGCGCCGGATGGTCATGTCGGAGACGCCGAACTCGGTGGCCAGGTCGGTCACCCGGACGCCGCCGGTGCTCCGGACCCGGTCCAGGATGGCCGCCTGCCGCTGCCGCGCGAGCATCCTCCGCACCTCCGGCTTCCCGCGCCCACTCCCACGCGGTCGAACGTGTTCCAACAAGAACGAACACTAGCGCGCAGCCGGGCGCGACGGAAGGTCGACCTGCGAAGGCGGCCGTCAGGTGGACTGGAGGCGCGGCTCCACCCAGCCGTGCTCGGTCAGGTGCTCCATCACCGTGCGGACCGCCCCGTCGACGGTCAGGTCGGTGGTGTCCACCACGACGTCCGCGTCGACCGGCGTCTCGTACGGGTCGTCGATGCCGGTCATCCCGGTGAGCAGGCCGGCGCGGGCGCGCGCGTACAGGCCCTTGCGGTCGCGCTGCTCGCACACCTCCAGCGGGGTCGCCACGTGCACCAGCAGGAACCCCGCCCCGGTGGTCAGCGCCATCTCCCGGGCGGTCGCCCGGGCCTGCGCGTACGGGGCGATCGGGCAGCAGATGCCGACCCCGCGGTGCTTCGCGATCTCGGCGGCCACCCAGCCGATCCGCCGCACGTTGGCGTCCCGGTCGGCCTTGCTGAAGCCCAGCCCGGCGGAGAGCTCCCGGCGCACCACGTCCCCGTCGAGCAGGGTGATCGTCCGGTCGCCCTGCTCCCGCAGCACGTCGGCCAGCCCGCGGGCGATGGTCGACTTGCCGGAGCCGGAGAGCCCGGTCAGGAAGATCACCAGGCCCCGGTGTCGCCGGGCCGGCCGCGCCCGGGCCAGCTCCTTGGCCACCGCCGGCGGCGTGTGCCACTCGGGCAGCGGGAAGCCCCGGTCCAGCAGGTCGTCGATCTCGGCCTGGCTGAGCGCCAGCCGCCGGTTGCGCGGCGGGATGTCCTCCCGCCACCGCCACTGGCCGTCCCGGTTGTCGTAGGCCAGCTCCCGGGGCACCAGCACCCGCAGCCCGGCGCCGGAGAGCATCTCGCCGGTGGTGAGCAGATGGGTCACCCCGTACGCGGCGGAGACCCGGGCGCGCAGCAGCGCGTCGCTGATCTCGTCGACCCGGCGGGACAGCGGCACCGCCACGATGGTGGCCGGGGGCATCCGGTCCCGGGCGGCGAAGACGCTGCGGACCAGCGCCTCCGAGGGCAGCGCGCCAGCCACCCCGTCACCCACCGGGATCATCACCAGCAGGTGCGCGCCGAGAGTCCGGGCGGCGTGTGCGATCTGGGCGAGCTGCGGCCGGTGCAGCGGCCGGTCGGCGATCACCCCGAGGACCCGGCCGGGCGGCAGCAGCGCCCGCACCTCGTCGGCGTTGCGGCGCAGCCGCTGGAACGGCCCGTGCCCGCCGTCGCCGATCCGGCGTACGCCGCCGCCGACCCCGACCAGCCCGTCCCGGGCCGGCCAGAGGTCGGTCACCTCCAGCCCGGCCACCGGCGCGCCCTCGCCGTCGGTGAGCAGCAGCCCCCGCCGCTGCGGGTCGTGCGGGTCCAGCCCCTCGGCGAGCGCCGCGGGCACGTGCAGGGTCACCGGCACCGGCCACGGGGTGCCGTCGGCCAGCCGGCCCCGGCGGGCCAGCGAGGTCAGGTCGGCGCGGGTCATGAAGCCGGTGAGCGGCGCGTACGCCCCGGACAGCAGCAGCTCCAGATCGGCCAGCTCCGCCGGCCGCGGCGTGTACGCCTGCGCGCCCCGAAGCACGTCGTCGGGCAGCACCCATCCGTTGCTCATCGAACCCCCCCACTCCCTGGCCGGCACACAGTTTCGCAGCCGGCCGCCGATCGGTCGAGACCGCCACTCCACCCGGGGTTCACCGGCGGGTGGACGACCGATCGGCCGGCAGGTCAACTCACGGACGTCAGCGGTGCGGCGCCGAACGAGACGGCGAACCGCTTGCACCAGATCGAGACGCTGGTCAGCCGGGCGAGGTCGGTGCCGGCCGGGATGTCGTACGCCTGGTCGCCGCGGTTGCCCTTGAGCCGGCCCAGCTCGACCCAGCGACCGTCGTCGAAGACGTCCCAGCCTGACCGGCCGGCCCGCACCGGCTGGTCGCTCAGCCAGACCCGCAGGTCGGGGCCGTTGAGGGTGGCCAGGCCGACCAGTTCCAGCCGGTGGCTGCCGTCGGCGGCCCGGACCACCCGGGCGGTGCCCGAGGTGTCGTGCTCCTGGGTGACGAACTCACCCCGGCTGACCAGCGCCGGCCCGGCGGTCCGTACCGAGGTGGCCGGCGCCGCGCTGGCGGTGGCGGCCGGCGACGCGGTCTCCGCCACCTCGGACAGCTGCTCGCTGACCCGGGTGTCGGTCACCGCCTTCCAGGGCTGGAACCACCACAGCCCGACCGTCGCCCCGGCGGCGAACACGACGACGGCGGTCCAGAGCACAGCGGTGCGCGGCAGGCGGGTGAGCATGCCGGTCATTCTGGCCGGCAACCGGAGCCGGTGGCCGGCCCGCCGGTCTTACGGAACCCTTACCGGCCCGGTCGACCGCCCTGAGACATCTCAGGGCCCGCCCCGGGCGATTCCTGATACCCGCGCTGGCGTCCGGTCCATACGCTGACCGTCGTGACGCTGATAGCGACCGAGTCGCTGACCAAGACGTACGCGGGCCGGGTCACCGCCCTGAACGACCTGACGGTCGCCGTCGAACCCGGCATCGTCGGTCTGGTCGGCGCGAACGGCGCCGGCAAGTCCACCCTGATCAAGATCCTGCTCGGCCTGCTCGCCCCGACCAGCGGCCGGGTGGGCGTGCTGGGCCTGGACCCGACCACCGATCCGGCGGCGGTACGCGCCCGGGTCGGCTACATGCCGGAGCACGACGCCCTCCCGCCCGATCTCTCCGCCGCCGAGCTGGTCACCCACCTCGGCCGGATCAGCGGCCTGCCCCGCATGGTGGCCCGCGAGCGGGCCTCCGAGGCGCTGCGGCACGTCGGTCTGCACGAGGAGCGGCACCGGGCGGTCGGCGGCTACTCCACCGGCATGAAGCAGCGGGTCAAGCTGGCCCAGGCGCTGGTGCACGACCCGGACCTGCTGCTGCTCGACGAGCCCACCAACGGCCTCGACCCGGCCGGTCGGGACGCCATGCTCGCGCTGATCCACCGGATCGGCACCGAGTTCGGCATCTCGGTGGTGGTCTGCTCGCACCTGCTCGGCGAGGTGGAACGGATCTGCGACACGCTGGTTGCCATCGACGGTGGCCGGCTGCTGCGCGCCGACCGGATCGCCGCGATGACCACCAGCACCGATCTGCTCGCCGTCGAGGTCAGTGAGGGTACGGACGAGCTCGCCGGTCGGCTGGCCGCGCTCGACCTGCCGGTGACCCGGGACGGCCGGACGCTGCTCGTCCCGCTCGCCGACGAGGGCACCTACGACCTGATCCTCGGCGCGGTGGCCGAGCTGGACCTGCCGCTGCACCGGCTGGACCAGCGCCGGCACCGGGTGGCCGAACTCTTCGCCGCGAGGGAGCCCAGCCATGTCTGAGCCGACCGGAGTCATCCACGACATCGGCTACCAGCGCTACACCGGCCCCCGACTGGGGCGCGGGCACGTGTTCGGCGCGCTCTACCTGCACGGCGTACGCACCGCGTTCGGGCTGGGGCGCAGCGCCAAGGCGAAGATCTTCCCCTGGCTGATCGTCGCCGTGCTCACCGTCGTGGCCGCCGGAGCGACCGCGGTACGCGCCCAGTTCGGCCAGGTCGTCATGACGTACGCCCAGTTCGCCGACGCGATGGCCTGGCTGGTCATCTTCTTCGTCGCGGTGGCCGCGCCGGAGCTGGTCTCCCGCGACCTGCGCAGCGGGGTGCTGCCGCTGTACTTCTCCCGGCCGCTGCCCCGCGGCGACTACGCGCTGGCCAAGCTGACGGCCCTGGTCACCGCGCTCTGGCTGCTGCTGGGCGGCCCGCAGCTGCTGATGTTCCTCGGCGCGGCGTTCAGCACCGGCAACGGCATGCGCGGGGTCTGGGACGAGCTGCTGGACCTGCTGCCCGGGCTGCTCTACGCCGGCCTGTGGGCGGTGGTCTTCGCCTCGATCGGGCTGCTGGTCGCCTCGCTGACCGGCAAGCGGGCGTTCGCCGCCGGTGGCATCGTGGCGGTCTTCCTGATGACCACCCCGATCGTCGGCGTGCTGTCGGTCCTGCCCTCCCGGACGGTCAACGAGCTGGCCTTCCTCGCCTCACCGTCCACGCTCGTCAACGGCGTCGGGGTGTGGGCCCTGCGGGACTGGCTCGCGCCGGAGGCGGGCGACGGTATGCAGATCGGCCGGTGGGGCCCGCTCTACGCGGTCGCCGCCGCGCTGCTCGTCGCCGGCTGCGTCACCCTGCTGCTGCTGCGTTACCGGAAGGTGGCTGCCCGATGACCACGATCAGCGCGGAGCCGGCGGCTCCGAGCACCCCCGCCGCCACCGTCGACCTGGCCGGCGTCTCCCGCTGGTACGGCAACGTGGTGGCGGTCAACGACGTCACCATGCGGCTCGGCTCCGGGGTGACCGGCCTGCTCGGCCCGAACGGCGCCGGCAAGACCACGCTGCTGCACATGATGGCCGGCTTCCTCGCCCCGTCCCGGGGCACGGTCACCCTCGGCGGCGAGCCGACCTGGCGCAACCCTGCCGTCTACCGGCGACTCGGCCTGGTCAGCGAGCGGGAGGCGGTGCACGGCTTCCTCACCGCGTACGAGTTCGTGCTGGCCAGCGCGAAGCTGCACCGGCTGGCCGACCCGGCTGCGGCCGCCCGGCGGGCGATCGCCCTGGTGGAGATGGCCGACGCGCAGGACCGGCGGATCGGCACGTACTCCAAGGGGATGCGGCAGCGCACCCGGGTCGCCGCGGCACTGGTGCACGACCCGCAGGTGCTGCTGCTCGACGAGCCGTTCAACGGGATGGACCCGCGCCAGCGGCTGCACATGATGGGTCTGCTGCACTCCCTCGGCGACGCCGGCCGGACGATCCTGTTCAGCTCGCACATCCTGGAGGAGGTCGAGCAGGTCTCCGGCACCGTGCAGGTGATGGTGGCCGGGCGGCTCGCCGCCTCCGGCGACTTCCGGACCATCCGCCGGCTGATGACCAACCGGCCGCACGTGTTCGCCGTGCACTCCACCGACGATCGGGCGCTGGCCGTGGCGCTGATGGCCGAACCCTCGGTCACCGGCGTGGAGCTGGGCCGTACCGGCCTGACCGTCAAGGCCGGGGACTACGGCGCCTTCACCCGGAGGCTGCCGAAGATCGCGCTGCGGGAGGGAATCCGGGTGCGCCAGCTGCTGCCCGAGGACGAGTCGTTGGAGAGCGTCTTCTCCTACCTGGTGGAGGCCTGAGGATCATGTCGACCGTCTCCTGGATCACCGCGCGCGGGCTCTTCGGCCGCCGCCGCTTCCTGCTGCTCCTGCCGCTGCCGCTGCTGCTGGTCGGGCTCGCCGTGCTCTGCCGGGCGCTGCGGGTGGCGCCCGCCGACTGGGGGCCGCCGGTGCTGGTCGGCCTCGGCCTGGCCGTGGTGCTGCCGGTGGTGGCGCTGGTCGTCGGCACCGGCGTGCTCGGCGCCGAGATCGACGACGGCACGGTGGTGCACATCCTGACCAAGCCGCTGCCCCGCTGGCAGATCGTGCTGCCGAAGCTGGCGGTGGCCACCGGCGTCACCGCGGCCACGGTGGGCGTCCCGCTGCTCGTCGCCGGGGTGCTCGCCGACTCGGTACGGCTCGGGCTGGGGCTGGCCGTCGCGGCGACGCTCGGCGCCCTGGCCTACTCGGCGCTGTTCCTGGCGCTCTGCCTGCTCACCCGGCGGCCGGTGCTGCTCGGCCTGGCGTACGTGCTGATCTGGGAGGGCCTGCTGGGCAACTTCATCGACGGTACGAAGGTGCTGTCGGTCCAGCAGTGGGTGATCACCCTCGCCGACCGGATCGCCCCGACCGACCTGCTGTCGGGCAGCGTCTCCGTCCCGGTCGCCGCCGTGCTGACCGCCCTGGTCAGCGTCGGCTTCACCGTCCTGGCGATCGACCGCCTCCGCTCCTTCTCCGTGGCGGGCGAGACGAGCTGACGTGGCGGGAACTTCGGGGAAAGTGCTGCCTCCTGTCGCCGGGAGGCAGCAATTTCCCCGAAGATAGGCGAATCTCGACGGGTCAGAACGCGCAGGCGATCACCAGCTCGGGGGTGCGGTCCGGGAGCAGGTCCAGCTTGGCCACCCGGCCGGCGGCGCGGACGTCGTCGGCGATCAGGGTGAGCCGGTCGAGCAGGGCGGCCGGGCCGAGCGCCTCGGCCAGCGGCACGTCCACCTTCATCGACAGTTTCCGCTCCGACTTGGCCCGGCGGATCTGCCCCAGCGCGTCCGACGCCAGGCGCAGCAGCTCCGGGTCACCGGGCGCCTGGACGGCCCGGCCGACCTCGTAGGTGGTGGGCCAGGTGGCCCGATGCACCGAGCCGTACCGCCACCACGACCAGACCTCCTCGGTGACGAACGGCAGCACCGGCGCGAAGAGCCGCAACTGCACCGACAGGGCGGTGGCCAGCGCCGCCCGGGCCGAGTCGGCGCCCGGCCCGGTGCCGTAGGCGCGTTCCTTCACCAGTTCGATGTAGTCGTCGCAGAACCGCCAGAAGAACGCCTCCGTGGCCATCAGCGCCGCGGTGTGGTCGTACCCGTCGAAGGCGGTGGTGGCCGCGGCGACCACGCCGGACAGTTCGGTGAGCATGGCGGTGTCCAGCGGTTCCGTGGCCGGGGCGCGCAGGGCGTCGGCGGCGCCCAGCCCGAGGGCGAACCGGGAGGCGTTGAGCAGCTTGGTGGCGAGCCGCCGGCCCACCTTGATCTGCGCCGGGTCGAAGGCCAGGTCGGTGCCGGGCCGGCCGTTGGCCGCCCAGTAGCGGACCGCGTCCGAGCCGTGCTGCTCCAGCAGGGCCATCGGGGTGACCACGTTCCCCTTGGACTTGGACATCTTCTTGCGGTCCGGGTCGAGGATCCAGCCGGAGAGGACCGTGTCCCGCCAGGGCAGCACGCCGTGCTCCTGGTGGGCGCGGACCACCGACGAGAAGAGCCAGGTCCGGATGATCTCCTGCCCCTGCGGGCGCAGGTCCATCGGGAAGACCCGGGCGAACAGGTCCGGGTCGGTCTCCCAGCCGCCGACGATCTGCGGGGTCAGCGACGAGGTGGCCCAGGTGTCCAGCACGTCCGGGTCGCCGACGAAACCGCCGGGCCGGCCGCGCTGCGCCTCGTCGAACCCGGGCGGCGGCTCGCTGGACGGGTCGATCGGCAGTGCCGCCTCGTCCGGTGTGAGAGGGTGGGTGAAGTCCGGCTCGCCAGCGTCGTCGAGCCGGTACCACACCGGCACCGGCACGCCGAAGAAGCGCTGCCGGCTGACCAGCCAGTCACCGGTCAGCCCGCCCACCCAGTGCTCGTAGCGGTGCCGCATGTGCTCCGGCACCCAGCGCAGCTCCCGGCCCCGGGCCAGCAGTTCCTCGCGCAGGTCGGCGTCCCGGCCGCCGTTGCGCAGATACCACTGCCGCGTCGAGACGATCTCCAGCGGCCGGTCGCCCCGCTCGTAGAACTTCACCGGATGGGTGATCGGGCGGGGCTCGCCCACCAGGTCACCGGCCTCGGTCAGCAGCTCCACCAGGGCCCGCCGGGCGGCGTTGACGGTCTGCCCGGCCAGCGCCGCGTAGGCCCCGGCCGGCACACCGGCCGGTGGCTCCGGCAGCAGCCGGCCGTCCCGGCCGATCACCACCCGGGTCTCCAGCTCCAGGTCGCGCCACCAGGTCACGTCGGTCAGGTCGCCGAACGTGCAGACCATCGCGATGCCGGTGCCCTTGGCCGGGTCCGCCAGCGGGTGCGCGCGCACCGGCACCTCGACGTCGAAGACGGGGGTACGCACAGCCGAGCCCACCAGGTCGGCGTACCGCTCGTCGTCCGGGTGGCAGACCAGCGCCACACAGGCCGGCAGCAGCTCGGGACGGGTGGTGTCGATCAGCACCTCCCGCCCGCCGGCGCCGTGGAACCGCAGCCGGTGGTACGCGCCGGGCCGCTCCCGGTCCTCCAGCTCCGCCTGCGCCACGGCGGTGGCGAAGCCGACGTCCCAGAGCGTGGGCGCCTCCGCCTGGTACGCCTCGCCCCGGGTGAGGTTCCGCAGGAACGCCCGCTGGCTGGCCGTCCGGGCCGCCCGCCCGATGGTGGTGTACGTCAGCGACCAGTCCACCGACAGTCCGAGCCGCCGCCACAGCGCCTCGAACACCTGCTCGTCCTCGGCCGTCAGCAGCTCGCACAACTCGATGAAGTTGCGCCGGGAAATGGCGGTCGGGTTCTTCCGGGCGTCCTCGCTCACCGGCTGGCCGGGCGGCGTCCAGCCCGGGTCGTACGGCAGGGCCGGATCGGGGCGCACCCCGTAGACGTTCTGCACCCGGCGTTCGGTGGGCAGGCCGTTGTCGTCCCAGCCCATCGGGTAGAAGACCGCCCGGCCGCGCATCCGCTGGAACCGGGCCACCGTGTCGGTGTGCGTGTACGAGAAGACGTGCCCCATGTGCAGCTCGCCCGATACGGTCGGCGGCGGCGTGTCGATCGCGTACACGTCCCGCCGCTCCTTGCTGCGGTCGAACGTGTACGTGCCCTCCTGCTGCCAGTGCCGCGCCCAGGTGTCCTCGATGCCGTCCAGGGTCGGACGTTCGGGGACGCCGGCGCGGGCCGTCCTCGCCGTGTCGGTCATCGCTCGATGGTAGGCAGCGGACCCGACCCGGGCCACGCAGTTCCGGTTCAGAGCAGCGACTCGCGCCACTGCCGGTGCAGGGCCGCGTACCGGCCGCCGGCCGCGGTGAGCCGTTCGGGCGGGCCGTCCTCGACGATCCTGCCGCCGTCGACGACCAGCACCCGGTCGGCGATCTCGACGGTGGAGAGGCGGTGCGCGATCACCAGCGCCGTCCGGTCCCGCAGTACGGTGGCCAGCGCCCGCTGCACCAGCCGCTCGCTCGGCACGTCCAGCGACGAGGTGGCCTCGTCGAGGATCAGCACGCGCGGGTCGGCCAGGAACGCCCGGGCGAACGCGACGAGCTGCCGCTGCCCGGCGGAGAGCCGACCGCCGCGCCGGTGCACCTCGGTGGCGTACCCGTCGGGGAGGGCGGCGATGAAGTCGTGCGCGCCGATCGCCCGGGCGGCGGCCTCGACCTCGGCGTCGTCGGCGTCCGGCCGGCCGAACCGGATGTTCTCCGACACCGAGCCGCTGAACAGGTGGTTCTCCTGGGTCACCAGGACCACGGCCCGGCGCAGCTCGGCGTCGGCCAGGTCGCGCAGGTCGACCCCGTCGAGGCCGACGGTGCCGGTGACCGGGTCGTGGAACCGGGCGACCAGCTTGGCGATGGTGGACTTGCCGGCGCCGGTCGGCCCGATCAGCGCCACCGTCTGCCCCGCCGGGACCGTCAGGTCCAGCCCCGACAACACCGGCGCGTCGGCCCGGTAGCCGAAGCCGACCCCGTCGAAGCGCAGTGCGCCGCGGCCCGGGCCGGCGGGCAGCGGCACCGGCCGCGCCGGTTCGGGCACCCCGGGCGGCTCGTCGAGCACCCCGGCGAGCTTCTCCAGCGCGGCCGTCGCCGACTGCAACGAGTTGTAGAACTGGCTCAGCTCCTCCATCGGCTCGAAGAAGCGGCGCAGGTAGAGCAGGAACGCGGCGAGCACCCCGACCGCCATCCCGCCGCCGAGCACCCGGGCGCCGCCGTAGCCGAGCACCACCGCCACGGTGACGTTGCCGATCGCCCGGATCCCCGGCGAGAAGATCGCGATCAGCCGGAACGCCCGCAGGCTCGCCTCCCGGTAGTCGTCGTTGACCGCGTCGAAGATCCGCTGGTTGCGCCGCTCCCGCCGGTACGCCTGGACCGCGCGGATCCCGCGCAGCGACTCGACGAAGTGGACGATGACCAGCGCCACCGCCTCCCGGGTGCGCCGGTAGGCCGCCGCCGACGAGCGGGCGAACCAGCGGGACAGCAGCAGCAGGAACGGGAAGGCGAGCAGGGTCGCCGCGGCCAGCGGCGGGTCCAGCCAGAGCAGGATGCCGGCCACGGTGAGCACCGACAGCGCGGAGACGACCAGCCGGTCGATGCCGCCGTCGACCAGTTCGGCGATCGAGTCGAGGTCGCTGGTCAGCCGGGAGACCATCCGGCCGGAGGTGTACCGCTCGTGGAAGCCGACGGACAGCCGCAGGAAGTGGTCGTACACCCGGCGGCGCAGCTCCAGCAGGACGGCCTGGCCGATCCGGGCGGAGAGGGTGAGGAAGCCGCGCCGGGCCGCGTACTCGACTCCGGCGGCCAGGCCGAACGCGACGGCCAGCGCGACCAGCGGTCGCGGGTCGCCGGCCCGCAGCGGCGCGATGCCCCGGTCGATGCCGAGCATGACGAGGTAGGGCCCGGCCATCGCGGCGGCGTTCTGGGCCAGCAGCAGCGCGACGGCGCCACCCAGCCGGCGGCGGTGCGGGCGGAGCAGGTCGCGCAGCAGCACCCGGCTGCGCGCGCGCAGCCGGGCCACCGCCTCCGGCGAGGCGTCCTCGGCGCGGCTGCGGTCGGCGTCCGGGTCGGTGGCCCGGCCCCGCCACCGGGCCAGCTCGGCCGCGTCCCCGGCCGCCGCCCCGGCGTGGTCGGCGGTCACGACCGCACCAGCCCGGCGCCGTTCGGCTTGCGGGGCGACGGCACCGCAGGCCCGGTCCCGCCGGGGCCGGCGGAGAGCACCGCGCGGTACGCCGGGACCTGTGCCAGCAGCTCGGAGTGGGTGCCGGTGGCGACGATCCGGCCCCCGTCGAGCAGCGCCACCCGGTCGGCCAGCGCCACCGTGGAGGGGCGGTGCACCACCAGCAGCGCGGTGGTGTCCGCCAGCACCCGGCGCAACGCCCCCTCGACCAGCGCCTCGGTCTGCACGTCCAGCGCGGAGAGCGGGTCGTCGAGGACCAGCAGCGCCGGCCGGCCGAGCACCGCGCGGGCCAGCGCCAGCCGTTGCCGCTGGCCGCCGGAGAGCGACAGCCCCTGCTCACCGACCCGGGTGGCCAACCCCCACGGCAGCTCGTACGCGAAGTCCGCCTGGGCCAGCGCCAGCGCCGCCCGGACCTCGTCCTCGCCGGCGTCGGGCCGGCCGAGGGTGAGGTTCTCCCAGACCGACATGGAGAAGAGAGTGGGCTCCTCGAACGCCACGCCGACCAGCCGGCGCAGCGAGCCGAGCCGCAGGTCCCGCACGTCGTGCCCGTCGACGGTGATCCGCCCGCCGGTGACCTCGTGCAGCCGGGGTACCAGCGACAGCAGGGTGCTCTTGCCGCTGCCGGTGGCGCCGACCAGGGCGAGCGTCTCGCCCGGTTCGACGGTCAGGTCGACCTGGCGCAGCACCGGGGCGGTGGTGCCCGGGTAGCGGAAGGCGACCTGCTCGAAGACGAGCCGGCCGCGCACCGCGGCGCGGGACAGCTCGACGGCGTGCGGGGCGTCCACGATCGACGGGGCGGTGTCGAGCACCTCGTGGATCCGGTCGGCGGCGGTGGCGGCCTCCTGCCCGTTGGCGATGATCCAGCCGAGCGACTGGACCGGCCAGATCAGCATGAGCTGGAGGCTGACGAAGGCCACCAGCTGGCCGACGGTGAGCCGGCCGTCGGCGACGGCGGCGGCGCCGAGCACCAGCACGGCCCCGAGGGTCAGGTTGGGCACCAGGTCGAACAGCGCCGACGTGCGGGCCAGCAGCCGGGCCTTGGCGACCCCGGTGTCGTGCAACGTGCGGGCGCTGCCGGCGAACCGTTCGGCCAGCTGCGGCCCCCGCCCGTACGCCTTCATGGTGCGCAGCCCCTGGGCGGTCTCCTCGACCAGGGTGGCGACGTCACCCTGCTGGTCCTGCATCCGGCGGGACGCGGCGTGGTAGTGCCGGGCGAACCGGCGGCTGATCAGGAACAGCGGGACGGCGCTCGCGGCGACCAGCAGCCCCAGCCCCGGGTGCAGCCGGATCAGCAGCACCACCACCGCCAGGTAGGTGGCCACGTTGAGCACCAGGAAGAGCAGGCCGAAGGAGAGGAACCGGCGGATCACCGACAGGTCGCTGGTGATCCGGGACAGCAGCTGGCCGGACTGCCACCGGTCGTGGAAGCCGGCCGGCAACCGTTGCAGGTGGGCGTAGACGTCGGCGCGGATCGCCGCCTCCATGCCGACCGACGAGGACGACTGGGTCCACCGCCGGATGAAGATCAGCACGGCCTCGGTGAGCCCGAGCAGCAGGGCCAGCGCGCCGAGGCGGAGCACACCGCCGGTGTCGTGCCGGGCGATCGGCCCGTCCACCACCCGCTGGGTGAGCAGCGGAACGGTCAGGCTGGCCGCCGTGGCCGCCAGGGCGGCGGCCAGCAGCCAGCAGAACTGCCCGGCGTACGGGCGCAGGTAGGGGCGCAGCCGCAGCAGGTTGTGCAGCGGGCGCGGGCGGGTGCCGCCGCTGGGAGTGCGGTCACCGTCGATGCGCGCAGGCACTACCCGACGGTAGCGGCAGTAGCCGACAGTTTCGGTGTCAGCTTGCCGTCATCGCGGGCACCTTGCCCTGCTCGTGGGCGAGCAGCCACCGCTTGACCGGCAGTCCCCACCGGTAGCCGCCGAGCGTCCCGTCGGTGCGCAGCACCCGGTGGCAGGGCACGAAGAGGGCGACCGCGTTGCGGGCGCAGGCCGCCGCCGCCGCCCGTACCGCCAGGGGGCGTCCGGCGCGGGCGGCGAAACCGGTGTACGTCACCGGTCCGCCCGGCGCGACCTCGCGCAGCACCGCCCAGGCGTGCCCCATGAACGGGCCACCGGTGTGCTGACGGACCGGCACCGCGTCGATCGCGGTCAGCTCGCCGTCCAGGTAGGACGCCACGGCCCGGTCGACCGGCCCGAGGTCGGTGCGGGGTCGCAGGTCACCGCGCAGGCTCGGGTGCATCAGCGGGAGCAGGGTGGCCGGGTCGGCGGTGAAGCCGGCGGCGCGTACCGCCCCGTCGGGGTCGGCGAGGACGCTCAACGGTCCGGCCGGGGTGTCGATGACGGTGCTGTCCAGGGTGGTCATGCCGCTCTCCAGAGTCGGATGGTCGCGTACGACCGCCAGGGGCGCCAGCGGTCGGCGTACGGGTCGAGGGTGGTCGGGTCGTCGGGCAGGCCGAGGGCGCGGGCGCCCCGGCGTACCGCCAGGTCGGTGGCGAGCAGGACGTCGGGGTCGCCGAGGGCGCGCATGGCGACGTAGCCGGCGGTCCACGGGCCGATCCCGGGCAGCGCGGTCAGCCGCTGTACGGTCTCCGCCCGGTCCCCGGCCCCGTCGAGGTCGACCTCCCCGGCCACCACCGCCCGCGCCAGCCCCCGGATCGTCTCGCGCCGCCCGACAGGCATCCGGAACCCCGCATCCGGCACCTCCAACACCTCCTCCGCGCCCGGAAACCCCCGCAGCCCACCCGCCGCCGGGCTGCCGCCCGGCTCGCGTTGATCATGAAGTTTGCGTCGGTTTTGGAGATCGACATCGCCGCTAACTTCATGATCAACGCCTTGGGCGGGGGTGGTGAGGTGGTGGAGGAGGTGGGTGAGGGTGGTTCTCGCCGAGGCCAGGGAGACCTGTTGGGTGGTGATGGCGCGCAGGGCCATCTCGAAGCCGTCCACCGCTCTCGGGAGGCGGATGCCGGGTTCCTCGACGACCAGCGCGGCCAGGGTGGGGTCGGTGGAGAGGGTGGCGTCGATCGCCTCGGGGTCGGCGTCGAGGTCGAGCAGGCGGCGGCAGCGGGCCACCGCGGGGGCCAGGTCACGCATGTCGGTCAGCCGCAGGGTGGCGGCGACGTGCCCGTCCGCCGGGGTCAGGGCCGCCTCGCCGGTGCCGTGCGGCAGCCGCAGCCCCCGGCGGTACGTCCCGTCGCGGACCTCCTCCACACCGGGCAGCGCCCGCACCGCGAGGAAGTCCAGCAGCGCGTCGGCGTGCAGCGGCGGCCGGTACGCCAGGCGCAGCGTGATCGTGCCCGCCCCGCCGGCCGCCGGTCGCCGCCCGCGCGCCGTGCGCAGCTCCGACGGGGGTACGCCGTACACCTCGCGGACCGTGTCGTTGAACTGCCGGACGCTGCCGAAGCCGGCCGCGAACGCGATCTCGGCCATGCCCATGGCGGTGGTCTCGATCAACGTGCGGGCGGTCTGCGCGCGTTGCGCCCGGGCCAGCGCGAGCGGTCCGGCGCCCAGTTCGGCGTGGAGCATCCGGTGCAGGTGCCGTTCGGTGTAGCCGAGCCGTTGGGCCAGCCCCGGTACGCCGTCCCGGTCGACGATCCCGTCGGCGATCAGCCGCATCGCCCGGCCGACCACGTCGGCGCGGACGTCCCACTGCGGTGAGCCGGGGGCGGCGTCCGGTCGGCAGCGGCGGCAGGCCCGCAGCCCGGCGCCCTGCGCGGCGGCGGCCGACGGAAAGAACCGGACGTTGCGCCGCTTCGGGGTCATCGCCGGGCAGGACGGCCGGCAGTAGATCCCGGTCGACGTCACGCCGGTGTAGAACCAGCCGTCGAAGCGCTGGTCACGGCTGTCGACGGCGCGGTAGCAACGCTCGAAGTCCAACTCCACGCCAACGATGATGCCCCCAGTTCAGGGTGGGTGGCTGGCGGGATTCGGACCTGGCCGTGGCGGCCGTCGTCCGCGCCGTGCCGAGCCGGCCCGCCCGTCCCGGACGCGAGAAAGTGTCGGTAGTGGTCGGTACCGTCGGCGTTCACCAACTTCAGAAAAGGTGCGGGGATGGCGAGCGTGGCCGGGCGAGGTGCCCGCTGATGCGGTCGGAGCGGACACAGCTGGACCGCGCGGTGGTGCAGGGTCTCTACGACCGGATGCGGGTGGTGGCGTCGGCGGCGTACGGCGCGATCGAGCGGGACCGGGCCGGCGACCCGGAGCTGCCCTTCGCGGAGACGGCCTGCGGCCGGCTGGCCGGTTCGCTCGACGGTCCCGGGCTGCGGGCGCTCGGCATGTGGGCGCACCACTGGTGCATGCGCTTCTACGACGACGACACCCGGGTCGGCCTGCGGCTGGTGCGCGAGATCGCCACCCGCTCCGGGCTGGGCTGGACGGCCGACGAGGTGTGCTGGCTGCTCGAACGCTCCTACGCGGCCGGCCCGGCCGCCGCGCACCGGTTCACCCTGCCGCTCGCCGCCGCGGCCGAGTTGCCGCCCGGCACCCTGCCGACCACGGTCGACGCCGGTGGCACGGCGGGCGGCGCCGAGGATGCGGCAGCGGGTGGCGGCGAGGCGGACTGGCGCTTGGCGGGCTGACTGCTCCCGATCCGCCCACCTCGCTCCGCCCATCGGAGCCGCGCCGCCCATCGGAGCCGTCCGGCCCGCTGGATCCGTGCGGCGCGCCCGGTGCCGGCCGGCAGCTGGGCGGCGATCATCGCCGCGACGGCGAGCGCGAAGCCGCCGAGCTGGGCCGGGGTGAGCGCCTGCCCCAGCACCAGCCAGCCGAGCGCGGCGGCGGTGAGCGGGCTCAGCGCCCCGAGCACCGAGACCTGGGTCAACGGCAGCCGGGCCGCGCCCCGGAACCACAGCGCGTACGCCAGTGCGGTGCCGGCCAGCCCGAGCCAGGCGTACCCGAGCAGGGCCGGGCCGTCCGGCGCGGGCGGCGGGCCCTCGACGGCGACCGCGACCGGCACGATGAGCAGGCCGCCGGCGGTGAGCTGCCAGCTGGTGGCCGCGAGGCCGCCGGCCCGGGGCGGGCGCCCCCAGCGCCGGGTGAGCACCAGGCCGGTGGCCATCGCCGCGGTGGCGACCAGCCCGGCGGCGACGCCGATCGGGTCGGTGCCGGCGTCCGGCCGGAGCACGACCAGCGCGACGCCCAGCGGGGCGGCCGTCGCGGCGAGCACCGCCCGCGGGTGCGGCCGGTCGCGCAGGACCAGCACGGCCAGCCCGGCCACCAGCAGTGGTTGGGCGGCGCCGAGCACGGCGGCGGTCCCGCCGGGCAGCCGGTACGCGGCGAGGAAGAGCAGCGGGAAGAACGCGCCGATGTTCAGCGCGCCGAGCACCGCGGAACGCCACCACCAGGAGCCGTGCGGCCGGTGGCGGGTGAGGGCGAGCAGCAGCAGCCCGGCCGGGAGGGCGCGGATCACACCGGACCAGAGCGGCCGGTCCGGCGGCAGCAGTTCGGAGGTGACCAGGTAGGTGGTGCCCCAGGTGGCGGGGGCGAGGGCGGTCAGCGCCACGTCGGCGGCACGGCGACTCATCGGTCACCCCTTTTCTCTCGACGCTAAGTAGCTTAGCGCTAAGCTATTTGCCGTGGGGTCGGAGGTGGGGTGCGAGGTGCGGCACAATCCGGTGGTGGCCGAGCGGGACGACGTCGACGTGATCGTCGAGCAGTGGCGGCGGGAGCGCGCCGGAATGAGTCCCGAGCCGATGGCCGTCTTCGGCCGGATCTACCGGCTGGCCCGGCTGGTCGGCGACGCGCAGGAGAAGGTCTACGCCGGTTGGGGGATCAGCCGGGGTGAGTTCGACGTGCTCGCCGCGCTGCGCCGCGCAGGCTCGCCGTACGCGCTGGCCCCCAAGGCGCTCGCCGCCGGGCTGATGCTGACCTCCGGCGGGATGACCGGCCGGCTGGACCGGCTGGAGCGTTCCGGCCTGGTCCGGCGTACCCCCGATCCGACCGACCGGCGCGGGCTGCGGATCAGCCTGACCGACCAGGGGCGGCGGGTCGTCGAGGAGTCCGCCGACGCCGGCCTGGCCGTGCAACGGCGGATCCTGGACGCCCTGCCGGCGCGGGATCAGGAACACCTGGGAGACCTGCTGCGTGCCCTGCTGGCCGCCGCCGGGGCGGAGACCTGACCGCGCCGGCCCGACCCGTGCCCGCTGCATGACCACCACCACCGAGGGGAAAGAGGAGCGCCGTGCCCGCCAGTGAACCCACCATCGTCGCCACCAGCATGGGCTTCTCGCCGAGCGGCCGGGGCCCCTGGGTGGCGGCCCCCGGCCCGGTCTTCGAGCTGATGGCCGAGCTGTCGGGCGCCGCCGAGCCGCGGATCTGCTACCTCAACCAGGCCGTCGGCGACCAGCCCACCTCGCTCACCCTCTGGTACGGCGCGTTCGCCGGCACCCGCTACCGGCCGTCGCACCTGGCGCTCTTCCCGATGCCCAACGTCGACGACATCCGGGCCCACCTGCTCGCCCAGGACGTCGTCTGGGTCGGCGGCGGCAGCGTCGCCAACCTCTGCGCGGTGTGGCGGACGCACGGCCTGGGCGAGATCCTCCGCGAGTGCTGGGAGGCGGGGGTGGTGCTCGGTGGCGTCTCCGCCGGCTCGATCTGCTGGCACGTCGGTGGCGCCACCGACAGCTACGGCCCGCGGCTGCGCGCCTTCACCGACGGCCTGGGCTGGCTCCCGTACGGCAACGGGGTGCACTACGACAGCGAGAAGCAGCGCCGGCCGCTGATGCACCGGCTGGTGGCCGACGGCACCCTGCCGACCAGCCACTGCACCGACGACGGGGTGGGGCTGGTCTACCGGGGCACCCGGCGGGTCGAGGCGGTCGCCGAGCGCGCCGGGGTGGCGGCGTACGAGCTGCGTCGGGGCGACGACGGCACGGTGACCGAGACGGTGATCACGCCCCGGGTGCTCGGCTGAGCGGTCCCCGGCCCGCCGGCGGCTGTGCTGGTCGGAGCCGGGCCGGGTCGGCCGCGTAGACTGGCCGCCCGTGAGCCTCACCATCGGGATCGTCGGCCTGCCCAACGTCGGCAAGAGCACCCTGTTCAACGCGCTGACCAAGAACGACGTGCTCGCGGCGAACTACCCGTTCGCCACGATCGAGCCGAACGTCGGCGTCGTCGGGCTGCCCGACGAGCGGCTGGGCAAGCTGGCGGAGATCTTCTCCTCGCAGAAGGTGCTCCCGGCGCCGGTCTCGTTCGTCGACATCGCCGGCCTGGTCCGGGGCGCCTCCAAGGGGCAGGGCCGGGGCAACGCGTTCCTGGCGAACATCCGCGACGCCTCGGCGATCTGCCAGGTGGTGCGCGCCTTCTCCGACCCGAACGTGGTGCACGTCGACGGCAAGGTCTCCCCGGCCGACGACATCGAGACGATCAACACCGAGCTGATCCTCGCCGACATCCAGACTCTGGAGAAGGCGCTGCCGCGGCTGGAGAAGGAGGCCAAGCTCCGCAAGGACCGGGCCGCCGCCGTCCAGGCCGCGAAGCAGGCCGTCGAGGTGCTCGACGGCGGCACCACCCTCTACTCCGGGGCCGCCGCCGCCAAGATCGAGCTGGAGCACCTGCGCGAGCTGCACCTGCTCACCACCAAGCCGTTCCTCTACGTCTTCAACGTCGACGAGGCCGAGCTGGGCAACGCCGAGTTCCTCGACGAGCTGCGCGCGCTGGTCGCGCCCGCCGAGGCCGTCTTCATGGACGCCAAGATCGAGTCCGAGCTGGTGGACCTGCCCGAGGAGGAGGCCCGCGAGCTGCTGGAGTCGATCGGGCAGTCCGAGCCGGGGCTGGACCAGCTGGTCCGGGTCGGGTTCCGCACGCTGGGGCTCCAGACGTACCTGACGGCCGGCCCCAAGGAGGCGCGGGCCTGGACCGTCCCGGTCGGCGCGACCGCGCCGGAGGCCGCCGGGGTGATCCACAGCGACTTCCAGCGCGGCTTCATCAAGGCCGAGGTGGTCTCCTACGACGACCTGGTCGAGGCCGGATCGATGGCGGCGGCGAAGGCCGCCGGCAAGGTCCGGATCGAGGGCAAGGAGTACGTCATGCAGGACGGCGACGTGGTGGAGTTCCGCTTCAACGTGTAAGCAGGGGCCCCCTGTCAACGCGGCGCATTCGGTATAGCAGGGGCCCCCGCTTAACAACTCCGGTTCGGATCTTACGGGCGGGAATCGGCAGCGTAGGCGGGGGTCTTCGGGTAGCCCCGGCCCGCTCGACGGCTGCCGAGCGGATCAGCGAGGTCGTGGACTCCGTCGCCGGATACCGAGTTGCCTGCTCGCCGCGCCCGCGGAACCCTCTCCGCGTGATCGAAACACGTGTGCTCGGCGAGGGCGACTGGAAGATGTGGCGGGAACTTCGGTTCGCTGCGCTGGCGGAGGCCGGGTACGCCTTCGGTTCCCAGCTGGCGGACTGGCAGGGCGACGGCGACCGCGAGGAACGCTGGCGCGATCGACTGGCCATCCCCGGCTCGTACAACATCTTCGCCATGCTCGACGGGCAAGCCGTCGGGATGGCCAGCGGGGTGCCGACCGACCACGATGAGGGCATCGAACTGATCTCGATGTACGTGGCACCTGCGGGGCGTAGCCAAGGCGCGGGCGACCACCTCGTGCGGGCGGTCGAGCACTGGGCCCGGCTGGTGGGCGCGCGGACGCTGCGGCTGGCCGTTGTGGAGGGCAACCAGAACGCCTGGGCCCTCTACCAACGCAACGGCTTCCGTGACACGGGTGAACTCGGCGATCTCATGCCCGACGGGGTGCGCCGCGAGCACGTCATGACCAAGAGCCTCGTGGGTTAGCGTCGGGCCGTCGGTCGAGGGCCTCGGACCGCGGGCATGCGGGCGAGCCGCTCGGTCGATCCCGGCGTCAGTGCCGCCGGCCGGGAGTTGATGGAGGCTGGGCAGGAAGCCGGCACCGCTGGCGCTCCGACTCCGGCCACGGTCCGTGGGTGGTTGCGCGGTCCATCCCGCCAGCCATCGTCCCGGGCCCCTTCACCCCCATCTCAAGTACGTTCTCAGACTGTAAATGAGTTGTCGTGTCTGTTGGATGCTGCCAGGGTTCGGCGGTGATCATTCGACGCGAACTCGACCATGACGCAGAGGCGATCCGGGTCGTGACTGCAGCCGCATTCCGGGGCCTTGACCACAGCGCCCCACCGGTGGAGCCCGGCGGCGATCCCGGTGAAGCGACGCTCGTGTCGTGGCTTCGCGCTGACGAGAGTTGGATCCCTGAGCTGTCGTTGGTCGCGATCGAGGACGATGAGGTGGTCGGTCACGTGCTCGCGACCCGCGCCCGCGTCGATGCCGAACCAGCTTTGGCCCTCGGCCCGGTCAGTGTGCTCCCGCATCGCCAACGGGCCGGGATCGGCTCGGCGATGATGCACGCCGTCCTCGGCGCGGCCGACGCGCTCGGCGAGCCATTGGTGGCGCTGCTAGGTGACCCGAACTACTATCACCGATTCGGGTTCGTCCCTGCGCAGCAGTACGACATCCACCCACCCGATGCGTCGTGGGGGACGTATTTTCAGGTTCGCGCACTCACCCACTACAACGGGCAACGCGGCCGATTCCACTACCCTGCGCCCTTCGACCCGAAGCGATTCGGCTGAGTGCGTGCTTGAGATGTTGATCGGGGCCAACTGAAGGTCCGGCGAAGTTGACTTCAGGATGACGTTCGTATTCGCGGGGCCCTTCGGCGTGCCGACAGACGGCCCACCGACTCGAAGGAGCCCGACGTGAGCAACCCCCGCGAAACCTTCATCCGCGACGGGCTCATCATCGAGTAGCGGGACTACATCGACCCCATCGCAAGCACTCCGGCCTGATCACGCTGGAGGAGAACGACACCGAGTGCTGCTACGCCCTCCAGGACAAAGTCTGGGTGCGGGGTCCAGGCGACGAGCCGTGGGAGGTCTACACCGTCAAGGCCGATTCGCCGCAGTTGGGGAAGGCCGTCGAGAGCGCCGGCTGCACGACCGGCACCGAGGCGGCGCCGGCCACCACCGGGGCGGCTGCGAGCTGCTGCTAAACGGCCGCCTGCGGGTGGCGGGGTCAGGCGAAGACGAAGTGCTGCTGGCCGGGCATCCCGGCCGCGCCGACGGTGGCGAGCAGGTGGCGGTCGGCGTCGAGGCGGTAGGTGCACGGCCAGTACGCCTGGCAGTCGCGGCAACGCCGCGGGTCGTCGTCGTGCTGCCGGTGCTGCTCTGCCAGCGTCCGCCAGAGTTCGGTCTCGTTGTCCATTCCGTTCAGATACCCAGTGAACGGCCCGCTCAGCCCTTCTTCCGCCGGATTGTTCGGGCGGTCGCTACCAGTCGGCAGCGTTCAGTTCAGCACGACGGGGTTGGTGAGCGCCGCCATGGTGCGATCCGGGTGGCGTACCTCGACGCGGACGAACGCCGACGCGTCGGCGGCGGTGTGCCACCGCACGGTGCCCGTGCCGTCTTCGGGCAACGACTCGCGGTGCGCCGTGCCCCGCTCGGTGTGGAAGCTGACCAGCCCGGACGGCACCCCACGGACGCTCACCCGTACCTCCGCCGGGTCGCCGGCGGTCTCCAGCCGATCACCGATTCCGGCGCTGCGATCTCCGGCGGAGACCGTCAGCTCCAGTTCGACGGCGGCCGATTCGGCGATCCAGCTCCGCCCGGCGCGGATGCCGGCCAGGACCGCTTCCGTGCTCAGCTCCTCGGCCAGCACGACGGTGTGCGGTGTGCCGAGCTGGCCGGCCACGTGGACGTCACTGTTGCCCAGCGCCGGCCGCCACCGCCCGCCGTGGATGTCGGCCGCGAGGCCACGGCCCCATTCCGCCAGCGCCGCCTCGTTGTCCGCGTTCCAGGGCAGGTCCGAGGTCCACCGCCCGTTCCACACCTCGACCACGTCGAACTTCCCGTACGGGTACATGAACACCCCGCAGGGGTACGGCGCGTGCGGGTGGGCGGCCACGCACAGGCCACCTACCCGGGACACCTCGCGCAGCTGCCCGTCCACCAGGCCGTCGCGCACTCCGTACCGCCAGTCGACGACCTGTTCCGGTTCGAGGCCGAGCGCGAGCCAGTGCCCGGTCCGGGTGACGACCTCCTGACCCAGGATCACCAGCAGGTCGTCGGCGTACGGAGCCCAGTCCCGGTGCCCGGCGCAGTTGTTGTGTTCCGTGGTCGCCACGAAGTCCAACCCGACGGCCCGGGCGTCCGCCGCCAGCTGGTCGGGTGTCAGCTCCCCACCGTTGGAGTGCGTCGAGTGGACATGGCAGTCCCCCCGGTACCAGTCGCGTCCTCGACCGGGCACCTGGTCCGGCGGGAACTCCGACGTCGGCCCATCGGTGACTGCCATCCCGGCAGCGTAGTAACTCGGTTGGCGCGGCGCTGCCCCGTGTCTACGGTGCAGGGATGCTCTCGCGAACGCTGACGGTGGCCTTCGACGCGGACGATCCCACCCGCCTGGCGCGGTTCTGGGCCAACCTGCTCGGCCGGGAGGTGGTCGAGGACGCCCGGGGTGCGCTGGTGCCCGGCACGGACACCCAGGTCGCCCTCCGCTTCGTCCCGGCCGGCCCGGACGAGGGCGGCCCGCACCGCCGCCTGCACCTGCATGTGACCAGCGACGTCTCCGGCGACCAGCAGCAGGTGGTGGCGGCGGCGCTGCGGCTCGGCGCCGGTCACCTGGACGTCGGGCAGCGCCCCGACGAGGGGCACGTCGTCCTGGCCGACCCGGAGGGCAACGCGTTCTGTGTGATCGAGCCGGAGAACAACTTCCTCGCCGGCTGCGGCCCGCTCGGCGAGGTGGCCTGCGACGGCACCCGGCAGGTCGGCCTCTTCTGGAGCGCGGTGCTCGACTGGCCGCTGGTGTGGGACCAGGACGAGGAGACCGCGGTCCAGTCGCCGCACGGCGGCACGAAGGCCGCGTGGGGCGGGCCCCCGGTGGCCGCGAAGGAGGTACGCAACCCGCAGCGCTTCGAGCTCGCCCCGCCCGACGGCGACCAGCGGGCCGAGGTCGACCGGCTCGTCTCGCTCGGAGCGACCCGGCTGGGGGCCGCCGCGGACGGCGCCGTGGTGCTGGCCGACCCGGACGGCAACGAGTTCATCGTCCTCGGCGGCTGACCGGGCCGGGCGGGTCAGCCGCCCGGGCAACGGGTGTCGCCACCGCTGAGTTCGACACAGTGCCCCGGGGCCGACGGCGGCGGGACGGGCGGCTGCCGATCCCGGTTGGCCGCCGCGCCCAGCACCAGCGCGGGACCGCCGAGCAGCAGCGTCAGCACCAGGAAGACGACCGCGGTCCGGACCAGCCGCATCCCGTACGCCACCAGCGCGATCACCAGCGGCCCGCCCGCCACGACGAGGACCAGGGTCGTCCCGGCCCGGGACGCCCGCCGCTCCAGCTCCGCCGACGCGGCGTCCGGCGGGGAGTACGAGGCGGCCCACTGCTCCATGCCGATGCTGAACAACCACCAGCCGGCCGCGAGCAGGCCACCGATCCAGAGCAGCACCAGGAGTCCGACGACCGGACCGCCGGGCCGCGGGCGCGAGGGCGTGGAAGTGGCAGTCATGCCGCCCAGCGTGGCCCGGACGGCACCGTCGGCACATGAGCCGCCGTACTCAGGAGAAGCCGAGGACGGGGTGCGGCCGGTAGGGGCTCTCCAGCGTCTCGTTCTCCTCGTCGGTGAGGTGCAGGTCGAGGGCGGCGACGGCGTCGGTGAGGTGGTGCGGCCTGGTGGCGCCGACGATGGGCGCGGTGACACCGGGCCGGTCGGCCAGCCAGGAGAGCGCGACCTGCGCGCGGGGCACGCCCCGGGCCTTGGCCACCGCGGCGACCGCGTCGACCACCCGCCGGTCGTCGGCCTCGGTGCCGGCATAGAGGGTACGACCGAACTCGTCCGTCCCGGAACGCTCGGTGGTCTCGTCCCAGTCGCGGGTGAGCCGGCCCCGGGCCAGCGGGCTCCACGGGATGACCCCGACGCCCTGGTCGGCGCAGAGCGGCAGCATCTCCCGCTCCTCCTCGCGGTAGAGCAGGTTGTAGTGCGGCTGCATGGACACGAACCGGGTCCAGCCGTGCGCGTCGGCCAGGAACAGCGCCTTGGCGAACTGCCACGCGTACATGGAGGAAGCGCCGAGGTAGCGCACCTTGCCGGCCCGGACCAGGTCGTGCAGCGCTTCGAGGGTCTCCTCCATGGGCGTGCCGGGGTCCAGCCGGTGGATCTGGTAGAGGTCCACGTAGTCGGTGCCGAGCCGGCGCAGGCTGTTGTCGATCTCGGTCATGATGTGCTTGCGGGACAGGCCGGCGCCGTTCGGCCCGGGCCGCATCCGGCCGTGCACCTTGG
This sequence comes from Micromonospora siamensis, assembly GCF_900090305.1. NCBI lineage: Bacteria > Bacillati > Actinomycetota > Actinomycetes > Micromonosporales > Micromonosporaceae > Micromonospora > Micromonospora siamensis. The sequence continues at coordinate 5,937,222 of NZ_LT607751.1, read as the reverse complement.
TGGCGATGACCACCTCCTCGCGGCGGGCGTACTCGTTGAGGGCCCGGCCGACGATCTCCTCGCTGGTGCCGTCGGAGTAGACGTTGGCGGTGTCGAAGAAGTTGATCCCCGCCTCGATCGACTGCTTGATGAACGGGCGGGCCTGATCCTCCGGCAGCGACCACGGGTGCGGGCCACGGTCGGGTACGCCGTAGCTCATGCAGCCGAGGCAGAGGGCGGACACCTCGAGGCCGGTGGATCCGAGAGTGGTGTAGCGCATCAGGGGTGTCTCCGTTCCGGTCGTGTCCCGATCCCGTACCCCACCACCTGCCGGACGAACAGACAGCCCTAACACAGGCCGTTCTCGATGGCCCATTTTTCGAACTCGCCGTGCTTGAACGGCAGACGGTACTCGCTGGCAAGTAGGTCGTCAGCCAACGCGCTCACCAGCGCGATGGTCAGGAGGTTCTTCCGGATGGCGTCGCAGAGCAGTCCGAGGGTTCCGCGCAGGTGAACTCCTGCCCGCTGGGCGGCCTTCCGTCCAGCGCCGTCGTCGACGACTGCGATTCCACCGATGGTCGACGCCAAGGCGAGGACACCTGCTTCGCCCTTGTTACGTTCTCCTCTGACCAGAAATTGTGAGAACTCGGCGAATGCCAAGATTTCGGCAGGGCTCCGCAACTCTCGGGGCTCGATCCAGGAGGCTTCCAGCACTGCCTTCACCCGACTGTCCACGGCCGCGAACTGTTGCAACTCGTCCACCACGACATCGGGCACGAGGGCTAGACGATCTCCGACGACCGCCTTTAACACTCCCAGCCAGTTCTGCCGTGCGAAGTGCACCAGGGGGCTGGTGTCGAACACCAGTATCTCTCGCTCCTCATCGTGCGCGGCCGCACCGTCCTCGGCGTTCACACGAGGTTCCAAACGGCGCTCTGCGGCAACTTCGGCAGTTCCGGTAGATCGTCCTCGTCCCAGGTGTCGAACAGTAGGTCAGTGGCTCGGGCCGCGGTGACTGTCTCCTGGCGGTAGAGACGCAGAACTGCCGCCTGGTATGCCTGCGGCAGGTGGGGCGCGGCCAACTCGTCGTTCACCAGAAGGTTGAACTCGATGATGTCGGCACGAGTGGTGCGGGTCTGCCGCACCCTGTGAGCCTCACTCGGCGGTACGAGTTCGAGTTCGAGGAGTCGACGAGCCAGGGTCGACATGTCCACCCGGAAGGCGCTGGCGAGCTTGACCGATGCCGTCCGCAGATCATCACCTTGGGAGCGCAGAGTGCTCCAACTGGCCCGCACGGCCTGTGGCGGCAGGAGTAAAGCGCGACCGAATCTGTCCAGTCGTGCCTCCCACGCGGCGTCGTCCTCACTCTCGCCGACCCTCCAGTCGACGGTGTACTCGTCGGCAAACAGGTAGTGGCCGAATTCGTGGGCGGCGGCCAGTCGCCGTCGGCCGACGTGCAGATGGCCGTTGATGAGCGCGATCCCACCCTGGCGCAGATGGAGTGAGGCGGCGTCTGCTGCGTCCGCCCCCAGATCGAAGGCGAACGTGAACAGGCCCACATGGGCCAGGCGCTTCGAAACGTCGAAGCATGGCTCTGAGGTGTCTAGGCGCAGAAGCCGTCGAGCGGTCGCGGCAGCCTTCTCTACCTCCTCGGGGCTGCGGGGCCGCGCCATGAACTCCGGCGAAACGAGTGCCAATCGGTCGTCGTTCTTGTCGACGAATTCGACGTGCCAGGCGATCCTCTCGGCCACCTGATCGATGGCAGGGCTCGCCGCCCCAGGTTCGGTGACGTTGCGGTGCGAGACGATCGCTGGCGGAGTGTCCAGCACGAACCACTCGATCCGCTCCTGCAGGACGTGCGCGATGCGGGCGAGTTCCAGAGCGGAAACTCTGCGCGACCCCTTCTCGATCTTGGCGAGCGCGGAGCGGTCGATAGAGATCTGTGCCGCAAGTTCTTCTTGGGTCAGGCCGGTGCGAGCGCGGGCTTCCGCGATACGGCGGCCCATCGCCTCGCTGTCAGTTGTCGCCACGTGTTCGATTTTAGAACAATCTCAGCTCGAGCGGGTCGGCGCGTCGTTCGCGGGTCGCTGAAGGGGCGGACCGGAGCGCTTGAACGTCCACAGGTCGCTGGGCTGCTGATCTTTCCGGTAGTTGCGGCGACCACCGGTCAGGCCTCGGGCCGGATGAGTTCCACCTCATCGCCGGGCAGCACCTCGACGGCGCCGCCGGGATTGCGCACCTCCAGGATCGGTACGCCCTCGTCCAACTGCATCGCCCGCCGCTCCTTGCCGCTGGGCATCCGCGCCACCACGGTCGCCCCCGGCGCCAGCTCGACCTGCCGCCGGGTGGGCGTCTCGCGTACCCGCGTGCCCATCGGACGGGTCGTGGTGACCAGTCCCTCGGACCGCAGCAGCGAGATGGCCATGCGCACCGCGTCCCGGCCGATCCCGTGCTCCTGGCTGAGCTGCAGTTCGGTTCCGACGGGCGCGCCGGCAGGAAGACTGCCGGACTCGATCCGCTCGCGGATCAGGTCGGCGAGTTGCACATAGACCGGGGTGTGCGAATACGGATCGATGGTCATTCGTCAAGCCTTGTGCCCCTGTGGCTACGAGCCATGTTGGCATTGTTGGAACATTGCCCTCTTGCTAGAGTCGCCGTTAGCGAAGGGTGCTCGTCGGGTGACCGAACACCCTCACCCGAAGGTGTCCTTCGCTGTGCGCGGCCCTGCTGTCGTACTGCTGATCGGAGCTGCGGTGGTGGGGCGGGGTGGTCGGCCCGCGCGCGGCGGGCGGGTCGACCACCCCTTCCAGCCCGACTCCGAGAGGTGGAGACCTTGCGTGCCTTGCTGCGGCGTACCGGCCGGAACCAGCGACCGCTCCGGACCCGTGGGCCGGGAGCGAACTACCGATCGTCGGCGTACCTGCCGTTGCTGCCCTGGCAGGTGCGGGAGCGGCAGTTCCGGTGGACCCGCCTCGGCCGCCGTGGCCTGGACCCGGACGAGGTGCAGACCTTTCTGGAGCGGGTCGCCGGTGATCTCGCCGCGGTCCACGACGCGCTCCGCGAGAGCCGCCTGGAGACGGCCCGGATCAAGGAGGCGCTGCGCCGCTGGCAGTCCGAGCAGGCGCAACGGGGCCAGGCGGCCCGGCGGTGAGGGTCGGGCGGGAGCGCTTCGTCGTACACCTGCCGTTGGTCACGACCGACCTGGCCGCGGCCCTGCGGCTGGCCCGGGTGGTGGCGCGGTGGGCGGGCCTGCTGCCGGCCGCGGACCCGGGGGAGACCACCGTGTCCGCCGAGGACGACCAGGGCGTACGCCATCGGGTCTTCTGCGACCTGCGGCTGCCCGGCGGCCGGCGGTGCCTGCTCCGGGCCGACCACGACGGGCCGTGCGCCCGCAGATCGACTCGTTGACCCGCTGTGGCGGTGTCCCGCTGTCGACGGGGCGGCGGGCCCCGATGCCCCGGCTACGCTCCCGGGCATGTCGATCCCCGATTCTGAACTGGCCGTGGCTGCCGCGTCGGCCGGTGCCCACGTGGTCCGCGTCCGTTACGGCACCGTGCTCGCCCGGTTCGACAAGTCGCCGACGGACTTCGCCACGGCGGCGGACATCGAGGCCGAGCAGGCCATCCTGGACGTGCTGCGCACGGCCCGGCCGGACGACGCCGTGCTCGCGGAAGAGAGCGGGCGGACCGGCGGCACCGACGCCGCGCGCACCTGGCTGGTCGACCCGCTCTGCGGCACCCTCAACTTCGCCGCGCGGACCCAGCTGGTGGCGGTGAACGTGGCCCTGCGCACCGGTTCCCACGTCAGCGCGGCTGCCATGGCGGACCCGTTCACCGACGAGGTCTTCTGGACCGACGGCGCCCGTGCGTCCGTCCGCCACGCCGGCACGGACGAGCCGCTCGCACCGACCGGGGAGTCCCGGCTGGTGGACGTCAACCTGGACCCGCCGTTCCCGAACGCCTCCGCCTTCCGGGCCGCCCGGCTGCTCGCCGACGACCGGTTCGTCGCCCGGTTCGGGCCCCGGGTGCTCTCCACCACCCTGGCGCTCACCTGGGTGGCCGCGGGCCGGCGGGCCGCCTACCTGACCGACGGTGCGGTCGCCGACAGCGTCCACTTCGCGGCCGGGATCGCGCTGTGCCGGGCGGCCGGCTGTGTGGTGACCGACCTGCGCGGTGCGCCGCTCGCGGCCGGCCCGGTCGGGCTGCTCGTCGCCGCGGACGAGCAGACGCACGCCGAGCTGCTGGCCCTCGTCCGCGACCAGCTCACCGGCTGAGCCGGCCGGCTCGGCGCGTGGTGGCCGGGCTTTCCGAAGCGGCGGTCAAGGGTCGTTGCCGCTTGTCCGCGTCGCGTTCTCGGGCGGCGAGGTGCTTGTTCGCCGCCTACAGACTTGAGAGCACGGACGACTCACGAAAGCCTCCGGGCCTTCCGGGGATCGGCGGAGCCTCCGCCCTGCCCGGCGGAGAACGGATCCGCACCGGCTGCTGAGTCGTTGACGCTCTCAAGTCTGTAGGCGGCGGACGGCCCACCCGGTGGGGCGGCGCACCATTGCCGCGCAGCCGCGTGACCTGCCGGCAGCCGACGCGGTGGCGGGTCCGGGCGCGCGGTCCACAGCAGACGACCGGGGGCGGCCGGGGCAGCTCAGAGGGGCTGGACCAGCTGGATCGGGTTGCCGTCCGGGTCGGCGACCCAGGCGATCAGCAACCGGTCTAGCCACCGGTACGGCGCCGCCAGGGCGGCGGCCCCGGCGGCCGTGACCTCGGCGAAAGCGGCGGCGGTGTCGTCGGTCCAGAGGATGACGGCGGCCCGCTGGCCCTGGCTGATCGGGTCCAGGCCGTGGTCGTCCCGGGTGGACCGTGCCGACGCGATGCCGATCTTGTAGCCGTCGAGGATCAGGTCGACGTGGATCGGCTCGCCCTCGGCCGGCACCCGGAACGTCTCGGTGAAGCCGAGCCCCAAATAGAACGCGGCGGCCCGAGGGACGTCCTCGCTGAACAGGATGACCTGCGGCGAGCGGAACATGGGTCGACCCTAGTCGCGTGGCCGGTAGACGGAGATGTGCGACCGGCTCTCGGCGGTGAACGGCGAGCGGTCCCAGTCGGCGTACCGCTCGGTGAGGTGCAGGCCGGCCCGCCCGGCCAACTCGTCGATCTGCTCCGGCCAGGCGTACCGCATGGCGAAGGGCTTCAGGTGTACGCCGTCACGGTCGAAGGTGATGGTCTGCCGGACGAAGGTCTGCGCGGCCCGGTCGTACTGGTGCAACCGGATCGTCGCCGAGTCCTCGGTGACCTCGCGGATCTGCACCTGCTCGTCCCGGTCGAAGCTCGCCGCGTCCGGCACGAAGGTCTCGATGACGAACGCGCCGCCCGGCGCGAGCACCCGCGCCACGTTGCGGAAGCAGTCCGCCTGCCGCCCCGCGCCGGTCAGGTTGAACAACGTGTTGAAGACCAGGAACACCAGCGGGTACGACCCGTCCACCGGCACGTCCGCCATGTCGCCGATCACCACCGGGATCCGGTCGCCGCCCGGCTTGCCGCGCAGCACGGCCACCATCTCCTCGGACGCCTCGATCCCCTCGACGGCCAGGCCGCGCTCGGCCAGCGGCAGCGCCACCCGCCCGGTGCCGATCGCCAACTCCAGGACCGGGCCACCGTCGGCGAGACCGGCCAGGAACTCCACGGCCGCCGTCGGGTCCGGATTGTCGGTCGAGTCGTACCTGGCGGCCCAGAGCCGGCCGAACAGGGCGGGATCATCGAAGACCGACACGCCGTCTCCCCTCAGTGGACAACCGGGCCAGTCAACCGCCGTCGACGGGTGCGGGCAACGGATTTCCGGTCATGTCGGACGGCGGGCCAGCAGGTAGCAGCGTTCCGTCGGGCCGCAGCACCCGGCGCATCTCGGTGAACGCCGGCCGCAGCTCGTCCGCCGCCAGGTGGATCACCGAGTACAGCGCCACCGCCGCGTCGAACTCGCCGTCCCCCGCCGGCAGCGCCAGCAGGTCGCCCTCCCGGAACTCCACCCCCGGGTACGCCGCCCGCCCGGTGGCCACCATCGCGGGGGAGAGGTCGACGCCGACGGCGCGTACCCCCTGAACGGCCAGCCACGCCGCCATGTGGCCCGGCCCGCAGCCCAGGTCGACGACGACCGGCTCGGGCCCGGCCTCCTCGACCAGCGCGGCGAGCAGCGCCCGGTCCAGCGGCTTGCCGTCCAGTTCGTCGCCGATGCGCTCCCGGTAGGTCCCGGCGACCGTGTCGTAGCTGCGGCGTACCCGGTGATGGTCCTCGATGCCCGGCATGGTCGCCAGCCTGCCACCCCCGCGGCCCGGCGTGGGGTCGCGGGCCCGGCCGACCGGCCCTAGGCTGAGCCGACGCCGACGGATCGGGGGACCCAGTGGAGCATCTCGGCGCCTGGTCGGGCGGGGTGGTCGGCGGCCTGTTCGCCCTGGCGGGCCTGACGTTGCTGGTCAAGGGCGCCGTTCGGCGGGACCCGGTGACCCGGCGGCACGGCTGGCAGTACCTCGCGTTCGGGTTCGGTTGCGGGCTGGTCGCCGTGGCCGCGGGCCTCGGTGGCTGGGCGGGATGGCTCGTGCTCCCCGGCCTGGTCCTCATCTGGGCGATCAACCGGCAGATGTCCCGGGGCGCGAACGCGCCGACCGGGTGGCGGCCCTGGCGGCGGCGGCCCGCCGACGGGCCGGGCGGTCACGAGATGTAGTGCAGGATGACGTTGTGCACGTGGTGGCTCTTCTCGGCCCCCCGGAACTCCACCTCGTAGGTGTGGGTGCCGACGTGGATGGCGATCGCGCCGGTGGAGAAGAACGACCCGCCCCACGACTTGTTGCTCACCACGCTCACGCTGGTGATCTTCGAGTACGGGATGCTGGTGATCGCGTACTTCTTGCCGACGAACGAGCGGTCCTGGATGATCACGCGCCGGTCGGTCAGGCCGATGAACCCGGTGCCCGTCCCGACGGCGTCGTAGACGGCGATGATCCGTTCCCCGTCGAGCAGGCCGCTCTGGATCTGCTGGAACTGCTCCTTGCGGTCGTACGTCGCGTTGGCCATGCACCCCACGGTAGGAACCCCGGGCCACCGGCCGCGAGCGTCGAGGGGGATCAGGCGCCCGTGACGGCGCGGTACGCGTCCTCGATGCGGGCGGCCAGCAGGACCTCGCCCTCGGTGAGCGGCACGCCGTCACCGTGACCGACCCGGATCTGGGTGTGGTCGGCGCGTCGGCTGATCTCCGGCCGCAGGCGCAGCGCGTCCGCGACCACCTTGACCCGCTCGGTCAGGGCCGCGTGCTGGGTGTCGTCGATGACCAGGGTGCGGCGGATCTGCTCGCCCTCGCGCGTCCAGCCGGTCAGCAGGGTCAACGCGTCGGTGAGGTAGTCGTGCTTCGTTCGGCCGTTGAAGAGCGCGCGCATCACCGCACCTCCCAGGCGTCGTTGCCGGCTTGTGGCCAAATCGTCGCCGTCCCGTGTCCTCGTCGGTACCCCCAAGTCTTGTCGCCGCGCCGGGGGTGTGTCCACGCCCACACTTCTCAGATCTACTGTCCTGGCGGCCGGTCACGGTACCCGAATCGCCGATTGATCTGGCACGCTGGACGGCCGTGCGGACCGAACGGGCTAACGGGAATGGGCAGGCCGACCGACGGGACCTGAAGGTCGTGGTCGGGGCGGCGATCATCGCGGACGGGCGGGTGCTCGCCTGCGCCCGATCCGCGCCGCCCGAGGTGGCCGGCCGGTGGGAGTTCCCCGGCGGCAAGGTCGAGCCTGGTGAGACGGAGACCGCCGCGCTGACCCGCGAGTGCGCCGAGGAGCTCGCCGTACGCGTGCAGGTCGGTGAGCGGGTCGGCCGGGACGTCCGGATGGCGCACGGCCGTTCCGTGCTGCGCGTCTACGCCGCCCGGCTGCTGCACGGCGACCAACCCAGGCTGCTGGAACACTCGGCCCTGCGCTGGCTCTCGGTCGACGAACTGGACAGCGTCGACTGGCTCCCCGCCGACGTGCCGATCGTGCCCGCGCTGCGCGAACTGCTCACCGGCGGCTGACCCGGGGAAAACGGACAGCAGGTCGAAAACGGGACGGGGGCCGCCGGCATGTGCCGTGGCCCCCGTCGTGGTGCTCGTCGTGCTCAGTGCTTTTCGTCCTGCTGCGGGTGAGCGAAGTTGAGGTGCTCGGGCGGCAGCGGGAAGGTGACGTCGTCGCCGAACGGCGACGGGGCCGCCGCCCGGTCGAAGGTCAGCTCCGTCAGCGGCAGCTTGCCGTTGTCGTCCACCGCCGGTGCCGTCGGGTGCGGCACCTCCCGGTGCCAGTTCACGCCCTGCTGCGCCTGGCGCTCGGCCCGGGCGTCGTGCGAACCGCCCGCGTGCGAGTGCACGCCGCGGTGGGCCGCGCTGGCGGTCGCGGCGCCGCTGTGCTGCCCGCTGTTCACGCTGGTCTGAGGCACCTGACCCCTCCGGAAGATCTTGCTACCAAGCCACACGAGGGGATCGTACCTGCGGTCGACGACCCGTTCCTTCATGGGGATGATCCCGTTGTCGGTGATCTTGATGTGCTCCGGGCAGACCTCGGTGCAGCACTTGGTGATGTTGCAGAAGCCCAGACCCTGCTCGGCCTGCGCGTACTCCTTGCGGTCGGTCTTCGCGTCCAGCGGGTGCATGTCCAGCTCGGCGGCGCGGATGAAGAACCGCGGGCCCGAGAACGCCTGCTTGTTCTCGTCGTGGTCGCGGATCACGTGGCAGACGTTCTGGCACAGGAAGCACTCGATGCACTTGCGGAACTCCTGCGAGCGCTCCACGTCGACCTGCTGCATCCGGTACTCGCCCGGAGCCAGGTCGGCCGGGGGCGCGAACGCCGGCGTCTCCCGCGCCTTCTCGTAGTTGAAGGAGACGTCGGTGACCAGGTCGCGGATGACCGGGAAGGTCCGCAGCGGGGTCACCGTGACCGTCTCCGCCTCCTCGAAGGTCGACATCCGGGTCATGCAGCTCAGCCGCGGCTTGCCGTTGATCTCCATCGAGCAGGAGCCGCACTTGCCCGCCTTGCAGTTCCACCGGCAGGCGAGGTCCGGGGCCTCGGTGGCCTGGAGCCGGTGAATGACGTCGAGGACCACCTCGCCCTCGTTCACCTCGACCGTGTAGTCCTGCAGGTCGCCGCCGGACTCGTCGCCCCGCCAGATCCGGAACTGCCTCTTGCTGCCCATCAGTTACCCGCCTCCTTCGCGAGGGCGTCGAACTCGGCGAGCTCCTCGTCCGTCAGGTACTTGCCCAGCTCCGCCCGGTCGAAGAGATTGATCAGCTCGGGGCGCATCTTCGGCAGCGGCTTGTGCGTCAGCCGGACCGTGTCGCCCTCCAGAGCGCAGACCAGGTTGACCCGACGCCACTTCGGGTCCATCGCCGGGAAGTCCTCCCGGGTGTGCCCGCCCCGCGACTCCTGCCGCTCCAGGGCGGCCTTCGCGGTGCACTCCGAGACCACCAGCATGTTGCGCAGGTCCAGCGCCAGGTGCCAGCCCGGGTTGTAGCGCCGGCCACCGGACGCGCTGACCTTCGCCACCCGCTCCCGCAGCTCGGCCAGCCGGGACAGCGCGTCCACCAGCTCGCCCTCCCGGCGGATGATGCCGACCAGATCTCCCATGACCGCCTGGAGGTCCTGCTGGAGGACGTACGGGCTCTCGCCGGTGTCCCGCTGCAACGGCGCCAGCGCCGTCTCCACCGCGGCCTCGACCGCGGCCACCGCCAGCTTCGGCCGGGCGGTCAGCCCGTCGGCGTACGAGGCTGCGTGGCCGCCGGCCCGCTTGCCGAAGACCAGCAGGTCGGACAGGGAGTTGCCGCCGAGCCGGTTGGAGCCGTGCATGCCGCCGGAGACCTCACCGGCGGCGAAGAGCCCGCGTACCGTCCCGAACGCCGCGCCGCTGTCCGGGTCGACCTCCACGCCACCCATCACGTAGTGGCAGGTCGGGCCGACCTCCATCGGCTCCTTGGTGATGTCGACGTCGGCCAGCTCCTTGAACTGGTGGTACATCGACGGCAGGCGGCGACGGATCTCCTCGGCCGACTTGCGGGAGGCGATGTCCAGGTAGACGCCACCGGCGGGCGTACCCCGGCCTTCCTTGACCTCGGTGTTGATCGCCCGGGCGACCTCGTCGCGGGGAAGCAGCTCCGGCGGACGCCGGTTGTTGTCCGGGTCGGTGTACCAGCGGTCCGCCTCCTCCTCGGTCTCCGCGTACTGCTTGCGGAAGACGTCGGGGACGTAGTCGAACATGAACCGCTTGCCGTCGGAGTTCTTCAGCACGCCGCCGTCACCGCGGACCGACTCGGTGACCAGGATGCCCTTCACCGACGGCGGCCAGACCATGCCGGTCGGGTGGAACTGGAGGAACTCCATGTTGATCAGCGTGCCGCCGGCCCGCAGCGCCAACGCGTGCCCGTCTCCGGTGTACTCCCACGAGTTCGAGGTGACCTTGTAGGAGCGCCCGACGCCGCCGGTCGCCAGCACCACCGCGGGCGCTTCGAAGAGGACGAACTCGCCGGACTCCCGGTAGTAGCCGAACGCGCCGGCGATCCGGTCCCCGTCGAGCAGCAGCTCGGTGATCGTGGTCTCCGAGAAGACCTTGATCCGGGCCTCGTAGTCGCCGTGGTCGCGCTTGTCCTCCTGCTGGAGGGAGACGATCTTCTGCTGGAGGGTACGGATCAGCTCCAGGCCGGTCCGGTCGCCGACGTGCGCCAGCCGCGGGTACTCGTGGCCACCGAAGTTGCGCTGCGAGATCTTGCCGTCGGAGGTGCGGTCGAAGAGCGCGCCGTACGTCTCCAGCTCCCAGATCCGCTGCGGCGACTCCTTCGCGTGCAGCTCGGCCATCCGGAAGTTGTTCAGGAACTTGCCGCCGCGCATGGTGTCCCGGAAGTGCACCTGCCAGTTGTCCCGGCTGTTCACGTTCCCCATCGCCGCGGCGGCGCCGCCCTCGGCCATCACCGTGTGCGCCTTGCCGAACAGCGACTTGGAGATGATCGCGGTGCGCTTGCCCGCCAGCCGGGCCTCGATCGCCGCGCGCAGGCCGGCGCCGCCGGCCCCGATCACGACGACGTCGTAGTGGTGTCGTTCGATTCGTGTCTCAGTCATGTCCGGGCTCTCAGTTGATGAACCGCAGGTCGGGGAACCAGTTGGCGGCGATGGCCATCACGTAGAAGTCGGTCAGCGCCAGCGTGCCGAGGGTGATCCAGGCGAGCTGCATGTGCCGGGTGTTCAGCCAGGACACCCCGGTCCAGGCCTTGTAGCGCACCGGGTGCTTGGAGAAGTGCTTCAACCGGCCGCCGATGATGTGCCGGCAGGAGTGGCAGGAGATCGTGTACGCCCAGAGCATCACCACGTTGACCAGCAGGATGACGTTGCCCAGCCCGAAGCCGAAGCCCTTCGGCGAGTGGAAGGCGTAGATCGCGTCCCAGGTGTTGATCAGCGAGATGATCGCGGCGGCGTAGAAGAAGTAGCGGTGCAGGTTCTGCCCGAGCAGCGGGAACCGGGTCTCACCGCTGTACGACTTGTGCCCGTCCGGCACGGCGCAGGCCGGCGGCGACAACCAGAACGACCGGTAGTACGCCTTGCGGTAGTAGTAGCAGGTCAGCCGGAACAGCAGCAGGAACGGCAGGGTCAGCGCGGCGTCCGGGATGATCCACCAGCCGGGCAGGAAGCTGCCGAAGTGCGAGGAGCCCTCGACGCACCGCTCGGTGACGCACGGCGAGTAGAACGGCGTCAGGTAGTGGTAGTCGGGGACCCAGTAGAAGTCGTGCATGAAGACCCGGACCGTCGCGTAGATGACCCACGCGCTGAGCCCGACGACGGTGATCAGTGGGGCGAACCACCAACGGTCGGTACGCAACGTCTTCGCCGCGATGGCGGCGCGCGCTCGCGCTCCCCGCGGCCTCGTTGCCGTAGAAGTCATTCGAGTCGTCTCCCTGACGGCGCAGCCCTCGCGGGCCGCGGATCACGTTCTCGTTCGCCTCAGCGGACCGGCGGGACCGCGTCCACTGGCACGTCTTGCGCACGCATGCGACCGCACCGCGAAAGGGCGCAGCTAAGTGACACACGTTACGCCGATCTCCACGGCCCGGCCGTGCAACGCAGTGTCCCGTGTGTCCCTCAGCTTGGAAAGACCCTAGACCAAGATCAATATGTGGCGGCCTGGTGCGCGGACCGCCCCCTTTGCCGCAACCCGGCCGATCCGGCCCCCACTAGGCTTCGGGTTGCGGCGTCTCGGGGTGTCGCCCCGGCCCGGCTAGCCGGACCCCGGCGCGGACAACTTTTCGAGCGGGATACCTCAGAGTCATAGATATACCTCTGAGGTATCCCGCTCGCTCGGAGCATCGACTCCCGACCTCCTCGACCCGTCCGGCGCCCCGGACCCGGGCGGCAGGGTCAGGGTGTCGGGGTGCGGCGGTCCGCGCGCTCGGTCGGGGCGGCGCGGAACGGCCCTCCCGGTCAGCCGGAGGCGCCGCCGGTGAAGTTCCAGGAGGCCAACCGCACCGGTGGCGCCTCCCACCAGACACCGTCGTCCCGGTCGGGCAGGCGTACCGCCCGGGTGCCCAGGGCGAGCACCGCGCCGGGCCCCAACGCGCGCGGGTACGCCTCGGTGAACCGGAAGTCGCGTACCGCCCGCACCGGCACCCCGTCCTCCACCAGCCACACCCCGTTGCGGGTCAGTCCGGTGATCACCAGGCTCTTCGGATCCAGCACCCGGGTGTACCAGAGGTCGCTGACCAGCAGCCCCCGCGTCATCCCGGCCACCAGCGCGGCGGTTTCCGGATCGGCCACCGCGCCGGCCACCGCAGCCGATTCGGTGCCGCTCGTTGCCGCGCCGCCGCTCGGGTCGCCGGCCGCTGCTCCGCCGCTCGCTGCCCCGCCGTCCGGCGCCGGGAGCAGGCGCAGGTTGTGCGGGACCGGTCCGAAGGTGGCGGCCCCGGGCATGCCGTGGCCGGTGGACTCGGTGCCCGTCTCGGCGGCGCTGCGCCGGTCGTACGCCAGGGCGCGGGTGACGCCGCCGTCGACCAGGGTCAGCGCCCGGCGGGCGGTGCCCTCGGAGTCGAACGGCACGTGGGAGCCGTGCAGCGGATCGTCGACCAGGGTCACCGCCGGGTCGAACTGTGCCGTGCCCGGCTCGGCGAAGGACTGCCGCTCGGCGTACCGCTTGCCGTTGAAGCCGTACCAGGAGAGGTTCTGCAGCAGGTCGGCGACGGCGGCGGGCTCGAAGACCACCTCGTAGCGCCCCGGGGGCAGCTCGACCGGGTCGCCGGCGGCGCGTGCCTTCGCGGCGGCCCGGCCGCCCAGCGCCGCGCCGTCCAGGTCGGCCAGCCGGTCGACGGCGAGCCGGGCCACCCCGTCCGCCCCGCCGGCCCGGGCGATGCCGTCCATGGCCGCCGCGGCCGACCGCCCGGTCGCCAGGTGCCCGGCCGAGTTGGCGAACGCCTCGATCGTGGCGGAGGTGCGGCAGTAGCCGGCCGTCTCCAGGCCGCCGGCCGCGGCTACGAAAGCCCGGACGCGCTCGGCGCGGTCGTCGGGGGCGGCGTGCCCGGTGGCGTCGTCCCAGGCGGGAGCGGCGGGGACCGGGGTGGGTGCGAGCAGCCCCGGCCAGCTCTCGTCGGGTGGGCAGAGCCGGGCCGCCGCGAGGGTCCGCTCGACCAGCGCGGTCAGGCCGTCCGGGTCGACCAGGCTGCCACCGCCGGTGGCCGTCCGCCCGTCGACGTGCAGCCGCAGCCGTACCGACACGGCCACCTCGTCGACGTTCTGGTGGATGAAGGAGTTGGCGAACCGGGTGAGCGCCAGATGCCGCCGGGTCACCCCGACCTCGGCCTGCGCGCCCGGCCCGGCGAGGCGGCGGACCAGCTCCACCACCCGGCCGGCGATCGCGGCTTCGGTGTCGGTCACGCGCGCACCCCCACTCGGACGTTACGGAAGCGGGCCGGCGCGGCCGGGTGGCCGGTGTGCCCGATCTGGCCGGGCTGGCCCTTGCCGCAGTTCGGCGTGCCCCACGGGACGATCTCCGAGGAGAGCATGTCCATCGAGCGCCAGAAGAGCGGGCCGATGCCGGTGTACGTCGGGTTGCGCAGCATCCGCCCCCGCCGGCCGTTCTTGATCTCCCAGCCGATCTCGCAGCCGAACTGGAAGTTGAGCCGCTTGTCGTCGATCGACCAGGAGCGGTTGAGATCCATCAGCACCCCGTCGTCGGTCGCGGCGACGATCTCGTCGAGGGTGTGCGGGCCGGGCTCCAGGCCCACGTTGGTCATCCGCACCATCGGCAGCCGGGCCCAGCCGTCGGCGCGTACGCTGCCGCCGTAGTCGAGGCCGGCGACGGCGGCCGAGTCCCGGCCGGCGAGCACCCCCACCCACCGCCCCTCGCGGACCGCGTCCCGGGCCACGGCGGGGGAGCCCTCGTCGTCGAAGCCGAAGCTGCCGAGCGCACCCGGGATGGTCGGGTCGATCGTGACGTTCATCAGCTCGGAGCCGTACCGCAGCGAGCCGAGCTGGGCCAGGTCCAGCCAGGACGTGCCGGCGAAGGCCGCCTCCCAGCCGAGGATCCGGTCCAGCTCGATGGCGTGCCCGACCGACTCGTGGATCTGGAGGGCGAGCTGCTCGCCGCCGAGGATCAGGTCCGTCTCGCCGGCCGGGCATTCGGGCGCGGTCAGCAGGGCCCGGGACTCCTCGGCGATCCGGGCGGCGTGCGCGGTCAGGTCGAGCGAGTCGACCAGCTCCCAGCCGGTGGTGCCGTACTGGCCGCGATAGCTGGGATATGACCGGCGCTGGGTCTCGCGCTCGCCGATCGAGGTGGCGGAGATGCCGCCGCCGCACTCGCGGATCCGCTGGTCGATCCGGTGCCCCTCGCTGGAGACGAACCACTTGGCCGTGTCCCAGACCTGGTAGAGCCCCTCGGCCAGGTCGGCGCCGTGCTCGCGCATCGTCGCGGTGGCCCGGACCAGCAGGTCGCCCTTGTCGGACAGCGGCACCCCGAGCGGGTCGACCGCGCACTCCGACGCCCAGCTCGCGGTGACCGCCCGGGTCGGCACCAGGTCGATCGGCGGGCCGGGCACCCGGGCGCTGGCGGTGGCGATCGCCGCGGCCTGCCGCCCGGCGGCGCGGGCGGCGGCGTCGGAGAGCTCCGGCACGGCGTGGAACCCCCAGCTCGACCCGACCAGCGCCCGCACCCCCAGCCCGATGCTCTCGTGCTGGGTCAGCTCCTCGATCGCGCCGTTGCGCGCCGACATCGACTCGTAGCGGCGGTGCATCACCCGGGCGTCCGCGTAGCGCGCGCCGGCGTCGAGAGCGGCCTGGACGGCGGCGGTGGCCGCGTCGAACCCGCTCATGCCGGCCCTCCGCTTCGCTCCGTGCCGGCCCGAGGCACGTCCGCGCTGCATCGATGATTCGCTCGCTGGCGCTCGCTCATGGACCGACCCTAGGCGAGCCCACCGACATCCGTCAGGGCAGCAACTCCTCCGGCCGGATCGTCACCTTCACTGGCTCGGTCAGCTCCAGGATCTCGCCGACCCTGGTCACCGAGTGTTCGTGGTACTGGCCGTCCTTGCAGCGGTAGAGGTGCAGAGCGCCGTTGTCCTGCTCGATCAGCAGGTACCACTCGATACCCGCGGCGGCGTAGTAGTGCATCTTCAGCACCTTGTCGGTGGCCGAGTTGCTCGGGGAGAGGATCTCGCAGACCAGCCGCACGTCGCCGGCCTCGATGTTGAGTTCGTCGAAGTCGATCGGCCCGGTGACGACGAGATCCGGGATGGGGATCCGGCCGGGCTTGAGCCGCACGTTCACCCCTTCGAGTACGTGCAGTCCGGCCTCACGGGCCGGCGTGCGCAGCACTGATCGCAGCTCGCCGGAGATGTTCTGGTGGCGTGGGGTGGGGGCAGGGGTCACGTGCAGGCTCCCGTCGAAGAGTTCGACGCGTTGCGGCGTCTCGCCGAGGGCGAGGTACTCCTCTTCGGTCCACGGGCCGTCATGGCTGTCGAACACCGCCGCGGTCATGGTCACCCCTCACCTCGTGTGCCGGGAGATTCTCCGATGGTCACCGCGACCATGGTCGCACCTCGCGTGCGATGCCGGAGCCGAGTGCGGGGTGCGGGGACGTTGTCGAGTCGTTACGCTCAGCCCTGCTGACACCACCTGCCGTGTAGCTTATTTTCACCTTCGGCTCATTGTTGTAGGTTCCCTACAACCCCGAGGGAGGCGGTCGTGGACAGTCCGGAACCGGCGCGGTCGGACGACCGCCCCGAGCCGTCGGCGCGGCGCGCGGCGGAGGAGCCCTATCTGCGCGTACGCGACCTGCGGGTCCACTTCGACACCACCGACGGCGTGGTCCGCGCGGTCGACGGGATCTCGTTCGGCGTGGACCGGGGCCGCACCCTCGGCATCGTCGGCGAGTCCGGCTCCGGCAAGAGCGTCACCTCGCTCGCCGTCCTCGGCCTGCACGACCCGCGCCGCGGCACCGTCACCGGCGAGATCACCCTCGGTGGCCGCCAGCTGGTCGGCCTGCCGGAGGAGGAGGTACGCAAGCTGCGCGGCCGCGACGTGGCGATGATCTTCCAGGACCCGCTCTCGGCGCTGCACCCGTACTACACGGTGGGTCGACAGATCGCCGAGGCGTACCGGGTGCACCACCCGCGCGCCGGCAAACGGGAGGCCCGCAACCGGGCGGTCGACATGCTCGGGCGGGTCGGCATCCCGCAGCCGGCCCGCCGCTTCGACCAGTACCCGCACGAGTTCTCCGGCGGGATGCGGCAACGGGCCATGATCGCCATGGCCCTGGTCAACGACCCGGCCCTGCTGATCGCCGACGAGCCGACCACCGCGCTGGACGTGACCGTGCAGGCGCAGATCCTCGACCTGCTCGCCGACCTCCAGGCCGAGTTCCACTCGGCGATCATCCTGATCACCCACGACCTCGGCGTGGTCGCCCAGGTCGCCGACGAGGTGCTCGTCATGTACGGCGGCCGGGCGGTCGAGCACGGCAGCGTGGAGCAGGTGCTGCGGCGCCCGCAGCACCCGTACACCTGGGGGTTGCTCTCCAGCGTGCCCTCGTTGCACGGCGACGCGGAGGCGGACCTGCTGCCCATCCCCGGCAACCCGCCGTCGCTGATCAACCTGCCCCCGGGCTGTGCCTTCCACCCCCGCTGCCGGTACGCCGGCCGCAACGGTGACCGGTCGCGCACCGAGGTCCCGGCGCTGGGCCCGGCGGGGGAGCCGGGACACCTGGTCGCCTGCCACCTGCCCGCCGAGGAGCGGGACCGCCTCTACCGGTCCGACGTCGCCCAGGTGGGGGTCGCTCGGTGAGCGCGAGGAACGCAGCGCAGCGGAGTCCCGCAGTCGCGAACGAAGGTGGGCACAGATGAGTACCGAGCCGCTGCTGCGGGTTCGCGGGCTGAGCAAGCACTTCCCGGTCCGGGACGGGTTCCGGACGACGGGCCTGGTGCGGGCGGTCGACGGCCTGGACTTCGACGTCCGGCCGGGGGAGACCCTGGGCCTCGTCGGCGAGTCCGGCTGCGGCAAGACCACCACCGGGCGGATGCTGGTCCGCCTGCTGGAGCCCACCGCGGGGACGATCGAGTTCGCCGGGCGGGACATCACCCACGCCGGGCGCCGCGAGCTGCGCCCGCTGCGGCAGGACCTCCAGATCATCTTCCAGGACCCGTACGCCTCGCTGAACCCCCGGCACACCGTCGGCCGGATCGTCGCCATGCCGTTGCAGGTCAACGGGATCGACCCGCCGGGTGGCGTCAAGCGCCGGGTGCAGGAGCTGCTGGAGCTGGTCGGGCTGAACCCGGAGCACTACAACCGCTACCCGCACGAGTTCTCCGGCGGTCAGCGGCAGCGGATCGGCATCGCCCGCGCCCTGGCGCTGCGGCCGAAGCTGATCGTCGCCGACGAGCCGGTCTCCGCCCTGGACGTGTCGATCCAGGCGCAGGTGGTGAACCTGCTGCGCGACCTGCAACGCGAGCTGGACCTGGCGTTCGTCTTCATCGCCCACGACCTCGCCGTGGTCCGGCACTTCTGCCAGCGGGTCGCCGTGATGTACCTGGGCCGGATCGTCGAGATCGGCGACCGGGCGGACATCTACGAGCGGCCGCAACACCCGTACACCCGGGCCCTGCTGTCGGCGATCCCGGACGTGACCGCGCTCGGTCCGGCCGGGCGGATCCGGCTCACCGGCGACGTGCCGACCCCGCTGGACCCGCCGTCCGGCTGCCGGTTCCGGACCCGCTGCTGGAAGGCGACGGAGCGCTGCGCCACCGAGGAACCGGCGCTGGTCCCGCGCGACGGCGGCCGGCAGGCGACCGCCTGCCACTACCCGGAGAGCGGCCCGGCGGCGGCACAGCCGGAGAACGGTCCGGCGGCGGCACAGCCGGAGAACGGTCCACCGGCGGCCCGGCGGGAAAGTGACCCCGCGCCGGTGGGCGGCGGCGTCGAGGAGGTGGCGGAGTGAGCCTGTCCCCCGTGGAGGGTGTGGCGCTGGCCGAGGTCGAGTCGACCGGCGACGGCTCGGCCCCGGCGAAGCGGTTCGTCGGCCGGTCACCCGGCCAGCTCGCCTGGGCGAGACTCAAGCGCGACCGGACCGCCCTGGTCAGCGGCGCGATGCTGGTCTTCTTCGTGCTGGTCGCGCTGGCCGTCCCGCTGATCCAGGCGGTGTACGGGGTGGGGCCGAAGGAGCAGTTCCAGGGCCGGCTGGACGGCTTCGGCATGCCGCTGGGCTATGCCGGCGGGATCACCGGCGAGCACTGGTTCGGGCTGGAGCCCGGGCTGGGCCGGGACATCTTCATCCGGATGGTGCACGGCCTGCGTACGTCGCTGTTCATCGCGTTCGCCGCCGCGGTGATCACCGCCGCGATCGGGGTGGCGCTGGGCACCCTCGCCGGCTACCTCGGCGGCTGGGTCGACGCGGTGATCAACTGGATCACCGACCTGACCCTGGCCATGCCCTTCCTGATCATCGCGCTGGCGCTGACCCCGACCATCGCGCTGCGCTTCTACGGCCAGCGCGAGGCGGTGCCGGCGTACTTCCAGATCAGCGTGCTGATCGGGATCTTCGCCCTGTTCGGCTGGACGAGCACCGCCCGCCTGGTCCGCGGCCAGGTCATCGCGCTGCGCGAGCGGGAGTTCGTGGACGCCGCGCGGGCCAGCGGGGCCGGGCTGGGCCACATGCTCTTCCGCCAGCTGCTGCCGAACGTCTGGGCGCCGATCCTGGTCTCGTTCTCGCTGGCCGTGCCGCAGTACATCACCAGCGAGGCGGCGCTGTCGTTCATCGGGGTCGGGTTGACCGACGCCACGCCCAGCTTCGGCCGGATGATCTACCGCAGCCTGGACTACCTGCAGACCGACCCGGCGTACGTCTTCTTCCCCGGCATCACGATCTTCGCGCTCGTGCTCGCCTTCAACCTCTTCGGCGACGCGCTGCGCGACGCGCTCGACCCGAAGTCGTCCAGGTAGGGGGCCACCATGGCGCGTTTCCTCATCCGCCGGCTGCTCTCGGCGGCGCTCACCCTCTTCGCGGTCAGCGTGCTCAGCTTCCTGATGTTCTTCGCCCTGCCGCGCGACCCGGTCACCGGCATGTGCCCGAAGAACTGCAACCCGGAACGCCTGGAGCGGGTCCGCCAGGAGTTGGGCCTGAACGATCCGCTGATCGCCCAGTACGCCGGCTACATGAAGGGCATCGTCACCGGGCGGGACCTGGGCAGCGCCCAGGGCGGTCGGTGCGACGCCCCCTGCCTCGGCTGGTCGTACGTCTCGAACGAGGCGGTCACCGACTCGATCGCCCGGGTGCTGCCGGTGACGTTGAGCATCGTCGTGCCCGCGGCGATCCTCTGGCTGCTGCTCGGGGTGGGGCTGGGCATGGTCTCCGCGCTGCGCCGCGGCACCTGGTTGGACCGGGCCGCCATCGGCTTCTCGCTGACCGGCGCGTCGCTGCAGCTCTACTTCGTCGGCGCGGTGCTGCTGATCGTCTTCGTCTACAACCTGCGGTTGCTGCCGGTGCCGAGCTACACGTCCCTGCTGGACGATCCCCTGCGGTGGGCCAGCGGGCTGGTGCTGGCCTGGGTGGCGCTGGCCTTCCTCTTCTCCGCCATCTACGCGCGGCTGTCCCGGGCGCAGATGCTGGAGACGCTCTCCGAGGACTTCGTCCGGACCGCCCGGGCCAAGGGTCTGGCCAAACCCCAGGTGTACGGCCGGCACGCGCTGCGCGCGGCGATCACGCCGGTGGTGACCATCGCCGGGCTCGACGTGGGCGGGGCGCTGGGCGGGACGGTGATCACCGAGACCACCTTCGGGTTGAACGGGATGGGCCGGCTGGCCGTGGACGCGGTCCGCTCCGGCGACCTGCCGACCATCATGGCCACGGTGCTGATCGCGGCGATCTTCGTGGTGCTGGCCAACATGGTGGTGGACCTGCTCTACGCCGCGATCGACCCGCGGGTCCGCCTGCGCTGACGCTCTACGGTGGCCACCGTGGGCCGCGACGGAATTTATCGACAACTGTTACACAACTTGTAGGTTTTCTTCTTTACGATCCTCGGGACGTCGGCGGAACACCCCCGCCGGCAACGGGGTGGAGGAGGTAGGAGATGCGACCACGCGCAGCGGCCGCCGCAGGCGGCGCCATCGCACTGGTTGTGGCGCTCGGCGCCTGTTCGGAGAACACCGGCGAAGGCACCACGGTGGACGCCACCCGGCAGCAGACCGGGGTGATCGCGACCGACCCGAAGGACTCCCAGGGGCCGGCCGCCGAGGTGGAGGGCGCCACCAAGGGCGGCACGTTCACCATCATCCGGGAGACCCCCATCTCCCACCTGGACCCCCAGCGGACGTACTCGTTCGCCGGCCTGATGGCCAGCCCGCTCTTCGCCCGCTACCTGACCACCTGGAAGGACGACGGCAAGGGTGGCCTGGTCCTGGTGGGCGACCTGGCCGAGACGCCGGGCAAGAACGTCAACAACGACTGCAAGGTCTGGGAATTCACCATCAAGGACGGGGTGAAGTTCGAGGACGGCAGCCCGATCACCTCGAAGGAGATCGCGTACGGCATCGCCCGCTCCTTCGACCCCGACCTCACCAGCGGCCCCACCTACATCCAGGAGTGGCTGGCCGACACCGCGCAGTTCGACACCAAGTGGGACTTCAAGAAGAACAAGACGTCGCTGCCGCCCGGCCTGACCACCCCGGACGCCAAGACGCTGCGCTTCGAGTTCGCCAAGCCCCGCTGCGACCTGCCCTTCGCGGTCTCGCTGCCGACCACCGCCCCGCTGAAGCCGGAGCAGGACACCGGGGTCAACCTGGACCAGAAGCCGTTCTCCTCCGGGCCTTACAAGATCCTGAAGAACCAGGCGGGCGTCCAGATCACCCTGGACCGCAACCCGAACTGGGACCCGAAGACCGACCCGGTACGCCACCAGTACCCGGACCAGTTCGTCTGGACCTTCGGCCCGACCGCCGACGCGGCGGTCAACCGGGTGATCGCCGACAACGGCGCCGACCAGAGCGCGCTGGCCTGGAACTACGTGCCCGCCTCGCTGGTCGCCAAGGTCGCCGGTGACCAGGCGCTGAAGTCGCGGACCATCCTGTCCCCGACGCCGAGCGCCAACCAGCTCGTGATCAACAACCAGCGGGTCAAGGACCTCAAGGTCCGCCAGGCACTGAACTACGCGATCGACCGGGAGGGCCTGATCAAGGCGCTCGGCGGGCAGACCGTGGCCCAGCCGATGACCACCCTGATGCCGCCGTCCACCATCGGCTACCAGGCGTACGACGCGTACCCTGCCGGCGCCACCGGCAACCCGGAGAAGGCCAAGGAGCTGCTCGGTGGGCAGACCCCCGAGCTGGTGCTCGGCGTCGCCGACAACACCAACGAGCAGCAGATCGCCGTTCAGCTCAAGGGCAACCTGGAGCGCGCCGGCTTCAAGATCACCGTGCGCAACATTCCGGACGACGCGAAGCTCGACGAGGTCAAGAAGAAGGACAACCCCTGGGACCTCTACATCGGTAACTGGGCGGCCGACTGGCCGAGCGGCGCGTCGATCCTGCCGGTGCTCTACGACGGCCGGACCATCAAGCCCGAGGGCAACAGCAACAGCGCGTTCTTCAACGACGACGCGATCAACGCCGAGATGGACCGCATCCTGGCACTGCCCCCGGCCGAGCAGGGCCCGGAGTGGGGCAAGCTCGACGAGCGGATCATGAAGGAGTTCGCGCCGGTGGTGCCGCTCTACGTCGACGTGGCGTACGCGGTGCACGGTTCCAAGGTCGGCGGCGTCTTCATCTCCTCCGTCTTCGGCTACCCGTCGTTCGTCAACGCGTACGTCAAGCAGTGACCGTCTGACTGTGAGGGGCCCGGTCGACGACCGGGCCCCTCACAGCACGGCGCGCAGGAAGTCCAGCTCCAGCCTCAGCAGGCGCTCGGCGGTGCCCCCGGCGGCCATGTGGGTGGCGCCGGTCAGCGGCAGCACCGAGTGCGGCCGGCCGGCGGCCAGCAGCGCCGCCGAGAGCCGCAGCGTGTGCGCGGCCACCACGTTGTCGTCGACCAGCCCGTGCACCAGCAGCATCGGGCGGGCCTGCTCCGGGTCGCGGACCGGCTCGGCGGCCAGCTCCACCAGCGAATGGTGGGCGTAGACGTCCATCCCGTCGTCCGGCAGGCCCAGATAGCGCTCGGTGTACGCGGTGTCGTACAACGCCCAGTCGGTCACCGGCGCCCCCACGATCGCCGCCCGGAACAGCTCCGGGTGACGCAGCACCGCCAGCCCGGCCAGCCAGCCCCCGAACGACCAGCCCCGCACCGCCACCCGGCCCAGGTCCAGGTCGGGATGCTTCTCGGCGAGAGCGGCCAGCGCGTCCATCTGGTCGGTGAGCACCACGTCGGCCACCCGCCGGTGGATCGCCTTCTCGAACGACGGGGACACCCCGGGGGTGCCCCGGTTGTCGATCGTCACCACCGCGAAGCCGGAGTCGGCCCACCACTGCCGCTCCAGCCACGCCGCCCGCGCGGCCACCACCTCCTGGTGGCCGGGGCCGCCGTACACGTCCAGCAGCACCGGCAGCCGCCGGCCGGTCACGTGGTTGTCCGGGTAGAGCACCGCGGCTGGCAGCCGCCGGTCGGTCACCCGCTCCAGCAGCGGCAGCGGCGCGTACGGCGGGGTGGCGGCCAGCGACCGCAGCTCGGCCACCTCCTGCTCGCCCCGGTACACCGTCCAGCGGGTCCCCGGGTGGTCCAGCGAGGCGAACCCCACCACCAGCACGTCCCCGCCGACCGCGGCGGTGTGCCAGCCCGCGTCCGTGGTCAGCCGGCGGGCGTCCACCCCACCGCCGATCGCGGTCCGCACCCGGAACAGGTGCCGCTCGCTCGGCTCGCCGTCGCTCGCCTCCACCAGCAGGTCCGCCGGGCCGCCCGCGCCCGAGGGCAGCCGCCCCACCACCCGGCGCACGTAGAGCGAGGGCGGGGTGAGCAGGGTGCCGTCGGCGAAGAGGCAGCGGGCGTCGTACCCGTCGTGGGCCAGCTCCCCGCCCACCAGCACCCGACCGTCCGGCAGGTGCGCCGGGGTGCCCGGGATCGGCTCCACCCAGCGCGGGTCGGCCAGCTCGGCGTGCACCTGCGTCTCCCCGGTACGCGGGTCCACCGCCAGCACCAGGCCGTGCTGCTGGGAGCGACGCAGCACGGTGATCAGCGGCCCGCCGTCCGCCCAGTCCACCGAGGTCAGGTACGGGTAGGTCTCCCGGTCCCAGTGCACGTCGACCCAGCCGTCGTCCAGGTCGAGCAGGTGCAGGCTGACCTCGGCGTTCGCCCCGCCAGCCGCCGGGTACGGCAGCGTCGTCGGCGGACCGGCCGGGTCGGCCGGGTCGTGCAGGTGCCAGCGGGGCAGCCGGGAGTCGTCGACCCGGGCCGCCAGCACCGAGCGCCCGTCCGGCGCCCACCAGTAGCCCCGGAACCGGCCGAACTCCTCGGCGGCGATGTGCTCGGCCAGGCCCCAGGTGACCCCGGAGTCCTCCCCGGCGAGCAGGGTGTCCGTGCCGTCGGACCCGACCACCCGCAGCTGGCCGCGGCGTACCCCCTCGGCGGCGTCGGTGACGTAGGCCAGCCGTTCGCCGGTCGGGTCGGGCCGGGGGTCGATCACCGGGCCGACGGTGGCCACCTCGATCACGTCGCCGTGCACCAGGTCGGCCCGGAACACCCGCCCGGCCAGCGCGAAAACCGCCACCCGGCCGGCCGCGTCCAGGGCGTACGAGCCGATGCCGGCCGCGCTCAGCCGCTGCCGCTCACGCAACGCCCGTTCACCGGGGGAGAGGGCGGCCGGGTCGGCGTCCGCGCCGAGCAGCGCCGCCGGATCGGCGACCACCCGTTCCTCGCCGGCGGCCACGTCGTAGAGCCAGAGGGCGTCGGCGGGATCCTCGGGGCCGTCCGAGCGGAGGAACACCACCCGGGAGCCGTCCTCGGCGACGGTGACGGCGCGCGGCGCCCCGAGGCTGAACCGACGGGTACGGGCGGCCAGCTCGGGAAAGTCCACAACCCGGATCGTAGAGCCGCGCCCGGCGTGATGTGGCCGACCTGGGCGGACACGTCAGCCCGTCTGGAGGCGGACCGCCGGTTAGAGTGACGGTCGTGACGACGCTGCCCGACCGCCGCCTGTTGCTGGTCCACGCGCACCCCGACGACGAGTCCATCGGCACCGGTTCGACGATGGCCCACTACGCCGCCGACGGCGCCCACGTCACCCTGGTCACCTGCACCCTCGGCGAGGAGGGCGAGATCCACGTGCCGGCGCTGGCGCAGCTCGCCGCTGCCGAGGCCGACCAGCTCGGCGGCTACCGGATCGCCGAGCTGGCCGCCGCCTGCGCCGCGCTCGGCGTCGCCGACCACCGCTTCCTCGGCGGCGCCGGCCGCTACCGCGACTCCGGCATGATGGGCATGGCCACCAACGAGCACCCCCGGGCCTTCTGGCGGGCCGACCTCGACGAGGCCGCAGGGCTGCTGGTCGAGGTGATCCGCGAGGTCCGCCCGCAGGTCCTGATCACGTACGACCCGAACGGCTTCTACGGTCACCCGGACCACATCCAGGCGCACCGGGTGGCGATGCGGGCCGTCGAGCTGGCCGCCGCCGAGGGGATCGCCCCCGCCAAGGTCTACTGGACGGCGATGCCGCGCAGCGTCCTCGAGGCCGGCCTCAGCCACTTCACCGAGTCGTCGGACAATCCCTTCGCGGGCATCGACCACGCCGACGAGCTGCCCTTCGGCACGCCGGACCCGGAGATCGCCGCCCGGATCGACGCCACCGACCAGCACGCCGCCAAGGAGGCGGCGATGCGGGCGCACGCCACCCAGATCCCGGCCAACTCGTGGCTCTACTCGATCGCCGGGAACTTCGGCGCGGAGTTCATGGGGGTGGAGTACTTCACCCTGGCGGTCGGCGAGAAGGGACCGGGCGGCGGCCCGTACGGCTGGGAGGACGACCTCTTCGCCGGCCTCGCGCCGGACGGCGCCGACCGGTCCCCGGCCGTGGCGGTCGGCTCCCGGTGACCGTGCCCATCGCGCCGATGTCGGTCCTGCCGGAGCAGACCACCCCGCCGCCGCCCGGCCGGTCGGGGCGGCTGCTCGACGTGGTGCTGCGGGTGGCCGGCGGCGGGGTGGCGCTGGTCGCCGGCGCGCTGGCCGGGGTGCTGGAGCTGATCCTGGTGGTGGCGGCCTGGGAGTTCGTCAAGGGTCGGTCCACCTCGGCCGGGGAGCTCCTGGTGGGCCTGGCGTTCGGCGTGGCCGGGCTCGGCCTGGTGGTCGCGGCGACGGTGGCGGTGAGCTGGTTCGCGCACGCCGCCGTCGGCACCCGCTGGGCGGCCCTGCTGCCCGCGCTGCCGTGGTTCGTGCTGATCGCGGTGGCCGCCGTCCGGACCCGGGAGGGTGACCTCCTGCTCGGCGGGGACAACGTCCTCGGCCTGGGGATGATCCTCGCCGGGGCGGTGACCTTCGCGGTGATGATCTTCCGCCAGTTGCTCGCCCCCGCCGCCGCCGTGTCCCGCGGGTGATGACGACACCCGGGTACGGGTGGTACATATTCCTGCCAGAAGGCCCACCGACCCCGGTGGGCGGTACGGCGGGAGAGGTGCGATGAGGGATCGGTGGCGCGCGATCGGCGCCCTCGCGGCGGCACTGTTCGCGGTCAACGTGCTGGCTCGACTGGTCATCAGGTTCGCCTTCGAGGGCGACGACAAGGCCGCGGACCGGGTCTCGCTGGTGATGTTCGTGGTGATCGGCCTGATCCTGGCCGTGGTGGCCTTCCGGCAGGGCGCCACCCGTCCGCTGGCCCGTTGGTCCGCCGACGTGGCCGCCGCGGTGGGCGTGGCGTTGGCCCTGACCGTGCTGGTCGGTCCGCTGCTGGTCGGCAACAACCCGTTCGGCGGCGGCGCCGGGCTCTTCTTCGCCCAGATCTGGCTCTACCTGGCCGCCGCGTTCGCCGGGGTCGCCATCGGCTACCTCCTGCTGACCGCCCTCGGCCGGGACCACCGCTCCCAGCTGCTCAAGCGCTACGCGGAGATCAAGTCCGCCAAGCCCCGCAAGGTCGTCCGCCGCTGATCTCCGCGCTTCGGCCCGCCGGGCCCCGGTCAGGCGGGCGGGGCGACCCGGGTCAGGTAGGTGTGGTGGGTGTGGAAGCCCAGCTTCCGGTAGAGGCCCACGGCCGCGGTGTTGCGCTGCTCGACCTGGAGGAAGGCGTCCGTCGCGCCGGTTGCGGCACCCCAGGCGACCAGCTCACGGACCACCCGGTCGGCCAGTCCCCGTCGGCGTGCCCCGGGGACCACCTCGATCAGGCTCAGCCCCAGCCAGCGGCCCCCGCCGGTGACCGTGCCGCGCCCCATGGCGACCAGCGCGCCGTCGGCGTACACGTGGGCGAAGCGGACCTGGTCCACGGCGGTGAGCACGTGCCGCGCGGCCTCCGGGAGGCCGCCCTTGCGCCCGGCGGCGACGGCCAGCCACTCCGGGGACGGCACCGTGGCGAGCTCCACCGGAGGACGATCGGCCGACGCCGGCGGGGCCGGCGGCAGCGCGGCCAGCGGCACGGTCTGCACCAGCACCGGCGGCCGGGTGCCCCAGCCTCGGGCGTCGAGCTCCGCGCCGACCGGGGCGGCCAGCGGCAGCGGGGTGTTCACCATCGCCGGCTGGCCGAGGTCGGCGTACCAGCGTTCGATGGCGTCCACCGCGGCCGGCAGCGGCCGGTCCGGGTCGCCGATCGGCAGCGCCGAGTTTGCCCGACCGCTCCACCCGGCGGCGCCGCGCAGCAGCCAGTCACCGAGCCGGCCGCGGACCGCGGCGGGCCACGCCTCGTCGGCGGCGACCTCCAGCGCCACCACGGAGGCGGCGGTCGGCCGGGCGGTGGGCGGCACCCGCTTGGCGCGGTGCACCTGGGCCAGCGGAACGGTCAGCCGGCCCTGCCGGGTGGCCAGGGTGATCTGGGTCTCGGTCAGCTCGACCAGCTCACCGAGAGCGTCCGAGAACTGCGGCCGGCCTTCGCGAATCCCCACAATCCGCCGGACCACGATCCGGTGTCCCACATCCTGCTGTCGGAGCACGATCGACCTCCTCCCCGGCGAGATACTAGGCTCTTACCCGTCGCGGTGATCGCGGCGAGTCTTGCGGAGGAGAAGACCGGTGACCTACATCATCGCCGAGCCGTGCGTGGATGTGCTCGACAAGGCATGCATCGAGGAATGCCCGGTCGACTGCATCTACGAGGGCAATCGGATGCTCTACATCCACCCCGACGAGTGCGTCGACTGTGGTGCCTGTGAGCCGGTGTGCCCGGTCGAAGCGATCTTCTACGAGGACGACGTGCCGGAGCAGTGGAAGGACTACACCGGCGCGAACTACGAGTTCTTCGAGGACCTGGGCTCGCCCGGTGGCGCGTCGAAGATCGGCAAGGTCGAGAAGGACGCGACCTTCGTGGCGGCGCAGCCGCCGCGCGGAGAGGGCCACTGAACCGGCCCGAGCCGGTCTCGTCGCGGCTGCCCGACTTCACCTGGGACACGCTGGACGCCGCGGCCGCCCTGGCCGCGGCGCACCCCGGTGGACTGATCAACCTCTCCATGGGCACGCCGGTCGACCCGGTGCCGCAGGTGATCCGGCAGGCGCTCGCCGACGCGTCCGACACCCCCGGCTACCCGCTCACCGCGGGCACCCCCGCGCTGCGGGACGCCATCGCGGCGTGGGTGGCCCGGGCCTGCGGCGCCGGCGTCGACGGGCTGGGCGTGCTGCCGACGATCGGTTCCAAGGAGCTGGTCGCCTGGCTGCCCACCCTGCTGGGTATCGGGCCCGGCGACGTGGTCGTGGTGCCGTCGATCGCCTACCCGACGTACGAGGACGGGGCCCGGCTGGCCGGCGCCACCACGGTCCGCGCCGACTCGCTGACCGCGGTCGGTCCGAGCCCTCGGGTACGCCTGGTCTGGGTCAACTCGCCCGGCAACCCGACCGGCCGGGTGCTGCCCGCCGCGCACCTGCGCAAGGTCGTCGACTGGGCGCGTGAGCGGGGCGCGGTGGTGGCCAGCGACGAGTGCTACCTGCCGCTGGGCTGGTCCGCCGACGCCGAGCCGGTGTCGGTGCTCTCGCCCGAGGTCTGCGGCGGCTCCTACGACTCGGTGCTGGCCGTGCACTCGCTCTCCAAGCGTTCCAACCTGGCCGGCTACCGGGCCGGGTTCGTGGCCGGTGACCCGCGGCTGGTCGCCGAGCTGCTCAAGGTGCGCAAGCACGCCGGCATGATCGTGCCGGCCCCGGTGCAGGCCGCGATGGTGGCCGCCCTGGGCGACCAGGCGCACGCCGACGCCCAGCGGGAGCGCTACCGGGCCCGACGGGAGCAGCTGTACGCCGCCTTCACCGGCGCCGGGTTCACCGTCGAGCACTCCGAGGCCGGGCTCTACCTGTGGATGACCCGGGACGAGGACTGCTGGGCGACGGTGGACTGGCTGGCCCGGCGCGGCATCCTGGTCGCGGCGGGAGCCTTCTACGGCCCCGGTGGCCAGCGGTACGTCCGGGCGGCGCTGACCGAGTCCGACGAGCACGTCGCCGCGGTCGCCGGCCGGCTCGCCGAGGTCTGACGGCCCGACCACCATGGGCAACGGTCGGACGGGCGCGCCGCCCCGGGCGGCGGTGGTCGGCACCGGGCTGATCGGTGGTTCGGTGCTGCTGCGGCTGCGTCAGGCGGGCCTGGACGTGGCCGCCTGGGACCCGGATCCGGCCACCCGGGCGTTGGCCCGTGACCGGGGCCTGACCAGCCCGGACGGCATCGAACAAGCGGTGGCCGACCGCGACGTGGTCTTCCTCTGCGGGCCGTTGCCCACCCTGACCGCGACGCTGACGCAGGTGGCCGCCATCGCCCGCCCGGACTGCGTGCTCACCGACGTCGGCAGCACCAAGCGGGCGGTGGCCACCTTCGCCGTCGCGCACGGCCTGGCCGACCGGTTCGTCCCCGGCCACCCGATGGCCGGTACGGAGCGGGCCGGGCTCGCCTCGGCCAGTCCCGACCTGTTCACCGGCGCTGCCTGGGTGCTCTGCCCGGACCCGGCGGGGATCGGGCGGTTCCGGACGTTGGCGGCGCTGCTGCTGGAGGTCTTCCGGGCCAGGGTGGTGCCGATGGACCCGGTGGCGCACGACCGGGTGGTGGCGCTCTCCTCGCACGTGCCGCACCTCCTGGCGGGGGGCCTGGCCGGCGCCGTCGACGCCTCCCCGGTGCGCGACGCCGTGCTCTCCCTGGCGGCGGGGAGCTTCCGGGACGGGACCCGGGTCGCCGGCACGCCGGCCCCGCGCACCGCCAACATGCTCCTGGACAACCGGGACGAGGTGCTGGGCCAGCTCGACGCGGTGCGGGCCGCCCTGGACGAGCTCGCCACCGCGCTACGGCGGGACGACCGGGCCGCGTTGGTGGCCGGCTACGAGCGGGCGGCGACCGCCCGGGCCGCCCTCGCCGCCGGCCGGTCGCGCCCGGTCCGCGCCGACTTCCCGCTCGACGCCGACCCAGCCGGCGAGGTGGCCTGGCTGTGCGAGCTCGGGGCGGCCGGGGGACACCTCACCGGCTGCCGGGTCACCGGCGGCGTGGTCGGGTACGACGGGCTGTGTCCGGCCTGACCCCGACGCCGAGGCGCGTCCGGTCTCCGGCGACTAGGGTGTTGGTCATGGTGGACGCTCCGGTCGTGGCGGTACGCGGCGAGGCGTACCGGGAGGTGGCGCCCGAGCTGGCCCGGTTCACGGTGCGGGCGTCGGCCCGGGACCGGGACCGGGAGACCACCCTGACCCGGCTGGCCGAGCGGGCCGCCGCGGTGCGGGTGCTGCTCGACTCGTACGGGCCGGTGATCGCCCACCGGGAGACCGGTGACCTGTGGGTGCGGCCGGAGACGAAGCGTTCCGGGGAACGGGTGGTCGCCTATCACGGCAGCGTCGCCACCACGGTCACCGTCACCGACTTCACCGACCTGGGTGAGCTGATGCTGCGCCTGGCCGACCAGGACCAGGTCGAGGTCTCCGGGCCGTGGTGGTCGTTGCGCCCGGACAGCCCGGCGTACCGGGAGGCCCGGCACGCGGCGATCACCGACGCGCTGGCCCGCGCCCGGGAGTACGCCGAGGCGCTCGGTGCCCGGGTGACCGGCCTGCTGGAGCTCTCCGACACCGACGGTGCCGGCGTGCCGATGATGGGCCGGGCGTTCAAGGGTGGGGGCGCCGCTGGCGGGCCGCCGGAGCTGGACCTGGACCCGCAGCCGCAGGGCGTGAACGCCGTCGTCCAGGCTCGCTTCACGATCAGCGAACCGGCCCTGAGTTGATGGCCGAGGCGCACACCCTGCCGCTCGACGACCTGGTGGACCGGGCCCGGGTGCTGGCCGCCGACGGGCCGCGGCAGCTGCTGGGCATCGCCGGGGCGCCCGGTGCGGGCAAGTCCACCCTGGCCGAGCGGGTGGTCGCGGCGGTCGGCCCGACCGCGGCACTGGTGCCGATGGACGGCTTCCACCTGGCCCAGGCGGAGCTGCGCCGGCTCGGCCGGGACGCCCGCAAGGGGGCGGTCGACACCTTCGACGCGTACGGCTACGTGGCGCTGCTGCGCCGCTTGCGCCGGCTGGAACCCACCACCGTGTACGCTCCGCAGTTCCGCCGCGACCTGGAGGAGCCTGTCGCCGGGGCGATCGCGGTGCCGCCCGAGGTGACGCTGGTGGTGACCGAGGGCAACTATCTGCTGCTTCCGGAATACCCGTGGGACGAGGTCCGGGCGCTGCTGCACCAGGCCTGGTTCCTCGATCTGGACGCGGAGCTGCGGCTGCGCCGGCTGACCGCCCGGCACGAGGCGTACGGGCGGTCACCCGAGCAGGCCCGGCAGTGGGCGTTGGGCACCGACGAGACGAACGCGGCGCTGGTTGCCGGCACCGCAGGCCGGGCGGACCTGGTGGTCCGGCTAGCCGACCCGCTGCCGGGGTGACGGCACGGCCCGGCGCAGCAGCCGGGCCACCACCGCCCGTTCCCGGCGGAACTCAAGCGCCTCCGGGTAGCCGCTGTGGTTGCGGATCGGCGGGTCGGCCACCTCGCCGCCGCTCGGGTGCAGGGCCTCCGGGTCGGCCACCGGGACGTCCCGTTCCCCGGCGTCGACCGGCCAGCCGAGCGGGTCGGTGTCCCGCCAGAAGTTGGTCCAGGCGACGTACCCGGCGGGCGGGGTGAGCGCCGTGGCGAGCGCGCGCAGCCGTTCCGGGCCGAAGTAGGCGGGGAAGACGCGGCCGTAGAGGCGGGTGAGCTGGCAGCCGTAGGAGAAGAACCAGGTGTGCCGCCGCCACCGGGGCGGCAGCTGGAACAGCATCGCCGCGCAGATGACGGCGCCCTGGCTGTGCCCGGAGAGGATCACACCGTCCATCCGGCGCGGGTCGTTCGGCGGTAGCCCGAGCAGTCCGGCGACCCGGGTCTGCAGCTCCGGCACCGCCCGTTCTGCGTAGCTGGGCGGGGCGAGCGGGTGCGCCGCGCGGGGCCAGAAGGTGCCGACGTCCCAGAACACGCCGACGGTGCGGCGCACGGTGTCGTTGCGGTAGACCAGCAGGCCCACACCGGCAATGACCACCGGCAGCCAGGCCAGCATCGAGTCGCCGACGTCGGCGACGCGGTCCAGGACACCCCACCAGCCGGCGACCGGTTCGAGGGCGGGCCGGTCGCGGGAGAGGGCGGCGGCGCAGGTGAGGGTGACCAGCACCGCGACGGCCGTGGCGTAGCAACCGATCAACCGGACCCCGTGGTCGCCGACCAGCTGATGCAGGGCCCGGAACCGGGCGACGTCGCGGCACCGCCGCAGGTCGTGCGCGGAGAGCCCGGTGCCGGGGCGGGTCAGTCGGGCGTACTCCTGGCGGCGCAGGTTGTGGAAGAGCATCCCCGCGCGCAGCGCGGTGCAGCCGAGGGCGAGCAGCGCGACGACGAACCCGAGGCCGGCCCAGAGCACCGGCTCGGGCTGCCGTACCGGTGGCAGGCCGTTTGGGCCGGTCGCCTTGTCGAGCCGGTCGGTGACCCAGGAGAACAGTCCGGCACAGTAGGAGATGGCCATCAGCCAGCCGAAGCCGGCGATGAGGGCCGGACCGCGCCGGCCCCAGACGATGCCGGTTCGCGGTCCGAGTGGTTGCTGCTCGCCGTCGGTCGGGACCGGATGCAGCAGCAACCCGGTGCCGGCCACCGCGATGGCCGGCACGGCGACCATCCAGGTCGCCAGCCCGGGCGGGGCCGGCGGCAGTCCCGGAAGTCCCGGGTGGAGCCAGATCACCGCCGGCGGCAGCAGGGTGCCGGCCAGCACCGGCGGGACCAGCCCTCGGCGGCCGGACCGGGCAACGGCGCCGATCGCGATCAGCAGCAGGACCTGGTACGTGGCGAACCAGGCGACGGCGCCGTCGTAGCCGGGCAGTGACCGGTCGGCCCGGCAGCCCGGCAGGGTGGCGTCCCGCGCGCAGCCAGCCGGGGGCCGCAGGTCGGTCAGCGGCCGGCCGGCGGGCCCGTCCGGCAGCAGCAGGAGCAGGAACGTCCCGACCAGACCGAGCCCGGTGAGCAGGGCGACCGCGAAGCTCCACGGCCCGAGCGGGGTGTCCCCGCCACGCCGGGTCAGGTAGGGACGGCCGACGGCGACCACGGCGATCACCAGGACCGCCCCGAGGACGGCGGCGGTCGGCCAGGCCACCACCGCCCGGGCGTGCCGCGGTGGGTCCATCCGGATCACCGCGGCCAACGGCACCGCCGCCGCGACGGCCGCGCCGGTGCACAGGTGCAGCAGGCCGGCCCGGCGCAGCTGCCCCTCACCGCACCAGAACGTGGGATCCTGCAGGGGGTTGGCCGGCGGTTCCGCCTCGGTCTCCGGGGCGGCCGGCCGGGTGCGCGGTTCGGCCGGCATCTCCGCCTCGTACTGATAGGTACGCCAGGTGATGAGGCCCAGTAGGACGAGCAGGGCCAGCGGCAGCAGCAGGCCGACGGCGAGCGCCCGGGTGCCCTGCCCCCACCACCCGTCGGCGAGGAACTCCCAGGGCCCGGGCAGCTGCCCCAGGCAGCTGCGGTCCACGCACTGCCAACCGACGAGGTCGACGCCGATCCCGGTCACGGTGACCACCAGGGTGACGGTGAGGCTCAGGCAGAACAACCGGATCAACCAGGCGGTGAGCCCCGACCGGCTGCCCCAGCGTTCCCGGTCCGGGTCGGCCGGGATGCCGGGCCGGGCGTAGAGGGCCACGTTGGCGAGGGTGAACGGCAACAGCACGGTCCACAACGCCCGCTCCACGTCGCGCGCGGTCCGCGCGCCGGAGGTCAACTGCCCCCAGCTGTACGCCTCGACGGCGATCGGCTCGTCCGGCCGGGCGGCGGTGGACCGGTAGAAACCGGTGACCTCGCCCCCGGCGACCAGCCACGGCTGGGCCCCGGCGCCGCCCG
Organism: Micromonospora siamensis; assembly: GCF_900090305.1. Taxonomy (NCBI): domain Bacteria; kingdom Bacillati; phylum Actinomycetota; class Actinomycetes; order Micromonosporales; family Micromonosporaceae; genus Micromonospora; species Micromonospora siamensis. The sequence continues at coordinate 5,903,338 of NZ_LT607751.1, read as the reverse complement.
GCTCCGGTTGCAGCCCGAGGATCTGCTGGGGCGGGGTGTTGGAGACCCCGTGCACCCGCAGTTCCAGCACCCGCTCCACCATGCCCACTCCCTGGTAACCCTCTAGCTACCCAGAGTGCGCCTCTCGGAGGGCTTCCGGCCACCGGCCGATCCGTCGTATTGGCAGCTCAAACGGCGTCTACAGGGTCCGGATCGGCTTGGCGGGGTTACCCACGGCGACCACGTTGGGTGGCAGGTCGCGGGTGACCACCGCGCCGGCGCCGACCACGGTGTTGGCGCCGATGGTCACCCCGGCCAGCACGATGACGCCGCCGCCCAGCCAGACGTTGTCCTCGATGGTGATCGGGGCGGAGCCCTCCCACTTGGCCCGCCGGGCCTCCGGCTCGATCGGGTGGGTGGCGGTGAGCAGTTGGACGTTCGGTCCGATCTGGACGTCCGCGCCGATGGTGATCGGGGCGACGTCGAGGAACACCGCGTTGAAGTTGACGAAGCAACGCGGGCCGAGGTGGATCTGGGTGCCGTAGTCGCAGTGGAAGGGTGGGCGTATCCAGGTGTCCTCGCCGACGGAGCCGAGCAGCTCCTTCAGGGCCGCCAGCCGGCCCTCCGGGTCGCTCGCGGAGCTGGTGTTGAAGCGTTCGGCCAGTCGGGCGGCCCGGTCCAGGTCGGCCATGATCTCGGGGCCCTCGGCGATGTACGGCTCGCCGGCCAGCATGCGTTCCTTCATGGATGCCATGAGTCGATCATGCCCGATGCCGGTTCGGCTGTTTGGCGAGATATGTCGGCTTGGCGACTCCCTGTTGCATACCTGGTATGCAATCCTGGGGCGATCCATCGATGTAGCTCCCATCGATGTAGACGCCTCAGGAGGAGGAACCGTTGCCCCGAAGCAGAAGAAAACTGGCCGCCCTCGGCCTCACGCTCGGGATGGTGATCGGCGGGCACGCGCCGGTCTCCGCCGCACCGCGTACCGCACCGGCCGGGCCGGCCACCGCAGCCCCGACCAGCGCAGCCCCGGCCGCACCGCCCGGCGCCGGCCGGTCGGCGACCGTCACCCTGCTCACCGGTGACCGGGTCACCCTCACCGCCGCCGGCCGGGCCGCCGTCCGCCCCGGCGCCGGCCGGGCCGGCATCGGATTCCTGGTCCGCCGCGACCGCGACCATCTCACCGTGCTGCCGCAGGACGCGCTGCCGCTGATCCGGGCCGGCCGGGTCGACCGGCGGCTCTTCGACGTCACCGAGCTGATCGCCGCCGGCTACGACGACGCCCACCGGGACACGCTGCCGCTGCTGGTGTCGTACCGCCAGGGGGTGGCCCGCCGGGCGACGGCCACGCCGGCCGGCACCCGGGTGACCCGCGACCTGCCGGCGATCGGCGGCGCGGCCCTGGTGGCCACGAAGACCGACACCGCCGGGGTCTGGGCTGGCCTCACCACCGGACGGGCCGGCGCCCGCGTCGACACGGCAGGGGGTGTCGACCGGATCTGGCTCGACGGCAGGCGGCGGGTCACCCTCGACCACAGCGTGCCGCAGATCGGCGCGCCCGCCGCGTACAAGGCCGGCTTCACCGGCAAGGGCGTCACCGTCGCGGTGCTCGACACCGGCGTCGACCTCACCCACCCCGACCTGGCCGGCCGGGTCGCCGAGGCCCGCAACTTCAGTGCCGTCCCGGAGAACGACGACACGGTCGGGCACGGCACGCACGTGGCCTCCATCATCGCCGGCAGCGGCGCCGCCTCCGGCGGGAAGTACCGGGGCGTGGCCCCCGACGCGACCCTGCTCTCCGGCAAGGTCTGCGAGGACGAGGGCTGCACCGACTCGGCCATCCTCGCCGGCATGCAGTGGGCCGCGGCCGAGAAGCACGCCACCGTGGTCAACATGAGCCTCAGCGGCTGGGACACCCCCGAGGTCGACCCGCTCGAGCAGGCCGTGCAGACGCTGACCGCGCAGACCGGCACCCTCTTCGTCACCGCCGCCGGCAACGACGGGTCCGACGCCTCGGTCGGCTCACCGGCCAGCGCCGACGCCGCCCTCGCCGTCGGTGCGGTGGACCGCGACGACGAGCTGGCCGACTTCTCCAGTCGAGGCCCGCGCATCGGTGACGACGCGATCAAGCCCGACATCACCGCCCCCGGCGTCGGCATCGTCGCCGCCCGGGCCGCCCACGGCGTGATCGGCGAACCGGTGGGGGAGAAGTACGTCGCCCTCTCCGGCACCTCGATGGCCACCCCGCACGTGGTCGGCGCGGTGGCGCTCCTCGCCCAGCAGCACCCCGGCTGGAACGCCGGCCGGTACAAGGCCCTCCTGATGGCGTCCGCGAAACCGCACCCGGCGCAGACCGCCTTCGCGCAGGGCGCCGGCCGGGTGGACGTGGCGCACGCCATCACCGAGCAGGTCACCAGCGATCCGGCCAGCGTCTCGTTCGGCAAGGCGCTGTGGCCGCACGGCGACGACGCGCCGATCACCCGGACGGTCCGTTACCGCAACGCCGGCACCGGGCCGCTGACGCTGGAGATCGGCACCGAGATCAGCGGGCCGGGCGGACGGCCCGCGCCGGCCGGGATGTTCCGGGTCAGCCCGTCCCGGCTGACCGTGCCGGCCGGCGGCACCGGCCAGGTGACCGTCACCGCAGACACCCGCCTCGGCGGGGCGGACGGCTTCTGGACCGGCCGGCTGGTCGCCCACGCGGGAACCACCGTCGCGGTCACCCCGCTGGCGGTGAACCGGGAGGTGGAGAGCTACGCGCTGACCATCCGGACCGAGGACCGCGCCGGCGCCCGGACCGGCGACCACTACACCTCGCTGGTCAACCTGGACCGCTTCGAATTTCCGTTGGACATCAACGACCCGGATGGCGAGGCCACCGTCCGCGTCCCCAGGGGTCGGTACGCGCTCAACAGCCTGATCTACCGGCCTGACGGGTCCGGCGACTGGGTGGAGACCACGATGCTCGCCCGTCCCGACATGGTGGTCGACCACGACCAGCGGATCACCCTCTCCGCCCGCGCGGGGCGGCCGGTCGGGATGACGGTGCCCCGATCCGGTGCCAGCCCGGAATTGATCGACCTGAGCACCACCTACTACGGCAAGGACGTGATCTACGGCTTCGGGCTCTGGGCGGCCGGCTTCGACGGGCTGTACACCGCCCACCTGGGCCCCCGGGTCTCCGCCGACCGGTTCGTCGCCAGCCTCTCCAGCCAGTGGACCGACGGGACCCGGACCAGCCCCTACCTGTACGCGCTGAGCGAGGTCTTCCCCGGCCGGATGCCGACCGGCTTCGTCCGGGACTACCGGCAGCGGGACCTGGCCACCGTGGTGCACCGGTTCCGGGGTGGCTATCCGGGAATGCAGGCCGAGCGGTACGTCATGCCGGAGTCCGGCTACAACACGGGCGGCTCGGCGCTGATCCTCGCCGCGCCGCTGCCCGGCCGGCGGACCGAGCACTACAGCACCAGCCCGGGGATGCGCTGGGCCTCCGAGCTGGACTTCGGTACCCCGACCGAGGAGGGCTGGCTGGACGTCAAGGCCGTGCTGGAGTCGGTGCCGACCGCGTACCGGGCCGGCCGGACCGCGCACGAGGACTGGAACTCCGCGCCGTACGGGCCGTCGTTCCCGCAGCCCCGCTGGCCGGAGCAGGGCATCACCCGGCTCGGCGACACGCTGCTGGTCATCCTGCCGGTGCACACTGACGCGGCGGGCCACCCCGGCGGGTCGCTGAACGACACCGCGCGGACCGCGCTCTACCGCAACGGCAAGCTGCTCGCCGAGAGCGACTCGGCCGGCTACGCCGAGTTCACCGTGCCGCCGGGGGCGGCCGACTACAAGGTCGTGACCTCGGCCCGGCGTGGCTTCACCGACCTCAGCAGCGAGGTCGGCGCCGCCTGGACGTTCCGGTCCCGGCACGTGGCCGGCAAGGACTGGGTGCGGCTGCCGGCGATGGCGGTCCGCTTCACGCCGCCGCTGCGGATCGACAACAGCGCCCCGAAGGGGCGGCCGTACGTCATCCCGGTGGCGGTGCAGCGCCAGCCCGGCGCGCCGACGGCGAAGCTGACGGCGCTCACCGTCGACGTGTCGTACGACGGTGGGAAGAGGTGGCAGCCGGCCCGGGTGCGGCACACGCCGTTGGGCTGGGTGGCCGTGGTGCGCCACCCCGACCGGGCCGGGTACGTCTCGCTGCGGGCCGAAGCCCGGGACGCGGCCGGCAGCACGGTGACCGAGCGGATCATCGGGGCCTACCGGCTGCGGTGAGCCGTACCTCCGGGTCCGCGGCCGATGCGCCGCGGACCCGGAGCGGTCCGGTCAGTGCCGACTCTGTTCGCGACTGCCGGGCTCGCAGACCCGGCTCACTCCGCGCGGCGAACGTCAGTTGGCGTGCAGCGCCGCGTTCAGCTCGATGCCCTTGCCGCTGCGCTGCTTCGCCTCCAGCGCGCCGCTGACCGAGTTGCGCCAGAAGAGCAGCCCGTCCACCCCGGAGAGCTCGCGGGCCTTGACCACCCGGCCGTCCGGCAGCGTGATCTTGGAGCCGGCGGTGACGTAGCAACCGGCCTCGACCACGCAGTCGTCGCCGAGCGAGATGCCGATGCCGGCGTTCGCGCCGACCAGGCTCCGCTCGCCGATGCGCACCTTGTCGGTGCCGCCGCCGGAGAGCGTGCCCATGATCGACGCTCCTGCGCCGATGTCGGAGCCGTCGCCGACCACCACGCCCTGCACGATCCGGCCCTCGACCATCGAGGTGCCCAGCGTGCCGGCGTTGAAGTTGCAGAAGCCCTCGTGCATCACGGTGGTGCCGGCGGCCAGGTGCGCGCCGAGCCGGACCCGGTCCGCGTCGGCGATCCGTACGCCCGCCGGGACCACGTAGTCGGTCATCCGGGGGAACTTGTCCACCCCGTACACGGCCAGGTGGCGGCCGGCGGCCCGCTCGATGACCCGCAGCTCGTCCACCCGCTCCGGCGGGCACGGCCCGGCCGAGGTCCAGGCCACGTTGGCCAGCTTGCCGAAGATGCCGTCGAGGTTGAGCTCGTTGGGCCGCACCAGGCGGTGGGAGAGCAGGTGCAGCCGCAGGTACGCGTCGGAGGCGTCGGAGATCGGGTCGTCCAGCGAGCCGATCACCGTGGTCACCTCGACGGTACGCAGGCCGGGCAGCGCCCGTTCGCCGATCGCGCCCGGCGGAAGGTCCAGGACGTCGGCCTGGTCCTCCCCGGGGACCAGCGGCAGCTCGCCGAGGCCCAGCTTGCCGGTCGGGTACCAGGTGTCGAGCACCTGATCGTCAGCGGTGATCGTGGCGAGGCCGATGCCCCAGGCAGACTGTGCAGTGGTCACGATTTTGACGGTACCGTGCGAGACATGCAGAACCCGCTGACCCCCGAGGTCCTGGCCGATCCGGTGGCGCTCACCCGCGTGCTGGTCGACATGGAGTCCGTGTCCCTCAACGAGAAGGCCATCGCCGACTGCGTCGAGGAGGTCCTGCGGTCCGTCCCGCACCTGACCACGTACCGGCACTCCAACACCGTGATGGCGCGTACCGACCTGGGCCGGTCCCAGCGGGTGGTCCTCGCCGGCCACCTGGACACCGTGCCGCACAACGACAACTGGCCGTCGACCATGCGCGGCGACCTGATGTACGGCTGCGGCACCTCGGACATGAAGTCCGGGGTGGCGTTCGCGCTGCACCTCGCGGTGACCCTGCCCGACCCGCGGTACGACGTCACCTACCTCTTCTACGAGGCGGAGGAGATCGAGTCCCGCTACAACGGGTTGACCCTGGTCTCCCAGGCGCACCCGGAGTGGCTGGAGGCGGACTTCGCGGTCCTGCTGGAGCCGACGTACGGCATCGTCGAGGCCGGCTGCCAGGGCGTGCTGCGGGCGACGGTGACCACCACCGGCGCCCGGGCCCACGCCGCCCGTTCCTGGCACGGCTCGAACGCGATCCACGCCGCCGGTGAGGTGCTGCGCCGGCTGACGACGTACGAGGCGCGCCGGGTGACGATCGACGGCTGCGACTACCGGGAGGGGCTCAACGCCGTCGGCATCCACGGCGGCGTGGCCGGCAACGTGATCCCGGACCGCTGCGAGGTCGAGGTGAACTTCCGGTACGCCCCGGACCGCGACCCCGCCGCCGCCGAGGCGCACGTACGCGAGGTGTTCGCCGGCTTCGACCTGGTGGTGACCGACTCGGCCGCCGGCGCGGCGCCCGGCCTGGACGCCCCGCCCGCGCGGGAGTTCCTGGCGGCGGTGGGTGCCGCCCCGATCGGCAAGCTGGGCTGGACCGACGTGGCCCGCTTCGCCGCCCTGGGCATCCCGGCGCTGAATTTCGGCCCGGGTGACCCCAACCTGGCCCACCACAAGGACGAGCACGTCGAGATCGGCAAGATCCGCGACGGCGCCGCCACCCTCCACCGCTGGCTCACCCCTGCCTGACCCACCCCACCCCACCCCCGTCGCCCGCAGGCTCTCCCGTTGATCAAGGAGTTTGCGTCACCGGAGAACGCTCCCGGTGACGCAAACTCCTTGATCGCCCCGCTGGGCGGGGCTGGGGAGGGTGGGGTTGGTCTAGGGGGCGGGGGTGAGGGGCTGGGTGGTGGTGGGCTGGGCGGTGGGATCAGGGGTGTGGGCTTCCAACAGGCGGGCGCGGCGGCGCTCGGCCACGACGTCGTGGATCCGTCGCTGCATCTGACGACGGATCCGGGTCATCTCGCTGTTACTGATCACGCTGGCTCCTCCCCCGAAGGCGCGTGCCCCGGCATACCGGGTATGTGAATGGTAAGACGTGTGGGCAACCGGTTTGGTTGCTCAAGATCCGGAACTATTTCCCGGCCGGCCCGGCCCGCACGCCAACCGTGAGCTGCTCCACTACGGTGGCCCTCATGAGCCAGAGCAACGGGCGCCAGCCCGGCCGCGACCCGGAACGGCACCGGGGCGCCGTGACGCTGCGTCGCGGCGCCATCCCGTCCAGCACCGCCGACCAGCGCCTGCTGGACTCCAGCGGGCGCGGGGACTGGAAGACCAAGGACGCCTGGCGCGCACTGCGGATCCTCTCCGAGTTCGTCGAGGGGTTCGACACCCTCGCCGACCTGCCGCCGGCGGTGAGCGTCTTCGGCTCGGCCCGCAGCAAGCCGGAGAGCCCCGAGTGCCGGATGGCCGAGGAGCTGGGGGCCGCGCTGGCCCGGGCCGGCTACGCCGTGATCACCGGCGGCGGCCCAGGGGTCATGGAGGCGGCGAACCGGGGCGCCAGCGAGGCCGGCGGCCTCTCCGTCGGCCTCGGCATCGAGCTCCCCTTCGAACAGGGCCTCAACGACTGGGTCGACCTGGCCATCGACTTCCGGTACTTCTTCGCCCGCAAGACCATGTTCGTCAAGTACGCCCAGGCGTTCGTGGTGCTGCCCGGCGGCTTCGGCACCATGGACGAGCTCTTCGAGGCGCTGACCCTGGTGCAGACCGGCAAGGTGACCCGGTTCCCGGTGGTGCTGATGGGGCAGGCGTACTGGCAGGGGCTGCTGGACTGGCTGCGGGACACCATGGCCGCCGACGGCAAGATCGGCCCGGTCGACCTGGAGCTGATCTGCGTCACCGACGACGTCGACGCGGCGGTGCGGCACATCGTGGAGGCCGAGGCGGCCCTCTCCGCCGAGCAGGAGGCCGTCCGCGAGGAGGCCGTGGCGCGTACCGGGGAGGACCAGCAGGCCGCCGCCGAGGCGACGCCGGAGCCGGAGCGTACCGGGGGACCGGCCGGCGGACGGGTCACCCGGCCGGGCGGGGAGGTCTGATCCGGTGGCGGCGATCTGCGTCTTCTGCGCCTCCTCCCGGACCCTCGACCAGCGCTGGCTGGACCTGGCCGCCGCCACCGGCGCGGAGCTGGCCCGGCGAGGGCACACGCTGGTCAGCGGCGGCGGCTGCGTCGGGATGATGGGCGCCCTGGCCGACGGCGCCCGCGCGGCCGGCGGGCGGACGATCGGGGTGATCCCGCAGGCGCTGGTGGACCTGGAGGTGGCCGACCTCGCCTCGGACGAGCTGCTGGTGACCGACGGGATGGCCAGCCGCAAGACCCTCATGATCGAGAAGTCGGACGCGTTCCTCACCCTGCCCGGCGGGCTGGGCACCCTGGACGAGCTCTTCGAGGTCTGGACCACCGCCACGCTCACCATGCACACCAAGCCGATGGCCCTGGTGGACGCCGACGGGTTCTACCGTCCGCTGGTCGACTGGCTCGGCGCCCTGGCCGACCAGACCTTCCTCAAGCCCGCCGGCCTGGCCCTGCTCACGGTTACCGACACCGTCCCCGCCGCCCTGGACGCCCTCGAATCCCACCTCACCTGACTGCCCCACCCCACCCCACACCCCCGACCCGGCCCGTTGATCATGAAGTTCGCGGCGAAGTGGATCTCCATTTGTGCCGTCAACCTCATGATCGACGTGAGCTGGGGCTGAGGGCGGGGTGGTGGGGGTGGGGATGTCGTACCGGCGTGGTGGGATGAGGTGATGCAGGCGTACCGGCTGGTGCGCCGGCCCGCCGAGGGGGTCCGGGGGGACCGCGCGGACGGCGGGACGGCGCGGGGGGATGGTCGGTCCACAGAGGGGGCCGAGGCGGGCCGCCGGCCCGAGGGGTCGGCGGGCGATGCCACGCAGGCCGGCCCCGGCACGCCGGCCGGTTCCGGCGTCCAGGCGGTGACCGGGGGCGGTCCGGCCGGTGAGGGCGTACGGGTCGGGGCCGCGGGTGGTCCGGCCGGGGTCCGGTTCACGGCCGGGCGGCTGGCCGACCCGGTGCAGGCCGAGATCGTCGCGCACACCGACGGCCCGCTGCTGGTCGTCGGCGGTCCCGGCACCGGCAAGACCAGCACCCTGGTCGAGGCGGTGGCCGCCCGGGTCGCCGAGGGCGTCGACCCGGAACGCGTCCTGGTGCTGACCTTCAGCCGCCGGCAGGCCACCGACCTGCGGCACCGGTTGGAGGCCCGGATCGCCGCCGACGGGCACCGGGTGCTCCGCGAGCCGCTGGTGCGCACCTTCCCCGCGTACGCCTTCGGGCTGCTGCGCCGGGCCGCCGCCGAGCGGGGCGAGCCGTCGCCGCGGCTGCTGACCGGCCCCGAGCAGGATCTGATCATCCGCGAGCTGCTCGACGTGGTCGGCGAGGAGCCCGACGACGACCCGGTCGGCTGGCCGGAGGACCTGCTCCCCGCACTGCGCACCCGGGCCTTCGCCGCGCAGCTGCGGGACCTGCTGATGCGTGCCGCCGAGCGGGGCGTCGGTCCGGTGGAGCTGGCCCGGCTGGGCGAGAAGCTGGGCCGCGCCGACTGGCCGGCCGCCGCCCGTTTCCTCCGGGAGTACGTCGCCGTCCTCGCCCTGCGCGACGTCAGCAACCGCGGCTCCATCGCGTACGACCCGGCGGAGCTGGTCCGGGCCGCCACCGGCATGCTGCTGGACGACCCGGAGCTGCTCGACGCCGAGCGCCGCCGGCTGCGCCACGTCTACGTCGACGAGCTGGCCGACACCGACCCGGCCCAGCAGGAGCTGCTGCACGTGCTGACCGGCGGTGGCCGGTCCCTGGTCGCGTTCGCCGACCCGGACTCCTCCACGTACGCGTTCCGCGGCGCCGACCCCGCCGTGGTCACCACCTTCCCGCACCGGTTCCGGACGGCCTCCGGAGCGCCCGCCGCCCGGGTCGTGCTGACCACCTCCTACCGGGCCGGCGCGCGGCTGCTCGGCGCCACCGGCCGGCTGGCCCGCCGACTGCGCGGCCCGGCGGCGCACCGGCGGCTGCATCCGCTGCCCGACGCGCCCCCCGGCGAGCTGGAGGTCCGCACCTTCCGCTCGGCCACCAGCGAGGCGGTCTGGCTGGCCCACGCGCTACGCACCGCGCACCTGCTCGACGGGGTGCCCTGGTCGCGGATGGCGGTGCTGGTGCGGTCCACCGCGCTGCGGCTGCCGTCGCTGCAACGGGCGCTGCACGCGGCCGGCGTACCGACCGTGGTGCACGGCGAGGACCTGCCGCTGCACCTGCAACCGGCGGTCGCGCCGCTGCTGCTCCTGCTGCGCTGCGCGCTGGAGCCGGAGCGGCTGGACGAGGAGTCCGCCGTCGCGCTGCTGCACTCGCCGCTGGGCGGCGCCGACCCGCTGGCCGAGCGGCGGCTGCGGCAGGGCCTGCGTGCCCTGGCCCTGGCCGCCGGCGACCGGCGCCCCTCCGGTGAGCTGATCGTCGACGCACTACGCGACCCGGAGGAGCTGGGCGCGATCGACCGCCGCTGGGCGGAGCCGGCGCAGGCCGTGGCCGGGCTGCTGGCCATCGCCCGGGAGTCCGCCGAGCGGCCGGGCGCCACCGTCGAGGACGTGCTCTGGTCGGTCTGGAACGCCAGCGGCCTGGCCGAACGCTGGGCCGGGGAGATCACCCGGGGACGGGCGGCCACCGGCGAGCACGAGAGCGCACAGCGCTGGCGGGCCGAGGCGGCCGACCGCGACCTGGACGCCGTGCTGGTGCTCTTCGACGCCGCCGCCCGGTTCACCGACCGGTTGCCCGGCGCGCGTACCGAGGTCTTCCTCGACCACGTGCTCGGCCAGGACCTGCCGGCGGACACCCTGGCCGCCAGCGCCGACCGGGGCGAGGCGGTACGCCTGCTCACCGCGCACGCCGCCAAGGGGCTGGAGTGGGACCTGGTCGCGGTGGCCGGGGCGCAGGAGGGCACCTGGCCCGACCTGCGGCTGCGCGGCAGCCTGCTCGGTTCGGAGCGGCTGGTCGACGTGCTGGCCGGCCGGGCCGACGGCACCGGCCTGCGGGCCGGCCTGGTCGGGCAGACCTCCGCCCTGCTCGACGAGGAGCGCCGGCTGTTCCACGTGGCGGTGAGCCGGGCCCGGCGCCGGCTGCTGGTCACCGCGGTCGCCTCGGCGGCGGTGGGCGGCGACGACCACGAGGAACAGCCCAGCCGCTTCCTGCACGAGCTGGGGGCCACCGAGCCGCCCGCCGTCGGCGGCGGTGGGCCGACGCCGACCGGCCCCGCCCCCGGGCCCCGACCGGTCACCCCCGGACCGACGGACGAGGCCGGCGGCACGCCTGACGGGCCGGTGCCGGTGGTCGACGAGGAGCACGAGGACGGCCCGCCCGGCGAGCTGCCGGTCACCCGGCCGCCCCGGGCGCTCACCCTCTCCGCGCTGGTCGCCGAGCTGCGTACCGCGGTCACCAACCCGGCGGCGCCGCCGGCCCGGCGGCAGGCCGCGGCGGCCGAGCTGGCCCGGCTGGCCGCCGCCGGGGTGCCCGGCGCGCACCCGGACCAGTGGTGGGGGCTGCGCCCGCTCTCCGACGACCGGCCGCTGGTCGACGAGGGCGACCCGGTCCGGGTCACCCCGTCGGCGATGGAGAGCGCGTTGCGGTGCAGCCTGCGCTGGCTGCTGGAACGGCACGGCGGCAGCGGCCCGGCCAGCACCGCCCAGGGCGTCGGCAACCTGGTGCACGCCGCCGCGATGCTCGCCGAGGACGCCAGCGCCGACCGGACCGCCCTGCTGGAGTACGTGGCAGCCCGGTTCGACGCGATCGAGCTGGCCGCCCGCTGGATGGTCGGCCCCGAACAGGCCCGCGCCGAGGCGATGGTGGACAAGCTGCTGCGCTGGCTGGCCGGCAACCCGCGGCGGCTGCTCGCCATCGAGCACGAGTTCGCGGTCCGCCTCGACGACCCGCAGCGCCCGGTCGAGCTCAAGGGCCGGGTGGACCGGCTGGAGGTCGACGACGACGGGCGGCTCGTGGTGATCGACCTGAAGACCGGCAAGTCCACCGCCGTCACCGAGCGGGAGGTCGCCGAGCACCCGCAGCTCGGGGCGTACCAGGCGGCCGTGGAGGCGGGGGCGTTCGCCGAGTTCGGTGACGAGCCGGGCGGCGCCGCGCTGGTGCAGCTCGGCACCGGAGGCAAGGACGCCCGGGAACAGGCCCAGGCTGCCGCCGGGGAGGGGCCGGCGGCCGGCTGGGCGACCGCGCTGGTCCGGCGGACCGCCGATACGATGGCCGCCGCCACCTTCGCCGCCGTCGCCAACTCCAAGTGCCGGGTCTGCCCGGTCCGCACCAGCTGCCCGGTCTCGGGGCAGGGCCGCCAGGTGGTCGAGCCGCCGGCCACCCGACCCGCCCCGGAGGACCAGTGAGCGCGCCGAACGTCCCCGGGCGGCCGGAGGGCCCGCGGTGACCCAGCCCGCGCTCTTCGGCACCGCCGCCCCGGCGCCCCGCACCGCCGACGCCGGCCCCCGCTACACCCCGGTCGAGCTGGCCAGGCTGCTGCGGCTGCCGGCGCCCACCCGGGAGCAGGCCGAGATCATCGCCGCGCCGGTGGCGCCGCTGCTGGTGGTCGCGGGCGCCGGCTCGGGCAAGACCGAGACGATGGCCGCCCGGGTGGTCTGGCTGGTGGCCAACTCGTACGTCCGGCCGGAGCAGATCCTCGGCCTGACCTTCACCCGCAAGGCGGCCGGTGAGCTGGCGCACCGGGTGCGTACCCGGCTGGACCAGCTGGTGCGCCGGTTGGGGCGGCGGGGCCGGGACCCGCTGGACGATCCGCTGGCCGGCGAGCCCACCATCGCCACCTACCACTCGTACGCGGGCCGGATCGTCACCGAGCACGGCCTGCGGGCCGGCTACGAGCCCTCCACCCGGCTGCTCACCGAGGCGTCCCGGTGGCAGCTGGTGGACCTGCTGGTCCGCAACTACGACGGGGACATGTCCGAGGTCGACCGGATGCCGAGCACCATCACCGACGCGGTGCTGGCCCTCGCCGGTGAGCTGGACGAGCACCTGGTCGACCCGGACGCCCTGGCCGCCTGGACCGGCCGGTTCTTCGCCGACGTGCAGTCCCGCCCCGGCCGGGTCTACGCCGACGTGCGGAAGGCGTTGCAGCTCCAGCAGACCCGGCTGAAGCTGCTCCCGCTGGTCCGGGCGTACGCGCGCCGCAAGGACGACTTCGAGGCGATGGACTTCGCCGACCAGTTGGCCCGGGCGGCCCGGGTGGCCCGGGACCATCCCGGGGTGGGGGAGATCGAACGGGACCGCTACCGGGTGGTGCTGCTCGACGAGTACCAGGACACCAGCCACGCCCAGGTGGTGCTCCTGGGTGCGCTCTTCGGTGGCGGCCACCCGGTGACCGCCGTCGGTGACCCCTGCCAGTCCATCTACGGCTGGCGCGGGGCCAGCGCCGGCACCCTGGAACGCTTCCCGACCGACTTCGCCCGCGCCGACGGCACCCCCGCCGAGGTGCTCGGCCTGAGCACCAGTTGGCGCAACCGGCCGGAGATCCTCGGGGTGGCCAACGCGCTGTCGGTGCCGCTGCGCGCCGCCGGGGCGCGGGTGCCGGAGCTGCACGCCGCGCTGAGCGTCAAGGACCCGATCCCGCACCGCACCCCGCACGGCCGGGCCGCCGGCACCGTGCACTGCGCGCTGCTGGAGACGTACGCCGACGAGGCCGAGTGGATCGCCGACAGCGTCCTCGCCGCCTGGCGGGGGGCGGCCCGGATGCCCGACGCGCTGCCCGAGCACATCCCGGTGCCGCAGCGTCCCACCACCGCCGTGCTGGTCCGGCTGCGCAGCCAGATCCCGGCGATCGAGGGCGCGCTGCGGGCCCGGGGGCTGCCGGTCGAGGTGGTCGGCCTGGGCGGCCTGCTGGACACCCCCGAGGTACGCGACGTGGTCTGCACACTGCGGGTGCTCGCCGACCCGACCGACGGGGCGGCGCTGCTGCGGCTGCTCACCGGCGCGCGCTGGCGGATCGGCCCGCGGGACCTGGTGGCCCTGCACCGGCGGGCCCGGGCCATCGCCCGGGAGCGGCAGCGGCTCACCGGCGACGACGGGCCGGAGATCACCGTGGACGCCCTCGACGAGGCCACGCTGGTCGAGGCGCTGGCCGACCTGGGCCCGGCGCAGGCGTACTCCGACCAGGGGTACGCCCGGCTGCGGGCGTACGGCACGGAGCTGGCGCTGCTGCGCTACCGGCTGGACCAGTCGCTGCCGGAACTGATCGCGGACGTCGAGCGGACCATCGGCCTGGACGTGGAGGTGGCGGTCCGGGCCGGCCGGGACGGCACCGGTGACGCCGGCCTGGCCCGCGGTCACCTGGACGCCCTCGGTGACGTCGCGGCCCGGTTCGGTGGTGAGACGCCGGGCGTTACCCTGGCCGGCTTCCTGGCCTTCCTGGCCGCCGCCGAGGACGAGGAGCGCGGCCTGGCCCCGGGCGAGGTCGAGGTGGTGGAGGGGGCTGTCCAGATCCTCACCGCGCACGCCGCGAAGGGCCTGGAGTGGGACGTGGTGGCGGTCGCCGGCCTCACCCGGGGCGTCTGGCCGGGACCGGTGCGCAACTCCGACCACTGGCTGGGTGGGCTGGGTGTGCTGCCGTTCCCGTTGCGCGGCGACGCCGACGGGCTGCCGCAGCTGGGCCTGGAGCAGGCGGAGGACCAGCGTGGGGTGGCTCGGGCGGTGGCGGACTTCACCGACGCCTGGCGGGCGCACGACGAGCGGGAGGAACGCCGGCTGGCGTACGTGGCGGTGACCCGGCCGCGGCGGCTGCTGCTGTGCTCCGGCTACTGGTGGGGAGAGGCGGCGAAGCGGTTCCGCGGCCCGTCGGTCCTGCTGCGGGAGGTGTACGACGCCTGCCTGGACGGCGGGGACGGGCTGCTGGTCGACCAGTGGGCGCCCGAGCCGGCCGGTGACGCGGTGAACCCGACCACCGAGCTGGTGCTGCGCGCCGAGTGGCCGGCCGACCCGCTGGGCGCCCGCCGTCCGGTGCTGGCCGAGGCCGCCGCCCTGGTCCGCCGCTTCCTCGCCGACCCGCGGGCCGGTCGGATGCCGCCGTCCGGCGTGACCGACGACCGGGAGGGGGCGCCGGCCGACCGGGAGGCGGCGCCGGCGGTGGCGGCCGAGCCGGGGGCGGTGCCCGCGGTGACCGACGACCCGGAGGTGGCCCGCTGGCGGCGGGAGGCGGACCTGCTCCTCGCCGAGCGGGCGGAGCTGCTGCGCCGGGCCGAGGCGGTGGAGGTCGCCCTGCCGGGGCACCTGTCGGTGACCCAACTGGTGGGGCTGCGCCGCGACCCGGGGGCGCTGGCCCGGGCGTTGCGTCGGCCGATGCCCACCGAGCCCAGCCCGTACGCCCGCCGGGGCACCGCCTTCCACGCCTGGCTGGAGCAGCGGTTCGGCGCCGACCGGCTGCTCGACGTGGACGAGCTGCCCGGCGCGGCGGACGCCGACGCGGCGCCCGACGATGCGTTGGCCGAGCTCCAGGAGCGGTTCCTGGCCAGCGAGTGGGCCGACCGGGTGCCGGTGGAGGTGGAGGTGCCGTTCGCCACGGTGCTCGCTCAGGTGGTGGTCCGGGGCCGGATGGACGCCGTCTTCTCCCGCCCCGGCGGCCGGTACGACGTGGTCGACTGGAAGACCGGCCGGCAGCCCGCCGGGCGGGAGGCGGAGGTGGTGGCGGTGCAGCTGGCCGTCTACCGGCTGGCCTGGGCGGAGCTGGCGGGGGTGCCGGTGGAGCGGGTGGGCGCCGCGTTCCACTACGTCCGGGACGGGGTGACCGTCCGCCCGGCCGACCTGCTGGACGCCGACGGGCTGACCGCGCTGATCGCCGGGGTGCCGGAAGAAAATCCGGTGGGGGGTGGCGCTCAGGTAGATCCGTGATACGTTGGTCCCGTTGCAGTTTTGGTTACCAGAGACTCTGTGTGCGCCTGGCGGATTGTGGCCCCAGGCGCCGTTTGTTGTGTCCGGAGATCTCCGGGCGGGGCGACCAGCAGCGACAGGTGTGCCGTGCACTGCGACACACTCCTCTTCGAGTCCGCAACACGTGCGGGTTCGACGTTCCGTCAAGGAGACGAAACAAATGGCTATTGGCACCGTCAAGTGGTTCAACGCTGACAAGGGCTTCGGCTTCATCACCCCGGACGGCGGCGGCGCCGACGTCTTCGCCCACTTCTCGGCGATCCAGTCCTCCGGCTACCGGAGCCTGGACGAGAACCAGCGGGTCGAGTTCGAGGTGACCCAGGGCCAGAAGGGCCCGCAGGCGGAGAACATCCGCCCGCTCTGATCTTCGGATCTCCCCGTAACACCCTCCGCGCCCCTTCGGGCGTGGTGACGGGACCGGTCCGCCGCGCCGCCCCCCGCTCCGGCGGGACGCGGCGTGCTGCGGCGGACCGGCCCGTACCCTTTCGGTTCGTGCTTGTGAGTCCCGGCGGACGTCTCCGCCGGTCGACAGCGCCCTCACGGCGCCTCCCTCGACACGTGCCGCGTCGAGGAAGGCATTTCGCATGACCATGACCATTCCCAGCTTCGCCGCGACCGGTCTGGCGCCGGCGCTGGTCAGCGAGCTGACCGCGCAGGGCATCACCGAGCCGTTCCCGATCCAGGCGGCGACCCTGCCCGACTCGCTGGCCGGCCGCGACGTTCTCGGCCGGGGCCGGACCGGCTCCGGCAAGACGCTCGCCTTCGGGCTGCCGCTGCTGTCGCGTACCGCCGGCCGTCGGGCCCGCCCGGGCCGCCCGCTGGCCCTGGTGCTGGTGCCGACCCGGGAGCTGGCCCAGCAGGTCACCACCGCTCTCGCCCCGTACGCGAAGGCCCTCGGGCTGCGCTGCGCCACCGTCGTCGGCGGCCTGTCGCTGCAGCGGCAGGCGGACGCGCTGCGGGCCGGCGCCGAGGTGGTCGTGGCCACCCCCGGCCGGCTGCACGACCTGATCAACCGGGGTGACGTGCGGCTCGGCGAGGTCGCGATCACCGTGCTCGACGAGGCCGACCAGATGGCCGACATGGGCTTCCTGCCGCAGGTCACCAAGCTGCTGGAGCAGGTCGCCCCGGACGGGCAGCGGATGCTCTTCTCGGCGACCCTGGACGGCGGCGTGGACCGGCTGGTCCGCCGCTTCCTGAGCAACCCGGTGTCGCACTCGGTGGACCCGGGCACCGCCACGGTCACCGCGATGACCCACCACGTGCTGCACGTCGACGCGGCCGACAAGCCGGCCGCGCTCACCCAGATCGCCGCCCGCGAGGGCCGCACCATCCTGTTCATGGGTACGAAGCACCGCGCCGACCGGCTCGCCCGTCAGTTGCTCTCCAAGGGGGTACGCGCCGCGGCCCTGCACGGCGGCAAGTCCCAGCCGCAGCGCACCCGGATCCTGGAGCAGTTCCGCACCGGGCAGGTGACCGCCCTGGTCGCCACCGACGTGGCCGCCCGGGGCATCCACGTCGACGGCCTCGACATGGTGGTCAACGTGGACCCGCCGACCGAGGCGAAGGACTACCTGCACCGGGGTGGGCGCACCGCCCGGGCGGGGGAGTCCGGCACCGTGGTCACCCTGGTCCTGCCCGAGCAGCGCCGGGACGTGTCCCGGCTGATGAGCGTGGCCGGCATCAAGCCGCAGTCGACCCAGGTGCGGCTCGGCGACGCGGCGCTGTCCCGGGTCACCGGGGCCCGGGAGCCGTCCGGGGTGCCGGTGACCATCGTCGCCCCGCAGCCGGCGCCGGCCGCGCGCCCGCGTACCGCCGGTGGCGAGGGCGGCCGGTCCGCGCACCGCACGTCGGGCCGGTCCCGGCGGCCGCGCCGCCCGCGTACCGTCTGATCCTCCTTCCGGCCGCAGCGGCCGGGCGCCACCGCCACGGTGGTCGCCCGGCCGCTGCGCCATTTCGGGGTCACGAGTCAGGTCACGAGTCGGTTAACCGGCCCGATTGGGTCCGATCGGCGACTGTGCTCGGGGGCGGGCCGGGGCCAGGCTTGCGGTCGGGGGTGCGACCGGACGCGGGAGGGGTGACCATGGCGGGCGACGCCGGCTCGGGGGCGGTACGCGAGCTGCTGGTGGTGCTGGCGCTCGCCGGAGCGGGGTTGCTGCTCGCCATGGTCGCCGCGTTCGCGCCGTGGCACCCGACCCCGGGGGTGACCGCCCCGGCCGGGGTGGTGGGGCTGCACCTGCCCGGCACCCCGCCCACCCCACCCGCCGGCACTACGACGGGCTGACCCGTTCCCGGTCGACCAGCAGGTCGGTCAGGGTGGCGCCTTGACCAGCTCGCCGCCGGAGCGGGGCCGGCCGGGCTCGCCCCCGGCGTCGGCGACGGCGAGCATGGCCCGGACGGCGTGGTCGCTGCGCGCGGAGACCTACACGGGCTCAGTTGCCGGCCTGGTCGAGTACGCCCCACCGGCGCCGGATCGCCTTGTCGGCGGCGCCGAACGCCGCGTCTACCAGCAGGCCGACCACCAGAATGACGATCATGATGGCCATCAGCCGGGGCGCGTCGGAGAAGTCCCGGGCGTAGGTGAGCTGGGCGCCGATGGAGGTCTTCTCGGCGATCACCACCAGCAACTCGCCGGCCATCAGGCTGCGCCAGGCGAACGCCCAGCCCTGCTTGAGCCCGGCCACGATGGCCGGCAGCGCGGCGGGCGCGATGACGTACCGGTAGAGGTTGAGTCCGCGGGCGCCGACGTTGCGGCCGGCGCGGATCAGCAGCGGCGGCACGTAGTCCACGCCGTGGATGACCCCGTTGGCCACCGACGGCGCCGCGCCGAGCACCACCACGAAGAAGATCGCCTGCTCGGTGAGCTGGAAGAGGACGATGGCCAGCGGGAACCAGGCGATCGACGGCATGGTCTGCAGCGCGGTGATCATCGAGCCGAGGGCGGCCCGGAGCACCCGGACCCGGGCGACGCCGAGCCCGAGCAGCAGGCCGACCGCGACGGCGACGGCGAAGCCGACCACGGCCCGCCGGCCGGTGTTGGCCAGTCCCTCCCACAGGGCGGAGGTGAACAGGTAGTCCCACAGGTCGGCGAAGACCGTGCCGGGGGCGGGCAGCGCCCACGGGTCCTTCCACCCGGACCAGAACGCGACCTGCCAGATGCCGATGACGATCGCCAGCGCGGCCAGCTTCGGCCAGGTGCCGGCCCAGATGCGGGCCGCCCGGGAGGTCTCCTTCTCCCGGCCGGCGATCTCCAGCGCGTCCAGTCCGCTGATCTCGGCGTCGCTGGTCGACGTGCTGGTCAGGGTGTCACTGGCCATGGCGGCCCACCTCCGTACGGAGCCGGTCGGTGACCTCGGCGGCGATCGCGGCGATCTCCGGGGAGTCGATGCGCCGGGGCCGGGGCACGGCGACCTCGGTGGAGTAGATGATCCGGCCGGGCCGGCTGCTGAGCAGGATGATCCGGTCGGCGAGCCGGGCCGCCTCGCGGACGTTGTGGGTCACGAAGAGCACGGTGAGCCGCCGCTCGGACCAGATCCGTTCCAGCTCGTCGTGGAGGATGTCCCGGGTCATCGCGTCGAGCGCGCCGAACGGCTCGTCCATCAGCAGCACCGGGGTGTCCAGGGCGAGGGTGCGGGCCAGCGCCACCCGTTGCCGCATGCCGCCGGAGAGCTCGTGCGGGCGCTTGCGACCGAAGTCGGCCAGGTGCACCGTACGCAGCAGTTCGGCGACCCGCTCGCGGCGTTCGGCGCGGGGCAGGCCGCGCAGCTTGAGCGGCACCTCGACGTTGCCCTCGACGGTGAGCCAGGGGAAGAGCGCGGACTCCTGGAACATCAGCCCGGGGTTGACCCCCTCGCCGGCGTCGATCTGCCCGCCGCTGGCCCGGTCCAGGCCGGCGACCAGGTTCAGCAGGGTGCTCTTGCCGCAGCCTGAGGCGCCGACCAGACAGACGAACTCGCCGGGCGCCACGTCCAGGGAGACCCCGTCCAGGGCGAGTACGGCGTTCTCGCCGCGTCCGTACACCTTGGTCACGCCGCGCAGCGCGACCTGGCCGGTCGCGCTGCGCGGGGTCGTCGTGGTCGACGTCATGGCTGGGTGACTCCGGGCTTGCCCTGGGCCTTGAGCACGTCGTCGAGGTACGACAGGTCGTAGAGACCGTTCAGGTCGACCGGCTCGGTGAGCTGGACGGCGACCGCGTGGTCGAGGCCGGTCTTGAGCGAGGAGGCGATCGGGTCGTTGGTGAACTCCAGCGTCGGCCACGCCTGCTTGATCAGCTTCACGTCCAGCGGCTTGCCGGTGATCTTGCCGATGTGGTCGGAGATGGCCTGCTGGGACTCGTCCGGCTTGGTGTTGACGAACTCGTTCGCCGCCACCTGCCCCTCGACCAGCTTCTTGACCACGTCGGGGTGGGCCTTGAGGAACCTGGTGGAGACGATCAGGTTGGTGATGACGAACTTCCTGTCCGGCCACAGGTCGCGCTCGTCGACCAGTACCTTGCCGCCGGCGTTGACCAGCCGGGAGGCGAACGGTTCCGGCACCCAGGCGCCGTCGATCGCGCCGCTTCCGAAGGTCTCGACGGTCTGCGAGTTCTCCTGGGGGACCACCTTGACGTCGCCGCCGCCCTCCTTGGTGGTGGTCAGGCCCTTCTCCTTGAGGAAGTAGCGCAGCGCCACGTCCTGGGTGTTGCCCAGCTGCGGGGTGGCGATCTTCCTGCCGCGCAGCTGTTCCACCGAGGTGATCTCGGGCTTGACCACCAGCGCGACGCCGCCGGAGGCGGCGCCGGAGACGACCCGGACGGCCTCGCCCTTGGACTTGGAGAAGGCGTTCACCGTCGGGTTCGGACCGATGTACGTCGCGTCGAGCGCCCCGGAGAAGATCGCCTCGATGGCAGCCGGGCCGGCGTTGAAGGTCTTGGTCGAAAGCTTGACCCCGCTGCCGAGCTTGTCGGCGAAGATGCCCTTCTCGACGCCGACGACGGCGGGCGCGTGGGTGATGTTGGGGAAGTAGCCGAGCCGCAGCGTCACCGGCCCGGAGTCGCCGCTCGCGTCGTCCTCGCCGCAGCCGGCCGTGGTGCCGAGGGTGGCCGCGCTCACCACGGCGAGGGTGGCCAGGGAGACCAGCCGACGGAAGGGGAGCCGTCTCATCGTCGATCCAATCCGCAGTATTCCTACTTAGTTGGTAGGAAGAGTGGGGCAGGCTGTGGCCGGCGTCAAGAACCGACCGGATGGTGAGACCGGGTGTCCCGAAATTGTCGGCAATTCCCATCGGCCCAATAGGTGAAGTCGGGGGTGCTCAAGCCGACCCGGTACGGCCGGCGGGCGGGACGGCGGTACGCCGGGTGCCGACGCGCTAGGGTCGAGCCGTGGCGGCTCGGAGAACGAGAATTCCAGCGACGAAGTACCCGGTCGAGCGGTTCACCCTCGACAACGGCCTGCGGGTCGTCCTCACCCCGGACCGCAGCGCCCCGGTGATCGGGGTGGCGGTGGTCTACGACGTCGGCATCCGCTCCGAGCCGGAGGGGCGCACCGGCTTCGCGCACCTCTTCGAGCACCTGATGTTCCAGGGCTCGGAGAACCTGGAGAAGCTGGCCCACTTCCGGCACGTCCAGGGCGCCGGCGGCACCTTCAACGGCTCCACCCACCTGGACTACACCGACTACTTCGAGACGCTGCCGAGCAACGCCCTGGAACGGGCCCTCTTCCTCGAGGCCGACCGGATGCGCGGACCGAAGCTCACCGAGGAGAACCTCCGCAACCAGGTCGACGTGGTCAAGGAGGAGATCCGGGTCAACGTGCTGAACCGGCCGTACGGCGGCTTCCCCTGGCTGAAGCTGCCGCCGGTCATGTTCGACACCTTCCCCAACGCGCACGACGGCTACGGCTCCTTCGACGACCTGGAGTCGGCGACCGTCTCCGACGCGGCCGACTTCTTCCGCCGCTACTACGCCTGCGGCAACGCCGTGCTCGCGGTCAGCGGGGACATCGACGTCGCCGAGGCGACCACGCTCATCGAGCGGCACTTCGGCGACGTCCCGGCCCGGCCCGCGCCGGACCGCCCGGACTTCACCGAGCCCGACCTGACCGGGGAACGGCGCACCTCGTACACCGACGCGCTGGCCCCACTGCCGGCGGTCGCCGGAGCGTGGCGGGTGCCCGACCCGGTCACCGACTTCGCCGGCTACCTGCCGTACGTGGTCCTCGCCGAGGTGCTCACCGACGGCGACGCGTCCCGGCTGGTCGAGCGGATGGTCCAGCGGGACCGGACGGTGACCGGCCTGGGCGGCTACCTCGGCTTCATGGGCGACCCGTTCGACGTGCGCGACCCCACCGCGCTGCTGCTCCAGGCGCACCTGCCGCCCGGCGGCGACGTGGACAAGGTGCTGCGCACCATGGACGAGGAGCTGGACCGGCTCGCCACCGACGGGCTCACCGAGGGCGAGCTGGCGCGTACCCAGGCCCGGATGGCGACCCACCTGCTGCGGGACACCGACGCGGTGCTCGGCCGGGCGCTGCGGATGGCCGTGCTCGAACAGCAACGCGGCGAGCCGGGTCTGCTCAACGACCTGCCCCGGTTGGTCGGCGAGGTCACCGACGAGCAGGTCCGGGCCGCCGCCGCCACCCTGCGGCCGGAGCGCCGCGCATCCGTCGAGGTCGTCCCGGGAGGAAACAAGTGACGGTAGGTACGCGCACCCTTCCGCCGCTGGGCCCGACCCGCAAGCTGAAGGTCCCGAAGCAGGCCGAGCGGACGCTGGCCAACGGGCTCACCGTCATCGTCGTACGCCGACCCGCCGTACCCCTGGTCGAGCTGCGGCTCTGGATGCCGTTCGGCAAGGCGAACCTGGCCCGCGGCGCGGTGCTCGCCCAGTCGCTGCTCTCCGGCACCCCCACCATGTCGGCGGTGCAGATCGCCGCCGAGCTCCAGAAGGTCGGCGGTGGCCTCTCCGCCGGCCTCGACCCGGACCGGCTGATGCTCTCCGGGGCCGGCCTGGTCACCGGGCTGGACCGGATGCTGGAGATCCTGGCCGACGTGCTGACCGGCGCCACCTATCCGGAGCAGGAGGTCGGCACCGAGCGGGACCGGCTGGTCGACCGGATCCAGGTCGCCCAGAGCCAACCCGCGCACCTGGCCCGGACGGCGCTGCTGAAGCGGATCTACGGCCGCCACCCGTACGCGGTGCAGACCCCGGAGCCCGACCAGGTCCGCGCGGTGCGGGCCCCCGCGCTGCGCAAGCTGCATGCCGAACGGGTGCACCCGACCGGCGCGGTGCTGGTGCTGGTCGGCGACGTGCAGCCGGAGCGGGCGCTGGACGCGGCCGAGGCGGCCCTGGCCGGCTGGACCGGCCCCGGGCACACCGCCGAGCTGCCGCCCGCGCCGCCGCTGGAGACCGGGCCGCTGCTGCTGGTGGACCGTCCCGGCTCGGTGCAGTCGTCGCTGCGGATCGCCCTTCCGGCGGTGCCGCGCACCCACCCCGACCACGCCGACCTGCAACTGGCCAACTTGGTCTTCGGCGGCTACTTCTCCTCCCGCTGGGTGGAGAACATCCGCGAGGACAAGGGCTACACCTACGGCCCGCACTCGTCGGTCGAGCACTCGGTGGCCGGGTCGGTGCTGGTGGCCGCCGCCGAGGTGGCCACCGAGGTGACCGGCCCGGCGCTGCTGGAGACCACGTACGAGCTGGGCCGGCTGGCGTCGCTGCCGCCGAAGCCGGACGAGCTGGAGCAGGCCCGCCAGTACGCCCTCGGCACGCTCCAGCTCGGGATGTCCACCCAGGCCGGGCTCGCCTCGCTGACCAGCGCGTACGCGGGCAACGGGCTGCGCCTGGACTTCCTGGCCGAGCACGCGGCCCGGCTGGCGAAGGCGACCGTGGGCGACGTCGCCGAGGTGGCCGCCCGCTACCTCGCGCCGGCGAAGGCGGTGACCGTGGTGCTCGGGGACGCCGAGCGGATCGGCGGCCCGCTGGCCGCCCTCGCCCCCGTCGACCGGGTGGCGGCCGGCTCGTGAGCGGCGAGTCGGCGCCGCCGCTGGCCCGGTCCACGCTGGACCGGGCCGCGCACCGGCGTACCGACCCGCAGTGGCTGGCCGAGTCCTGGGAGGGGGCCCGGGTGCTGGTGCTGGACTCGGCCGCCGAGGGCCGGGCGCTGGTCCGCGGCGTCGGGGCCCCACCCGAGCTGGTGCTGCTGGATTCCGGCGATCTGCCCGGGGTGCCCCGCTCGGTGCCGATGTTCCTGGGGGTGGAGCCGGACGGGGTGCCGGTCTTCGCGGTGGACGCGCCGCTGCCGGAGCTGCCGGGCGCCCGGGCGGTGCACCTGCGGGAGGTCGGCCACCTGCTGACCGACCGGGACGCGGGCATCTTCACCACCGCGCTCGCCCTGCTCAACTGGCACCTGCGGCACGGCTACTCGTCGACGTCCGGCCAGCCGACGCAGGTGGACGAGGCCGGCTGGTCCCGGGTGGACGCCGACGGTGGCCGGGCCTGGCCGCGTACCGACCCGGCCATGATCGTGCTGGTGCACGACGGGCAGGCCGGTCCGGAGGGACGCTGCCTGCTCGGCAACAACGCGACCTGGCCGAGCGAGCCGGGCCGGCGGCGTTACTCCTGCCTGGCCGGCTACGTCGAGCCGGGGGAGTCGGCGGAGGCGGCCGTGCTGCGCGAGGTCCGCGAGGAGGTCGGCGTCGCGGTCGACCGCATCGCGTACGCGGGCAGCCAGGCCTGGCCGTTCCCGGGCTCGCTGATGCTGGGCTTCCTGGCCCGGGCCGACGCCGACGCGCCGGTACGGGTCGATCCGGTGGAGATCGCGCACGCCCGCTGGTTCACCCGGCGGGAGATCGGGGCGGCGCTCGCCGGTCGGGACGTGGTCGTCGACGACAACCTGCTGGTGCTGCCGCCGCCGTCGTCGATCGCCCTGTTCCTGATCCACCGGTGGCTGGACGGCTGGCTGGACGCCACGCACTGACCCCGGACACGGTCCCGGCCCGGGACCGCCGTTGCCGCGACGGTCACGGGCCGGGAACACGGGCCGTCGTGGGCGGCCGGTGCGAAACGCGGCGGGGGAGCCGGGCCGGCCACGACGGGCGTCGGAGAGGTCAGCCGCCGCCGGTCCGGCGGGCGGCGGATTCGTCCACGGCGAGCACCTTGACCCGTTGCCGGCCGCAGCGGACGGCGCCGACCGTGGCGAGCGCCCGGGCCAGCACGAGGGCGGCCTCCCGGTCCTCGGCGTGCACCACCTGCCGGCGGGGCTCGGGGGTGGTCCGCTCGTCGCGCAGCCGGCCGCCGTCGGCCCAGGCTGCCGCGATCTCGGTGTCGGCGGCGGTGCGGATGTCGGTGCGAACGATCAGGAACCTCATGGGTGTCTCCGATGAGCCGCGAAGGACGGATACCCGCTGGAACTTCCACGTCACTCTGTGGACATGTTACGCCGCCGTGTCATCCCAGCAAGTGAAACGCACCTATCGGTGCGGGGCGTCGTCCGATCGGATGACGCCTGGTCAGCGGGGTAGGGGCGGTAACGACCGACGGGGCCGTCGGCGTCACGCCAACGGCCCCGTCGTCCAGCGGATCTGATCAGTTCAAGTCGAACTGCCCGTTCTTCGCGCCGGTGATGAAGCCCAGCCAGCCGGCCCGGTTGAACAGCAGCACCGGCCCGCCCCGGTCCTTGCTGTCCCGCAGGGCGACCGCGGCCGGCCCGGTACGCAGGGGGGCGACCTCGACGCAGTTCGAGGTCTGGCTCCTGGTGCTGGTCCGCCACGGCGCGGTGGCGAGGTCGCGGGCGGTCGGGTAGCGGTTGTCGTTCATGGTTCTGCTCCTGCTCGTGACGCTGCTCCGATGGGGACGAGTGACGCCGCCCGCCCCGACGGAGATCCCCGGGTTCACCGGTCCGTCAGGCGCCCGGCCGGCCGGCGTTGGACCGGCGCCGTTGCCGGGCCGGACGCCACCGCGGGCGGGCCCGCCGCCTCGGTCAGCCGTCCCGTCGCCTCGAAGAGCCAGGAGAGGGTGTCCGATGCGGAGAGCGCCGCCGAGCATAGCCACTCGAAAACCACTTTATAGCGATTTAGCGTGTTTACCTCGGTCGACATGACGTCGGTGAAGCCACCTTCGATCGCCAGGGTCTCCGGATCGAGCGGGTCGGCGAACCGGTACAACGAGAAAGCGGTGGGCGGCAGGAAGAAGTCGGCGATCCGGGTGTCCCGCTCCAGCAGGTGCAGCGTGACGTTCGGCAGCATGGCCAGCTCGCAGAGGTGACCCAGTTGCTCCCGGAGCACCTCCGGCGGCCCGGCCCGGTGCCCGTTGAGCGCGGCCTCCTCCAACACCGCCGTGTACCGGGGGGCGTCGGGGGAGCGGGTCAGCAGCGACTGCCGGGCCAGCCGGGCGCGTACCTCGGTCTCCGGGTCCTCACCCGGCTCCGGGTCGCCGGCCAACTGGTCCACCTGGCGGGCCGAGAGGATGCGCAGCTTGGCGTACCCGGGGGTCTGCAACAGCCCGGGCACCAGGACCGGGTTGTACTCGGAGATCTCGGCGCAGCCCGCCTCCAACTCCGCCCAGCCGCGCTGCTGCTGGGTCATCACCGGATAGTTCTTCAGCAGCCAGCCCCGCATGTCGCCGGCTTCCTGGGTGATCCCGAGCAGCTCGTCACGGGACTCCTCGGGCACCCCGTACAGGTCGAGCAGGACCCGCACGTCCTCCGGGTCGGGCCGGCTGCGGCCGTTCTCCAGTCGGGACAGTTTGGACGCGGAGGCCCAGCCGATCCGCTCGATGACCTGGTCCCCGGTGAGACCGGCCAGCTCGCGAAAACGGCGCAGTTCATTGCCCAACCGGCGACGGCGCAGGATCGGGCTGGGTACGGCAGGAGGCACCTTCGTCCTCTTCTCCGTCGACCGCCGCAGACGCGACGGTAACTGTATGAAATTC
This sequence comes from Micromonospora siamensis, assembly GCF_900090305.1. Lineage (NCBI taxonomy): Bacteria > Bacillati > Actinomycetota > Actinomycetes > Micromonosporales > Micromonosporaceae > Micromonospora > Micromonospora siamensis. The sequence continues at coordinate 5,876,786 of NZ_LT607751.1, read as the reverse complement.
GCCCCCCACGGTCAGTATGGACGGCGCGACCGGCGCCGGAGGTCCCGGCAAGGGCGTGTCTGAAAAAGAAAAGAGGACCCCATGCGCACCGTCCTGCGCCGCCCCGACTTCCGGCTGCTCTTCGTGGCCCTGCTGGCCAGCATGGCCGCCGAGTCGGTCCTGCTGCTCGCCCTGGCCATCTGGGTCAAGGACCTGACCGGCTCGGACGGGCTGGCGGGCGGCACCATCTTCGCCATCATCGCCCCGATGGTCCTGGCGCCGCTGGTCGGCTGGGTGGTCGACCGGTACCCCCGCCGCCCCTTCTTCGTGGCGGCCAACGTGGCCACGGCGGTGCTGCTCAGCCCACTCTTCGCCGTCCGGGACCGGACCGACGTGTGGGTGATCTACGTGGTGGCGGGGCTCTACGGGCTGTCGTACATCACGCTGAGCGCGGCGCTCAGCGGGCTGATCCGGCAGCTGGTCCCGATCGAGCTGCTCCCCGACGCGAACGGGGTGCTCCAGACCGTCCGGCAGGGACTGCGGCTGGTCGGCCCGCTCGCCGGAGCGGCGCTCTACGCGGCCGTCGGTGGCTGGCTGCTGACCACCCTCGCGATGGCCGGGTTCCTGGTGGCCGGCACGGTGGTCGGCACGCTGCGGGTGGCCGAGAGCCGACCGGCCGGCGGGGAGCTGCGCTGGCCGGCCGAGCTGGGGGCGGGGCTGCGGCACCTGGCCGGCGAGCCGGCGCTGCGCCGGGCGCTGCTCGGCTACGGGCTGGGCTCGCTGGTGATGGGCTTCACCGAGTCGCTGATCTTCGCGTACGTCGACCAGGGGCTGCGCCGCGACGCCGCGTTCGTCGGGGTGCTGGTCACCGTGCAGGGGATCGGCGGGCTGGCCGGCGGGCTGCTCTCACCCGCCGTGGTACGCAGGTATGGCGAGCTGGGCGCGCTGGCGGCCGGGGTCACCCTCTTCGGGCCGGCGGCGCTGGCGCTGGCGTACCCGGATCTCTGGCTCGGTTTCGCGGCGCTGCTGCTGGCCGGCCTCTCGCTGCCGCTGATCATGGTGGGGTTGAACACGCTGGTCCAGCGGCGGACCCCGCCGGGGCTGCTCGGCAGGGTCACGGCCGCCTCGGAGGCGCTGGTCAGCGGCCCGCAGGCGGTCTCCATCGGGGGCGGCGCCCTGCTCGTCGGGGTGCTCGACTACCGGCTGCTCTTCGTCCTGGTCGGCCTGACCACCACCGCCGCCGGCGCCTACCTCTGGCAGGGCCGCGCCCTCACCCTCCCCACCCCCACCCCCCACATCCCCGCCCCCCGCCGCCCAGCGGACGGCACCGTTGGTCATGAAGTTGGCGGCGCGACACGCCGTGCCGGACGCCGCTAACTTCATGATCAACGGGGAGAACGGCGAGAGCGGCCGGGCCCTGGTGGGCCAGGCCGCTCTCTGCGCGGGTGGGTCAGCCGGCGATGGTGGAGAGGTGCTGCTTGACCTGGGTGATCGACGGGTTGGTCAGCGCGCTGCCGTCGGCGAAGCGCAGGGTCGGGACCGTCTGGTTGCCGCCGTTGACCTTCATCACGAAGTCCGCGGCCTGCGGGTCCTTCTCGATGTCGACCACCTCGTAGCCGATGCCCTCCCGGTCGAGCTGCGACTTCAGCCGGTGGCAGTAGCCGCACCACGAGGTCGAATACATCGTCAGCATGGTCTGGTCCTCCAAGGGATGGCTCGGGCCCGGTCGAATCAGGCCAGGCTAACCGCTGCAACGTCGGCGGGGGCTGGGATGATTCCTGGCTGTGGTGGTTCACTCAGCGGCGGAACGGGTGCTGGCCGGGCTGGATCCGGAGCAGCGGTCCGCGGTGACCGCCCCGGCCGGCCCGGTCTGCGTGCTGGCCGGCGCCGGCACCGGCAAGACCCGCGCGGTCACCTCCCGGATCGCCCACCGCGCCCTGACCGGTGACATCTCCGCCCGGCACGTGCTGGCGGTCACCTTCACCGCCCGCGCCGCAGCCGAGATGCGCAGCCGACTCACCCTGCTCGGGGTGCAGGGCGTCCAGGCACGCACGTTCCATGCCGCGGCGCTGCGCCAGGTCCGCTACTTCGCGCCCCGGCTGCTGGAGGGCCGGGCCATGCCCGAGCTGCTGGACAGCAAGGTGCGGGTGGTCACGCTCGCCGCCGCCAAGGTGGGCCTGCGCGCCGACCGGGCCGCCGCCCGGGACCTGGCCGGCGAGATCGAGTGGGCCAAGTCGTCGCTGGTCGAGCCGGGGGAGTACGTGGTCGCCGCCGCGAAGGCGCTGCGCGAGACCCCGCACGACCCGGCGAAGGTGGCCGAGGTCTTCGCCGCGTACGAGAAGCTCAAGCGCGGCAACGGTGTGATCGACTTCGAGGACATGCTGCGCGCCGCGGTCTGGGGCATCGAGGAGCACCCCGACGTCGCCGAGCAGGTACGCGGCCAGTACCGGCACTTCGTCGTCGACGAGTACCAGGACGTCAACCCGTTGCAGCAGCGGCTGCTGGAGGCGTGGCTCGGCGGCCGGGACGACCTGACCGTGGTCGGTGACGCCAGCCAGACCATCTACTCCTTCACCGGCGCCACCTCGGCGTACCTGGTCGACTTCCCGCGCCGGCACCGCGGCGCGACGGTGGTCCGGCTGGTCCGCGACTACCGCTCCACTCCGCAGGTGGTCGGCCTGGCCAACGCGGTCATCTCACAGGCCCGCGGCGCGGAGGCGCGACTGCGGCTGGAACTGGTCGGCCAGCGCCCGCCCGGCCCCGAACCGGACCTGCGGATCTTCACCGACGAGCCGGCCGAGGCCGCGGCGGTCGCGGCCCGTTGCCGGACGATGATCGACGGTGGCACGCCGGCCCGCGAGATCGCCGTGCTGTTCCGGACCAACGCGCAGTCCGAGGCGTACGAGAAGGCGCTCACCGAGGCCGGGGTGCCGTACGTGGTGCAGGGCGCGGAGCGCTTCTTCGAGCGGGCCGAGGTGCGCCAGGCGATGATCGCGCTGCGCGCCGCCACCCGCTCCGTCGACGGCGGCATCCCGTTGCCGACAGCGGTCCGCGAGGCGCTGACCGCGGTGGGCTGGGCGCCGGACGCCCCACCGGCCGGCGGCGCGGCGCGGGAACGCTGGGAGGCGCTGGCCGCCCTGGTCCAGCTCGCCGAGGAGTACGCCGGCACGCCGCCGGTGCTGCCGGTCGGCGAGGCGGCGGTGATCGAGCGGCCGGTGACCCTGACCGACTTCAACGACGAGCTGGCCCGGCGGGCCGCCCAGCAGCACGTGCCGACCGTGGACGGGGTGACCCTGGCCTCCCTGCACTCGGCCAAGGGGCTGGAGTGGGACGCGGTCTTCCTGGTCGGGCTCTCCGAGGGCACCCTGCCCACCACGTACGCCCGGACCGCCGAGCAGGTGGAGGAGGAGCGCCGGCTGCTCTACGTCGGCGTCACCCGGGCCCGGGAGTGGCTCTGGCTGTCGTACTCGGTGGCCCGGTCCCCGGGCGGGCGGGCCCGGCGGCCGTCCCGGTTCCTGCCCCAGCTCGACCGCTCCGGCGGCGGCGAGCGGGCCGGCGCCACCCCGGCGAAGCAGGCCGCCGCCCGGCGTCCCGCTGCCCGGGTGATCTCCTGCCGGATCTGCGGCGCGACCCTGCTCGCCGGTCCCGACCGCAAGCTGGGCCGCTGCCCCACCTGCCCGTCCGACATCGACGAGGAGCTGTACGAGCGGCTGCGGGAGTGGCGGGTCCGGGTGGCCGGGGTGCAGAAGGTCCCCTCCTACGTGGTCTTCACCGACGCCACGCTCACGGCGCTGGCCGAGCGCAAGCCGGTACGCGCCGAGGAGCTGATCGCGATCGCCGGGATCGGCCCCCGCAAGCTGGGCCTCTACGGCGAGTCGGTCCTCGCTCTGGTCAAGGGCGCGGCGGTCGACGACGTCTGCCCGCAGAAAACTTTCGAAAAGTAGCCGTAAATCGTTTGCCCTCGCCCGGAGACGAGGAATAGCCTCAGGACACACCTCGGGAGCGGCGCCATTCCGGCTGCTCAGCGGGGTTGGGACCGAGTCGGCATATCGAGTGCACCGGAGGAGGTGGCACCAGTGGAGAGCTACACGTATGAGCGTCCGGCGGCGCCGCTTGCCGCCGTTGCTCCGCTGTCGGCTGTCCGGGTTGCCCTGGCTGCTCGACCGTGGGCTCCGCAGGCGCACCAGGTCCAGGTTCAGGCCGAGCTGAACCGGACCCTCGTGCCCACTGCCGGATTCAACGGGACCAGTGGCTCCACGGGCAAGGGTATCGATGTCGCAACCAAGCGCATGGATGTCCGCGGCGTTCCACCTCGAGGTAGACCGGTCTGATCACCAGACCACCGGCTCACCTCGAGGCCGCGGAACCCGCTACCGGGATCCGCGGCCTCAGTTTTTTTTGCACCGCCGTAGTGCCGAAGTACGCCGGAACGCGATCCACGAGATCGAAACGAGAGAGAGGTGACCGGGCATGAGTCTGGCGTTGGCCCCACTCGACGTGAGCGTCGAGGTGGAGGCGAACCTGCCCTGCCGGAAGTTCGACCCCGACCTGTGGTTCTCCGACTCGCCCGCCGAGCTCGAGCTGGCCAAGTCGCTCTGCGGGGACTGCCCGCTGCGCGTCGAGTGCCTCGCCGGGGCGGTCGAGCGGGCCGAGCCCTGGGGCGTCTGGGGTGGCGAGATCTTCGAGCGTGGCGCGGTCGTCCCGCGCAAGCGGCCCCGTGGCCGCCCGCGCAAGGAGGACCTGGCCCGTGACGCCGAGCTCCGGGTCGAGGCCGAGGCGCGACTGGCGGCCAGTGGGCTGTCCGAGTCGCGCAACGCGGTCCGGCTGGCGGCCTGACAACCAACCCGATCCACACGTGACCGTGCCGGTGTCCCTCCACCGGCCCCAACGAGAAAGCCGAAACCCATGCTGAACATGCCGAACGGAACCGAGATGCAACTACTCCACGAAGCGTTGTCCCGGGCTCGAATGCGCCGGCCTCAGGCCGGTCGTACCACCACGAGCACTGAGGCAACCCTTTCCGCCCGTACCGTCGCGATGCGCAGCCGCACCCAGTCGGCTCGCGACCTGGGCACCGCATAGATCCTTGTCCACCTGATACGGGGGCGACGGCCGGCTGGCCGTCGCCCCCGCCGCGTTCGTGCCGGTCAGCCCACCGGGGCGAAGCCGGGCAGCCAGCGCTCCAGGATCGCCCGGTACGGCGCCTTCGCCTCCAGCTGGCAGAGCACCCCGATCGAACCCAGCGTCACCCGGTGGATCAGCAGGTACGACGGGGGCAGGTTGAGCTGCCGGCTGAGCTGGAAGGCCGGCGACTTCGGGCTGGCCAGCCGGGTCGCCTCGGAGCGCAGCCAGGCCCGGGTGAACCGGAACTCCTCCTCGGCGACCGGGGCGAGCATCGGCTGGATGTATTCCAGGAGGGCCTGCGCGTCGATCGGCTCGGTGGGGCTGACGAAGCCCTCCTCGCGCAGCCCGGCGACCACCGCGTCGGCCTCCCCGCGCAGCGCCAGCCCGGCCAGCCGGCCGATCGGCTCCGGGGTGCCCTCGGGCATCCGGGCCACCGCGCCGAAGTCGATCACGCCGAGCCGCCCGTCGGGGAGCAGCCGGAAGTTGCCCGGGTGCGGGTCGGCGTGCAGCAGCCCGGCCCGCATCGGGGCGGAGAGGTGCAGCTCGGCCATCAGCCGGCCGGCCTCGTCGCGTTGCTCCTCGGTGCCGGCGCGGATGATCTCCGACAGCGGGGTGCCCTCGATCCACTCGGTGATCAGGACCCGGGGGGAGGAGTCCAGCACCTCGGGGATGAAGATCTCCGGGTCGTCGGCGTACGCGGCGGCGAAGGCGCGCTGCGACTCGGCCTCCAGCTCGTAGTCCAGCTCCTCGGTGATCCGCTCACGCAGCTCCACCAGGAGCGGCTTGACGTCCAGACCCGGCTGGATCGCCCGGAACATGCCGCCGAGCCGGGAGAGCTGCTTGAGGTCGGCCAGCAGCGCGTCCCCCGCGCCCGGATACTGGATCTTGACCGCCACGTCCCGGTGCTTCGGGCCGCCGGCCGGCCCGTAGCCCGGGTCCCGCCAGACCGCGCGGTGCACCTGGCCGATGCTGGCCGCGGCGGCCGGGGTGTCGTCGAACTCGACGAACCGGTCCCGCCAGTCCGGGCCGAGCTGCTCGGCGAGGACCTTGTGCACACTGGCCGCCGGCAGCGGCGGGGCGGCCTCCTGGAGCTTCGTCAACGCCTGCCGGTAGGGGGCGGCGACCTCCTCCGGCAGCGCGGCCTCGAAGACCGACAGCGCCTGGCCGAACTTCATCGCCCCGCCCTTGAGCTGGCCGAGCACGCTGAAGAGCTGCTCGGCGGTGCGCTGCTGGATCTCTGCCGAGATCACGTCGGAGGCGAGCCCGGTGACGCGCTTACCCATGCCGAGGACGGTCCGCCCGGCGAAGCCGAGCGGCAGAGCGGCGAGCTTGGCGGTCCGGGACACGGCCCGGCGCGGGATGTCGGTCACCCGGCCATTGTTACCGACGCGAGGGGTCCGCTGCTGCTCCGAAGCCGGGCTGGCCCCTCATCGGCGTCCGCCCGAACACCCGCAGGAGGGATGCGGGGCCCAGGCCCGACGGCGGAACCGGCCGGCCGCGGCCACCCGGACCGCGCAGCCCAGCGTCTCCGGGGCGCCGCCGTCGAGGTGGGCGAGCGCCTCGGCGGCGGCGTAGCCGACGGCCGAGAGCAGGGTCGCGGTCGCGCAGTCCTGGTCGGGTGTCGCCGCCGCCAGCTGGGCGGCGAGCGCCGGCCACCCCGGGTCGCGGTCGGCGCGGTGCAGGTCCAGGCAGTTGAGGCAGGGGCCGGCCGGGGGTCGGACCAGCGGCCCCACCACGGGTACGCCCTCGCGGAGACCGACCAGCAGGTGCGGCTGGCGGCGCTGGGCGTACCCGGTGGCGACCAGTGCCGCGGGGCGGTCGGTGTCGAGCTGGACGACCAGGTCGGTGCGTCCGCGGCGCAGCCGGCCGGTGCCGGTGCCCGGGGCGGTGCGGGCGAGGGCGGCGCGGATGGCGGCGGCGAGCGGCCGGCCGACCTCGGCGGCGTCGAGGCCGGTGCCGACCAGGTCGGCGGGGCGCACCGGGCCGGTCAGGTCGGCGTCGACGTGACCCACCCCGGCCTGGGCCAGGGCTACGGCGAGCGGCCCGCCGAGCCGGCCACCGCCGGTCAGCACCACGCGGGCGGCGCGGCGGCGGCGCAGCACCTGGGCCGGGGTGCCGGGCAGCTCGGCCCCGGCCAGGGCGAGCGCGCCGGCCTCGGCGGCGAGCCGGATGCGGGACGCGCCGGCCAGGTCGCGGGGGAGCAGGGTGTGCGCGGGTACGACCAGCCCGGCGGCGCGCAGCGCGTCGAGCAGGGTGCGGGCCTCGGCGGCCGGCACGTCGGTGGCGTTCGCGTGGGCGAGGATGCTGCGCTCGCTGCGGGTGCCGTCGAGCAGTTCCAGCAGCTGGCCCGCCCGTGGATTGGCCAGCTCCAGCAGGACGGCCCGGCCGGGCTCGACGCCCAGCTGGAGGGTGTGCCGGTCGCGCCAGAGCCGGGTGAGCCCCGGAAGCAGGGTGGGACGGGGAAGGGCGGTACGCGTCATGACTCCGGATCGTGACCGCCACCGTGCGGTCGGTCGATCGTTGTCCACAGGTGTGCGGCCCTGTACCCAGGGCTATCCACAAAACTTCCCGTGATTTCCACAACCGGCCGGTAACTCCTGTCGGGCACCCGACAGTGGGTACGGACGAGGCGGGGGCGGCCACCGGCCGCCCCCGCCTCGAGTCGTCCAGGTCAGACCTTGGCCTTGCCCAGGATGCGGTTCACTGTTGTCCCGCACACCGGACACTTGCCCTTGGCCATGTTCATCCCGGTCTTGGAGACCTCGACGTGTCCCTCGAAGTCCCGCTTCTCCTTGCACTTGACGCAGTAACCGTTGTACGTCTGGGCCTGGTCGGCCACGGTGCCCTCCTCGTCTCGTCCGCCGGTCCTGCCGTCCCGGCGGTTCGCCCCGCGCCGGTCCCTCCACGGGCCCGGCGCCGGGACTTTCCGCAGCCACCCACGTGACCGCTGGTTGGCGGACCCTACCCAGGTCTGGGCAGTTCCATGTCAGCTGTGCATCGACACTGTGAGCAAGTCGACGTCGAGAGTGTGCATGCCGAAAAGGGCCGGATAAGCCAGTTTGGCGGGGACACGCCGGGCAGAGCCGCCCAGATCACCCCGTACGGCCCCCCGAGGAGCGGCCCGCACCGATGATCACCTACCGTGGGCGCGGAGCCGTGCGGTGCCCGGCGACCGCCCCGCCCTTCACGAAGGGTGATCGGGTCACCCGGCACCCCTCCGCAAGGATTTTTTTAGGGACTCCTGGTCACCAACCGTCATTTTCCGGACGCGTGTCGTGCGGTTGACCCTTGCGGACCCCTGGTCAGTACGCATTAGCTTTCCTTCGTGACAGGAATCCGAGGCTGAGCGCCCGGCCATGGCAGGGGTGCGGAAGCCGGTCGTCGAGGTACGGCGCAGCCAGCGTCGGCGACGCACAGTGTCCGCCTACCGGGACGGTGAGCGGGTGGTCGTGCTCATCCCCGACCAGTTCTCCCGGGCCGAGGAGACCGAGTGGGTCGACCGGATGCTGGCCCGGCTCGCCGCCCGGGAGGGGCGGCTGGCCCGCTCGGACGCCGAGCTGCTCGACCGCGCCGCCCGGCTGATCTCGCTCTACCTGGCCGACCACGGGCCGCAGGCCGTGCCGGCCAGCGTCCGGTGGGTCACCAACCAGAACGGCCGGTGGGGGTCCTGCACCCCGGCCGACCGGACCATCCGGATCTCGCACCGGCTGCAGGACATGCCGGAGTGGGTGCTCGACTACGTGCTCGTGCACGAGCTGGCCCACCTCGTCGTCCCCAGCCACAACGCCCGGTTCTGGGCGCTGGTCGGGCGGTACCCGAAGGCCGAGCGGGCCCGGGGCTACCTGGAGGGCGTCGCGGCGGCGGCAGGGCTCCCCGCCGACTGACCGCCCGTCGCCGCCGGGCGGGGCGACCCGACCGAGCGCCGGGCGCGGAGGGCGCCGGGCGCGACTAGGGTCGGGGGATGGTCCGACGTGTGGTGGTGGCGTTGCTCGTCCCGGTGCCGTGGACGCCGCCCGGTATCGACCCGGGCCGGTGGCGTGCCGCGTTGGCCGAGGACGTGGTCGACCTGCTCGCGACGCTCGACGAGGTGGAGACGGCCGTCGCCGTCACACCCGAGGACCGGTGGCTGGCCGACGAGGTGGTCTGGCCCGGCACCGCGGTGCACGAGGTGCCGACGCCGACCGTCGACGCGGTCCTCGCCGCCCTGACCGGGTACGACCAGGCCGCCGTCATCGCCGCCGACGCCCCCGACGTGCCCGCGCTGACGCTGGGCAAGCTGCTCCGCCCGCTCACCAGCAGACCGGTCGCCGTGGCGCCGGTCGAGGGGACCGGCCCCGGCCTGCTGGGCCTGGCCACCCGGGTGCCGGCGCCGGACTGGCTGCCGCCGGTGGACCTGGACACCGCGGTCCCCGGTGACGTGCGGTCGGCCGCCCCGCAGCCCGGCGACGTCGCGGTGACGGCCGGCTGGCGTCGCCTGCGCGGGCCCGGCGACCTGGCCACGCTCGACCCGGCCTTCGAGGGCTGGGAAACGACCCGCGCCCTGCTCTCCGGTCGCCCCGCCTGACAGTGAGGATGTAGGTGGGGTCACCCGGTCTGGTCTGACTCACCGCCTGACCGACGATGCTGTCCTGCTGTGCGATTCGTCGATCGGTTCCGGGTGACCCCGTTCCTGCACGTCACTGGCAGGGGCGTCGTGACCTGATAGGAGCCTGTGCAAGAGGCCCCATCACTGTCCTGTCCGCCCGTCCCAGCAAGTGCGTGCCGACCCTGTCGGTGCAAGCGAAAGGGACGACGGTTCCAGGATGACAGCCAAGAAGCGCCAGGTCACGGGTGGGGTTGATACCCACGGAAAGACGCACCACGCCGCCGCGGTCGACCAGGCGGGTCGGGTGCTCGGTGACCAGCAGTTCCCGGCCACCGCAGCCGGATATCAGCAGCTGCTGCTCTGGCTGCGCGCCTTCGGCCGGGTGGTCAAGGTCGGGGTGGAGGGCACCGGCGCCTATGGCGCTGGCCTGGCGCGGCACCTGAGCGCGTCGGGCATCACCGTCGTCGAGATCGACCGCCCTGACCGCAAGACCCGTCGGAGCAAGGGCAAGTCCGACCCGATCGATGCCCTCGCCGCCGCCCGCACGGCCCTGTCCGGGCAGGCCACCGGTGTCCCGAAGACCCGCACCGGCCCGGTCGAGGCGATCCGCGTCCTGCGGGTGGCCCGCCGCGGCGCGGTCAAGGCCCGCACCGCAGCCCTTAACCAGCTCCACGGCCTGATCACCTCCGCGCCGGACGCACTGCGGGAGGATCTGGCCGGCCTCACCGGTGCCGCGCTCGTCCAACGATGCGTCGACCTCCGTGTCGAGGAGTCCACGCTCACCGACCCGGTGCACGCCACGAACGCCGCCCTCGCCGCGATCGCCACTCGGATCACCGCGCTCAACGCCGAGATCGCCCACGCCGATCGACGACTGCGCCCCGCCGTCGCCCGCACCGCACCGGCCCTTAGCCGCCTGTTCGGCGCAGGACCGGAAGTCGCGGGGCAACTGCTGACCACCGCCGGCGACAACCCCGACCGGCTCCGCTCCGAAGCAGCCCTGGCCCACCTCTGCGGCGCCGCCCCGATACCCGCCAGCAGCGGACGCACCGACCGCCACCGCCTCAGAGAGTGTTGGGTAACCCAGTGACTACTTCGGGTTGAGTTCGTCGTCGAGGCGTCGAGCTGCTTCGGTCTCGATCGGGCCTTGCGGTTCGATGTCCTCGCCGGCGAGGCGGGCGGCCATCAGGCGGATCATGGCGACTTTGATCATCGCTTCGGCGTGCGCGGGCTTGCGTTCGTAGTCGCGGGCCAACCGTCTGCACCGTCCCAACCAGGCAAAGGTCCGTTCCACCACCCACCTGCGGGGTAGCACCTGGAAGCCTTTCACGTCGGCGTTGCGGGCCACGATCTGCAGGTCGAGTCCGGCGTGGGTGCGGGCCCACGCCAGCAGGCCTTTGTCGACCTGGTTGACGTAGCCGGCGTCGGCCCAGACCAGACCCAGCAGCGGGAACGTCTCGGTGATCCTCGCCAGGACCAGCTTGGCGCCGGCACGCTCCTGGATCGACGCGGAATGCACCACGGCCTTGAGCAGCAGCCCGCACGTGTCGACCAGGACATGCCGCTTACGGCCCCGCGTGCGTTTGCCGGCGTCGTAGCCGATCGCCTCACCGCCCTGATGACTGTGCGCGGTCTGCGAATCGAGGACCGCCGCCGACGGCTGCGGATCACGTCCCTCGGCCACTCGCACCGCGTCGCGCAGCAGGTCGTGAACCCGATCCCACGTGCCGTCGGCGCTCCAGCACCGGAACCACCGGTAGGCCACGTCCCACGGCACGAGGTCATGGGGCACATGCCGCCACGCCGTACCAGTGCGCAACACGTACAGGATCGTGTCAATGACCAGCCGACGTGGATACCGCAACGGCCGACCACCCCGCCGCGGATCCCGCACCGGCAGCAACGGCTTGATGACCGCCCACTGCCCATCCGTCAACGACGACTCGTAGGCCGGTTTACAGACACAGCGACACAGAAGTGATCTTCCCCGACACGGTCAACGAAGATCACGTCCAGGTATCACAACACTCTCTCAACCGCGGCGGCGACAGAGCCGCGAACAACGCCCTGCACACCATCGTGCTCAGCCGGATGCGCTACGACCCACGCACCCGCGCATACGTCGACAAACGCACCAAACAGGGCCTCGGCAAGAAAGAGATCATGCGGTGCCTCAAGCGATACGTCATCCGCGAGGTCCACACCGCCCTCCTCGCCGACTTCGCCGCTCTCCACACCCCTTGACATCCATAGGAGCATCGCCTCCCGTCCGGCTGCCGAGCCGGCCGTCCCGGCCTGCCCACTCCGAGCGGCAGGCCGGGCCTTCCGGGGACGGGTTGGCGCCGGGTGCGGCAGGTCGGGGCTTCCGGGGACGGGTTGGCGCCGGGTGCGGCAGGTCGGGGCTTCCGGGGACGGGTTGGCGCCGGGTGCGGCAGGTCGGGGCCCTCCCGGGGCGGGGTCGGGACAGGATGCGGCGAGCCGGGCCTTCCCGGGACGGGGCTGGGGCGGAGTGCGGCAGGTCGATGGTCGGGCGTCGCGCCTCGTCGCGCCTCGGCCGCACCGGGATTCGGGTTCACCGGGACCCGTGGACGCCAACGAGCGTGATACCTGAGAGGAATAATGATGCCTCTCAGGTATCACGCTCGACAGCAGTGTCGCCTCCGGTCGGGACGCCGGCGCTGCCGGCCGGCCGCTGTCCGGCGGGCGGGCGCACCTGCCGTGGCGGAGTCGAGGGCCGAGCGGGGCCTCAGGAGCGCGCGGCGCCGCCCTCGGTGTCCTCCGGGCCCTCCGAGCGGCCGCCGCCCGGCGGCTGCTCCTCCGGGCCACCCGGCGCGGTGAAGTCGAACGTGTCCAGCTCACCCTGGTCGAGCTGGGACTGCGCGAACGCCACCGGGTCGGCGAAGTCGTCGTCGGAGGGGAGCAGGTCCGGGTGGTCCCACAGGGCGTCCCGGCCGGCGATGCCCCGGTGCTCGGTCAACGCCGCCCAGAGCGCGGCGGCCTCGCGCAGCCGGCGCGGCCGCAGCTCCAGCCCGACCAGGGCGGCGAACGTCTGCTCGGCGGGGCCACCGGCGGCCCGGCGCCGGCGGAACGCCTCGCCCAGGCGTACGACGTTCGGCAGCCGGTCGCCGGCGGCGCTGTCCACCACGTGGCAGACCCAGCCCTCGACCAGGGCGAGCACCGTCTCCAGCCGGGCCAGCGACGCCTTCTGCGCCGGCGTGTCCTCCGGGGTGAAGATGCCCTCCAGGGCGATCGCCTGCATCGACTCCGGGTCGGTCGGGTCGACCCGGCCCATCGCCTCCTCGATCGCCTCCCGGTTGACCCGGATGCCCGAGGCGTAGTTCTCCACGGCGGTCAGCACGTGCCCGCGCAGCCACGGGACGTGCTGGAACAGCCGCTGGTGCGCCGCCTCGCGGAGCGCGACGTAGAGGCGTACCTCGTCCTCGGGCAGCTCCAGGCCCTGGCCGTACGCCCGGATGTTGGCCGGGATCAGCGCGGCCGTGCCGGCCGGGCCGAGCGGCAGCCCGATGTCGCCGGCGGAGAGCACCTCCGCGGCGAGCGAGCCGAGCGCCTGGCCGAGCTGGCCGCCGAAGAGCGCCCCGCCCAGCGTGGCGACCATCGACTGCATCGGGCCGAGCTGGGCCCGGGCCTCCGGCGGCACCAGGTCGCCCATCGCGCCGACCATCCGGCTGGCCACCGGGTCGCAGAGCTTGCGCCACACGTCGAGGGTCTTGTAGATCCACTCGTTGCGGTTCCAGGCCAGCGAGGTCTGGATGCCGGTCGGCCAGGCGGAGGCCGGCTCCAGCCACAGGTCGGCCAGGCGCAGCGCCTCCTCCACGGCGTGCCGCTCGTACATCGAGACGGCCGGGTCGCCGGAGGCCGCGAGCTGGCTGGCGGCCACCTGCCGGGCCAGGTCCCAGTTCACCGGCCCGCTGCCCGGTGCCGAGAGCAGGTTTTGCAGCTGTGACATGAACTGCTGCATCTGCGCGGGATCGTTGGGGTCTGGTGGCTGACCACCCGGGAGCGCGAAACCGAACGGAATATCAGGCACGACGTCTACGGTACGCGCGCCGCGCCCCAGGTCGCCGCCACCGGCGTTGCGCTGAGGGCGAAGTCCGGGTTCGGTCGCCGGACGACCCACCGGAGATCGGTACGCTCTGCCGCATGAGACGACGCGGCGTGACCGTCCTTCTCGGTGCCCTGCTCACCGCCCTGCTCAGCATCGGGGTGCTCGGTGCGCCCATCCCGTACGTCGTGCTCGGTCCCGGACCGACGGTGAACACCCTGGGCACCGCGGACGGCAAGGAGGTCATCCAGGTCAGCGGGCGGCCGACCTCGACCTCCGCCGGGCAGCTCCGGCTCACCACCGTCGGCGTGCAGCCCAGCGTGCGGCTGCGCTCGGCGCTGGCCGGCTGGTTCTCCCACGACGAGGCGGTGGTGCCGCGCGAGCTGGTCTACCCGCCGGGGGAGTCCCAGCAGGAGGTGGAGAAGCGCAACGCCGAGGACTTCCAGGCGTCCCAGACCAGCGCGGAGACGGCGGCTCTGCGGGAGCTGGGATTCCCGGTCCAGGTGCTGGTCAAGACGGTGCTCGCGGGCGGGCCGTCGAACGGTCGGCTCCAGGTCGGCGACGTGCTCACCTCGGTCGACGGCACGCCGGTGACCAGCGCCTCGAAGCTGACCGAGCTGATCCGGGCCAAGCCGGCCGGCACCTCGCTCAAGATCGGCTACACCCGGGCCGGGGCCCCCGCCACGGCGGACGTCACCAGCCGGGAGCAGGACGGCCGGCCGCGGATCGGGGTCGAGATCGACCAGCGGCAGCCGCACCCGTTCACCCTCAGCATCGACCTGGGCGACATCGGCGGCCCGAGCGCCGGCCTGATGTTCGCCCTCGGCGTGGTGGACAAGCTGGAACCGGCCGACCTCACCGGCGGGAAGATCATCGCCGGCACCGGGACCATCGACGACGAGGGTCGGGTCGGCCCGATCGGCGGCATCGCGCAGAAACTGGTCGGCGCGAAGCGGGCCGGCGCGAAGGTCTTCCTGGTCCCCGCGGACAACTGCGCGGAGGCGGTCCGCAACCCGCAGCCCGACCTGCCGTTGCTCAAGGTGGGCTCGCTGGACGAGGCCCTCGAGACCCTGGAGAAGCTCCGCTCCGGAGGCCAGCCGACCCGCTGCTGACGGCCGGCGACGGTCGCCTGCCCGGTGGCGGTGGGCCGACGCGGCGTGAGGCGGACCCGACGTGTTCAGGAACACCCCGTACTCTGGGTGCCTGGTCGGAGCCGATCGCATCGAGCGTGCGGAGCCAACAGTGGTCATGCGTAGCAGCCCCATGCCCAGGATGAGCCGGCGCGGGCGCGTCACCATCGGTGTCCTGGTCGCCGTCTTCGTGCTCTTCACCCTGCTCGGGTGGGGTGTGCAGGCGTGGACGGACTGGCTCTGGTTCTCCGAGGTCCGCTACACCGAGGTCTTCACCGGGGTGCTGACCACCCGGCTGCTGCTCTTCCTGACGGTCGGCCTCGGCATGGCGGCGGTGATCGGCGGCAACCTCTGGCTGGCGCACCGGCTGCGGCCCAAGCTGCGCCCGCACTCGCTGGAGCAGGCCACCCTGGAGCGCTACCGGATGCTGCTCAGCCCCCGGCTGGGCACCTGGATCGCCGTGGTGGCCGGCGTGATCGGGCTCTTCGCCGGCCTGTCGGCGCAGAGCCGGTGGAACCAGTGGCTGCTCTTCCGCAACGGCGGGAACTTCGGCGTCAAGGACCCGGAGTTCGGGGTCGACGTCGGGTTCTACGTCTTCCAGCTGCCGTTCTGGCGCTACCTGCTCGGGGTCGGCTTCACCGCGGTGGTGCTCTCGCTGCTCGGCGCGCTGGCCGTGCACTACGTCTTCGGTGGGGTGCGCCTGCAGGGCGTCGGGGACCGGATGACCAACGCCGCGCGGGCCCACCTGAGCACGCTCGTCGCGGTCTTCGTGCTGCTCAAGGCCGTCGCGTACGTGCTGGACCGGCGGGCCATGCTGCTGGAGTACAACGAGGGCGCCAAGCTCTACGGCGCCGGCTACGCCGACGTCAACGCGCTGCTGCCGGCCAAGGAGATCCTCGCCTACATCTCGATCGTGGTGGCCATCGCGATCATCGTCTTCTCCAACGCGGTGATGCGGAACCTGGTCTGGCCCGGCATCGCGCTGGCCCTGCTCGGGGTCTCCGCGGTCGCCATCGGCGGCATCTACCCGTGGGCCGTGCAGACCTTCGAGGTCAAGCCGAGCGCCCGGGACAAGGAGGCGCCGTACATCGCGCGGAGCATCGAGGCCACCCGCTCCGCGTTCGGCCTCAAGGACACCAAGACCCAGGGGTACGCGGCCAGCAACCTCGTCCCGCCGGCCAGCCTGGCCACCGACACCTCGGTGGTGCCGAACCTCCGGCTGCTCGACCCGCAGCTGGTCTCCGAGACGTACACCCAGCTCCAGCAGGTGCGGGGCTTCTACGACTTCGGGCCGAAGCTGGACATCGACCGGTACGCGGTGGACGGCAAGACCTCCGACTACGTGGTCGGCGTCCGGGAGATCAACTACGACGAGCTGAGCCAGAACAACTGGATCAACAAGCACACCGTCTACACCCACGGCTACGGCCTGGTCGGCGCCCCGGCCAACCAGGTCTGCGGCAACGGAGTGCCGTACTTCGTCTCCGGATCGCTCGGCGACGAGGCCAAGGAGGCGGCCGGCTGCACCTCGCCCACCGACCAGATCCCGACGGAGCAGCCCCGGATCTACTACGGCGAGCGGATGGGGCCGGACGACTACGCGATCGTCGGGCAGACCGGCGACCGTAACGTCGAGTTCGACCGCCCGACCTCGACCGGCGGTGAGCAGTACTACACCTACACCGGCGAGGGCGGCGTCAAGATCGGGTCGTTCACCCGCCGGCTGCTCTACGCCATCAAGGAGCAGGAGTCGAACTTCCTGCTCTCCGAGTCGGTCAACGACAAGTCCAAGCTGCTCTACGTCCGCAACCCGCGCGACCGGGTGGAGAAGGTCGCCCCGTTCCTCACCCTCGACGGTGACCCGTACCCGGCCGTGGTCAAGGGGCGGGTCCAGTGGATCATCGACGGCTACACCACGGCGGCGACCTACCCGTACGCGGAGCGGGTGAACCTCCAGCAGGAGACCACCGACGAGCTGACCAACCGGGGCACCTTCCAGCTGGCCCGGGAGAACGTCAACTACATGCGCAACTCGGTGAAGGCCACCGTCGACGCGTACGACGGCACGGTCCGGCTCTACGAGTTCGACGACTCCGACCCGGTGCTGAAGGCGTGGAACAAGGCGTTCGGCGGCGACCTGCTGCTGCCCAAGGCCGACATCCCGGCGGAGCTGACCGAGCACTTCCGCTACCCGGCCGACATGTTCAAGGTGCAGCGCAACCTGCTCACCAAGTTCCACGTCACCGACCCGGGCGACTTCTACTCCGGCCAGGACTTCTGGCAGGTGCCGAACGTGCCCGACGCGCCGGACAGCGGCCAGAAGCAGCCGCCGTACTACCTCTTCACCGAGTTCCCCGGTCAGCAGGATCCGCGCTTCCAGCTCACCTCCGCGGTCACCCCGAACGGGCGGCAGAACCTCGCCGCGCTGATCTCCGGGTCGTACGTCGACGGGCAACCGACCCTGGAGGTGTGGGAGCTGCCGGACCAGACCCGGGTCGGCGGGCCGGTGCAGGTGCACCAGCAGATGACCAACATCGGTGACATCCGCCAGCAGCTCAACCTGCTCTCCTCCAACCAGGCCCAGGTGCAGTACGGCAACCTGCTCTCGCTGCCCTTCGGCAACGGGATGCTCTACGTGGAGCCGGTCTACGTCAAGAGCAACAACCAGACCGCCTTCCCGCTGCTCCAGCGGGTGCTGGTCTCGTACGGCGACGGTGGCTCGTACGCCGTGCTGGCGAAGAACCTCAGCGACGGCATCAAGCAGCTGGTCGAACAGGGCAAGGGGGCGCCGCAGGGCGGCACTCCGCCGCCCACCGGTGGCAACCCGCCGCCGACGAACACCGAAGCGCCGCCGCTCACCGGCGAGCTGGCCGCCGCGGCGGACCGGGTGGAGCAGGCGATCACCGAGGTCAAGGCGGCGCAGACGTCCGGTGACTTCGAGCGGTACGGCCAGGCGCTGAAGACCCTGGACGAGGCGATGACCGCCTTCCAGCAGGCCCAGCAGGCGGCCGGCCGACCGGCGGGCGGCAGCCCGTCGGCCTCGCCGTCGGCCTCTCCGGCGCCGTCACCGAACGGCTGACCCGGGCCGGCTTCCCGCGGAGCCCGTGGCGGTGGACCCCCCCGGTCCACGGCCGCGGGCTCCAGCCGTCTCGGTGGGTGGTTCCGGCGTCCGGTCAGCGCGATGTGCCGCGCTGCGGGATCCGCGCGCCGCGCTGCGGGATCCGCGCGCCGCCGCTACGGACTTGAGAGCGTCAACGACTCACCGGGTCCGCCGGGCGAGGAGGCGGGGCCGAGTCGTCTGTGCTCTCAAGTCTGTAGGCGGTGGGCGAGGTGTCCCGGGCCGCAACCGGGGCCTGTCCGGGCGCTGGATGACGTGATGTGCGGCAACTGGGGTCAGCCCGGGCTCCGGACGGCGCCACCCGCGACGACCGGGGGCCGCCCGGCGTCATGCGGGACGGGAGCGAGGCGGGCGACAGCGCGACCTGCCGCGTTCCGCGGGAGCTCCGCGTCGGGCGTCCGGGTTGTGCCCGACGGGGTCGTTTTGCGGTTCGGGGGCAAGCTGCGCTAGTGTTCAGGAGCCGACGCGGGGTGGAGCAGCTCGGTAGCTCGCTGGGCTCATAACCCAGAGGTCGCAGGTTCAAATCCTGTCCCCGCTACTCGTGACGAAGGCCCCGGAGGATCTCCTCCGGGGCCTTCGCCGTTGCCGACGGTGATCTGTCCGAGATCCCCTCCGGTCGGGCGCCCGCCGGGGCCGGGGAGCGGGATGAGGGACCCGGCTGATCGCCGTCGGAGAGATGCGATAGGCTGTACATACCGACGCGGGGTGGAGCAGCTCGGTAGCTCGCTGGGCTCATAACCCAGAGGTCGCAGGTTCAAATCCTGTCCCCGCTACTCGCAGTCGAAGGGCCCGGAGGATCTCCTCCGGGCCCTTCGTCGTGTCGGGGGTGGGGCCGCGCGGTGGTCGTCGCTTCGAGGTGCCGGGGTTGCGCCGCTGGGCGAGGATGAGGTCATGTCTTCGTGGAACAAGTGGTGGGGCCGGCTCAGCGCGGTCCTCGGTGCGGCGGTGCTCTCGGTGTTCGTCCCGGTCGCAGCCTGGGCGTCCAGCGGGACGGGCGAACTGGTCGTGGAGGCGGCGCGGCGGCGCTCCCGCGGCGGCGGCTTCGGCTTCATCGGCCTGCTCTGCTGCCTGGTGGTCGTCGTGGGGATCGTGCTGCTGATCCTGCGACTGATGCGCAACCGGCGCGGCGGCCCGCCGCGCTGACCCGGTGCGTCCGGGGGCGGATCGTGTCCGCCCCCGGACTCAGGCCGCCAGCGCCGCGTTCGCCCGAGCCATGAACTTCGAGGTCGCCGCCCGCGCCCCGGCGTCACCGGAGCGGATGCTCTCGGCGGCGGCGACGAGCAGCCGCCGGACGGCGGCATGTCCCTTCGCCGGCGGCTCGGGCGCCGGCCCGAGCAGGCCGGACAGGCTCTCGGCGAGCGCGGCGACCTGCTTGCGGCCCGGTTCGGTGAGCGTCCCGCGGATCGCCGCGCGGACCGCCTGGCTGGGGTTGAGCCCCCGTTCCTGGCCGAGGATCCGGCCGGCCGCGACGTCGTTGACCAGGAAGTCGATCACGTCGACCACCACGTCCGGGTGGCGGGTGCCCCGGAATCCGGCCCAGTACATCGAGGCACGGGGCCACTGGGCGGCGGCCGGCCCGGGGAAGGCGGTCACGCCGAGCCGGTCGTCGGTGTAGCGCTGGAGGTCGGGGAACTGGTGCGACCAGCTGAACGACACGGCGGTGTGCCCACTGACCACTCCCTGCCGGGACGGGTCGGCGGTGTCGGCCTGGTCGGCCAGGGCGGCGCCGGGGGTGGCCCGGTCGGAGCGGGCCCGTTCCCACAGCTCGAACCAGTCCAGCAGCTCGCCGGAGCCGAAGCCGAGCTGGCGGTCCTGGTACAGCTCGACACCGCGGGACCGCAGCCAGTGCCAGAACGCCCGGTAGTCACCGGACGGGTCCACCGTGCCGGCCACCCGACCACCCGCCGCCCGGGTCACCCGGGCCGCCCAGTCGATGTAGTCGGTCCAGGGCATCGCGCCGGTCGGTGGGGGCACGCCGAGCCGGCGCAGCAGATCCGCGTTCCAGACCAGGACGGGCAGGCTCTGCCCCGCCGCGACGGCCACGGTCCGCCCCTCCACCTGCCCGTACCGGGCGAGCCCTTCGGGCAGGCTGGTCAGGTCGAGCCGCCGGTCCGCGACGTGGCGGCTGAGGTCCAGCACGATCTGGCGGCGGGCGTACTCGGTGAGGACGGTGTCGTCGATCTGGAACAGGTCCGGCACGTTGCCGCCGACCGCCTGGGTGGCCAGCCGGTCGTAGTAGCCGGTCATCGACTGCCAGGTGATCCGGAAACTGACCCGCGGGTTGCGCTGCGAGTAGAGGCGTAGCGCCTGCTCGGTGGCCTGCGCGCGCTTCGTGCCGCCCCACCAGAAGACCGACAGCTCGACCGGGCCGTCGTCGACCCGGGCCGCCGGCGCGTTCCCGCAGGCGGTCAGCCCGCCGCCGGCCACCACGGGCAGCCCGAGCAGCCCGCCGAGGAGCCGGCGCCGGCCGAGTCCGGCGGCGCGGGACGCGGTGAGCCGGGCAGCGGACACGTGGGACTCCTGGACGGTGGGACGGGCGGGCGCGATCTGATCATTTACACAGGTCGCGGCGGTGGGTGTCAACGGCGGGTCGGGTGGTGGATGCCGCCGGGCGGGTGGGCTGGCCGCCAGGCGGTCGGCCGGGTGGCCGGATCCAGGGCGGTCCGTCCCCGTGGTGTACTAGGGCGCGTGGAACTTCTGCACTCCGGCAAGGTCCGGGACGTGTACGCCGACGGCGACGACCTGATCCTGGTCGCCTCCGACCGCGTCTCCGTCTACGACGTGGTGCTCCCGACGCCGATCCCGGACAAGGGCCGGCTGCTCACCGCCCTGTCGCTGTGGTGGTTCGAGCAGCTCGCCGACCTGGTGCCGAACCACGTCGTCTCGGCCACCGACGTGCCGGCCGAGTTCGCCGGCCGGGCGATCCGGTGCCGCCGGCTGGACATGGTCCCGGTGGAGTGCGTAGCCCGCGGCTACCTCACCGGCGGCGGCCTCAAGGAGTACGAGCGCACCGGCGCCGTCTCCGGCGTGACGCTGCCCCGCGGCCTGGTCGAGGCGTCCATCCTGCCCGAGCCGATCTTCACGCCGTCCACCAAGGCGCCGATGGGCGAGCACGACGAGCCGATCACCTTCGCCGAGGTGGTGGACAAGGTCGGCGCGGAGACCGCCGAGCGACTGCGGCAGATCACCCTCGACGTCTACCGGCGGGGGGCCGAGATCGCCGCCGACCGGGGCATCCTGGTCGCCGACACCAAGCTCGAGCTGGGTTGGGCGCCGGACGGCACCCTGGTCCTCGGCGACGAGGTGCTCACCGCCGACTCGTCCCGCTACTGGCCGGCCGAGTCGTACCAGCCGGGGCGCAGCCAGTTCTCCTACGACAAGCAGTACGTCCGGGACTGGGCCACCGCCAGCGGTTGGGACAAGCAGGCCCCCGCCCCGGAGGTGCCGGCCGAGGTGGTCGAGGCGACCCGGGCCCGCTACGTCGAGGTCTACGAGAAGCTCACCGGCAACCGCTGGGCCTGACCGGACACTCAGTCCACCCAGTCCAGGGTGCGCTGCACGGCCTTGCCCCAGTTGCGCAGCTCCCGGTCGCGCAGCGCCGGGTCCATCCGCGGGGTCCACTCCGCGTCGGAGCGCCACTGTTCGCGCAGGGTGGCCAGGTCCGGCCAGAAGCCGACCGCGAGCCCGGCGGCGTACGCAGCGCCCAGGCAGGTGGTCTCGGTGATCCGGGAGCGGACCACCGGGACGTCGAGCACGTCGGCGAGGAACTGCATCAGCAGCTCGTTGGCGGTCATCCCGCCGTCCACCCGGAGCCGGCGCAGCGCCACGTCCGAGTCGGCGTTCATCGCGTCGACCACCTCGCGGGTCTGCCAGGCGGACGCCTCCAGCACCGCCCGGGCCAGGTGCCCCTTGGTGATGTAGCCGGTCAGGCCGGCGATCACCCCGCGTGCGTCGTTGCGCCAGTGCGGGGCGAAGAGCCCGGAGAAGGCCGGTACGACGTAGCAGCCGCCGTTGTCGTCCACGGTGCGGGCCAGCTCCTCCACCTCGGCGGCGGTGGAGATCAGCCCGAGGTTGTCCCGCAGCCACTGCACCAGCGAACCGGTCACCGCGATCGCCCCCTCCAGCGCGTACGCGGGAGGTTGCCCCTCGATCCGGTAGGCGACCGTGGTGAGCAGCCCGTGTGTTGAGGCGACCGGGCTGGCGCCGGTGTTGAGCAGCAGGAAGCTGCCGGTGCCGTAGGTGCACTTGGCCTCGCCCGGCTGGAAGCAGGTCTGGCCGAACAGGGCGGCCTGCTGGTCGCCGAGGGCGCTGGCCACGGGCACCCCGGCGAGCAGCCCGTCGGCGGTGCCGTAGACCTCGGCCGAGCAGCGGATCTCCGGCAGCATCGCCGCCGGCACCCGCATCGCGTCGAGCAGCTCCGGGTCCCAGTCCAGGGTGCGCAGGTCCATCAGCATGGTGCGGCTGGCATTGGTCACGTCGGTGACGTGCCGCCCGGTGAGCTTCCAGATCAGCCAGCTGTCCATCGTGCCGAACAGCACCTCGCCCCGCTCGGCGCGCTCGCGCAGCCCGTCGACGTGGTCGAGCAGCCAGCGCAGCTTGGGGCCGGCGAAGTAGGTGGCCAGGGTCAGTCCGGTCCGCTCGCGCAGCCGCTGCTCGCCGTACGCCCGGTCCAGCTCGCCCAGCAGCGGCCCGGTGCGGGTGTCCTGCCAGACGATGGCGTTGGCGACCGGGCGGCCGGTGGCCCGGTCCCAGACCACGGTGGTCTCCCGCTGGTTGGTGATCCCGACGGCGGCGAGCCGGTCCGGACCGATCCCGGCGGCCTCCAGCGCGTCGCGCACCACGCGCTGGACGTTGTCCCAGATCTCCTCCGCGTCGTGCTCGACCCAGCCGGGCTGCGGGAAGATCTGCCGGTGCTCGCGCTGGGCGGCGGAGACGATCTCTCCGGCCCGGTCGAAGACGATGCACCGCGACGAGGTGGTGCCCTGATCGATGGCGGCGACGTACTCGGGGGTCACCCGGGCACCGTACCCGCCGTCGGCGGCCCGGTGCAGCCCACCGACCCTCGTGGGGCGGGCGACCACCGTACGATCTGGACCGTGCGCGACATCGCCGTGTTCAGCGGAACCGCCCATCCCGACCTTGCCACCGAGATCTGCGCCCAGCTGGGCGTCCCGCTGCACCCGGCCCGGGTGTCCCGGTTCGCCAACGACTGCCTCGAGGTGCAGTTGCAGGCCAACTGCCGGGAGCGGGACGTCTTCCTGATCCAGCCGTTGGTGCCGCCGGTGCAGGAGCACCTGGTCGAGCTGCTGCTGATGATCGACGCGGCCCGGGGCGCCTCGGCGGCCCGGATCACGGTGGTGCTGCCGCACTACGCGTACGCCCGCTCGGACAAGAAGGACGCGCCGCGCATCTCGATCGGCGGCCGGCTGGTCGCGGACCTGCTCACCGCGGCCGGCGCGGACCGGGTGCTGGCGATGACCCTGCACTCGCCGCAGGTGCACGGCTTCTTCAGCGTGCCGGTGGACCACCTGCACGCGCTGCGCGAGCTGGCCACCCACTTCCGCCGGCGGGACCTGTCCAACGCGGTGGTGGTCTCGCCCGACCTGGGCAACGCCAAGGCGGCGGCGGCCTTCGCCCGCATGCTGGGCACCCCGGTGGCGGCCGGCGCGAAGCAGCGGTTCAGCGACGACGTGGTCAAGATCAGCGCGGTGATCGGTGACGTGCGGGACCGGGACGTCATCGTGCTCGATGACGAGATCGCCAAGGGCAGCACGGTGATCGAGCTGATGGAGCACCTGCGCGCCCTGGAGGTCCGGTCGATCCGGCTGGCCTGCACCCACGGGCTCTTCTCCGGCGACGCGCTGCGCCGCTTGAGCGCCCAGGAGGGGGTGCTGGAGATCGTCTGCACGAACACCGTGCCGATCCCGGCGGAGAAGCGGGTGCCCGGGCTGGAGGTGCTGTCGGTGGCGCCGGCCCTGGCCGAGGCGATGCGCCGGATCCACGTCGGCGAGTCGGTCAGCGCGCTCTTCGGCTAGGCCGGCCCGCCCTCGGCGTCGGCGGCCGACGGCGGGCGGACGGCGCAGAGCGCGGTGATGCGTACGGTGGTGCCGGCGTCGCCGGTGATCACGTCCATGGTGTCGCTGAGTTCCCGGGCCAGCCAGAGGCCCCACCCGCCGGCGGTGTCGGGCGCGGGCCGGCTCTGGTCGGCCAGCCGCCGTGAGCTGATTCCCTGGCCGTGGTCGGCGACCTCGCAGACCAGCCGCCCGGCGCCGCCCCACAGTCGCAGCCAGCCCTGCCCGCCGCCGTGCCGGACCGCGTTGGTGATCAGCTCGTTGACCGCCAGCACGAAGTCGTCGAGGCGCTGCCCGTCCAGCCCGGCGGCGTGCGCGCAGGAGGTGACCGAGTGGCGCAGCTCGGTCACCTGAGCCTGGTCGAAGGCCTCGGCGATGAGGAGGGAAGAGTCGATGGGCACAACCGTACGCGGTGCGCGCGGCTCTGCGTTCGTCATGGCCCCGTCCGGACAGTGGATCCAGCTTCATTCGCGACATTTCCACCGTACGTCAGGATTTCCCGCGCCGCACCTGCCGCCTCCGCCGGTCGCACCGCCCCTCGACGGGCGCCGACGCTGTGGCATCGTGTCGGCCATGCCGTCGCCCCCGGGAGGTCTGGAGGGCCCGCTGTGGCGGGCGATCGCCGTGTTCCGGTTCGCCTCCCTCGGCTACGTCGTCCTGCTGGCCCTGCGCGTCGGCGACCGGTACGCCCATCCGCTGGCGGCCGGCGGCGTGCTGGCGCTGATGCTGGCCTGGACGGTGGCGACGGCGTTCTGGTACGCCCGGCCGGAGGCCCGGCGCTGGCCGCTGCTCCTGGCCGACCTCGCCGTGGTGGCCCTCGTCCTGGCGGTCAGCCCCTGGGTGGTCGGCCGGGCCACGCTCGCCGCCGGGGTGCCCACCCTCGGGGTGGCCTGGCTGGCCGGCCCGGTGCTGGCCTGGGCGGTCTCCGGCGGCCGGCGCCGCGGCACGGTCGCCGCCCTGGCCGTCGGCGCGGCGGACCTGGCCACCCGGGAGCGGATCACCCCGTCCTCGGTGACCGGGGTGATCCTGCTGCTGCTCGCCGGGGTGGTGGTCGGGCACGTGGCCCGGCTGGCGGTCACCGCCGAGCAGCGGCTGCAACGGGCGGTGGAGCTGGAGGCGGCGACCCGGGAACGGGAGCGGCTGGCCCGGGGCATCCACGACTCGGTGCTCCAGGTGCTGGCGCTGGTCCAGCGCCGCGGCGCGCACCTGGACGGCGAGGCGGGGGAGCTGGCCCGGCTCGCCGGTGAGCAGGAGGCCGCCCTGCGGGCGCTGATCGCCGGCAACCCGCCCGTTCCGGCCGGCGACGCGGAGGACGGCGACCTGGACCTGTGCGCCCTGCTCGGCCGGTACGCCTCGGCGACGGTCTCGGTGGCCATGCCGGCCACCGGCGTGCCGCTGCCGGCGCAGGTGGCCCGGGAGGTGGCGGCCGCCACCGCGGCGGCCCTGGACAACGTGGCCCGGCACGCCGGCGGGACGGCCTGGGTGCTGATCGAGGACGAGGGGGAGACGGTGACCGTCTCGGTACGCGACGCCGGGCCGGGCATCCCGGCCGGGCGGCTCGCGGAGGCCGCCGCGCAGGGGCGGCTCGGGGTGGCGCAGTCGGTCCGGGGCCGGATCGGCGACCTCGGCGGCAGGGTGCGGATCGACTCCGCCCCCGGCGCCGGCACCGAGATCGAGCTGACCGTGCCCCGGCCGGGCCGGTGAGGGGAGACGCGGACGTGGTGCGGGTGATGGTGGTCGACGACCACCCGATGTGGCGCGAGGGGGTGGCCCGGGACCTCGCCGAGGCCGGCCACGAGGTGGTCGCCACCAGTGGGGAGGGGCGGCAGGCGGTCCGGGTGGCGCCGGCCGCCCGACCGGACGTGGTGGTGCTCGACCTGCAACTGCCCGACATCTCCGGGGTGGAGGTGATCCGCGGCCTGCGGGCCGCCCTGCCGCAGGTACGGGTGCTGATGCTCTCGGCCAGCGGCGAGCAGCAGAGCGTGCTGGAGGCGGTGAAAGCGGGCGCCACCGGCTACCTGGTCAAGTCGGCGGCGCCGGCCGAGTTCCTGGAGGCGGTCCGCCGGACCGCCGCCGGCGAGCCGGTCTTCACCCCCGGCCTGGCCGGACTGGTGCTCGGCGAGTTCCGCCGGCTGGCCACCGGCGACGGGACCGGACGGTCGACGGCCGAGGACGACGCGGCACCCCGGCTCACCGACCGGGAGACCGAGGTGCTGCGTCTGGTGGCCAAGGGCCTGTCCTACAAGCAGATCGCCCAGCGGCTGGAGCTGTCCCACCGCACCGTGCAGAACCACGTGCAGAACACGTTGGGCAAGCTCCAGCTGCACAACCGGGTCGAGCTGACCCGCTACGCGATCGAGCGGGGCCTGGACGGCTGAGCCGGCTCAGTGCGCCTCGGGCGGCCGGGTCTCGTGGATGGCCAGCTCCTCGGCGGTGGCGCCGCCGCCGGCCGCGCCCGCGTCGTACGCGACGTTGTCGGTCTCGGTGTCGGTGTGCGCGCCCTCGTCCGGCTCCACCAGCCGGCCGACCTGGTGGTCGGCCACGGTGCCGAGCTGGCCGTGGTCGTAGACGGAGACCGGGGAGTTCGGGTCCGAGGTGGGGCCCGGGTCGATCACGTCGGCGTCCAGCTGGGCCTGGGCGGCGGCCTCCTCGCTGTCCGCCTCGGCGGCGATGTCCGGATCCACGGTGCCGGCGAGTGGGTCGCCGGCCGGCCGCTCGTACTGCTCCCGGTGGAGCTTGTAGTCCAGCGACTCGCCGTCGAGCTGCTCCTCCGCGGTGGTGCCGAAGTGGTCCACCGCGACCGGGGTGCGGTCACCGGGGAGCTGGGCCGGCTCCGGGCCGTCCGCCTCCCGGCCGGTCAGCACGTCGTCGTTGGCGGTGGAGTCGTCGTCGGCGGTGTCGGGCAGGCCCTCCGCCTCGGGGTCGGACACGGGGGTCGGGTACTCGTCATCGCGCATGGCTGATCACTACCCACTGCCCTCCCGGCGTAACCGGGTCGGGTGGTGGCCATCCGGGAGGAAAGCGGAGCAAAGGGGCGATCGGTGGCCACCGGGCGGCCCACCGGATCAGTCCCGGAACGCCGCCTCGTCCTCGGCGTACAGCACGCACCAGACCACCTTGCCGTCCGGCACGGGGCTGCTGCCCCAGCGGCGGGCCACCGTGTCGATCAGCAGCAGGCCCCGACCGCCCGCCGTGTCCAGCGGGGCCGGACCGGCGTACCTCGGGCGGCCGGTGGAGTGGTCGCGGACCGCGAGGTGCAGCGCGCCGGCGCGGGCCGCCAACCGCAGCGTCATCGGGGTGCCCGCGTGGGCGACGACGTTGTTGACCATCTCGGTGACCGCGATGCAGGCCGGCTCGGCCAGCTCCGGCAGCCCCCAACGCCGGCAGCCGTCGGTGACCAGCTCCCGGGCCAGCCGGGCGGAACCGGCCACCGGCGGAAGGTCGACGTCGGTGACCTCCGCCCGGGGGGACCGGGAGAGCGCGGTCAGCGCGGAGTCCACGGTGGGGCAGACCGTCACCCCTGCGCCCGCCGCGGCACCGGTCGGATCACAGATCACCAGGTCGGCGCCGGGCCAGTCGGCCACCTCCCGGAGCACCTCGGCGACCACCGACTGCACCGCGGGCCCCGTCGACCGGACGTCGGAGAAGTCCACGACGACCGGACCGGACCCGGAGGAGAGCCGGGTCAGCAGGGCGTCCCGGACCGCCGGGACACCCGCCGGATCCAACGCGCCGACCACGTGGAGGACCACGGACGAGCCGTCCGTCTCCACCAGGTAAGGCGCGTCCGTGGGCATGATCGTCCCATTGTGCATGTCCGGGCCCGGACGCGCATCCGGCCGCTCGGCCCGTCTCATGGCCGGTCCGCACGGGACCGGCGCATCGCCGCCACCGTCCCGGCCGCGGTACCCGCCGCGGCCAGCCCGAACGCGGCGCCCACCCGGACCAGCTGCCGGCGCCGCCCCTGCCAGCCGCCGCCGGGACGCGCCCGGCCGTCGGGGTCGAACACGTTGCCGGTGTCGTCCGGTCGCGGGGCCGGACCGAACTGGGTGCGGTGCACGTACCAGCCGAGGGCCCGCTCGGCCAGCGCCGGGGCGAGCCGCCACTGCAAGCCGAGCAGCCGGGCCGCGCCACCGGCGTACACCTCCCGCCTCGGCCGGCGCAGCAGCCGGACGATGGTCTCCGCCACCAGCTCCGGGGGGTAGACCGGCGGTGGCGGCACCAGCTCGTGGCCGGTGTGGTTGGCGGCGTGCCGGAAGAACGGGGTGTCGATGGTGGCCGGCAGGACGGTGCAGATCGAGATGGCTCCCCGGCCGGTCAGCCGCAGCTCCTGCCGGACGGTGTCGGCGAGCCCTCGCACGGCGTGCTTGGTGGCGTTGTACGCCGACTGGTACGGCATCGCCACCTCGGCCAGCACGGAGGCGTTGTTGACCACCACCCCGCCCCCGGCGGCGGCCAGGTGCGGCAGTGCCGCGCGTACGCCGTGGACCGTGCCGAGCAGGTTGACCTCCACCACCCGGCGGAACTCCGGCGCCGGGATCTCGTCGAACAGGCCCACCGCGCTCACCGCCGCGTTGTTCACCCAGGCGTCGATCCGCCCGAAGGCTGCGACGGCCCGCTCGGCGAGCCGGTCGACCGCGGCCGGGTCGGTGACGTCGGTGGGCACGACCAGGGTGCGGCCGCCCAGCTCGTGGCAGCGTTCGGCGACCACCCGCAGCGCGGGCTCGGTGCGGGCGGCCAGCACCACGTCGGCGCCACGGGAGGCGAGCGCGTACGCGGTGGCCGCGCCGATGCCACCGGAAGCTCCCGTGATCACCACGGTGGCGTCGGAGAGACTGCGAGTCAGTGGCATTCTGGTGCGGTACCCCCGCCTGTGGCAGGTCATGCGGATCGCCATCAACCGATCATGACCAGAATCGGACTCGCGGGCCGCGGTGTTTGGACCCGTCAAGATCGAAGTGCCGGACGCCACCGGGTCGGTCCCGAGTTGTCATGTTTCGGCTCGACGGGCCCTGGTTAATGGGACCCTCTGACCGGGGAGACCACCGCTCGTCAATCGCATGGAGGTGCACCATGCGCGTCGGCCTAGTGTGCGCACACGCCGGCCCGTCCAGGCATGTCGACGGCCCTGCCGTCGGTACCCATCAGCACATCGCGCGGGTCGCGGCGGAGCTGGCGGAACGAGGGCATGAGGTCCGGGTGTACGAGCGGCTCGACGAGCCGGGGCTGCCGCCGACCGCCGACCAGGACGGCTACCGGGTGGAACGGGTGCCGGTCGGTCCGGCCGCCCCCACCCCCACCGCCGAGCTGGTGCCCTACGTCGCGGAGTACGGCCGCTGGCTGGCCGACCGCTGGGCCGGCGACTGGCGGCCCGAGGTGGTGCACGGGCACTACTGGATCGGCGGCCTGGCCGCGGCGCACGCCGTACGGGCCACCGACATCCCGGTGGTGCAGACCTTCCACTCCCTCGGCGTCGAGCAACTGCGCCACCTCGGCCGCGAGTACGACGGGCCGGGGGAGCGGATCCCGCTGGAGCGGGCGCTGACCCGCGCGGTGGACGTCGCGGTCGCCCAGTGCAACGACGAGGTCGACGAGCTGACCCGGATGGGCCTGCAACGCACCTCGGTCGCGATGGTGCCGACCGGGGTGGACACCGAGGCGTTCCACCCCGACGGGGAGGCCGCCCCCCGCGACCAGCGGCCCCGGATCCTCTCCGTCGGCGGCCTGACGCCCGGACACGGGCACGAGGACCTGATCCGGGCGATGCGGCTGGTCGGGGACGCCGAGCTGGTGATCGCCGGCGGGCCGCCGGTCGAGCAGCTGGCCAACCACACCGAGGCGCGCCGGCTGCGCGAGCTGGCCCAGCGGGCCGGCGTCGCCGACCAGGTGAAACTCGTCGGCGCCGTCCCGCACGACCAGATGGCCACCTGGTACCGGTCGGCCGACGTGGTCGCCTGCACCCCGCACTACTCCTCCGCCGGGCGGGTGTCGCTGGAGGCCATGGCCTGCGGCGTGCCGGTGGTCGGCTACGCCATGGGCGGCATCGCCGACGCGGTGGTCGACGAGGTCACCGGACGGCTGGTCCCCCCGGGCGACGTGCGGACCCTCGGGGTCACCCTGCGCCGGCTGCTCGCCGACAACGCCGGGCGGTTCGCGTACGGGCACGCCGCAGTGGACCGGGTCCGGTGCAGCTACACCTGGGAGCGGACGGCCAGCGCGCTGGAGCGCCTCTACGAGCGGGTGGTCGGCCGTCGCGGGGCCGCGGTCGAGAAGACCGTCGAGGTGCCGGTGGAGGCGGAGCCGAAGACCGCCGAGGCGGCCTGAACGCCGGTCAGCGCGGCGGACGGGGGGCGCCGGCGCCGACCATCGCCGCCTCCCGGGCCACCGCGTGGTGGTGCTGCGGCTCGGCGTACCGGGTCAGGCCGATCACCGCGACCAGGGTGACCAGGAAGCCGCTCGCCGCCAGCCACTCCCGGCCCGGCCAGATCCGGTCGTTGAGCAGCAGCAGGCCGACGATCGCGGCGGGCACCGCACCGGCGGCGTCCATCGCTGCGACGGCCGCCGTGGTGGAGCCCCGCTGCATGGCCAGGCCGAGCAGCAGCTGGCCCACGATCGAGTGGGCGACCAGCAGATAGAGCAGCGGGTCGGCCAGGAACGCCTCCACCGAGGGCGCGGAGGCCAGCGGCCGGGCGGCCACCGCCGCGGCCGAGAAGGCCATCCCGGCCAGCGAACCCAGCACCACCGAGCCGAGCGCGCCGTGCAGGCGTACCGCGAAGAAACCGAGCAGCGCGATCAGCGCGAGGGCGGCGACCAGGGCGACCAGGGCGGCGGCCCCCAGCTGTTTCGAGTGCGCCGGCTCGGCGGCCAGCACCAAGCCGGTGATCCCGGCGAAGAGCAGCACCAGCAGCCCCACCTCCGCCGCCGGTAGTTTCCACTTCAGCAGCAGCACGCCGAGGATCGCGGTGACCCCCAGCCCGGCCGCGACGCTCGCCTGGACCAGGAACAGCGGCAGGTCGCGTCGGGCCAGGAAGGCCAGCACGAAGCCGGTCACCTGGCAGGCCAGCCCGATCAGGTACGTCCGGTGCCCGGCCAGCCGCAGCAGCAGCCCCGGATCGAAGGTGTGGTGCACCGTCGTCCGGGCCGCGGCCACGGACTGGAGCAGGTTGGCCACGCCGTACGCGACGATCATCGCCGCCAGGAAGTACCAACCGGAGGACACCACCTGGCGAGGATAGAGGGTGCCGGGGTCTCAGCGCGCGGTCGGCCGACCGAGCCGGGACAGGATGTCGGCGTGCAGG
Source organism: Micromonospora siamensis (assembly GCF_900090305.1). Taxonomy (NCBI): domain Bacteria; kingdom Bacillati; phylum Actinomycetota; class Actinomycetes; order Micromonosporales; family Micromonosporaceae; genus Micromonospora; species Micromonospora siamensis. Next base: position 5,845,418 of record NZ_LT607751.1, on the reverse strand, counting down.
TGCCCGTTGGTGGCGATCGCGCTGTGCTCGGCCGCGCCGTCCCCGGCCGGGGCGGGACGTCCGGCCAGGTCGGTGACGGTCCCACCGGCCTCGGTGACGATCGGCACCAGCGCGGCGACGTCCCAGAGCGACAGCTCCGGCTCCACCATCACGTCCAGTGCCCCCTCGGCCAGCAGCATGTAACCGTAGAAGTCCCCGTACGCCCGGCTGCGCCAGGCGTCCCGCATGATCCCCAGCATCGCGTCCAGCCGGCCGGCGGCCTCCCAACCGGTCAGCGAGGAGTAGCAGAAGCTGGCGTCGGCCAGGTCCGCGACCGCGGAGACCCGGATCGGCTCGCCGTGCCCGGCGTCCGGTCCGGCGTACGCGCCCGCGCCCCGGGCCGCCCACCAGCGCCGGCCCAGCGCCGGCGCGGAGACCAGACCGAGGACCGGCCGGTCGTCCTCCAGCAGGGCGACCAGGGTGGCCCAGACCGGCACGCCCCGGACGAAGTTCTTCGTGCCGTCGATCGGGTCGACGATCCACCGCCGCCCGTTCGGCCCGGCCGGCTGCTCGCCGTACTCCTCGCCGAGCAGCCCGTCGTCGGGCCGCCGCTCGGCCAGCAGCGCCCGGATCTCCCGCTCGACGGCGGTGTCCGCGTCGGAGACCGGGGTGAGGTCCGGCTTGGCCTCGACCCGCAGGTCCAGGGCGCGGAAGCGGGCCGCCGAGACGGCGTCGGCCCGGTCGGCGAGCAGGTGGGCGAGGGCGAGGTCGTCGGCGTACCCGGTCATGGTCTGAGACGGTAGCCGGGCCCCGGTCAGGAGCCGGCGAGCGGGTCGCCGGGGTTGCGTTCCGGTTCGCGGGGGTCGCCCTCGCCGCTGCGGGAGGCCAGGAGCCGACGGTACGACGCCAGCCGGCGCGCGTCGGCCTTGCCGGCGGCCACCCAGGCGTCCAGGGCGCAGTCCGGCTCGTCCGGGGTGTGCGGGCAGTTCGCCGGGCAGTCCACCGTCCCCTCGACCAGGTCGGGGAAGCCGTGCAGCAGGCTGTCGGCGGAGACGTGCGCCAGCCCGAAGCTGCGTACCCCCGGGGTGTCGACGATCCAGCCGGGCGCCGCGCCCGGCTCCACGGGCAGCGGCAGCGCCACCGCGCTGGTCGAGGTGTGCCGGCCGCGACCGATCGCGCTGACCGTGCCGACCGCCCGGAAGGCCTCCGGCACCAGCCGGTTGACCAGCGTCGACTTGCCCACCCCGGAGTGCCCCACCATGACCGAGATCCGGCCGGCCAGCAGGGCGCGCAGCGCCGCCAGGTCGGAGTCCGGCCGGACCAGCACGTACGGCAGCTCCAGCTCGGTGTAGTAGTCGAGCACCGCCTCCGGCCCGGCCAGGTCGGCCTTGGTCAGGCAGAGCAGCGGCTCGATGTCGGCGTCGTACGCGGCCACCAGGCAGCGGTCGATGAACCCGGTGCGCGGCGGCGGGTCGGCCAGCGCGCTGACGATCACCAGCTGGTCGGCGTTGGCCACCACCACCCGCTCCAGCCGCCCCTCGGCGGTGGTCTCGTCGTCGTCGGCGGTACGCCGCAGCACCGACCGGCGCTCGGCGATCCGGACGATCCGGGCCAGCGCGCCGTCGGCGCCGGAGGTGTCGCCGACCAGGGCCACCCGGTCGCCCACCACCACCGACTTGCGGCCCAGCTCCCGGGCCCGCATCGCGGTCACCGGCGGCGCGTCCGGACCGGCCTCCGACAGGACGCAGGTGTACCGGCCCCGGTCGACGGCGATCACGAAGCCGTCCACCGCGTCGGAGTGCGAGGGCCGGGTCCGGGTCCGCGGGCGCGACGACTTACCGGGCCGGACCCGGACGTCGTCCTCGTCGTACTCCCGCCGCTTGGTCGCCAGGGTGTCACCTCCGCACGTCAGCTCTTGCCGGTCACCATCCCCGACCATAGTGCCGGGAACTCCGGCATGGTCTTGGAGGTGCAGGCCACGTCGTCGAGTTCGACGCCCGGCACGGCCAGCCCGGCCACCGCGGCGGCATGCGCCATCCGGTGGTCGGCGTACGTCCGGAACGTCCCGCCGCGCAGCGGGCGGGGGCGGATCTCCAGGCCGTCGGGGGACTCGGTGACGTCCGCGCCGAGCGCGGCGAACTCCCGGGCCAGCGCGGTGAGCCGGTCGGTCTCGTGGCCCCGGATGTGCCCCACCCCGGTGAACCGGGACGGCGAGTCGGCCAGCATCGCCAGCGCGGTCAGCACCGGGGTCAGCTCGCTCACGTCCGACAGGTCGGCGTCGATCCCGTGCACGGTGCCGGTGCCCCGGACGGTCAGCCCCTCGGTGCCCAGGGTCACCTCGCCACCCATCCGGTGCAGCAGCGAGCGCAGCTGCTCGACCGGCTGCATGCTGCTGCGCGGCCACCCCTGCAGGGTCACCTCACCGCCGGTCACCAACGCGGCGGCGAAGAACGGCACGGCGCCGGAGAGGTCCGGCTCGATCTCCCAGCCGCGACCGCTGAGCGGACCCGGCTCGACGGTCCAGACGTCCGGCGTGCCGTCGTCCACGGCGGCGCCCGCGGCACGCAGCATCTGCACGGTCATCCGCAGGTGCGGCGCGGACGGCACCGGCGGCCCCTCGTGCCGGACCACCACGCCCCGGTCGAAGCGGGCCCCGGCGAGCAGCAGGCCGGAGACGAGCTGGCTGGAGGCGGAGGCGTCGATCACCACCTCACCGCCGCCGACCCGACCGGCGCCCTGCACGGCCAGCGGCAGGCTGCCCGGGCCGGCGGAGTCGATGCGTACGCCCAGCGAGCGCAGCGCGCCCAGCAGCGGGCCGAGCGGGCGGACCCGCGCCTGCGGGTCGCCGTCGAAGGTGACCCGCCCCTCGGCCAGCCCGGCGACCGGCGGCAGGAACCGCATCACGGTGCCGGCCAGCCCGACGTCGACGTGCGCGGGGCCGACCAGCCGGTGCGGGCGGACCAGCCAGCGCTGGTCGTCGGCGATGGACACGTGCGCGCCCATCGCCCGCAGCCCACCGGCCATCAGCTCGGTGTCCCGCGCGCGCAGCGGCCCGGCCAGCGTCGACGGGCCACTGGCCAGGGCGCTGAGCACCAGGGCCCGGGCGGTCATCGACTTCGAGCCGGGCAGTCGCAGGGTCGCCGCGACCGGATCGGAGGCGGTCGGAGCGGTCCACGGCTGGGGCGGTCGCGTCGCGGTCTGAGTTCCCACGGTGACATTCTGCCCGGTGGGAGGCCCGGCGGAGCCGGGTGGTGCGCGTACTCCCGGTTGGCGGGACAGCTGGAAACGCGTTGCCGGGATAGCGTGTGCCCATGTGCGGGAGGTACGCGACGACCCGGAGTTCGGGTGACCTGAGCGCGCTGTTCGAGTCGTACGACGAGACCGACGGCCGGCTCGGCCCCGACCACAACGTCGCGCCCACCGACCGGGTGCCGCTGGTCCGCCTCGACCCGGCCGGGCACCGCGCGCTCGGCGTGGCCCGCTGGGGCCTGGTGCCGCACTGGGCGGCCAGCACCGCCGGCGCCGCCCGCATGATCAACGCGCGGGCCGAGACCGTGGCGACCAGTCGGGCGTACGCGTCGTCCTTCGCCCGCCGCCGCTGCCTCGTCCCCGCCGACGGCTGGTACGAGTGGGTGCGCACCGCCGGCGGCAAGCAGGCGTACTACCTCACCCCGGCCGACGGCTCGGTGCTCGCCCTCGCCGGCATCTGGTCGCCCCGGACCCTGCCCGACGGCTCGGAGCTGACCACCTTCAGCGTGCTCACCACGGCCGCGGTCGGCGAGCTGGCCGAGGTGCACGAGCGGATGCCGCTGCTGCTGCCCCGGCAGCGGTGGGAGTCCTGGCTGGCGCCCGTGGCGGACCCGACCGCCCTGCTCACCCCGCCGTCCGGGGAGTGGCTCGCCGGGCTGGAGATCCGGCCGGTGGGTCCGGCGGTCGGTGACGTCCGCAACGACGGCCCCGGGCTGATCGAGCGGGTACCGCTCCCAGGCGACCGGGCGCCGGAGGAAATGCCGCTCTTCTGAGCCGGGGGCGCGCATTGTGGCGCACTGATTCGGGGGAGTTGGGGTGAATCGTCGTGCGCGTTTGCGCCGTCTTTCCGACAGAACCTTGTCCCGACGTTCGTGAATGCGATAGAACACAGCGCCGGTGATGGGTGCCGATTCGCACGGGGCGGATCCCACCCATCGATCGTTTTTTGATCTTTGCCGGTCCCACGGGGGAGGTGGGTGGATGACACGGGCACGTATGCCCCGCCCGCATGAGGTGGCTGCCGCACGACGAGATCCGCGACTGCTGCGGGCGCTACGCGAGCGGCGACACGACGAGGCATGGCGGACCAGAGGAACCTGTCGGAGCGTCGACCCGGAGACATTCTTTCCGGCGCCGAACGAGCCGGCCGACGCGGCCGTGGCGCTCTGCCGCAGCTGTGACGTCCAGGGCTCATGCCTCGCCTGGGCACTGGAGGTCGGTGACTGTCACGGGGTGTGGGGCGGCACCACGCCACGGGAACGCCGGGCGATGCTGGTGGCCTGGCGCAACGAGGTCGAACCGGACCCGGACGCGGTCGACGACGCCGGTCCACCGGTCCGGGACCGGCTGCTCACCCTGGTACCGCTGAGCTGACCCAGGGTCGGCGATCCAACATGCGCCAGGTCGGGCCTTCCGCCCGACCTGGCGCACCGTCTTGTGCCCGGGATGCGGCAGGTCGGGCCTTCCGTCGGGGCTGACGCGCCGAGACGCGGCAGGTCGGCCCGTCGGCGGGCGGGCGACCCAGGTGCGGCATGTCGGGCGCGCAGAATGGGGCGGTGCGCCACGACCTGATCGACACACCCCGCGGGCCGGCCCGCGTCGAGACCGACGCGCCGGACGGCCCGGCCGGCTCGCTGCTCGTCCTCGGGCACGGCGCCGGCGGTGGGGTGGACGCGCCGGACCTGCTCGCCGTCCGGGACGCCGCCGTCGACGCCGGCCTGACCGTGGTCCGGGTCACCCAGGCTTACCGGGTGGCGGGCCGGCGGGCGCCGGCGCCCGCCGGACAGCTGGACGAGGTGTGGGTGACGGTTCTCACCGAGCTGCGTGCCCGGCATCCAGGGCTGCGGCTGGTGGTCGGCGGCCGGTCCAGCGGTGCCCGGGTGTCCTGCCGTACCGCCCGGCTGACCGGCGCGGTCGGCATCGTCGCGTTGGCCTTCCCGCTGCACCCGCCCGGTCGGCCCGAACGCTCCCGCGCCGAGGAACTGCTGACCGGTCTGCCCACCCTGGTGGTCAACGGGGACCGGGACCCGTTCGGGGTGCCCGCCCCGGGCGGCCCGGTGCGGGTGGTGACCCGGCCGGGGGAGCGGCACGACCTGCGCAAGGACCCCGTCGGCACGGCCGCGGTGGTCCGCGACTGGCTGCGCGGGCAGGGACTCACCTCGGGCTGAACCCGGTCCGGGACCGGGCCGGCAGCCCGCCCCGGTCACGGTGGCGCGGGCCGGGTACGGCGTCGGCGCGCCGCCCGTCCCGTTTCCGGCCGGGCGGCCCCGTCGTTGCATCGGATGGTGTCGCTCGCCCGGTTCGGGCGGTCGGCACCGGTCCTCCCAGGCCCTTCCTGGTCCCAGCGTCGGTCGCCACCGGCGCGGGGCCGGGAACGGGGCGGCCGTGGAATGCCCGGGTGGTGATCGGGCGTTACACCCCCCGGACGACACATCTGGCGAGGGGGGTGACCGGTGCCGACCGAGACAAGGAGCCGGGAGCGGGACGAACGGGGAGCGCGGCAGCTGAGGCAGCTGCTCGACGCGCCGGAGTGGCCCGCGCAGGCCTCAGCGGTGAGTGCCGGCACACAGTCGGAAGGTGAATCCGCCGCCAGGCGGGTACGCGTATCCTCGGCGGGAAAGCATCCGACGCGAGGGGATGTGCGGTTGACAACCGAGAAGACGGACGAGCGCAGGGCCCGCTTCGAGCGGGACGCGATGCCCTTCGTCGACCAGCTCTACGCTGCCGGGCTGCGGATGACGCGCAACCCGGCGGATGCCGAGGATCTGGTCCAGGAGACCTACCTGAAGGCGTACGCGGCCTTCCACCAGTTCGAAGAGGGCACGAACCTCAAGGCCTGGCTGTACCGGATCCTGACCAACACCTACATCAACTCCTACCGCAAGCGGCAGCGGCAGCCGATCCAGGCGCCGACCGAGGAGATCACCGACTGGCAGCTCGCCGAGGCGGAGTCGCACACCTCCAGCGGGCTGCGCTCGGCCGAGACGGAGGCGCTGGACCGGCTGCCGGACAGCGACGTCAAGGAGGCCCTCCAGCAGTTGCCGGAGGAGTTCCGCCTGGCGGTCTACCTGACCGACGTCGAGGGCTTCTCCTACAAGGAGGTCGCGGACATCATGGGAACGCCCATCGGCACCGTGATGTCGCGACTGCACCGAGGCCGTCGTAATCTGCGCAAGCTGTTGGAGGGCTACGCCGCGGAGCGCGGGTTCAGCGCCGCGTCCGCGAAGGGCTCTACCGCCGCCGCCGGCCGGGAGGTGTGACGTGAGCTGTGGAGAGCCGCACGAGACGGACTGCCGTGAGGTGCTCGCCGAGGTCTACCTCTACCTCGACCTGGAGTGCGCTGAGGAGCGCCGTACCCTGATCCGCCACCACCTGGACGAGTGCGGGCCCTGCCTGCGCGAGTACGGCATCGAGCAGGAGGTGAAGGCGCTGGTCGCCCGCTGCTGCGGCAACGAGACCGCGCCGGAGGAGCTGCGCCAGCGGCTCAAGGTCCGCCTGACCGAGTTGGTGGTCTTCGAGACCACCGAGTCCCGCGAGCTCGCCGACTGAGCGACCGCGACACGCGCGACGACGCCGGTGGCCCGGGTCCCTGAGAGGACCCGGGCCACCGGCGTCCGTGCCGAACGGCACGCTGTCGATCGTCGCAGACGGGTACGCCCGCCGTCGATCAGGAGTTGGGGCGCTTGCCGTGGTTCGCGCCGCTCTTCTTCCGGGCCTTCTTCTTCCGGGCCTTCTTCGCCATGCTGTGCCTCCTTGTGCTGGTCACGGTCCGACCGCGGGCGAGCGCGGCGGTGGTCGCGTGCCGCCCCCCGGACTGGCCGAGGGCCGACGGCGATGATGCTAGTGCGGGCCGCCCGGCTGGTGGACCGGTGGGGCGGGAACGGACCCGTCGGTCGCGCCGCTCCCACCCGGGCTCCGTCCATGATTGGATACCGTTCGCAGGTACACCGGTGGAAAGGGAGGGCCGTCAGATGGCCGAGGAGATCCGCGCCGAGATGGTGGCGAACGTCTGGAAGGTCGTCGCGTCGGCCGGGGACACCGTGTCCGAGGGGGACACGCTGGTGATCCTGGAGTCGATGAAGATGGAGATCCCGGTCGTCGCCGAGTCGGACGGCGTGGTCAAGCAGCTCGCCGTGAACGAGGGCGACGTGGTCCAGGACGGTGACCTGATCGCGGTGATCGATTGACCGGCCTCACGGTCCGCCCGGCGGTCCCGGAGGACTTCCCGGCGGTGGCCCGGCTGACGGTCGCCGCCTACGAGGCCGACGGTCAGCTCAAGGACGAGAACAGCTACGCCGTGGTGCTCGCCGACGTGGCCACCCGAGCGGCCAGCGGCGAGGTGCTGGTGGCGGCGGACGAGACCACCGGCCAGGTGCTCGGCTCGGTCACCTTCGTGCTGCCCGGCACCCCGTACGCCGAGCTCTCCGGGCCCGGCGAGGCCGAGTTCCGGATGCTGGCGGTCGACCCGGCCGCGCAGGGTCGGGGGGCCGGCGCGGCGCTCGCGCGGGCGTGTCTGGCCCGCGCGGCGGAGCTGGGTTGCCGGGCGGTGGTGATCTGCGTACGCGACGGCCACGCGGTCGCGGCGCACCGCCTCTACGACCGGCTGGGCTTCGTGCGTACGCCGGAGAAGGACTGGTCGCCGGCGGCCGGTATCGAGCTGCTGGGGTTGCGCCGCGAGCTGGCCGGTCCGGCTCAGGCGGCGTCCGACCTCGGCTGATCGCCGGCCCCGGGCTGCTCGACGGTCCGCGCGGCCGGCCCGCCGGCCGGCTCGGAGGCGATCCTCGCGAGCAGCTCGTCGGCGACCTCCAGGGCGATCCGCCGGCGTTCGTCGTTGGTGATGTCCGGGGCGCGGACGGCGAACCAGCTGCTGTGCACGGCGAACAAGGTCAGCGCGGCCCGGAGCTGGGCGGCCGGTGACTCGTCGCCCCGGCACAGCTCGTTGGCCAGGCGCATCATCCGGTCGCGCATCTGCAACCCGGCGCTGAGGCTCTTGAGCACGGTCTGGTTCTGCTCGAAGAAGCGCATCACCGAGGGCTGGTCGCCGGCGAACATGGCGTCCGCGTACCGGCTGATGAGGATCCGACGGGTGTCCAGGGTGGCCGGCTGGGACCGCGCCCACTCGATCAGCTCGTCCATCCGGCGCAGCCGGTCCTCGACGAAGCTGCTGACGATCTCGTCCTTGCTCTTGAAGTGGTAGTAGAGGGCCGCCTTGGTGACGTTCAGGCGCTCCGCGATCTCCCGCAGCGAGGTCTTCTCGTACCCCTGCTCGGTGAAGAGTTCCAGCGCGACGGCCTGGATACGTTCCCGCGTGCCGCCTGTGCTCTGGCTCACCCACACCACCCAATTCGCTTGACGGTCCGTCGTTTCCCAACTTACCGTGCGGCTAGTAAGGTGACTAGCCGGGCGGCAAGTAAGTGCATCACATCTCGGGGGGAGCTTACCCATGACTCAGTCAGCTCAGCCGGCGGCGAGACCCAACGTGCGGGTCGTGCTGTTCGGTCTGATGATCGCGATGATGCTCGCGATGCTCGACAACATGATCGTCAGCACGGCGCTGCCGAGGATCGCCTTCGAGTTCGGCGGGGCGAACCACTTCACCTGGATCGTCACCGCGTACGTCCTCGGCACCACCGTCTCCACCCCGATCTGGGGCAAGCTCGGTGACCTGTACGGCCGCAAGAGCGTCTTCCTCACCTCGGTCGTCGTCTTCCTGGTCGGCTCCGCGCTCTGCGGCATGTCCGGCTCGGCGATGCTCGGCGGCGTCGACAACGGCCTGATCGAGCTGATCGTGTTCCGGGCCGTCCAGGGTCTCGGCGCCGGCGGCCTGATGGTCGGCGTGATGGCGATCATCGGTGACCTCGTGCCGCCCCGGGAGCGGGGCCGCTACCAGGGCATGTTCGCCGGCATCATGGCCATCGCCATGGTCGCCGGCCCGCTGGTCGGTGGCTTCATCACCGACAACCTGTCGTGGCGGTGGGCGTTCTACGTCAACCTGCCGCTCGGCGGCGTCGCCCTGCTGGTGCTCGCGACCACCATGCACCTGCCGAAGTACCGCACCGAGCACAAGATCGACTGGCTGGGCGCCGCGCTGCTGTCGGTCGGCATCACCGCGATCGTGCTGGTCACCACCTGGGGCGGCACCGAGTACGACTGGATCTCGCCGCAGATCCTCGGCCTCGCGGCCCTCGCCGTGGTCGCCCTGGTCGTCTTCGGCCTCGTCGAGCGCCGGGTGCCAGAGCCGATCCTGCCGCTCGGCCTCTTCGCCAACCGGAACTTCGCCCTGATCTCGGTGATCGGCTTCCTGCTCGGTTTCGCGATGTTCGGCGCGATGAACTTCCTGCCGCTCTACCAGCAGACCGTGCAGGGCGCCTCGGCCACCAACAGCGGCCTGCTGCTGCTGCCGCTGATGTTCGGCATGCTCGTCGTGTCGCTGGTCGTCGGCCGGGCGATCACCACCACCGGCCGCTACCGGATCTTCCCGATCGTCGGCGGCGTCGTGATGACTGTCGGCATGTTCCTGCTCAGCCGGCTCGACGTGGACACCAGCAAGACGATGTCCTCGCTCTACATGGTGGTGCTCGGCGCCGGCATGGGCTTCCTGATGCAGACCTCGATGCTGATCGCGCAGAACAGCGTCGAACAGAAGGACCTCGGCGCGGCCAGCGGCGGGGCCACCTTCTTCCGCTCCATCGGCGGCTCGTTCGGCATCTCGCTGTTCGGCGCCATCTTCGCCAACCGGCTGGCCGACTCCCCGGCCGGCACCGCGTTCAGCGGGGGCGGCGGCGAGGGCGGCCGGATGGACCTGGAGAAGCTGAAGGCCCTGCCGGCGCAGACCCGGGAACTGGTCCTCGGCGGCCTCTCCGACGCCATCTCGCACGTGTTCCTCTGGGCGGTGCTCTTCACCGTCCTGGTGCCGCTGCTCGCCTGGTTCATCAAGGAGGTGCCGCTGCGGTCCAGCAACGACACCCCCGCGCCGGACGCCAGCGGCGAGGAGCAGGCCGAGGTCGCTCTCGGCAAGGCCGGCGTCTGACGCCGACGCTCGACGACACGCCGCAGGTCGCCCCCTTTGCCGTGAGGTGAGGGGGCGCCCTGCGGCGCGGCCGGTCAGCGGCGGCGGAAGAGGGCGGTCAGGCGCAGCCAGAGCCGGGCCAGCGCACCCGGGCCGGTCGAACCGGCCGCGTCGGCGATCAGCTCACCGGCCAGCGCCTTCGTCGCCGGGTCCAGCGCCGGAGTGGCCAGCGCCAGGTGGGCCAGGGAGGTGGCGATGGGGACCGGCCGGTCCCGGGACACCGCCGCCACGTCAGCGAGCCGTTCGGCCACCACCGAGGCCACCTCGGGGCGTACCGCCGGGTCCACCCAGGCGGCGGTGACCAGGGCGAACAGTGCCGCCTCGGTGGTCCAGTCCTCCACCCCCCAGACCAGTTCCAGCAGCACCCGGCGCCGGGTGGAGTCCGTCCACGGCTCGTCGGTGCGGTGGTGCAGCAGGCCGAGGCAGGCCCACACCTGGGCGCAGCGCACCCAGAGCGACGGGTCCTGGTCGCCCAGCACCCGACCCAGCGCGGTGGCCGGCGCCTCGGGCGGGTGCACCAGCAGGCCCAGCAGGTCGGCCAGCTCCAGGGTGGCCAGGCCGACCGCGGCGTCGTACGCGGCCGGCGGGTGCGGCCAGGCGGGCTGGGCGAGCTGGCGCAGCCGGTCGGCGGCCGCCGTCGACGGGGCGGGCAGCGCGGGCGCCGCGGTGGTGCCGTCGTACCGCCAGAGCTGGCAGGTGCTGGCCCGGCGGGGTTCCCGCGGGTCCGGGTCCGCCACCTCGGCGACCTCGACCCGCAGCCCGGGCACCGCCGCCGCCGCGGTACGCATCGCGCTCGGCGGCTCCAGCCCGTCGAGGCGTACGGCGGCGGTGAGGGTGCCGTCGGCGGCCAGGCTCTGCCGCAGCACGTCGACCATCGTCCCGCCGGCCGGGGTGACCTGACCGAGCCAGGGCCGGCCCCGGCAGCACTCGGCCAGGTCACCGTGCTCGTGGCTGTCGTCGGGGTGGTCGCGGACGAAGTCGGCCAGCGCCACCAGGTGCGCCACGTCCCCGTCGCGCTGGAACCGCAGCCGGTACGCGGTGTGCACGGCGCAGTCGAAGGTCGGGTCCCGGGCCAGCGCCCGGTCGATCCACTCCAGCGCCTCGTCGAGCCGGCCGTTGTCGGCCAGCGTCCCCGCGATGTCGGCGTACACGGCCAGGTCGTCGGGGTCGTGCTCGACCGCCCGGCCCAGCGCGGCGAGCGCCTCGCGGATCCGGCCGGCGCTGCGGTACGCGTACCCGAGCCACACCTCGCCGAGCTTCGACGGCTGTGCGCGTACGCCCCGGGAGGCCCAGGTGACGGCGAGGGTGACCTCGCCGACCCGCCGGGCCAGCGCGGACGCCGCGCCCAGCAGCAGGCCGTGGCCGGGATGCGCGGCGACCGCGTTCCCGGCCAGGGTGAGGTACGGCCGCAGCGCCGACCGGCCGGCCCGGGGCACCGGGTCCGGAACCGCCGCGCAGACCTGCATCAGCAGCCGGGCGATCCGGTCCGGGTCGAGCCGGGCGGCCAGCTCCGGCGCGACCACCCAGGGCACCCCGGCCCAGTCCGAGCGGGGGGCGTGCGCGGTGGCCGCGGCGAGCAGGTCCAGCCCGTCGGCCGGCCGGCCGGCGGCGGCGAGCAGGTGGGCCCGGGCCACGACGGTCCCGACGAAGGCGTGCCGGCCGAGCGGGAACAGGTCGAGCGCGTCCGGGCCGGCGGCGGCGGCCAACCGGGCCAGCGTCTCGTGCGCCTCCGGCAGCGTGGGCGCCCGCAGCAGCGCCCCGGCCACGTGGTCCGCGGCGTGCGTCAGGTCACCGGTCTCCAGGGCCGCCCGGGCCAGGGCCAGTTCCTCCGCCGCGGTGAGCGCGGGTTCGTCCCTTCCCTCGGACACGTCGACCTTTCCTCCGCCGGTGCTTTCCTGGGCCGGGCAAGCCTAGGGGATCGCCGGCCGGTCCGTGATCCACGCCCCGGCCGTCCGGCCCGGCCGCCGGCGCGCCGGCGGGCCCGTCGTGGCACGCTGGTGGGCGTGTCCACGCTGCGCGACCTCGCCGAGGAGCACACCCAGCTCCGGCCCTCCGACGTCGACCACCTGCACCGGCTCGCGGGGGACTGGCAGCTGCTGTCCGACCTCTCCTTCGCCGACCTGCTGCTCTGGGTGCCGGTCGACGGCGAGGGCACCTATCTCTGCGTCGCCCAGGTGCGGCCCACCACCGCGCCGACCGCGTACCTCGACGACCAGGTCGGCCGGATCGTCGGCGGCCCCGAGGTGGCGCACCTGGAGGTCGCCCACCGGCAGGGCCGGATCTGGCGGGAGGGCGACCCGGTCTGGTACGGCGACGTGCCGGCCCGGCACGAGGCGATCCCGGTGCGGCTGCGGACCGCCGAGGGGGAGGCCGGCGAGGTGATCGCGGTGGTCGGCCGGGACACCAACCTCTCCACCGCCCGTACGCCCAGCCAGCTGGAGCTGAACTACCTGACCACCGCCGACGACCTGGCGCAGATGATCGCCGACGGCACCTTCCCGCCGCCCCGGCACCCGGGGGAGACCACCTCGGCGCCCCGGGTCGGCGACGGGCTGGTTCGGCTGGACGCGGGCGGCAAGGTCACCTACGCCAGCCCGAACGCGCAGTCCGCGTACCGGCGGCTGGGATACGCCTCCCATCTGGTGGGGGAGGACCTGGCCAAGCTGCACCGGCGGCTGGCCAGCGACCCGCTGGAGGGCACCGACGCGGCCAACGGGGTGCTCGCCGCGCTGCGCGGCGAGGCGCCGCCCCGCCGGGAGATCGACGCCCGTGGCGCCACCATGCTGACCCGGTCGCTGCCGTTGATGCCGGCCGGCGTGCCGATTGGCGCGCTGGTGCTGGTCCGCGACATCACCGAGGTACGCCGCCGGGACCGGGCCCTGATCACCAAGGACGCCACCATCCGGGAGATCCACCACCGGGTGAAGAACAACCTGCAGACCGTGGCGGCGCTGCTCCGGCTCCAGGCCCGCCGGGTCTCCATGCCGGAGGCCCGGGTCGCCCTGGAGGAGTCGGTCCGCCGGGTCGCCTCGATCGCGCTGGTGCACGAGACCCTCTCCATGTCCAGCGACGAGGCGGTCGAGTTCGACGGCATCGTCGACCGGGTGGCCAGCGCCGCGACCGAGGTGGCGGCCACCGAGGTCTCCGTCGGCATGCGCCGGAAGGGGACCTTCGGGGTGCTGCCCGCCGAGATCGCCACCTCGCTGGTGATGGTCCTCAACGAGCTGCTGCTCAACGCGGTCGAGCACGGCTTCCCGGCCCCCGGCGAGGAGGGGCCGGCACCGGTCGATCCGGCCGGCCGGCCCGAGGTGGTGGTCACCGCGCACCGGTTCCGCAAGCAGCTGCACGTGTCGGTGGCCGACAACGGCCGGGGCCTGCCGGCCGAGTTCGACGCCGAGCGCGGCGGCCGGCTCGGGTTGCAGATCGTCCGGGCGCTGGTCACCGGCGAGCTGCGCGGCACCATCGAGCTGCGCAACGGGGCCGAGGGCGGCACCGAGGCGGTGCTGGTCGTCCCGCTCTCCCGCGGCACCGCCGACCGGCTCGCCGGCTGACCCCGCCCGGCGGCCCCGGCTTCAGCGGCTGAGCAGGGCGATCGTCAGGCCGGGCCGGTGCCACACCTGGCGCACGGCGTAGCCGTCGCGCAGCGCCGCGCCCTTCGCCCCCGGAACGGCGGCCGGCGGGTCGTCGTGCCGCCCGGCGACCACCAGCCACACCCGCTCCACGCCGGCCAGGCACCCGGCCGGCTGGTCGCACTCGTCGGCCCAGAGGTCCGCGCGCTGCCGCTGGTCGCGGACCACCAGCACGTCGCGGGGCCGCCGCGACCCCAGGTGGTACGCCGTGCCGACGTCCAGCAGCAACGGCCCGTCCCGGGGCGACCAGACCACACCATCACTGGCCTGCTGACCGTTCTCGATGATCCGGGCTGCCCCCCGGTAGTCCACCTGGGCGGTACGCGGCCAGTCGTGGGTGCGCCGGATCCCGGCCTGGTCGGGCAGGCCGAGCAGCCCGGCCAGGGCCACCACCGCCAGCCCGGCCGGCAGGCGTACGCCGGCCAGCGCCGCCCCGGCCAGCAGGCAGGCGAACGGCACCGTGAGAGCGAGGTAACGGGGCACCCAGAGCGGCACGTACCGCCCCGCGACGAAGAGCAGCAGCACCGGCGCCAGCAGGCAGGCCGCCGGCAGCACCGCCCGCCGGCCGCCCCGGGCGGCGCCGAGCGCGGCCAACCCGACCAGCAGCCCACCGACCACACCGCTCTGGGTCAGCCCACCGGGCAGCGCGGCCAGGTCGGCGAGCCGGGCCCGGTCGACCCAGTCCAACTGCCGCGAGTGCTGCGTACGGGCCAGCAGCGCCAGCGGGGTGACCAGGGCCGCGGCGGGCAGCAGGGTGAGCAGCCAGCGCACCGCCTCTCGTCGCCAGGTGGCAGTCGTCGGCTGGCGTCGGGCGACGAGCACCGCGACGCCGTGGCCGGCGAGCAGGCCGAGAGCGAGCAGGTGGGTCAGTCCCAGCGCGGCGACCGTAGCGGCGTACGCGGCCCATCGGCTCGGTGCCGGCCGGTACAGCGCCGCGACCAGCTGCAGCGTGGCGAGCACGGCGAGGAGCGCGGCCAGGGCGTACGGCCGGGCCTCCTGGCCGTACCGGGAGGTGCCCGGGAGCGCCGCGAACAGCAGGCCGGCCAGCAGCCCGGCTCGGGGGCCGAACAGCCGGTCCCCGAGCGCGGCGGTCAGCCCGGCGGCACCGGCAACGGCGAGTGCCGACGGCAGCCGTAGTGCCGTCGGCGAGTTCCCGGCGCCCGCCAGCCAACCGTGCATGAGCAGGTAGTACGGGGCGGTGACCGCGTCGATCGTGCCGGCCATCCGGACCAGGTCCCCGACCGGTCGGGTGGCCGCGCTCCAGGTGGCCAACTCGTCCCGCCACGGCTGCGCCTGCCCGATTCCGATCAGGTTGGTCAGCAGCGTGATGCCGGCGGGCCACCCCCACACCGGCACGGCTCGCCCCACGGCCCGTACCCGGTTACCGGGTCCGTGCACAGCGGCACCCCGGTCCGACCCCTCGGACCTGTCGCCTGCCCCGGACGTGTCGGCCACGCACCGAGCCTCGCACCCGCCGCCCGGCGTGCGGGCCGGAAGCGCCGCCCTCGTCCCCGCATCCCTACCGGTGGCTGGTGCCGGTTCAGGCTCAGACCTCGTGTTGAGCGTGATACCTCAGGGTCATTTTGATACCTCTGAGGTATCGCGCTCACGTGTTCGTTGCGCCGCCGGTCAAGAGCCGCGCGCAGGCAGGGGTAGGCCCGTGATGTGGGATGGGGCACGCGATCGTTGGCCGGGTCACCTGCCGTGTGGCAGCATGACGGTCATGACCGCCGCTGTCGTCCGCCGCTTCGTGGCTCGTCGCCACGTCGATTACGGCCGCGTGCGCAGCGCGATCTGTCCGGCCTACTGACGACGCCCGACCAATCTGTCTCGGGCGCGCTTCCGCGCCGGCCGTTCAGACACCGTTGTCCTCGGCCCCCGGCTCAGGGGCCGGCCGTCGCGCCCGCGCTCCCACCGAGGCATCAGCAGACAACGGAGGACGCCGCGATGGCGGTCAGCAGCACCCCGGCCCGCGCCCAGGACCCGACGGCTCCCGCCGCGCGGGCGCCCCGCCGCCAGCGCGGGGAGGGACAGTGGGCGTTGGGGCACCGGGAGCCGCTCAACGCCAACGAGCGGATCAAGAAGGACGACGACCCGCTGAACGTACGGGCCCGGATCGAGAACATCTACGCGCACGGCGGTTTCGCCTCCATCGATCCGCAGGACCTGCGCGGCCGGTTCCGCTGGTGGGGGCTCTACACGCAGCGCAAGGCGGGGATCGACGGTGGCCGCACCGCGGTGCTGGAGCCGCACGAGCTGGAGGACGAGTTCTTCATGCTCCGGGTGCGGGTCGACGGCGGTCAGCTGTCCCTGGCCCAGCTCCGGGTGATCGCCGACATCTCCCGCGAGTTCGCCCGGGACACCGCCGACATCACCGACCGGCAGAACATCCAGTACCACTGGATCCGGGTCGAGGACATGCCGGAGATCTGGCGCCGGCTGGAGTCGGTGGGCCTGCAGACCACCGAGGCGTGCGGCGACTGCCCGCGCATCGTGCTGGGCAGCCCGGTCGCCGGGGTGGCCCCGGACGAGCTGGTGGACCCCACCCCGGCGATCGACGAGATCGTCCGTCGGTACGTCGGCGACAAGGCGTACTCGAACCTGCCCCGCAAGTTCAAGACCACCATCTCCTGGCTGGTCGACACCCCGTACGAGGCGAACGACATCGCCTTCCTCGGGGTGGACCACCCGGAGCACGGCCCCGGCTTCGACCTCTGGGTCGGCGGCGGCCTCTCCACCAACCCGATGCTGGCCAAGCGGCTCGGCGTCTGGGTGCCGCTGGCCGAGGTGCCCGACGTGTGGGCCGGGGTGGTCGGCATCTTCCGCGACTACGGCTACCGCCGGCTGCGCAACCGGGCCCGGCTGAAGTTCCTGGTCTCCGACTGGGGGGTGGAGAAGTTCCGCGAGGTGCTGGAGAAGGAGTACCTCGGCCGCACCCTGCTCGACGGGCCGGCGCCGGAGCTGCCGGCGAAGCCGATCGACCACATCGGCGTGCACCGGCAGCGCGACGGCCGTAACTACGTCGGCGCCGCTCCCGTGGTCGGGCGGGTCTCCGGCAGCCAGCTCGCCCGGCTCGCGGACGCCGTCGAGGCGCACGGCAGCGACCGGGTACGGCTCACCCCGTACCAGAAGCTGCTGGTGCTCGACGTGCCGCCGGAGCGGACGGAGTCCCTGGTCGAGGCGCTGCGCGGGATCGGCCTGGAGGCCCGGCCGTCGGCCTGGCGGCGCGGCACCATGGCCTGCACCGGCATCGAGTTCTGCAAGCTGGCCATCGTCGAGACCAAGGCGCGCGGCGAGGAGCTGGTGGCCCGGCTGGAGGAGCGGCTGCGGGACTTCGACGCCGACATCTCCATCCACCTGAACGGCTGCCCGAACGCCTGCGCCCGCACCCAGGTCGCCGACATCGGCCTCAAGGGCCAGCTGGTGGTGGGCCCGGACGGCAGCCAGGTGGAGGGCTTCCAGGTGCACCTCGGTGGCGGCCTCGGCATGGCGCAGGGGCAGACCGCCGGGTTCGGCCGCAAGCTGCGCGGCCTGAAGACCACCGCCGACGAGCTTCCCGAGTACGTGGAACGACTGGCCCGCCGCTACCTGGCCGGCCGGAGCGAGGGCGAGACGTTCGCCAACTGGGTGATCCGGGTCGACGAGGAGGAACTCCGATGAGTGAAACCCGTTCCGCACCGCTGTACTGCCCGTACTGCGGCGAGGAGGACCTGCGGCCGAACGAGGCCGGGCACGGCGCGTGGGAGTGCCACGCCTGCGCACGGGTCTTCACCGTCAGGTTCGGCGGCCTGCTCTCCCGGGCGGTGGCCCGATGAGCCTCGCCTCCGCCGCGAACCTGGGCCTGGTCGGCGTCGGCGGCCCGCGCACCGACGACCCGGCCCGCCGGGACCCGGAGGAACTGCGGGCGCTGGCCGAGCGGGCCGGCCGGGAGCTGGAGGGCGCGCCCGCCCTGGAGATCGCCCGCTGGGCGGCGGAGACCTTCGGCGACCGGTTCTGCGTGACCAGCTCGATGGCCGACGGGGTCCTGGCCCACCTGGTCTCCCGGGTCGCCCCCGGCGTCGACGTGGTCTTCCTCGACACCGGCCTGCACTTCCCGGAGACGCTGCGGGTGCGCGACGAGGTGGCCCGGCGGCTGCCGGTGAACGTCCGGTCGATCCGGCCGCGCCGCACGGTGGGGCAGCAGGACGGCGAGTACGGCCCGCGGCTGTTCGAGCGGTCCCCCGACGACTGCTGCCAGCTGCGCAAGGTCGAGCCGCTGGAGCGGGCCCTCGGCGGGTACGACGCCTGGGCGGCCGGGCTGCGCCGGGACGAGTCGCCGACCCGGGCGAACACGCCGGTGGTGACCTTCGACGCCCGGCGCGGCAAGGTCAAGGTGAACCCGATCGCCGCCTGGCGCCAGTCCGATGTCGACGCGTACGTCTCCCGGTACGACATCCCGGTGAACGAGCTGTTCAGCCGCGGCTACGGCTCGATCGGCTGCTGGCCCTGCACCCGCCGTACGAAGGCGGGGGAGGACGCCCGGGCCGGCCGCTGGGCGATGTTCGAGAAGACCGAGTGCGGCCTGCACCTCTGACCGGCCGGGTGCCGCCGGTGGTCCTGGTGGCGCACGGCAGCCGGGATCCCCGGGCGGCGGGGGCGACCCGGGCGCTGGCCCGCGCCGTCGAGGCCGCCCGGCCCGGCGGTGTGGTGCTGCCGAGTTGGCTGGACCACACCGAGCCGGGGCCGACCGCGGTGCTGCGCGAGCTGGCCGCCGCCGGGCACCGGGACGTGGTGCTGGTGCCGTTGCTGCTCACCGCCGCGTACCACCGGCGGGTGGACGTGCCGGCGGCGGTGGCGGCGGCCCGGGAGACCGCGCCGGACCTGACCGTACGCGTCACCGACGTGCTCGGCCCGGTGGCCGGCGCGGTCGACGACGCCCTGCTGGCGGCGCTGCGCCGACGGCTGGCCGAGGCGACCCCCGGCGGGTACGACGCCCTGGTGCTGGCCGCGGCGGGCACCCGTGACCCGCGGGCCCGGGGTTCGGTGGGCCGGGTGGCCGCCGCGCTGGGCGAGGCGTTGCACGTCCCCGTCCGGGTGTCGTACGCCTCGGCCGCCCCACCGGCCGCCGGACCGGCGGTGGCCCGGTTGCGTGCCGGCGGGGCGCGTCGGGTGGCCGTGGCGGCCTACTTCCTCGCCCCCGGGCTCTTCCACGACGCGGTGGTGGCCGCCGCCCGGGAGGCCGGCGCGGTGGCCGTGGCCGCCCCGCTGACCGACGTCCCGGACCTCGCCGAGCTGGTGCTGCGGCGCGTCGGGTCGGCCGGCTGAGCGGCGACAGTGGCCGACCCCATCGGGGGCGAGCGGGGGACAGCAAAACGCCCCGGAGGGTTGACCCTACCGGGGCGTAGCTGTGGTGCGGTCGGTTCAGGCGGAGTGGGCGCGCAGCACCCGGAGCCCGCCGCGGCGCTTGACCGCGCGGCGCTCCTCTTCACTCATCCCGCCCCAGACGCCGGCGTCCTGACCGGACTCCAGCGCCCACTGAAGGCAACTGTCCGTCACCGGGCAACGCCGGCAGACGGCCTTGGCCTGCTCCACCTGCAGCAGAGCCGGACCGGACGTCCCGATCGGGAAGAACAGCTCCGGGTCCTCGTCGCGGCAGACGGCATCGTGGCGCCAGTCCATGGCGGCAACACTCCTCATTCTGGATGGGTGGCAGATGTCGCTCGTTGCTTTTTCTATATGCATCCGCAGTGCCGGCAGTGACGGTTCGCGTCGACCTATTCGGCAATGCGTGAGCAGGCTGTGGGCCCCGTGGACCTGCTGGAACAGCTCAACCGATCGAGCATATCCAGGCAATGTCCCGGTAACACAAGTGCGCTTGTGAATACTTTCACGAACGCTCGCGATGTCAAGGGTGGCGCTCGGAAAAACTCCGCACGGTGAGCAAGCTCACGACCCCTTTGTCCGGGTTTCCGGTACCTCTGGTTACCCGCCGTACCACAGTCGAGGATCAATATAGTACAGTCCGCGTGACATTGCTGACATTTCCGGCACCAACCCTCCCGGTGTCGCGGGCCACCGCGTGCGTGCGGTACGTCACCGCTCGACCAAGGGCTGTACCCGAGACCTAGCAGATTACTCTCAGTGCGTCCGGAACGGATGCGAATCTAACTTTCTGCCGCTCGCCAAGATAGTCCCC
Source organism: Micromonospora siamensis (assembly GCF_900090305.1). Lineage (NCBI taxonomy): Bacteria > Bacillati > Actinomycetota > Actinomycetes > Micromonosporales > Micromonosporaceae > Micromonospora > Micromonospora siamensis. Next base: position 5,825,317 of record NZ_LT607751.1, on the reverse strand, counting down.
GTCCAGCTGAAAAGCCTGTGGACGGGCCGAGACCAGCGTGAACTCCGGCACGTCGTGCAGCCGGAGCACCTGGCGGCCACGGGGATCGGCGTGTCGCGCCACTGACTGGGTCACCGTCCGTGCCGTGCTGGCCACTCGCAGTCGGCGCAGCGCCAGCACGTCCAGACCCAGGTCGAACGACGCCTCTGGATTCGGGTTGATCTCCCGCTCGCCCAGGTACGTCCACGGCGCGGTGTTCTGGATGATCACCGTGGCCAGCTCCTCCTCGGCCTGCTCGCCCGGCCGCTCCAGGCTGATCGCCGGATGGCGCCGGTCGGAGGAGAAGAAGTACTGCGCGAACGTCGAGCGCATGTAGAGCGCCGGCGTGGACACCCGCCCGCGGCGCCGCGCCTGCTCCACCCGGTGGATCACCGCGGCGTCCACCCCGAAGCCGGCGCAGAAGGTGAAGTACCGGTCGTCCGCCCGGCCCAGGCCGATCGTCCGCGACCGGCCCAGGCGCAGGCCCTCCAGGATCATCGAGGTGCCCTCCGGCCACTCCCGGGGCAGCCCCAGGGCGCGCGCGAAGACGTTCGTGGAGCCGCCCGGCACGGTCGCCAGGGCGGGCAGGCGCTGCGCCGGCGTACCGCCGTCCGGAGTGGCGGGCAGCCCGGCCATCAGGCCGTTCACCACCTCGTTCACCGTGCCGTCACCACCGAGGGTGACCACCACGTCGACGCCCTCCTCGGCCGCCTCGCGGGCCAGGGTGGTGGCGTGACCCCGCCGCCGGGTGTACCGGACGGAGAGGTCGACCTCACTGCGCAGCGCCCGGACCAGCACGTCCCGGCTGCGCTCACTGGTGGTGGTGGCCTTCGGATTGACCACCAGGACGGCCCGCATGGGCGGCACTGTACCGCGCCGCCGCACCGGTATCGTGTCGCGCGTGACCATCGACCCCGCCCCGTTCCCCGCCACGCTGAGTTGGGCGGTCCGGCTGCTGCGGGCGGAGGCGGTCGCCCTCGGCCTGGTCGCCGCCTGGCTGATCTGGGCGGACCTCACCGCCGACACCGTCGACCTGACCTCGGCGCTCCTGGTCACCGGGTTCGCCGTCGCCGCGGCGGTCGGGCTCTGGGCGCTCGGCGGGGCACTCGCCTCCCGCCGGGCCGGGGCCCGCGCGCCGGCCATCGTGCTCCAGCTCATGCTGCTGCCGATCGGCTGGTACATGATCCAGGGCGGCCTGGGCTGGCTGGGCGTACCGCTGATGGCGCTCGGTCTCGGGGTGAGCGCGCTGCTGGTCAGCCCGCCCACGACCCGGGCGCTGGGCCTGGGCTGACGGCCGCGCCCGGTCGGCGCGGCCGGCGGCTCACCAGCCGGAGGAACGCCGGCTGAGCAGGGAGATGGTCGCCCGGCCGTTCGAGGCGGTCGCCGCCGCGTCGGTGGTCAACGCGGTCAGCACCTTCCACGCGAACGAGGACTCCGAGGGCAGGGTCGCGCCGCGCACGGTCGGCACGGTGACCTCCACGCCCAACGCGTCGTCGGTGACGGCGAACCGGCAGTCCAGTTCGGCGTCCCGGGTGGCGATGGCGAGCAGCATCGCGCAGGCCTCGTCGACCGCGATGCGCAGATCCTCGATCTCGTCGAGGGCGAACTGGAGCCGGGCCGCGAGCCCGGCCGTGGCCGTGCGGAGCACGCCGAGGTAGCCGCCGTCGGCGGGCACGGTCAGGTGGACCACGTCGTCGTCGATGGTCGGCCGTCCGGTCAGTTGAGTCACGCCGCATCCCCCCGGTCGGGGACTCTACCCGTACCCGGTCCGGGGCGGGCGGTGAGCGTCGCCCCCGCGGCCGGCGGCCCGGTCAGCTCGGCGGCCAGCGCGTCCAGCGCCGGGCCGGCGAGCCGGTACGACACCCACTCCTGGAGCTGCGTGGCGCCGATCGCGGCGTAGAAGCGGGCGGCCGGATTCCAGTCGAGCATCGACCAGTCCAGCCGCTGGTAGCCGCGCTCGACACAGACCGCGGCCAGGGCGGCCATCAGCGCCCGACCGGCCCCGCTGCCCCGCAACGCCGGGCGGACGTACAGGTCCTCGAGGTAGATGCCGTGCCCGCCGGCCCAGGTGGAGAAGTTGAGGAACCAGAGCGCGAAGCCGACCGGCTGGCCGCCGGCGTCCGCCGCCACGTGCCCGAAGAGCGCCGGCGACGGGCCGAACAGCGCGGCCCGCAGCTGCTCCTCGGTGAGGTGGCACTGCTCCGGGGCGCGCTCGTACGCGGCCAGCTCGTGCACCATCGCGACGACGGCCGGCACGTCCTCGGGACGTGCCGGCCGGATCGTGAACGCCGGGGAGGGAAGGCTCACGCCTTCTTGGTCTCCCAGAAGATCTTCGAGATCTCGTCGATCTTCTGCAGCAGCTCGTCGGCCTTCGCCGGGTCGGTCGCACCCTTGGCGCCGGCCGCGCCGGCCGCCTTGGTGGCCTCGTTGAAGAGCTGGTGCAGGTGCGGGTACTTCTCGAAGTGGGCCGGCTTGAAGTAGTCGGTCCAGAGCACCCAGAGATGGTGCTTGACCAGCTCGGCCCGCTGCTCCTTGATCAGGATCGCGCGGGTGCGGAACTCCGGGTCGGTGTTCGACTGGTACTTCTCGCAGATCATTTTGACGGACTCGGCCTCGATCCGGGCCTGGGCCGGGTCGTAGACGCCGCACGGCAGGTCGCAGTGGGCGCTGGCGGTCACGCGGGGCGTAAGGATGCGAGGAAGGCGCATCGGGATCCTCCATGGGACGTTTGCGATGATCCAAGCTGACATTACTCCTGGACATGCTGCCCGGCGGCGTGGAGGTGAAACCCGGATGCGCCCCGACGAGGGACCCGCGCCGCCCCGGCTCCGCGGCCTCCTGGTGCCCGTGCTGGTCACCGGGCCGTCCATGGCGCCCACGCTGCGCCACGGCGACGCCGTCCTGGTCCGGCCGGGCGACCGGCGGGTACGCCCCGGCGACGTGGTGGTCGCCGTGTTCCGCAGCCGCCCCGGCCTCCTGGTGGTCAAGCGCGTCGACCGGCGCGACGGCGACGCCTGGTGGCTGCGCGGCGACAACGACCTGGTCACCGACGACTCCCGGGCGTACGGGCCGGCCGACGTGCACGGCCGGGTGGTGGCCCGGTGGTGGCCCCGGCCAGGGCGGGTACGGGCGACGCGGGGCTGACGCCGCCCTGACTTTATGACCCCGATCACATCGGGGCTCCGCGCGCGTCACTATGCTCGGAAAGTGCCCGGGTGACCCCCGCACCGCCTGCTCCCGCCCGCCGCTGAACCTCGCGCCGGGTCGGGCCGGTCCGTCTGCTCGACAGATCCTGGAGTCACCATGTCTTCGTCCGTCCCGGACCCCGCCGATCCCGTCTTCCGGTTGCACGTCGGCGGCAAGCTCGCCGTCGCCTCGACCGTCCCGCTGACCAGCCGGGAGGACCTCTCCCTCGCGTACACCCCGGGGGTGGCCCGGGTCTGCGAGGCGATCGCCGCCGACCCGGCCCTCGCCGACGACTACACCTGGGTGTCGCACACCGTCGCCGTGGTGACCGACGGGTCGGCCGTACTCGGGCTGGGCAACATCGGCCCGCGCGCCGCGCTGCCGGTGATGGAGGGCAAGGCGGTGCTGTTCAAGCAGTTCGCCGGCGTGGACGCCGTGCCGATCTGCCTGGACACCCAGGACGTGGACGAGATCGTGGCGACGGTGAAGGCGCTCGCCCCGTCGTTCGGTGGGATCAACCTGGAGGACATCAGCGCCCCGCGCTGCTTCGAGGTGGAACGCCGGCTCGACGACGAGCTGCCCATTCCGGTGTTCCACGACGACCAGCACGGCACCGCGATCGTGGTGCTGGCCGCGCTGCGCAACGCCGCCACCCTGCTCGACCGCAAGCTCGGCGACCTGCGGGTGGCGGTCAGCGGCGCCGGTGCGGCCGGCGTGGCGGTGACGAAGATGCTGATCGCCGGGGGCGTCAACCCGGGCCAGGTGGTGGTCTGCGACTCCAAGGGGATCATCGGCCGGCACCGGGAACTCACCGGCACCAAGGCCGAGCTGGCCGAGCTCACCAACGCCGAGGGCCGCCAGGGCGACGTCACCGAGGCGCTGCGCGGCGCGGACGTGCTGGTCGGGGTCTCCGGCGGCCGGATCCCCGAGGAAGCGGTCGCCGGGATGGCCCCCGGCGGCATCGTCTTCGCGCTGGCCAACCCCACCCCCGAGGTGCACCCCGAGGTGGCGGCCCGGCACGTCGCGGTGGTCGCCACCGGCCGCAGCGACTATCCCAACCAGATCAACAACGTGCTCGCCTTCCCGGGCGTGTTCCGCGGCGCGCTGGACGCCCGGGCCACCCGGATCACCGACGGGATGAAGGTGGCCGCCGCGGACGCCATCGCCGGGGTGGTCGACGGGGCGCTGAGCGCCGACGCGATCGTGCCCTCTCCGCTGGACCCGCGGGTCGCGCCCGCCGTGGCCGAGGCGGTCGCCGAGGCCGCCCGCCGCGACGGCGTCGCCCGCGCCTGAGGCGTACGGAGGGCCCCTTCCTGTCGTGTGTCACCGGGGAAGAGGCCCTTCTTAACGCCGGCTCGGCTTGTTACGGTGCGGATCATGCGTGCCGCCTATGCCTCGGCCTTCGACGCCGACAACCCGCTCGCCGCGCTCACCGTCGGCGAGCGGCCCGAGCCGACCCACCCGCAGGACGACTGGGTCACCGTGCAGGTGCGGGCCAGCTCGCTGAACCACCACGACCTGTGGTCGCTGCGCGGCGTCGGGCTCACCGGCGACCAGCTGCCGATGATCCTCGGCTGCGACGCGGTGGGGGAGGACCCGGAGGGCAACCACGTGGTGATCTACCCGGTGGTACCCACCCCGGGCGACCCGCGCGGGATGTCGATCCTCTCCGAGCACTTCCCCGGCACCTTCGCCGAGCGGGTGGCCGTACCCCGGATGAACCTGCTGCCGCTGCCGGCGGGCCTGTCGGTCACCGACGCGGCGTGCCTGCCCACGGCCTGGCTGACCGCGTGGCGGATGCTCACCACCAAGGGCCGGGCCGACGAGGCCGAGTCGGTCCTGGTGCAGGGCGCGGGCGGCGGCGTCGCCACCGCGGCCGTCGCGCTCGGCCACGCGTTGGGCAAGCGGGTGTACGCGACCAGCCGCGACGCCGCCAAGCGGGACCGGATCACCGAGCTGGGCGCGACCGCCCTGGAGCCGGGGGCGCGGCTGCCGGAGCGGGTCGACCTGGTGATCGAGACCGTCGGCGCGGCTACCTTCGACCACTCGCTGAAGTCGGCGGCCCCGGGGGCCCGGATCGTCGTCTCCGGGGCGACCGCCGGCCACGAGCCCAAGGTCAACCTGCGCCGGGTCTTCGCCATGCAGCTGGAGATCCTCGGCACCTCGATGGGCACGCCGGGGGAGTTGACCGAGCTGCTGGCGTTCTGCGCCGAGCACGAGGTGCGCCCGGTGGTGGACAGCGTGGTGCCGTTCAGCCGGGTCGAGGAGGCGTTCGCCCGGCTGAACTCCGGCGACGTCTTCGGCAAGGTGGTCATCGACCACAGCGTCTGAGTCAGAGGTGGTCGTCGAGGGTCGCCAGGTTGCCCTGGCGGGCCTCGGCGGGCATCCGGTCCTTCGCCGCCGTGTCGCCGTAGAGCGTCCAGCGGAGGAACTCGACGGTGGTGTCGGCGACCACCCGCAGCGCCGCGCCGTCGGTGAGCAGCGCCCGGCCGTGGTCGCCCTTCGTCAGGCTGAGCATGGCCTTCGGCCAGGGCACCGCGTCGTAGACGGCCTTGCCGGCGGCGTAGGCGACCACCTCGTCGGCGCGGCCGTGCACGAACAGCTGCGGGGCGGCTGCCCCGGCGAAGGCCGTACCGACGCCCAGCCCGGTGCCGGCGAAGACCACCCCGGCGTCCAGCCGCTCGTCACGGCCCGCGGTGAACAACCCGATGGTGGTCACCCCGCCGGCCGAGTGCCCGGCCGCGGCCACCCGGTCGGTGGCCAGCCGGCCGCGCAGCGGGTCGCCGGCGGCCCCGTCGAGGGCGAGCACCTTGGTCAGCGCGTACGACACGTCGGCCGGCTGGTTCAGCACGTCGAGCACGGTGCCGTCGGCGCCCTTGCGGGTGTGCGGGAAGGCCGGCGCGGCCACCACGAACCCGGCCGCCGCCCAGCGGGTCAGCAGCGCGGCGTAGTCGGCCGGCTCACCGCCGAGCCCGTGGCTGAACATCACCACCGGGAACCGCCCGGACGCCGCCGGGGCGGACCGCTCCGCCGACCCGCCGGCCGTGCCCCGGGCCGGGTACCAGATGGTCACCGGCAGGGGCCGGTCGCCGCCGCGGTTCAGCTTCAACTGGCGTACGCCGACGGCGAAGCTCCGGGTGGGGGCGTGCCCCTCTGCCACCCGAGGGGCCGGCACGGTGGGTGTCGTGGTGGCCGGCGGCGCGGCGGGTGCGGCGGGTGCGGCGGGACGCGGGGCGGGGGCGGGGTCGCCCGAGCAGCCGGCCAGCCCGACGGTCAGCAGGGCGACGGCGAGCAGGGCGCGGGTGAGGGGGCCGGGCATGACGTCGATTGTGCCTCGCCCCGCCGGCCGGCCGTCCCGGTTCGGCTCAGCCATCGGCGGCACCGGCGGCGCGTAGCCGGGCCAGGTCGGCGGCGTCCTTGGGCCGGCGCGGCCGGTCCGGCATCCAGACCGGGTACATCTCCTTGAACTCGATCTGCGCGGCCGGGGCGATCACCGGGGCGGCGAGCGCCCCGATCCGGCCCGGCGGGGCCGCCAGCATCCCGGCGGGCAGCGGTGTGCCCGCCCACGGTCCGCCGCCGACCACCAGCCGTCCGGTCGCGTTCCGGGCCAGGTAGGCGAAGCTCAGCTCGACGTCCTCGCGACGCAGTTCGAGCTGCCGGTCGACCGGGGTCGCCGGGTCCGGGCGCCAGCCGGCGTCGCCGAGCCGGGCGGCCAACCGCTCGGCGTCGTCCCGCCAGCAGTACCAGTCGACGTCCACGTGCGGCCGGGTCACCTCGCCGAGGTGGAAGTCCATCGCCCAGCCGCCGCGCAGCCACACCGGGATCCCGGCAGCCGCGGTGCGGCCCAGCACCTCACCGATCGCGGCCAGCTGCCGCCCGGTCAGCCCGTCGGTGTCCACGGCTCAGCGGGTCAGGCGGTCGTCGAAGGTGCTCACGCCGGCCCGGACGGCGTCGGCGGGCAGGCGTCGGCCGGCCGCCGGATCGTCGTAGAGGGTCCAGCGGAGGAAGTCGGTGGTGGTGGCGAGCACCTCGGCGAAGCCGGGTCGCCCCGGCGTCAGGTACTCGCCGTGCCCCTGCCCGACCAGGCGCAGGAACGCGGCCGGCCCGGGTGTGCGGTCGTACGCGGCCCGGCCGACCGACTCGGGCACGATCGGGTCGGTGCCGCCGTGCACGAAGAGCAGTGGCGCGGTGGGTCCGGCGAAGGCCCCGGCCAGGCCGCCGCCGGCGATCAGGATGCCGGAGCGCAGCCGTGGCGAGTGGCCGGAGGTGAACATCCCGGCGGTGGTGAAGCCGCCCGCGGAGTGCCCGCCCGCCGCGATCCGGTTCACGTCGAGGTGGCCGGCGAGCGGATCGTCCCGGCCGGCGTCCAGGCGGATCAGGTACCGGATCACCCGCCAGCCGTCGGCGGGCTGGTTGCGTACGTCGGCCCGGGTGAAGTGGGTCGCCCGCAGGTTGGTCCGGGGGTACGTCGGCGCGGCTACCACGAATCCGGCGGCGGCCCACCGGGTGGTCAGCGGGGCGTGCAGCTCGGGCAGGCTGCGCAGGCCGTGGCTGTAGACGATCGCCGGGAACCGTCCGGCCGCCGGACGCCCGCCCTCGCTCGGGTACCAGACGGTGAGCGGCAGTGGGCGGGGGCCGGTCGGGTCGACGGTCAGCTGCCGCGTACCGACCGGGTACGTCGTCCGCGGCGCGGACCGGACCGGCGCCAGGGCGATACCGCCCGTGGTGCCCGTGGTGCCGCTGGTGGCGGCGGTGGCCGGGCCACAGCCGGCCAGCAGCGCGGTCATCAACACGGCCGCCAGCCGTCGTGTCCCCACCTCGTCCACGGTAGAGGCGGCCGGGGCAGCCCGGCCCCACCGTCCGGACCGGGTCCGGCCACCACCCGGCCGGTTCGCCGCAACCGGCCGGACCGACCTCGGCGCGCCGGCCCCGAGCGCGGCGTGGAGTTCGACGGTCTTCGCTATCGTCACCGCATGTCTGAGAACTACACCGATCCGAGCGGCAACACCGAGCAGTTCCGTGCCTTCGCCCACACCCCCGAGGCCGCCGCCCCCGCGCCGTCCCGGCTGCCACTGATCATCGCCGCCGCCGTGGTGGTCGTCGTGCTCCTGGTCCTCGCCGCCTGGCTCGCCCTCTCCTGAGCCGACGCGGCCGGTCGCCGGGCCCTCCGCCTGCCGGCCTCCAGTGCGCGTGCCGGGCGCCCGACCTGGTGCGGGTACGTGCGGGTGTCGGCGTCCCCGCCTCGGGTGTCGGCGTCCCGCCTCGGGTGTCGGCGTCCCGCCCCCGGGCGCCGGCCCTTCGCCTTGTGCCGGGCGCGGCTGACCGGAATCCCGTGCACCTTCCAGCCGCCTCCGGGTGTGCCGTCGGGACGCTACAGACTTGAGAGCGTGAACGACTCAAGCCGCCGCGTGCGGAGCTGGACCCGACGGAACGACCGGTTCGCCCAGCCGACCTGAGTCCCATCGAGCACCGCCCAGCCTGGTCCCGCCGAGAGCGACCGGCGGTGAGTCGTCTGTGCTCTCAAGTCTGTAGTCACCGGAGGCGGCACCATGGCCGGTCGCCGGAGGCGGCACCATGGCCGGTCGCCGGTGGTGCCGCCATGGCCGGTCGCCGGTGGTGCCGCCATGGCCGGTCGAGTCAGGTGGCCCTCGACCTGGCCGTCAGCGGAGCCGGTCGACCGGGAGAGGAACCAGTCGACCCTCCGGCATGTCGACCCCGATCGGCCGGGCACAGCGGCACGTCGACCCCGATCGGCCGGGCGAGCGCGACAGCGGCCTGGCCGGCCGGGCCAGCGGGAGGTCGGTCAGGGGGCGGAGTCGAGGACCGCGCGGGCCTCCCGGGCGATCTCCCGTTCCTCGTCGGTGCCCACCACGCAGACCGTCACCTCCGCGCCCTCCGGCGAGATCAGCCGGTCGCCGCTGCCGGCGTTGTTGCGCTCCTCGTCGACGGCGATGCCGAGCCGGTCCAGCCCGGCCAGGGAAGCGGCCCGGACCGGCGCGGCGTGCTCGCCCACCCCGGCCGTGAAGGTGACCGCGTCGACCCGGCCGAGCAGCGCGTAGTACGCGCCGACGTACTCCCTGATCCGGCGGCAGTAGACGTCGAAGGCCAGCGCGGCGGCGGCGTCGCCGGCGGCCCGTCGTTCCAGCACCTCCCGCATGTCGTTGACGCCGGTCAGGCCGAGCAGGCCGCTGCGGTGGTTGAGCAGGTCGTCGATCTCGTCCACCCCCATCTTCGCCTCCCGGCGCAGGTGGAAGATCACGGTCGGGTCGAGGTCGCCGCTACGGGTGCCCATCACCAGCCCCTCCAGCGGGGACATCCCCATCGAGGTGGCGACGCTGCGTCCACCGGAGACCGCGCAGGCGCTCGCGCCGTTGCCCAGGTGCAGCGTGACGACGTTCAGCTCCGCGTCGGGACGGCCCAGCAGCTCGGCCGTGCGCCGGGAGACGTACGCGTGCGAGGTGCCGTGGAAGCCGTACCGGCGGATGTCGTAGCGGTGGGCGACGTCCCGGTCGATCGCGTAGACGGCGGCGGCCTCGGGCAGGGTGTGGTGGAACGCGGTGTCGAAGACCGCCACCTGAGGGACGTCCGGCAGGGCCTCCCGAGCCGCGACGATGCCGGCCAGGTTCGCCGGATTGTGCAGCGGGGCCAGCGGCACCAGCTCCTCGATGGCGGCGAAGACCGCGTCGTCGATCAGCACCGGCTCGCTGAACTTCCGGCCGCCGTGCACCACCCGGTGCCCGACGGCGCGCAGTCCGGTCAGGTCCAGCCGGCCCAGGATCTCCCGTACCGCCGCAGCGTGGTCCGGCGGCCCGCCGCCCGGCTCGCCGACCCGTTCCACGGTGCCCTTGTCGCGGACCTCCTCGCCGTCGAACAGCCGGTACTTCACCGACGACGACCCGCAGTTGAGCACCAGCACCCGGTCGGTCACGAACCCTCCTCCGGCGTCCCGGCCGCCTGGATGGCCGTGATCGCCACGGTGTTGACGATGTCGGGGACGGTCGCGCCCCGGGACAGGTCGTTGACCGGCCGCCGCAGGCCCTGCATCACCGGTCCGACGGCCACCGCCCCGGCCGACCGCTGGACGGCCTTGTAGGTGTTGTTGCCGGTGTTCAGGTCCGGGAAGATGAAGACCGTGGCCCGCCCTGCCACCGCGCTCTCCGGCAGCTTGGTGGCCGCCACCTGCGGGTCGATCGCGGCGTCGTACTGGATCGGACCCTCGACCAGCAGGTCGGGCCGGCGTTCCCGGACCAGCTTGGTGGCCGCGGCGACCTTCTCCACGTCCACACCGGCGCCCGAGTCCCCGGTCGAGTAGGACAGCATCGCCACCCTCGGCTCGATGCCGAACCGGGCGGCGGTGTCCGCCGACGAGATGGCGATGTCGGCCAGCTGGGCGGCGTCCGGGTCGGGGTTCACCGCGCAGTCGCCGTAGACCAGCACCCGGTCGGCCAGGAGCATGAAGAAGACGCTGGAGGCGACCGAGACGCCCGGCACCGTACGGATGATCTCGAACGCCGGGCGGATGGTGGCCGCCGTGGTGTGGGTGGCCCCGGAGACCATGCCGTCGGCCCGCCCGGTCGCCACCATCATGGTGCCGAAGTAGTTCGGCTGGGCGACGATGTCGTGCGCCAGCTCCGGGGTGACCCCCCGATGGGCGCGCAGCTCCGCGTACGCGGTGGCGAACTCGTCCCGCCATTCGCTGGTGGCCGGGTCGACCACCTGGGCGCCGCCGATGTCGATCCCCAGTTCCCGGGTACGCCGGGCGATGTCGTCGGGGCGGCCGAGCAGGGTCAGGTCGGCCACGCCCCGGCGGAGCAGGATCTCCGCGGCCCGCAGGATCCGCTCCTCGGACCCCTCGGGCAGCACCAGCCGGCGCCGGTCGGCCCGGGCCCGGTCGAGCAGGTCGTACTCGAACATCAGCGGGGTGACCCGCTCGGAGCGGCTGACCCGCAGCCGGCGGGCCAGGTCGACGGTGTCCACGTTCGCCTCGAAGGCGCCGAGCGCGGCGTCCACCTTGCGCGGGTTGGCGGTGCTGGGCCGGCCCTCGATCCGGCTGGACGCCTCCACCGTGTCGTAGCTGTCGCTGGGCACCGAGAGCACGGCGAGGCCGGTGTTCAACCCCTCCACCAGGCGCATCGCCCGGGGGTCCGGCTGTTCCCCGAGGGTGAGCACCAGGCCGGCCACCGACACCTGGCCGGCCACGTGCGCGGCGCTCGCGGCGACCAGCAGGTCGGCCCGGTCGCCGGGGGTGATCACCAGCGCCCCCTCGGTCAGGTGGTCGAGCAGGGTCGGCACGTGCGCCGCCCCCACCACGTAGTCGAGCACGTCCCGGCCCAGCGCCGCGTCGTCGCCGGCCAGCAGGGTGGCGCCGAGCGCGGTGGCCACCTCGGCCACCGTCGGCGCCGACACGGTGGGCACCTCCGGGATGGCGTACGCGGGCACCGGCAGCTCCGGCAGCGTCATCGCCCCCGGCACCCGGTTGGCGATCACCGCCAGCACAGTCGCGCCCAGGTCGACCAGGTCGTGGTACGCCCCGCGCGCCGCGGCCGCGATGGCCTCCGGGCGCTGCCCGAAGCCGTCGATCACCGGCACCACCACGCTGCCGAACTCGGTGGCCAGCCGGGCGTTGAAGGCCAGCTCGCGGGGGCCGGCGCCGTCCCCGCCGTCGGCGAAGTCGCTGCCGACCACCACCACGGCCGGGCAGCGGCGCTCCACGTCCCGGTAGCGCTCGACGATCCGGGAGATCAGTTCCTCCCGCCGCCCCTCGGCCACCAGCGCGGACGCCTCGGCGTAGCTGGCGCCGGAGAGGTCCTCCGGCGGCAGCTCGACCCGGTACCGCTCGGCGAGCAGGGCGAGGATCTGGTCGGGGGCGTGGTCGGAGACCAGCGGTCGGAACACGCCGATCCGGTCGACCTGCCGGGAGAGCAGCTCGGCGAGGCCGAGCGCGATGGTCGACTTTCCGCCGCCGGAGCCGACGCTGGTGAGGTACACGCTGCGCGCCACGACCCCACCCTAAGGGCCCGCGACGCGGCCCGCGCGGGACCTTGGTCCTGCCCGCCCGGGCCGTTGATCATGAACGACTACTCGTCGTCCTCGTCGTCCAGCCGGGCGAGCCAGGTGGCGAAGCGCTCGATCGGCGTCTCGAACTCCGGGTTCAGGTCGACGAAGTCGCGCAGCCGCTCACCCAGCCACTCCACGCTGACCTGCTCCTCCCCGCGCCGCTGGACCAGCTCCTCGATCCCACGATCCGTGAAGTACATCGGGTTCCTCTCGCTCTCGACGTGGACCGGCCCGCCACTCCTGCGCGGAGCGGCGGGCCGGGGTGGTGCCCTCAGGTCACGGGCGGGGAAGAGCCGCCTCGATCAGGGCGGTCTGCTCGACCTCGTGCATCTTCGCGGAGCCGACGGCCGGGGCCGCGGCGGCAGGGCGGGAGATGCGGCGCAGCCGCACCTCGGGCAGGTGCTCGAGCAGGTTGAGCGCCACGAAGCTCCAGCCACCCTGGTTGGCCGGCTCCTCCTGCACCCAGGCGAAGTCCTCCGCGTTCGGGTACTGCGCCAGGGCGGCCCGGACCTCCTCGACGGGCAGCGGGTAGAGCTGCTCCATCCGGAGGATCGCGGTGTCGGTGACGCCCCGCTCGGCCCGGGCCTGGAACAGGTCGTAGTAGACCTTGCCCGAGCAGAGCAGCACCCGCTTCACCTGCTCCGGCGCCGGGGCGGCGGTGTCGGCCAGGACCGGCTGGAACGTGCCGGTGGTGAAGTCCTCGACCGGGGAGACGCAGAGCTTGTGCCGCAGCAGCGACTTCGGCGTGAACACCACCAGCGGCTTGCGCTTCGGCGACAGGGCCTGGCGACGCAGCAGGTGGAAGTAGTTCGCCGGGGTGGTCGGGATGGCCACCCGCATGTTGTCCTCGGCGCAGAGCTGCAGGAAGCGCTCCGGGCGGCCGGAGGTGTGGTCCGGGCCCTGCCCCTCGTGGCCGTGCGGCAGCAGCAGGGTGACCGCGGAGCGCTGGCCCCACTTGACCTCGCCGGAGGAGATGAACTCGTCGATCACCGACTGGGCGCCGTTGACGAAGTCACCGAACTGGGCCTCCCAGGCGACCAGCGCGTTGACGTTCTCCACCGAGTAGCCGTACTCGAAGCCCATCGCCGCGTACTCGCTGAGCAGCGAGTCGTGGACGAAGAACCGGGAGCGCTCGCCGTCGGCGGTGAGGGACTGCAGCGGCAGGTAGTCGTCGCCGGTCTGCGAGTCGACCACCGAGGCGTGCCGCTGGACGAAGGTGCCCCGGCGGGAGTCCTGACCGGCGAGCCGGACGGTGACCCCGTCGTGCAGCAGGGCGCCGAAGGCGATGATCTCGCCGTACCCCCAGTCGATGTTGCCTTCGACGGACATCTTCGCCCGGCGGTCGAGCAGCTGCTGGATCCGCTTGTGCGGGGTGAAGCCCTCCGGCAGGTTGACGTGCGCCTCGCCGATCGCCTTGACCACGGCGGCGTCGGTCGCGGTCTGGACCTGCGGCTCCGGCTCGGCCTCGCGGCGTTGCCGGGCCGGCTGCTTCGGCGACGAGGCGGCGTCCCGGGTGGCCTTGAAGACCCGCTCCAGCTGCGCCTGGTAGTCGCGGAGCAGCTCCTCCGCGTCCTCCACGGTGATGTCGCCGCGACCGATCAGCTCCTCGGTGTAGAGCTTCCGGACCGACCGCTTCGAGTCGATGATCTTGTACATCTCCGGGTTGGACATCGAGGGGTCGTCGCCCTCGTTGTGCCCGCGCCGGCGGTAGCAGACCATGTCGATCACGACGTCCTTGTTGAACGCCTGACGGTATTCGAAGGCCAGCCGGGCGACACGGACCACGGCCTCGGGGTCGTCGCCGTTGACGTGGAAGATCGGCGCCTGGATCATCCGGGCCACGTCGGTGCTGTAGAGGCTGGACCGCGAGTATTCCGGGGCGGTGGTGAAGCCGACCTGGTTGTTGACCACCACGTGCACGGTGCCGCCGGTGCGGTAGCCGCGCAGCTGGGACAGGTTGAGCGTCTCGGCCACCACGCCCTGGCCGGCGAAGGCGGCGTCACCGTGCACCGCCAGCGGCAGCACGGTGTAGCCCTCCAGCTTGAGGTCGATCCGGTCCTGCTTGGCCCGGACGATGCCCTCCAGCACCGGGTCCACGGCCTCCAGGTGCGACGGGTTCGCCACCACCGACACCTTGACCGCGTGGTCGCCGTCCGGGGTGGTGAACTTGCCGTTCTGCCCGAGGTGGTACTTCACGTCGCCCGAGCCCTGCGTCGAGCGCGGGTCGAGGTGCCCCTCGAACTCGGAGAAGATCTTCTCGTACGGCTTGCCGACGATGTTGGCCAGCACGTTGAGCCGGCCGCGGTGGGCCATGCCGATGACGACCTCGTCCAGGCCGCCCTCGGCGGAGGACTCCAGGATCTCGCCCAGCAGCGGGATCAGCGACTCGCCGCCCTCCAGCGAGAAGCGCTTCTGGCCGACGTACTTGGTCTGCAGGAAGGTCTCGAACGCCTCGGCGGCGTTGAGCCGGTTGAGCACGTGCTTCTGCTCTTCCGGGTTGGGCTTCTCGTACTTGCGCTCGATCCGCTCCTGGATCCAGCGCCGCTCCTCCGGGTCCTGGATGTGCATGTACTCGATGCCCACCCGCCGGCAGTACGAGTCGCGCAGCACGCCGAGGATGTCGCGCAGCTTCATCCGCTGCTTGCCGGCGAAGCCGTTGACCGGGAAGGTCCGGTCCAGGTCCCACAGGGTCAGCCCGTGCTGGAGGACGTCCAGGTCGGGGTGCTTGCGGATCTTGAACTCGAGCGGGTCGGTGTCGGCCATCAGGTGACCGCGCACCCGGTAGGCGTGGATCAGCTCGTGCACCCGGGCGGTCTTGTTGATCTGGCCCTCGGAGTTGACCGCCACGTCCTGCATCCAGCGCACCGGCTCGTACGGGATACGCAGCGAGGTGAAGATCTGGTCGTAGAAGCCGTTGCCGCCGAGCAGCAGCTCGTGCATGACCTTGAGGAACTCGCCGGACTGCGCGCCCTGGATGATCCGGTGGTCGTACGTGCTGGTCAGCGTGATGATCTTGCTGACGGCCAGGTCGGCCAGGGTGGCCTCGCTCATGCCCTGGTACGGAGCCGGGTATTCCATGGCGCCGACGCCGATGATGGCGCTCTGCCCGGTCATCAGGCGCGGGATCGAGTGCACCGTGCCGATGCCGCCCGGGTTGGTCAGCGAGATGGTGGTGCCGGAGTAGTCCTCCATGGTCAGCTCGTTGCGGCGGGCCCGCCGGACCACGTCCTCGTACGCCTGCCAGAACTGCCGGAAGTCCATCTGCTCGCAGGCCTTGATGGAGGGCACCACCAGGTTGCGGGAGCCGTCCGGCTTGGCCAGGTCGATGGCGATGCCCAGGTTGACGTGCTCCGGGCGGACCATCGCCGGCTTGCCGTCGACCTCGGCGAAGGAGTTGTTCATCTCCGGGTGCTCGACCAGCGCCCGGACCATCGCGTACCCGACGAGGTGGGTGAAGCTGACCTTGCCACCGCGGCCGCGGGCCAGGTGGTTGTTGATCACGATGCGGTTGTCGACCAGCAGCTTCGCCGGGACGGCGCGCACGCTCGTCGCGGTCGGCACGGCCAGCGACGCGTCCATGTTCTGGACGATCTTGGCGGCGACACCGCGCAGCGGGGTGGTCCCCGCGGCGGGCTTGGCGGCCGGCGCCTTGGCCGCGGCGGGCTTCGCCGGGGCGGGCTTGGCCGCCGGAGCCGGCTTGGCGGCGGGCTTGGCGGGGGCGGGCTTGGCGGGGGCGGCCTTGGCGGCCGGGGCGGGCTTCGCCGCGGCCGGCTGCTGGGTGACGGTGGCGACCGCCTCCTGCTGCTCGGCCGGCTCCGGCTGCGGCGCCGGGGCGGCGGGCTTCTCCGCCGGCTGCGCCGGGGCGGCCCCCGGCGCGGGGCGGTAGTCCGCGAAGAAGTCGTGCCAGGCCGAATCGACGCTGGTGGGGTCGTTGAGGTAGCGCTGGTACATCTCCTCGACGACCCACTCGTTCGGGCCGAAACCCGCCAGTGGGTTCTCCTGCGAAGTCTGCTGGGTCGACACGGCCGGTAATCGCCTCTTTCACGCGGGTTCGTTGTCACGCGGTGCGTCGTCGTCGGCCCGGATTCGGGCACACGGGACGGGTCCCAGGCTACGCCGTGGACCAGCGCCAGGCATTCTCGCCTCCGCCGGGTGGCCCGTTTCACAGAAGATGCCAGAAGTTCGGCAAACCCTGCGGGGCAGGTCGACTCCTGGTAACGACCGGCGGCCCCGGACCGGTGCTGTCACGCAGCGTCGGTCCGGGGCCGCCGAGAAGCCGGGTCCCCGCCGGTCAGGCGATGTCCCGCCGGCGCGTGATCAACACGCCGGCCACGCCGCTGAGCAGCGCGTAGCCGACCAGCACCAGGGCGCCGACCCACCAGGCGGGCAGCAGGTCGGAGCCCTGGCCCGCGATCATCACCTGGGACGCCACGGCCGGCCAGAGCACCTGCCACTTCAGGATCGCCTGGTTGTCCAGCCAGGTGGAGAGGGCGAAGAAGAGCAGCTGCACGACCTGGGTGCCGATCAGGTAGACCACCGCGGCCGTGATCACCGCGCCGAGCTGGTTCGGGATCAGCGTGCCGATGCCCACCCCGAGAATCGTCCAGATCGCGTACGCCAGCAGGTTGAACAGCAGCGCCCGGTGCACCGTCCACTCGCCGAGCTGGGCGCCGTGCCCGTCGACGGTCAGGAAGATCGCCCCGGCCGCCAGGTTGATCAGCGTGGTGACCAGCCAGAAGGCGAAGCCGAGCAGCGACGCGGCGATCAGCTTCGAGACGATCACCGAGGTGCGCCGCGGAGTGGTCAGAAACGTCGTGGTCGCCGTCTGGTGGAAGAACTCGTTGGTCACCATCAGGATGCCGATCAGCATCACGAAGAGCAGCCCGAGGAACTGCCCCGAGGTGTAGATGTTCGCCGCCTGGCCGGCGGCGGTCGCCGACTCGCCGCTCGCGCCGAACTCCTCGGCGTTGCCGCCGAGCACCTGGTGGGCGTAGAAGGCGTTGAAGGCGAAGGCCAGCACCAGCGACAGGAAAGCGCCCAGCCCGAGCAGCCACCAGGCGTTGGTCGTACGGATCTTGAGCAGTTCGGACCGGACGAGGTTCATCGGATGCCCGCCTTTCCGGCCGTCAGTTCCAGGAAGACCCGTTCCAGGTCGGGCCGTTCGGTGCTCAGCTCGTGCAGCTCGACCTTCGCGGCGAGCGCGGCACGGCCGACCGTGGGGGCGTCCACCCCGTCGACCAGCAGCGCGCCGTGCTCGTCCGGCGTGACGGTGGCGCCCTGCTCACGCAGCGCCGCGACCAGCTCCTCGGCCTGCGGGGTGCGGACCCGCACCCGCCCGCCGGCGGTCATCGAGCTCATCACCTGATCCACCGGCCCCTGGCGGACCAACTTGCCGGCGGCGATGATCACCACGTCGTCGGCGAGCAGCTGCATCTCCGACAGCAGGTGGCTGGAGACCAGCACCGTACGGCCCTGCGCGGCCAGCCCCTTGAGGAAGCCGCGCATCCAGCGGATCCCCTCCGGGTCGAGGCCGTTCGCCGGCTCGTCGAGGATCAGCACCCGGGGGTCGCCGAGCATCGCCGCGGCGATCCCCAGCCGCTGCTTCATGCCCAGCGAGTAGCCCTTGAACTTCCGCTTCGCCGCGGGGGTGAGCCCGACCAGCTCCAGCACCTCGTCGGCGCGACCGCGGGGCAGCCCGGCCGCCGCGCAGATCACCCGCAGGTGGTT
The DNA here is from genome assembly GCF_900090305.1 of Micromonospora siamensis. Taxonomy (NCBI): domain Bacteria; kingdom Bacillati; phylum Actinomycetota; class Actinomycetes; order Micromonosporales; family Micromonosporaceae; genus Micromonospora; species Micromonospora siamensis. The sequence goes on along the minus strand of NZ_LT607751.1, from coordinate 5,807,329 downwards.
GATCCCGGTGCGGCCCTTGTGCGCGCTGGACGCCTCCAGCACCGCGCCGACGTGCCGCAGCGGGTCGGTCAGGTCGGCGTACCGCTGGCCGTCGATGGTGGCCGTGCCACCGGTCGGGGTGACCAGGTTCAGCAGCATGCGCAGGGTGGTGGTCTTGCCCGCGCCGTTGGGCCCGAGGAAGCCGGTGACCCGCCCGGGTCGGACGGTGAAGGACAGGTCGTCGACCGCCCGGAGGTTCTTGTACTGCTTGGTCAGGCCGGAGACCACGATCTGGCCGTCACCGGGGGTGGGGCTTCGCTGCCCGTCAGACATCGTTCTCCCATCGTGGGTGGCGCGTGGACGCGCCGGTGTGCGGCGCCGTTGCGGTGGCGCCGCAGCACAGCCTGGCAAGCCCGCGCAACCTGGTCAATCAGGCGCACTCCGGAACGCCGCCTCCACCTCCGGCAGGAGATGATCATCCTCAGGGATGACACGGGTGCCCGGATCAGGACGCCGGCAGGGCGATCCAGGTGGCGCGGGCGTGTCCGAGCAGGTCGCCCGCGGGCCCGTACAGCGCGGTGCGGACCAGCGCCTTGCGGCCCTCGCCGCCGGCCTGCGCGCCGACCACCACGCACTCGTCGCCGGGCTCGGGCAGCCGGTCCACGACCACCGCGATGCGGCCCAGCACGTAGGGCCGGCCGGGGGCGATCACCGCCCAGCCGCCTGGGCAGTCCAGGGCGGCCCAGACGGTGGCCGGCGTGACGTCCGCCGGCACCCGGAACGGCGCGGCGGTCCGCCCGTCCGGCAGCCGGCCGGGGAAGATCCGCAATCCGTCCGCGCGCTGCGGCCCGCAGACGTAGCAGCCGGGGAACGGGTGGTCCACCAGCCCCGGGTACGCCGCCGCGGCGGCCTCGGCGGTCGCCCGGTCCACCGGCGGCACCTCGGCCGGGAAGCCGTCCACCGGTGCGACCTGCGCCACCAGCGCCCCCTCGGGGTCGTGCACGGCGCCCTCGGTCAGGCGCAGCGGGGTGTCCAGCGGCGGCGGCCGGCGCAGGGTCACCTCGGCCGGGCCGGTGGCCGCGCCGTGCGCGGCGGCGAACACGCCGGCGCTCCACCCGCCGTTGCCGGAGCCGGGCGGTCCGTTGAAGCGCGCCTCGATGATCATCAGCTGTCTCCCAGGGTGGTCGAGCGGGGCCCTTCCTTGCCGGCCGGCCGGCGTTCACCGGATCGACACCGGTCGCCACCGCAGCCGGCAACCCGGGCACCTTACACAGATCCCATGGCCGTTCTGCACGCCGCTGGCGCACCCATCACGACCAGCGGATACACCCTGCTGATCGCCGACGACCCGTCTCTGGTCGCGGCCGCGCAACGCCTGCGCCACGAGGTGTTCGCCACCGAACTCGGCGCCCGGTTGGCCGGTGCCGACACCGGCCTGGACTCCGACGACCTCGACGCCCACTGCGACCACCTGATCGTGCGCGAGGAGAGCACCGGGGCGGTGGTCGGCACGTACCGGCTGCTGCCGCCGGGGCGGACCGACCGCCGGTACGCCGACGGCGAGTTCGACCTGTCCGCGCTCGATCCGCTCCGGGACGACCTGGTGGAGACCGGCCGGTCCTGTGTGCACCCGGACCACCGCTCCGGCGCGGTGATCAACCTGATGTGGGCCGGGCTGACCCGCTACCTGCACCTGCGGGGGTCGCGCTGGCTGGGCGGCTGCGCGTCGGTGCCGGTGGCCGACGGGGGTCGGGCCGCCGCGGCGGCGTGGGCGCAGGTCCGGGCGAAGCACCTGGCGCCGCCGCCGCTGCGGGTCCGGCCGCACCGGCCGTGGTTCGCCGAGGCGCCGCCGTCGGCCGGGGAGCCGGTCGGCGCAGGGGAGGCGCGGGCGCTGGTGCCGCCGCTGCTCCGCGGCTACCTGCGGCTGGGCGCGTGGGTCGGTGGCGAGCCCGCGTACGACCCGGACTTCGGGGTGGCCGACTTCTACGTGCTCTTCTCGCTGGACCGGATGAACCCCCGCTACCTGCGGCACTTCCTCGGCGGGGAGCAGCGGTGAGCGCCGGGCGGAACCCGTGGTGGCCCGCCTCGGGCTGCGGCCCGGACTGCCTGCCCGGGCCGGGGGAGGGTGGGGCCGTCCCAATGGCCCGTCGGGCCGGCCGGCTGCTGGCCGTACTCGGGATGCTGCTGCTGGGTGCGGCGCTGGCCGCGGTCGTGCCGGTGCTGCCGGCGCGGGAGCGGTCGGCCGCGGTCCGGGCCTGGGCGCGCGGCACGATCCGCGCCTTCGGGGTGCGGCTGGTCCTCGCCGGCCGGCTGCCCCGCCGGCGGGCGCTGCTGGTCGCCAACCACGTCTCCTGGCTGGACGTGCTGGCGGTGCTCGCCGTCCAGCCGGCGCGGATGGTGGCCAAGCGCGAGGTGCGGGACTGGCCGCTGGTCGGGGCGCTGGCAGCGGCGGCCGGCACGATCTGGGTGGACCGGGTCCGGCCGCGGACGCTGCCGGGGACGGTGGCCCGGGTGGCTGCCGCCCTGCGCGCCGGTCGCCCGGTCGCGGTCTTCCCGGAGGGTACGACCTGGTGCGGTGGCCCGCCCGGCTGCCGCCCCGGCGGCGGGTTCCGCCCGGCGGTGTTCCAGGCGGCGATCGACGTCGGGGCGCCGGTGGTGCCGCTGCGGATCGGCTACCGCGACGCGTCCACCGGGGCCGGCACGGCCACCCCCGCCTTCGTCGGCGACGAGACGCTCTGGCGGTCGGTGCGCCGGGTGCTGGCCGCCGGTGACCTGGTGGTGTCGGTCTCGGCCGCCGCCGCGCTGCATCCCGCGCCGGGGGCGGACCGCCGGCTGCTGGCCCGGGCCGCCGAGTCGGCGATCCACCTGGTGCCGGTGCCGGCCGTCGCACCGTGCCCGGCGCGCCGGGTCCCGGTGGTCACGGCGCCGGGGGCGGCGGTGCCGGCGGCCGCCGTGCCGGGCGGTGGCGCCGTGGCCGGAACGGGAGGTCTGGGTCTGGCCGCCTGAGCGCCGGCCGGGCTGTCGGCGCCCCGACAGCCCGGCAACTCGCGACAGTCTTGTTCAGTCGCGATGTATCGCGTTATGCTCCCCTCGTTCGACGCGCCGCCGGTGCGTGTCGTCGAGAGGGAGGCCCGCCATGACCAGCTGGACCGTCGACAGCCCGCAGCGGATGACGCTGGACGGGCCCCTCACCCACCTGGACGTCAGTCTGGTCAGCGGGCGGCTCAACGTGGTCGCGACCGACGGGCCGGCCCGGGTGGACATCACCCGGGTCAGCCAGCGACCGGTCATCGTGGAACACCGCGACGGCCGGCTCCGGGTGGGTCACGAGCGACGCCCGAAGTGGACCGGCCTGCAGTGGTGGCTCGGGCAGCTGGGCCGGCGGTTCCGGGCGGACGTCTCGATCGCCGTGCCCGCGGACGTCCTGGCCGACCTGCGCCTGGTCGCCGGCGAGCTGGTCGCCTCCGGCCTGCGCGGCGACACCCGGGTCGACGTCACCTCCGGTCGGATCACCCTGATGGGGCTGCGCGGCAGGACCTTCGCCAAGGTCACCTCCGGACCGGTCGAGGCGCTCGGCGTGGCCGGCGACCTGACCCTGGAGGCCGTCTCCGGCGAGGTGATCCTCGCCGACAGCGCCGCCGAGCGGGTCGAGGCCAGCACCGTCTCCGGCGCCATCACCTGCGACCTGGACAACCCCCGGGGCGGTGAGATCCGGCTCAACGCCATCTCGGGCAGCATCACCGTCCGGGTCCGCGAGGACAGCGACCTCGCCGTGCACCTGCACACCACCTCGGGTCGGATCACCAGCGGGTTCCCCGAGATCCAGGTGCTGGGCGGGTTCGGCGCCACCAAGGACAGCCACGGGGTGCTCGGTGGCGGCGCGGGTAAGCTCTGGGCCTCCGCCACCTCCGGCAGCATCGCGCTGCTCGCCCGGCCGGTGACGGACGACGACACCGACCGTGAGGAGCAGCCGTGACCGCCGTGTTCAGTCACGGGCGGCTCCGGCTCTATCTGCTCAAGTTGCTCGACGACGGCCCGAAGCACGGATACGAGCTGATCCGCCTCCTGGAGGACCGCTTCCTCGGCCTGTACGCGCCCAGCGCCGGCACGATCTACCCCCGGCTGGCCCGGCTGGAGACCGAGGGGCTGGTCGAACACACCGCCGCCGGTGGGCGGAAGGTCTACCGGATCACCGACGCCGGTCGGGCCGAGCTGCGCCAGCGGGCCGGCGAGGTGGACGCCCTGGAATCGGACATCACCGCCTCCGTCGAGGACCTCTCCGGGCTGGCCGGCGAGATCCAGAGCGAGGTACGCGGCTCCGTCCGGGACCTCAAGCGGGAGCTGCGCGACGCCACCCGGCAGACCCGCCGTTCCGGCTGGACGCCCCCGCCGCACCGGACCGCCCCGTCCACCCCGCCGCCGAGCGCCGGCTCGCCACTGCTGGCCGAGTTCGACCAACGGCTGGCCGCCTTCACCGTCGAGGTGGGCGCGCTGGTCCGGGCCGGACGGCTCACCGACACGCAGCTGCGCACGGCGATCCGACTGCTCGACGGGGCGCTGGAGGGGCTGCGCCGGCTGTTGCGCTGAGCCGTCCGGGAGCTCGGGGCGGCGCGGCTCACAGGGTTTTTCCAGGAAGCCCCCAGCGCACCCGCAGGCACCGCGCGGATGATGGGCACATGGCCGCTACCCAGACCGAGGCGCGACTGCTCGTCGTCGAGGACGACCCCAACATCCTCGAACTGCTCTCCGCGAGCCTGCGCTTCGCGGGCTTCGACGTGGCGACCGCGACCAGCGGCAGCTCGGCGCTGAGCACCGCCAAGGACCACCGCCCCGATCTCGTCGTGCTCGACGTGATGCTGCCGGACCTCGACGGCTTCGAGGTGATCCGGATGCTCCGCGAGGGCGGTACGCGTACCCCGGTGGTCTTCCTGACCGCCCGGGACGCCACCGACGACAAGATCCGCGGGCTGACCCTGGGCGGCGACGACTACGTCACCAAGCCGTTCAGCCTGGAGGAGCTCACCGCCCGGATCCGCGCCGTGCTGCGGCGTACCGCCAGCGGCGAGCAGGCCCCGTCCCGGCTCACCTTCGCCGACCTGGAGCTGGACGAGGAGACCCACGAGGTGCACCGGGCCGGGCAGCGGGTGCAGCTGTCGCCGACCGAGTTCAAGCTGCTGCGCTACCTGATGCTCAACGCCAACCGGGTGCTGTCGAAGGCGCAGATCCTCGACCACGTGTGGAACTACGACTTCCGCGGTGACGACAACATCGTCGAGTCGTACATCTCCTACCTGCGGCGCAAGGTCGACAACACCCAGCCCCGGCTGATCCACACCCTGCGCGGCGTGGGGTACGTCCTGCGCAAGCCGGCGGCGTGAACGCGGTCGCCGAGGCCAAGGGCAAGCTGAGGAGCGTCCCGCTGCGGGTCAAGCTGGTCGCCGCCGTCCTCGCCCTGGTCGCCGCGGCACTTGTGGTGATCAGCTCCCTCACCACGTACTTCCTGCGCAACTACCTGATGGATCAGGTCGACGCGCAGCTGAACCGGGACCAGGCCGGGGTGGCCGAGGTGCTGGCCCGGGCGCAGGGCCGCCCCATCGAGATCAACATTCCCAGTGAGTACGTGGCCGCAAAGGCGTCCCAGCAGTTCGGCGTGGGGGGGCCGTACGGTTATCGCGGACTGAGCTGGACCGAGCTGCCACAGGTTCCCGACGATGTCCAAGGTTTCGCGGCCAAGGTTGGGGATCCGTTCACCGTGCGCTCGGAGGACGGCCGGACCCGCTGGCGGATGCTCTACATCGACCTCGGCAACGGCACCTACATGGCGATCGGCCAGCACCTGACCAGCGTCGACCAGGCCGTCAAGCGGCTGATCTGGATAGACCTGCTGGTCGGCGGGGCGGTGCTGATCCTGCTCGCCTCGATCGGCGCGGCCATCGTGCGGACCAGCCTCAAGCCCCTGGTGGAGATCGAACGTACCGCCGGCGCCATCGCCGGCGGCGACCTGACTCGCAGGGTGCCGGACCCGGAGGAGGGGAAGCTCTGCGCCACCTCCGAGCTGGGCCGGCTCTCCCGGGCGTTGAACGCGATGCTCAACCAGATCGAGGTGGCCTTCACCGCCCGGGCGGCCTCCGAGACGGCCGCCCGCTCTGCCGAGACGAGCGCCCGGGAGGCGGCGTACGCCGCGCAGGCGTCCGAGGCGCGGGCCCGGCGTTCCGAGGAACGGATGCGGCAGTTCATCGCGGACGCCTCGCACGAGCTGCGTACGCCGCTGACCACCATCCGCGGCTTCGCCGAGCTGTACCGGCAGGGCGCGGCCCGCGAGCCGGAGCAGACCGGTGACCTGCTGCGCCGGATCGAGGACGAGGCCTCCCGGATGGGGCTGCTCGTCGAGGACCTGCTGCTGCTGGCCCGGCTGGACCGGGAGCGACCGCTGTCGCTCGCCCCGGTGGAGCTGCCGGTGCTGGCCACCGACGCCGTCGAGGCGGCCCGGGTGGTCGCCCCGGAACGCCGGATCGAGCTGGAGATCGAGCCGGGCGCCGGCCCGCTGGTCGTGTACGGCGACGACGCCCGGCTCCGCCAGGTGATCGGCAACCTGATGACCAACGCGCTCACCCACACTCCGCCGGAGGCGGCGGTGACCCTGCGGCTGCGTACCGAACCGGGCCACCTGGCGGTGGTCGAGGTGGCCGACACCGGTCCGGGGCTCACCCCCGAGCAGACGGAACGGGTCTTCGAGCGCTTCTACCGGGTGGACGCGGCGCGGACCCGGCGGGCCACCGGCGCCACCAGTACCGGTCTCGGGCTGGCCATCGTCGCGGCCCTGGTCGCCGCCCACCGGGGCAGCGTGGAGGCGGCCGAGACCCCGGGCGGTGGGGCCACCTTCCGGGTGCGGCTGCCGCTGATCCCGGAGACCGAGGGTGAGGACGAGTGACTTCCAGCGAACATTCAGGCGGGTTCCAGGCGGATCGCAGTGGCGAGGGGAAAGCTGTACCCATGAGCGAGCACGAGACCGACCCGCAGTGGCGGCCGGCCACCTCCGACGCCAAGCCGTCGCACCCCACCGCCGAGCTGCCCCGCGCCGAGCGCGGGCAGGCCGACTCCTCCACCGGCACCGGCGAGCGCGCGGCCACCGACGCCGGCCGGGTCGACCCCACCGGTGACACCCCGACCACCGCCTTCCCGTCCGCCGGACGCGACGCGACCGCCGCCTTCCCGAGGACGGACGACGCGACCACCGGCGCCGACGCGACCGCCGACCACCCGGCCGCACCCACCACCGGGCACCCGGCCGCCGCCCCGACCTCCGGCCCCTACGGCACGCCTGGCGCGGCCCTGACCTCCGGTCCCTACGGCACCGCGAGCGCCGCCCCGGCCTCCGGTCCCTACGGCACCGCGAGCGCCGCTCCGGCCCCCGGCCCCTACGGCACCGCCGGATATGCCGGCTCGTCCTGGCCCGGTGCCCAGCAGCAGGGCGGCCAGTACCCCGGCGCCCACTGGTACCAGGGCCAGCAGTATCCGCAGCAGCAGTCCGGCTGGGCGGCGGGTCACCCTGGCCAGCCCGGTTACCCGGGTCAGCCGCAGCACCCGGGCGCACCGGTGCCGCCGTGGGGGCAGGCCACGCCGCACCGACCCGGCCGGGCGGCCAAGTTCGTCGGCGCGGGGGTCGCCGTACTGGCCCTGATGTTCGGCTCCGGCGTGGCGGGCGGCGCGCTCGCGCTGGCCGTGGGCGACAACAACGGCCCCACCCGCACCTACACCGCCGCACCGGTGATCAACAGCGCCGACCTGCCCAAGATCGCCGCCGCCGTGCAGGACAGCGTCGTGTCGATCATCACCGACAGCGGTGAGGGCTCCGGCGTCATCCTCAGCGGCGACGGCTACGTGCTCACCAACAACCACGTGGTCGCCTCCGCCAGCGGGGACACCGTGCGGGTGGTCTTCGCCGACGGCAAGTCCGCCCAGGCCAAGATCGTCGGCACCGACCCGAAGACCGACCTCGCCGTGGTGAAGGCCAGCGGGGTGAGCGGCCTCAAGGCGGCGACCTTCGGTGACAGCGACGCCATGCAGGTCGGCGACCAGGTGCTCGCCCTGGGCAGCCCGCTCGGCCTCCAGGGCTCGGTCACCGCCGGCATCCTCAGCGCCCGGGACCGGACCATCCAGGCCGGCGAGGGCCAGCAGCAGCCGAACCCGCAGCAGGGCGCCAGCTCGATCTCCGGCCTGCTCCAGACCGACGCCCCGATCAACCCCGGCAACTCCGGCGGCGCGCTGGTCAACACGCGCGGCCAGGTGATCGGCATCAACACCGCGATCGCCACCGCCGGGCAGGGCAGCAACGGCAACATCGGCCTCGGCTTCGCCATCCCGAGCAACAAGGCCAAGGACGTCGCCACCAAGCTCCAGCGCGGCGAGAAGGTCAGCCACCCGTCGCTCGGGGTCAGCGTGAACGCCGCGGAGGACGGCGGCGCCCTGGTCGCCGCGGTGGTACCGGGCAGCGCGGCGGAGAAGGCCGGCCTCCAGCGCGGCGACGTGATCACCAAGTTCGGCGACAAGGTGATCAACGACTCGAACGACCTCGTCGGCGCCGTGCAGGCCGGCAAGGTCGGCGACCGGGTCAAGGTGGAATTCAAGCGAAACGGTTCGGCCCAGACGGCAACCGCGACGCTCTCCGAAACGTCATAACGACATCGGCTTCCTTCCGGGGGGCGGGGCGACGGGCCAAGGGGGTTGGCGCGACGCACCTCCCGCCGGGGCGGCGGGTGACGAGCCAAGGGGGTTGGCGCGTCACCCGCCGCCCGTTTTTCTTCCCCGGCCGGCTCACCCGGACCGGGTGAACCGGCCTCACCCGGGCGGCGGGCACGCTGGCCGCGCGAGGAGCGCCGAGCCGAGGGGGACGCGATGACCACGGCAGCCACCCGTACCGACCCGGATCTCCAGCGCGCCGTCCTCGACGAGCTGCGCTGGGACGCCCGGGTCGGGCCCGGGGAGATCGGGGTGAGCGTCCGCGACGGGGTGGTCACCCTGACCGGCCGGGTGGACAGCTACGCCCGCAAGTGGGCGGTGGAACGCGCGGCGCACCGCGTCACCGGCGTCCGCGCCGTCGCCGGCGACATCGAGGTACGCCTCGAACCCGACGACGAGCCGACCGACACCGAGATCGCGATCGCGGCTGCCCGGGCGCTGGAGTGGGACAGCTTCGTCCCCGCCGAGCGGCTGGACGTGACCGTCGCCAACGGCTGGGTGGTGCTCCGCGGCGAGGTCGAGTTCGGCTGGCAACGGCGTACCGCCGAGGGGGAGTTGCGCCGGCTGCGGGGCGTACGCGGGGTGACCGACCTGGTCGAGGTCCGGCCGGCGGCCCCGCCCCCGCCCGAGGAGGTCGTCCGGGACCTGCTGCGCGCCCTGCGCCGGCGGCCCGGCACCGGGCGGGTCGACGCCCGGCTGGTGGGGGACGCCGTGCTGCTCACCGGCGAGGTACGCACCGCCCGGGACCGCGACGAGGCCGAGCGGGTGGCCTGGTCCGCCCCCGGCGTGCGGACGGTCGACGCCCGCCTGGTGCTGACCGGCTGAGCACCGTTTGCCGCCGTGGCGGCGGGGAAAGCGCCAGCGATCACGTTCACCGGGCACATCGGGGGAGGACTCGTGGCCGTGCACCACCTTCCGGCCGACCGGGCGGGCGAACGGCCGCTGCGGATAGCCATGGTGGTCCCGCCGTGGCTGTCGGTGCCGCCGCCCGGTTACGGCGGCCTCGAACAGGTGGTGGCCGGCCTGGTGGAGACCCTGGTCGGGCACGGCCACGCGGTGACGGTCTTCGGCGCCGGGCAGCACCACGGAACCGCCGCCGACTTCGTCTCCACCGTGCCCGACCTCCAGTTCGACCGGCTCGGCGAGTCGCTGCCCGAGCTGGCCCACCTCTCCCGGGTCCGCCAGCTGCTCGACCCCGCCGACTTCGACCTGGTGCACGACCACACCACCATCGGCCCGCTGGTGGCCCGCCGGCGTACGGTGCCGACCGTCGCCACCGTGCACGGCAACCCGGTGGGGGAGTACGGCGACGTGCTCGGCGACACCGACCGCGGGGTGGGCCTGGTGGCCATCTCGAACACCCAGCGCCGGGCCAACCCGGGGCTGCCCTGGGTCGGCACGGTGCACAACGCGATGGACGTGCGGGACATCCCGCACAAGCGGGCCACCGGCCGCGGGCCCGTGCTCTGGCTGGCCCGGTTCAGCCCGGACAAGGGCCCCGAACTGGCCATCCGGGCGTGCCGGGCGGCGGGACTGCCGCTCACCCTGGCCGGGAAGTGCAACGAGCCGGCCGAGCGCCGCTACTACGAGCAGGTCGTCGTGCCGATGCTGGACGAGGACGTGGACGTGGTGCTCAACGCCGACCGGCAGGAGACCCTGCGGATGTTGCTCCACGCCCGCTGCCTGATCATGCCGATCCAGTGGGAGGAACCGTTCGGCATGGTGATGGTGGAGGCGATGGCCACCGGCACGCCGGTGGTGGCGCTGAACCGGGGCGCGGTGCCGGAGCTGGTCCGGCCGGGCGTGACCGGGCTGATCTGCGAGCGCGCCGACGAGCTGCCGGCCGCGCTGCGGGCGGCGGACCGCCTCGACCCGGCCGCCTGCGTGGCGCACGTCGCGGAGAACTTCTCCACCGAGCGGATGGCGCGGGGCTACGAGGAGATCTACCGCCGGCAGGCGCTCAGCGTCGTCCGCGAGCCGATCGCGGCCCGCTGACGGTCGTCAGACCCGGGCGGCGCCGAGGGCGACGATCGCGGCGTCCAGTTGCCGGGCGTACTCGGGGGTGATCGCGCCCTCGCGGAGGCGGACGGTGACCTTCTCGCGCAGCCGGGCCACCGGGGTGGCCAGGTCGCCGCGCCCGTCGCCCGCCGCGGCGGTCAGGTTGCGCAGCTCGTTGCGCAGGTCCAGCCCGACGTCCGAGCGGATGTCACCGGCGCTCACCCCGTCGCCGATCAGGCCCTCCACCCGGGCGGCCACCTCGATCAGGCTCTCCCCGGGCTGCGGGGCGGCCGTCGTCGGCCGGACCGGCGGCCGGCCGGTCGTCCGGGACGGCGCGGGCGCCGGCCGGGGTGCGGTGGTCGTCGGCGCGACGGAGGTGGTCGTCGGGGCGGCGGTCGGCGCCACCAGCGGCGGCGACCGGTCCGGTCGCAGCGCCGGCACGGCCAGCGCCGCCGCGACCGCCAGCGCCACGACGGCCACCAGGGTGAGGCGCGTCCCGCGGCGGGCCGGCACCGGCCCGGCCCCCGCCGCCGGGCCGCCGGCCGGCCGGGGGACCAGCGGCAGGGTGACCGTCGGTGCCAGCATCGTGGCGGCCTGCGGATCGGCCGGCAGCAGCAGGTCGCGCAGGGCGGCCGCCACCTGGCGGGCGGTCGGCCGGTCGTGCGGATCCCGGGCCAGGCAGCGCGCGCAGACCTGGGACACCGCGGGCGGCAGCCCCGGCACGTCCGGTGGCCCCGGGGGGCCGCCCTCCAGCGCCGTGGCCAGCTGCTCCCAGGTGTCCGCCGGGTACGGCAGCCGGCCGGTCAACGTCTGGTGCAGCAGCACGCCCAGCGAGTAGACGTCCGTGGCGGGCTGCGCCGGGACCCCGTCCAGCCGTTCCGGCGCCACGTACGCCGGGGTGCCGAACGTGCCGCCGTCATCGTCGTCGTCCGGCGCGCCGACCTGGGTGGCGATGCCGAAGTCCAGCACCTTGGCGCCGACCGAGGTCAGCATGACGTTGCCCGGCGTGATGTCCCGGTGCACGATGCCCAGCCGGTGCGCCGCGGCCAGCGCCTCGGCGACCTGCGCGGCCAGCTCCACCGCCGCCGGCCAGGGCAGCGGCCCCTCGGCCAGCCGCCGCTCCAGCGCCTCGCCGGCGAGCAGCTCCATCACCACGAACGAGGTGATCGAGCCGTCCGGCGCCAGCGCCTCGCCGTAGTCGTGCACCGAGGTGACGTGCGGGTGGACCAGCTGGGCGGCGGAGCGGGCCTCCTCGCGGACCATGTCCCGGAACCGGGCGTCCGCGGCCAGCGACGGGGCGAGGACCTTCAGCGCCACCACCCGGTCCAGCACCTCGTCCCGGGCCCGCCAGATGACCGACATGCCGCCGGCCCCGACCTGGTCGATCAACCGGTATCGACGGGCCAGCAGACTGCCGGCCTGCAGAGCTGCTGCCATCGGGATCGCACCTGCCTGGGGTGGGGGCGGTATCAGGTTGCGGCAATGTGTCCGGGCTGTCAACGCCTCGTCCGGTTTCCCGCGACGGTGTGCGGCGGACCGGTCGCCGGCCGCGACGACCGGCCGGTCCGAAGCGGCGGTCGGCGGCGGCTGCCCCGGGCACAGCGGCGCGGACGTGCCAGGATGGACCGCATGGGGAGCGGTCCGGTGGCGTTCGTGCTCGGCGGCGGGGGAGTGCTCGGCGCGGTCGAGGTGGGCATGCTCCGGGCCCTGTTCCGGGCCCGGATCCGCCCGGACATGGTGCTCGGCACCTCGATCGGGGCGGTGAACGGCGCCCTGGTCGCCGCCGACCCGTCCGAGGCGGTCACCGACCGGCTGGTCCGGCTCTGGGCGTCGCCCGAGGCCAGCGAGGTGTACGGCGACTCCGTCGCCCGCCAGCTGCGCCGCTTCGCCGCCCGTACCCACCTGCACTCGCCCCGGCCGCTGCGCCGGCTGCTGGAGAGCGAGCTGGGTGAGGCGACCACCTTCGCCGACCTGAAGGTGCCGTTCCGGTGCTGCGCGGCGAACATCGAGCGCGCCGCCGAGTACTGGTTCCACGACGGGCCACTGGTGCCGGCGGTGCTCGCCTCCGCCTCGGTGCCGGGGCTGCTGCCACCCACCGAGATCGGCGGCCAGCACTACGTCGACGGTGGCATCGTCAACTCCATCCCGGTCGGCGAGGCGGTGGTCCAGGGCGCCCGGCAGATCTTCGTCCTCCAGGTCGGCCGGATCGAGCGGGAGCTCACCCCGCCCCGACGCCCCTGGGAGATCGCCCAGGTGGCGTTCGAGATCGCCCGCCGGCACCGGTTCGCCCGGGAGCTCGCGGCGCTGCCCGACGGGGTCCGGGTGCACGTGCTGCCGACCGGTGGCGGTGGGCCCCGCGACGACAGCCCGTGGGCGTACCGCGACATGGCGGCCGTGGGGCGTCGGATCAGCCGCGCGTACACGGCCACCCGGCACTACCTGGCCACCCAGCTGGACGACTGATGCCGCTGCCACCGCGATGGCTCCGCCGACTGCTCGTGGCGCCCGGCGTGGTGCTGCTCGCGGTGCTGGTGGTGACCACCCTGCCCGCCTGGGCGCTGCTCGCCCTGGCCGCCTCGCCGTTCGTCCCGGGCCGGCTGCGCCCGCTGCGGCTGCTCTGGATCGGCTGCGTCTACCTGGTCTGGGACGCCGCGGCGCTGCTCGCGCTCTTCGTGCTCTGGCTCGCCTCGGGCTTCGGCGCGCACAAGCGGTCCCCGGCCTTCCAGCGCGCCCACTACGTGCTCGCCGGCTGGTTCCTGCGGGTGCTGTTCTGGCAGGCCCGGTGGACGCTGCGGCTGAGCATCGACGTGGTCGGCACCGACCCGGACACCGCCCTGCCCGGCCGCCCGGAGCTGGTGCTCTGCCGGCACGCCGGGCCGGGCGACTCGTTCATCCTGATCCACGCGCTGGTCAACTGGTTCCACCGGGAGCCACGGATCGTGCTCAAGGCCAGCCTCCAGTGGGACCCGGCGATCGACGTGCTGCTCAACCGGCTGCCCAACCGGTTCATCGCCCCCGGGCCGGACGGCCGCGACGAGGTGGTCGGCCAGATCGGCCACCTGGCCACCGGCCTGGACGACGACGACGCCTTCGTGATCTTTCCCGAGGGCGGCAACTTCACCCCCGGGCGGCGGCTGCGCGCCATCGCCCGACTGCGGGCCCGGGGCCACGAACGGATGGCGCTGCGGGCCGAACGGATGCGGCACGTCCTCGCGCCGCAGCCCGGCGGCCTGCTGGCCGCCCTGGAGGCGGCCCCCGACGCGGGGGTGATCTTCGTGGCGCACACCGGCCTCGACCAGCTGCTCACCGTCACCGACGTCTGGCGCGAGCTGCCGATGGACAAGCGGATCGTGATGCGGTTCTGGTCGGTGCCGCCGGAGGAGATCCCCACCGACCGGCAGGAACGCATCGACTGGCTCTTCGACTGGTGGGCCCGGATCGACGAGTGGGTCGCCGCCAACCGCGACGGCGTCACCGCCGCGTAGGGTGCGCAAGGTGGAGCAGATCTGCGTGGTGACGACGGTGGTGGACGCGCGTTCGGTCGCCGACCTGCTGGCGGCGGCCGCGGTCGCCGGCCGGCTGGCCGCCTGTGCCCAGGTCGGCGGCCAGGTCGACAGCACCTACTGGTGGCGCTCCGGGGTGGAGACCAGCACCGAGTGGTCCGTGCAGTTCAAGACCGCGCCGGACCGGGCGGAGGCCCTGGTCGACCAGGTGCGCTCCGGCCACCCGTACGAGGTGCCGGAGATCCTGCTGTCCCGGGTGGAGTGCGGCGACCCGGCGTACGCGGCCTGGGTGCACGAGCAGACCCGTCCCTGAGTACGGACACTCTGTCGGAGCCGTCGACCCTTCGGTGAGGATGGCGCGGTGGAGAACACCGCCTACCCCTGCCCCCGCTGCGGCGCGCCCGCCGACCTGAGCCGAGGCTGTCCCGGCTGCGGGCTGCCTCCGTACCCGCCGGCCGCCGAGGTGGTCCGGCTGGACCGCGAGATCGCCCTGCTCGGACGGGAGACCGAGCAGGCCCGGCAGGCGTACCAGGGGCTCGCCGCCCGGCTGCTGGCGGCGCAGGGGAGGCGGACCGAGCTGGCCGCCCGGATCCGGGCCGAGCTGCCCGCGCCCCGGGGCGTACCGGTGCCGGTGGCCGGCCCGGTCGCCGTGCCGGCCGGTCCGGTCGGGGGCCCGAGCCGCGCGCCGGCCGGTCCGGTCGGGGGCCCGAGCCTCGCGCCCGGTCGGCCGGAGACCTCCACCCGGGCGGTGCAGGGGCTGCTCTTCGTCCTCGGTGGCCTGCTGTTGGGCACCGCGGCGGTGGTCTTCACCGCGGTCGCCTGGGCGGCGGTCGGGGTGGCCGGCCGGGCGCTGATCCTCGCCGCGGTCACCGCGCTGGTGCTGGCCGTCCCGCTGGTCGCGGTCCGCCGCGGCCTGCGCGGCACGGCGGAGACGTTCGCCGCGGTGGGTCTGCTGCTGGTGCTCCTCGACGGGTACGCCGCCTGGTCGGTGGACCTGTTCGGGGTGGGCGGCTGGCCGGGGACCCGGTACGCCGGCCTGGTGGGCGGGGCCGCCACTGTGGTCGCCGTCGGCTACGGACGGCTCAGCCGCCTCGCCGTGCCCTGGTTCGCCGCGCTGCTGACCGCCCAGCCGGTGCTGCCGCTGCTGGCCGCCGGGGCGCGGCCGGGGGCGACCGGCTGGGCGCTGGTCTTCGTGGGGCTGGCGCTGCTCGACCTGGCGGCGGTGCTGGTGCTGCACCGCCGGGGCGTCCGGATCGGCCGTACGAGGGGGACGGCCGGTGCGGCGCCGATCGGGGGACCGGTGACCGGTGGGGGGCCGGTCGCCGGGACGGCGGGTGCGGAGCCGCTGCCGGGTGCGGGGCCGGCGGTGGGTGGGCTGGTGCTCACCTGGGTGGCGTACGCGGTGGCGCTGACCGTCGCCGCCGGTTGTGCCCTGGTGCCGCTGGCGGTGGGCCGGGCCGGCGGGTCGCCGCTGCTGGCCGGGGGGCCGCTGCTGGTGGTGGGGCTGGCGCTGCTCGCCGGCACGGTGGTGGCCGGAGTGCGACCGCTCCGGCTGGTCGCCGGCGGGCTGCTGGTGCCGGTGCTGGCGGCGGCGCTGCTCCGCCCGGTGGTCGAGCTGCGGGCCGGTCTGCTGGGGCTGGCCGCCGGGGTGGTGGCGGTGGGGCTCGCCGGCCTGGTCGGGCTGCTGCCCGGCCGGTTGCGGACCGGCCCGCGCTGGGGGGCGCTGGCGGTCTCCGGTGGCCTGCTGCTGCCCGCCGCCGCGCTCACCGTCGCCGTCGCGGGCGGGTCGGTCGCCCGGTCCCTGCCGCCGTGGCGGGGCGCGTCGCCGGCACCGACCGTGGGCTGGGGCTGGCAGCTGCCGGTGCTGGTCGCGTTCACCGTCGGCGCCCTGGCGCTGCTGCTGCCACGGCTGGCCCGACCGGCCATCCTGGTCGCCGGTGGCACGCTGGTCGCGCTGGCGGCGCCCGCCGCGGTCGGTGTGCCCTGGCCGGCGCTGCTCGCCGGTGACCTGGCGGTCGGGGTGGTGCTGCTGCTGGCCGCGGTGACGGTGGCCCGCGGCACGGCGGTGGCCGTGACCGCCGCCGTCGGCGGGACGCTGCTGGTCGGGCACGGGCTGCTGGTCGGCCTCGCCGCTCCGGCCGGGGCCGGCGCCGCCCTCGCGGTCGTGCTGGTCGCCGGGGTCGCGGTTGCGGCGCTGGGCCGGCGGGGCACCGGGGTGCGGCCGCTGGTGGCGGGGGCGGCGCTGGCCGCGGCGCTGCTCGCCGTACCGGCGGGGGTGCTGGTCGCGCTGGTCGGGGCGGGAGCCGGCCCGTGGTGGCAGGCCCGGGCCGGGTTCGCCGCCGTCGCGGTCCTGCCCGTCGCGCTCGGCGCGGTCCGCCGCCACTGGCCGGACCTCTCCGGGTACGCGGGCGCGGCGTTCACCATCGCGCTCGGCGCGGCCGGGCTCGCGCCGCTCGCCGTACCGGGAGAACCGCTGACCTTGTACGCGGCCGGCGCGGTCCTGCTGGCCCTGGCCGCCATGCGGGTCGCCGGCCGGTACGAGCCGCTCCGCCTCGCCGCCCTCGCCCTGGCCGGGGTGGCCGCCCTGGCCGCCCTGCCCGCCACCTTCCTCGTGCTGGCCGGCCCGTACGGCCCGCCCGTCGCGCCGTGGGCCGGCGCGCCGACCGCGGCACCGCTGGCCGGAACGCTGCCGGCCGGGCTGGCCCTGCTGGCGCTGGCGGTGACCGTCGGCCCGCTGGTCCGGCCCCCGGCCACCTCCGGGGCGCCGGCGGCTCGGGTCACCCTGCGGTGGTCGGGGCGCCAGCTGGTCGGCGCGCTCGGCCTGCCCGCGTTGCCGTTCGGGGCGGCCGCGCTGCCGCTGCTGCTGGCCGCCGCCCGCACGCCCTGGCCGGTGCTGCCGGCGGTGACCCTGCTCGTGGGGCTCGTCGCCCTGCTGGTCGCGGCGCTGACCGCACCGCGCGGCGACCGGGTGGGAGTCCTGGCTCCCCTCGGTACGGTGTGGACGGTCGCGGGCTTCGTCGGGCTGCTGCCGACCCGCGCCGGCACGCTCGCCGCCCTGGGCGCGCTGACCGCCGCGGCGGTGGTGGTCGGGGCGGCGGCCCGGGCGACCGGTGTCCGGCTGCTCGGCGCCCTGTCGGCGACGGCGGCGGCGACCGGCCTCGCGGTCACCGCCACCCTCTCCGGTGGACTTCCGCTGCGCACCGCCGGGCTCCCGGTGCTCGCCGTGGCGGCGTTGGTCCTGCACGTCACGCCGGTGCTGCGCCGACGGGATCCGGTGCCGGCCCGGGCCCTGGAGTCGGCCGCCCAGGCGGTGGCCCTGGTGGCGTTGCTGCTGACGGTGGCCGCGCCGCGGCACGCCGCCGTGGTCTGCGTGCTCTGGGGGACGGCGGTCGCGCTGCGGGTGGTGCGGCGCGGCGAGCCGGCCCGCCGGCGGGCGATCCTCGCCGGTGTCGCCGGCGCCAGCGAGCTGCTCGGCTGCTGGCTGCTGCTGGCCGACGGCGGGGTGGTGCTGCTGGAGGCGTACACGGTGCCGGCCGCCGCCCTGGCGCTGGCCGCCGGTCTGGTGGCGCTGCGGGGCCGTCCGGGCCTGACCAGCTGGCTGGCGTTGGGCCCCGGCCTGGCCGCCGGGCTGCTGCCGAGCCTGGTGTCGGTGCTGGTCGCCGCCGAGCCGCAGCCGTGGCGACGGTTGCTGCTCGGGGTGGCCGCCCTGGTCGCGGTGCTCGGCGGGGCGGTACGCCGCTGGCAGGCGCCGGTGCTGCTGGGCGGCGTGAGTCTGGCCCTGCTCGCCCTGCACGAGCTGGTCCGCAGCTGGGACCTGATGCCCCGGTGGATCTACCTGGCGGTGGGCGGGCTGGCCCTGATCACCCTGGCGGCCACGTACGAACGGCGTCGCCGCGACCTGAGCCGGCTGCGTACCGTCGTCGGCCGGATGAGCTGACCTCCCGCAACGGCCGACGGGGCGGTGCCGGTCACCGGCACCGCCCGCGCGACGCCGCCGAGGTCAGCGGCCGAACGCCTGGACCATCGAGGCGGGCGCCTCCTTGGTCTGGGCGGCCGGCGGCCTCTGCGCCGTCACCTCGACGCCGAAGCAGCGTATCGGGCGAAGGCGGCAGCGGCGGTGCGTCCGGGCCTCCGACCAGGCAACGGTAGGGTCGTGCCATGAGGTTCGAGATCAGCAAGGTGCTGGACGCGATCGAGGGTCGGGTCTGCACCGACCCGGCGCTGGCCCGGGCCGTGGTCGACCTGGCCGAGGTGATCCGCTACCAGGATCTCGACGGCGGCCGGCCGGCCAGCCTGCTCCGGCTCGGCATGGTGATCGACGCCCTCTCCCGGCAGTTGGAGGAGGACAGCGTCCCGGTCTACGCGATCGTGCACCGGGCCCTGCTCTCCGACGCCGACCTGACCTCCAACGAGCGGATGGTGGTCCGGCGCTGGGCGGACGACGGCCTGGTGGAGGTGCTGGACCAGCCCGGCGACCGGATGCTGGAGGTGGCCGACCTGCTCGGTCTCCCGGTGCTCAGCCGGGTCCGCTTCGACGGGCTGGGCGGCCGGCTCCCGTGGCTCGGCCAGCCCGGTCGGGTGCTCGCCCCGGTGCCGGGCGCCGGCGGTCCGGTCTTCATCGCCCACGTCGGCGGCGGTCAGGCCCCGGTGACCGGCCCGCGCTCCGCGGCGGGCGCGAAGCTGCTGGCCCGGCAGTGGCGGTGCCCCGAGCCGGGCTGCGCCCTGTTCGGCGCCGGCGGCGGTGGCGGAGCCTTCGCCGACCTGGCCCGGGTGGAACGCAGCCCCGCCGGGCAGCCGCCGCCCACCCTGCGCGGCGGGGCGCCGACCTGCCCCCGGCACATGACCCGGCTCGGCGACGCCGGCCCGCGGCCGCGTACCGAGGTCCTCGCGGTGCGGATCGGTGGGCTGGTCCGCCAGCGGTTCGTGCTCACCGAGAGCCAGCCGGTGGTCGCCGGGCGGGCACCCGAGCAGTCCGGCGGCGTCACGCTCGGCCAGTGGCTCAACGACGAGGCCCGCCGGTGGATCAGCCGCGGGCACGTCCGCTTCGAACTCCGCGTGGGTGAGGTGATCGTGACCGACACCAGCACCAACGGCTCCGGCATCCGCCCTGCCGGCTCGATGAACGACGCGGACCGGATCGCGCTCGCCCCCCAGCAGTCCCGGGTGCTCGGCGCCGGCGACGTGGTCGAGCTCTATCCCGGGGTGCAGATCGGCCGGGCCGAGGAACTGCCCAGTGCCGCCCCGTTCACCCCCGCCTCGGTGATGGCCGAGGCGCCCACCATGGCGATGCGGCTGCCGCGGGTCTGACCGCCGGAGCACGACAAGGGCGCCGGGACCGTCGTGGTCCCGGCGCCCTTTCGCGCGTACGGAGGATCAGCCGGCCAGGACGGCGGCGAGCTGCGCCACCGCGTGGTCGATCTCCTCGGCGGTGATGGTCAGCGGCGGGGCGAGCCGGATGGTGGAGCCGTGCGTGTCCTTGGCCAGGACACCGCGCTCCATCAGCCGCTCGCAGGCCTGCCGGCCGCTCATCAGTGCCGGGTCGATGTCGACGCCGGCCCAGAGGCCGCGCACCCGGACGGCGACCAGGCCCTTGCCGACCAGCCCTTCCAGGCCGGCCCGCAGCCGCTCGCCCAGCTCGGCGGAGCGCTGCTGGAACTCGCCGGTGGCCAGCAGCCGGACCACCTCGGTGGCGACCGCGCAGGCCAGCGGGTTGCCGCCGAAGGTGGAGCCGTGCTGGCCGGGCTTGAGCACGCCGAGCACGTCGGCGTTCGCGGCGACCGCGGAGACCGGGACGATGCCGCCGCCGAGCGCCTTGCCCAGCAGGTACATGTCGGGGGTGACGCCCTCCAGGTCGCAGGCGAAGGTGCTGCCGGTGCGGCCCAGGCCGGACTGGATCTCGTCGGCGATGAAGAGGACGTTCCGGTCGGTGCAGACCTGGCGGACCCCCGGCAGGTAGCCCTCCGGCGGCACCACGACGCCCTGCTCGCCCTGGATCGGCTCGAGCAGCACCGCGACGGTGTTCTCGTCGATCGCCGCCTCCAGCGCCGCCAGGTCGCCGTAGGGGACCACGGTGAAGCCGGGCGTGTACGGCCCGAAGTCGGCCCGCGCGTCCTCGTCGGTGGAGAAGCTGACGATGGTGGTCGTCCGGCCGTGGAAGTTCCCGTCGGCCACGATGATGTTGGCCTGGCCCGGCGTGACGCCCTTGACCTGGTAGCCCCACTTGCGGGCGACCTTGATGCCGGTCTCCACCGCCTCGGCGCCGGTGTTCATCGGCAGGACCAGGTCCTTGCCGCACAGCTCGGCCAGCTCCTTGCAGAAGTCGGCGAACTGGTCGTGGATGAAGGCCCGGCTGGTCAGGGTGAGCCGGTCGAGCTGCGCGTGCGCGGCCTCGATCAGCTTGGGGTGCCGGTGGCCGAAGTTCAGCGCCGAGTAGCCGGCGAGGCAGTCCAGGTAGCGCCGACCGTCCACGTCGGTCACCCACGCGCCCTCGGCGGAGGAGATCACCACCGGCAGCGGGTGGTAGTTGTGCGCGGTGTGACGCTCCGCGTCCCGGACCGCGGACGGCGTCCGCAGCATGTCGTCCACGATCACTTGCTCGCCTTTCCCTGACGGAGTCGCAACGTGCAGCACTTCGGTCCACCGCCGGCCTTGCGCAGCTCGGACAGGTCGATGCCGATGGTCTGGTAGCCCCGGTCGCGCAGCTTCGCGGCCAGGTCGGTGGCCTGCGCCGGCAGCACCACGGTACGGCCGTCGCTGACCGCGTTGAGGCCGAGCACCTCCGCGTCGGCCATCGTGGCGTGGATCGCGTCGGGGAAGAGCCGGCGGAGCACGGCCTGGCTGCCGGGGGAGAACGCCTCGGGCAGGTAGGCCACGGTCCGCTCGTCGAGCACGGTCAGCGCGGTGTCCAGGTGGTAGAAGCGCGGGTCCACCAGCTGCATGGTGATCACCGGGTAACCGAAGACCTCCTGGAGCTGGGCGTGCGAGGCGTGGGCGGTACGGAAGCCGGTGCCGGCGAGCAGGTGGTCACCGACCAGCAGGACGTCGCCCTCGCCCTCGTTGACGTGCTTCGGGTCGTACATCTCGAAGCCGGCGGCCTCGAACCAGGCCCGGTAGGCGGGGGCCTCGTCGGCGCGCTGCGGGTCGCGGAACTGGACCGCCATCGCCTTGCCGTCGATCACGGTGCCGCCGTTGGCGGCGAAGACCATGTCCGGCAGGCCGGCCACGGGGTCGATCAGCTCGACCTCGTGGCCCAGGTCGAGGTAGGTCTGCCGCAGCTGCTCCCACTGCCGGATGGCCAGCTCGGCGTCGACCGGCGCGGTCGGGTCCATCCACGGGTTGATGGCGTAGTCGACGGCGAAGTACGTCGGCCGGCACATCAGGAGGCGCTGGCGGGTGGCGTCCATCGTCATGTCCTGCTCCTGGGGTCGGGCGCGCCCGGCCACCTTCGGCTCGTGGGCTGGCGCCGTTGCTCAACGCTATGTCCCGGGGGCAGTCGACATCCACCGCGAGAAGTTGCGTACGCCAACGGATCGTTGCGTCTGTGGGCGGGAGGGCAGAGGATCGTTGCGTCGGAGCGGTCAGGGTCACTCCGGCGGCCGGCCGTACCCCGGACACGCTTCAGGGGCGGCGAACCGCCGCCCCTGAAAGGATGCGTGCCCGGCTGGTGAACCACCAGGCTGGTCGGGCTTTGCCGGCGCACCGCCGGCGAGCTGGATAGTGCCCGTCAGAACCGATCGACAAACTGTGAGTCGAGCCACTCGCGGAACCGGGCCACCCAGTCGCCGTCGGTGGTCGGCCAGTCGAAGATCCCGGTCATCGCCAGCACGCCCAGCACCACCGCGCCCAGGCCGAGAACGATGCCGAGCAGCGCGTCGGTCTTGCCCGCCACGTGCCGGCGTCGGGTCGCGATCAGGCCCAGCACGGACAGCACCGCGCCGAGCGCGCCCAGGGCGATGCCGTACCCGGCCAGCGTGCCGGTCAGCACGAACAGGGCACTGGCGACGCCCGCGACCAGCCCGACCGTGGCGAGCAGGCTGGCCCGTGGCTTCGGGCCGACCACCACCGGCACCTCAGCCTCGGTCCGCTCCCGGTGGTCCGGGAAGCCGTCCCCGTCGCGGTCGTTCCGGAGCCCCCGCTCGAGGTTGATCTGCTCCCGTTCCCGCTCCAGGTCCATGGTCCGCTCGGTGACCGGCTCGGCGACCGGTGTCGAGGCGCCCCGCCCGGACAGGGCCGCCGCTCCCGCGCCGGCCGGCGCGGTGCTGCTCCGGTACGTCGCCCGGTCCGCGTCCCGGTCGGTCACGGTGGGGCGCGCCTCGGTCCGGTCCGCCGGGTCGGCGGTGGGCCGGGGTTCGCTGCGGTCCGTGGGGTCGACGGTGGACCGGGGTTCGGTGCGGTCCGTCCGGTCGACGGTGGGCTGCACCTCGGTGCGGTCCGTCGGGTCGACCGTCGGCTGGGGCTCGGTCCGGTCGGTGACCGGGGTGCGGTCGACGGTGCCGGTGGCGGTGTCCCGGGCGTCGACCCGGCCGTCGCCGGTCACGTCCCCGGCGGGCGCCGGCTGCTTCCGGCGGGACAGCGAAGGAATGTTCACCTGAGATCCTCCTCGTGAGTGCGTGGAGGCCTCGCCGGGTACCGACGGCTGCCACGCGGTAACAGGGAAGGAGGTACCCCACCGGACGTCGGACGACACCTGGCCAGCGCGGCCGTCGATGCCGCCGGGTGCGGGCCGGCCGACCCGACGTAGTCTTGCCACCCGTGCCAGAGGGTCACACCATCCACCGCCTGGCGGCGCGGCACGCCCGGCTCTTCGCCGGTCGTCGGGTGCACGCCGCCAGCCCCCAGGGCCGGTTCGCCGAGGGCGCCGCCCGGCTCGACGGCACCGTCCTTCAGGGCACCGAGGCGTACGGC
Organism: Micromonospora siamensis; assembly: GCF_900090305.1. NCBI lineage: Bacteria > Bacillati > Actinomycetota > Actinomycetes > Micromonosporales > Micromonosporaceae > Micromonospora > Micromonospora siamensis. The sequence goes on along the minus strand of NZ_LT607751.1, from coordinate 5,784,206 downwards.
AAGCACCTGCTGCACCACCACGCCGGCGAGCTGACCCTGCACGTGCACCTGGGCCTGTACGGCAAGGTCACCGACGGCGCCGGCGCGCCCCCGCCTCCGGTCGGCCAGGTCCGGCTGCGGCTGACCAGTGAGGGTTCCGCGGCGGCACCGGGCGACGCGCACTGGCTCGACCTGCGCGGCCCCACCGCCTGCGAGCTGCTCACCCCGCCCGAGGTGGCCGCCCTGCGGGCCCGGCTCGGACCCGACCCGCTGCGCGCCGACGCCGACCCGCAGCGGGCGTACGCCCGGATCCGCCGCAGCCCGACGCCGCTGGCCGCCCTGCTGCTCGACCAGTCCGTGGTCGCCGGCACCGGACTGATCTTCGTGACCGAGGCGCTGTTCCGGGCCGGCCTGGCGCCCACCCTGCCGGGCCGGGACCTGACCCCGGCCGGCTGGCGGGACCTCTGGGCGGACCTGGTGGCGCTGATGACCCTGGCCGTCGAACGCGGCCGGATCGACACCGTGCGGGACGCGCACCTGCCGGCCGCGATGGGCCGCGCGGCCCGGGTGGACCGGCACGGCGGCGAGGTGTACGTCTACCGCCGCCCCGGCGCGCCCTGCCACGTCTGCGGCACCGACGTCAGCCGCGGTGAACTGGCCGGCCGCAACCTCTACTGGTGCGCCACCTGCCAGGCCCGTTCCTAGTCGCGGGTGGCGGCGGCGAGGGCCTCGACGGCCTTGCGGGCGGCGATCAGCACCGGGTCCCAGACCGGCGCGTACGGCGGGGCGTAGCCGAGGTCGAGGCCGGTCATGTCGTCCACCGTCATGCCGTTCCACAGGGCCACGGCGAGGGTGTCGATCCGCTTCGCCGCCTCGGACCAGCCGACGATCTGCGCCCCCAGCAGCCGCCCGCTGGGCCGCTCGGCGATCAGCTTCACGGTCATCTTCCGGGCGCCCGGGAAGTAGCCGGCCCGGTTGGTCGACTCGGCCACCACGGAGACGAACTCGAACCCGGCCGCCGCGGCGTCGCGCTCCCGCAGGCCGGTGCGGCCCACCTCCAGGTCGCATACCTTCGTCACCGCCGTGCCGATCACCCCGGGGAACGCGGCGTACCCGCCGCCGATGTTGATCCCGGCCACCCGGCCCTGCTTGTTGGCGTGGGTGCCGAGCGGGACGTGCACCGGCAGCCCGCTGACCCGGTGCAGGCTCTCCACGCAGTCGCCGGCCGCCCACACCCCGTCCACCCCGGGCACCCGCATCCGCCGGTCCACCCGGATCGCCCCGCTGGGGCCCAGCGGTAGGCCGGCGGCCTCGGCCAGCGCGACGTTGGGGCGTACGCCCAGGCCCAGCACGACGACGTCGGCGGGGATCGGCCCCTCGGCGGTCAGCACGGCGGCCACCCGGCCGTCCCGCTCGTCGAGACCGGTGACCCTGACCCCGGCCCGGATCCGGATGCCCACGTCCCGCATGGCGTCGGCGACCAGCTGGCCCATGTCGGCGTCCACCGTCGACATCGGCGTGTCGGCCTGCTCGATCAGGGTGACCGTGAGCCCGCGCTGCACCAGCGCCTCGGCCAGCTCCACCCCGATGTAACCGCCGCCGACCACCACCGCCTCGCGCGGGGCCGGCTCGGCGTCGAGCCAGTCGCGCAGCGCCGCCCCGTCGTCCAGGGTCTGCATGCCGAAGACCCCGTTCACCGGGGTACGCGCCCAGTCCGGCTTGATCGGCACCGCTCCGGCCGCGTACATCAGGGTGTCGAACGGCTCGCGGACCTCGCGGTCGCCGTCGAGGTCCCGGGCGATCACCTCGCGGCGGTCCAGGTCGATGCCGGTGACCTCGTGCCGCAGCCGGACGTCGATGTCGAAGGAGTTCCGGAAGGTCTCCGGGTCGCGGGCGATGAGCTGGTCCCGTTCCGGCACCACGTCGCTGATCCAGTACGGGATGCCGCACGCCGAGTACGACGTGAAGTGGCCCCGCTCGAAGGCCACGATCTCCAGCTCGGCGCGGTCCCGGCGACGCCGGGCCTGGGACGCCGCGGCCATCCCGGCCGCGTCCCCGCCGACGACGATCAACCGTTCCGCCACGGCGCCCATCCTGTCACGTCCGGCTCCGCCGTGCGCCGTTCGTGCCGGGTCGTCACCCTCGCTCAGCCCGGGTCTGCCGGGCCACGTCCTCGACGACGTCGACCAGGCGGCCGGTGCGGGCGTAGACGGCGCGTTGCCGGGCGGCGCCGCTGCCGTGCCGGCGCAGCCCGCCGAGCAGGTCGGTCACCTCGGCCAGGTCGCCGTGCCGTTCCAGCTCCGGGCGGAGCCGGTCGACCAGCCGGTCCAGCAGCTCCCAGGTCGGGCGCAGCTCGCCGTCGGTGACGTCGACGCCCTCGCCCTCCAGGCCGTCGTGGGCGGCCCGCCAGTGCGCGGCGACCAGCAGGTGGTGGTCGGTGTTGATCGGCGGCCGGCCCGCCCCGATGTCGGTCATGGCGGTGGCCACCAGCGCCCGGACCAGGGCCGCGACCAGCACGGCGTCCTCGGCGGACGGGCAGACGTCACCGATCCGGATCTCCACCGTCGGGTACTTCGCCGACAGCCGGGCGTACCAGTAGAGCATCCCCTCGTCGAGCATCACGCCGGTGGCGATCAGCTGCCGGATCAGCCGCTGGTAGTGCTCGTGCGACGCCAGGAACGGGGTGGGCGCCACCGACGGCCAGCGTTCCCACTCCACCGACCGCCAGCTGGCGTAGCCGGTGTCCTCGCCCCTGGCGAACGGCGAGTTGGCGGTGACCGCCTGGAGGATCGGCAGCCACGGACGGACGTGGTTGAGCACCTGCACGCCGGTCTCCGGGTCGGGAACGCCGACGTGCACGTGCATGCCGTTGTTGCCGGGGCCGGGCACCAGCAGCCGGAACCGCTCGATCATCCGGTCGAAGCGGGGCTTGTCGACCACCGCCGGCACCGGGCCGTCGACCGGGCCGGTGCCGATCGCCAGCACGCGTACGCCGGCCCGCTCGGCCGCGTCGGCGAGGGCCGCGCGCAGCACGCCCAGCGAGTGCCGGATCGAGGAGAGCTCCAGCCCGGGCGGGCTGCCGATCTCGATCTGGCTGGTCTGGAACTCGCGTTCCACCTGGCCGCGCAGCTCGGCCGGCACCTGCTCCATCACCAGGTCGACGGCGGGCACCGCGCGACCGGTGTGCGGGTCGACCAGGAGGAACTCCTCCTCGACACCCACGGTGAGCAGGTCGGTGCCGACCGGCGCCACGTTCCGCTCCGCCACCCCGCTGGCCATGGCCACCACCGTCCATTTCTGCCGGTCGCGGCGCACCGCCGCGGTGTCGACCGGACCATTACCCACGGTGGCGATCGGGGGAAACGTCCGGTTCCGGTTCCGCTTCGCCCGCACGCTTACGATGAGCGGCAGGAACCGGCGGAAGCTCCGGGGGTGACCGCCCGAAGGAGGTACGGGTGACCGCGAACGATCCGCACCCGGGGCCGGGACGGGACTGGCTGCGACAGGTGCCGCGCGCCTTCGCCACCCTGCTCTGGGTCATCGCCACGGTCTGCGCGCTGGCCGCGTTGAGCAGCGCCGTCCGTTCCGACATCCAGCCGGTCCGCACGTTCATCGACACGCTGCTGCTGCCCGCCCCGGCGAACCTCGCGTACGCGGTCTTCCTCGGCACCCTGGCCTCGGCGGTGCTGCGGCGCAAGCGGCTGGCGTACCGCGTGCAGGTGGTCTACTTCTCGCTCAGCCTCCTCGTCGGGCTGGTGGCCGGCGGCCTGCTGCTCTTCGTCGGCGCCGAGCGGCTCACCGACGACGCCGGGCAGCGCATCTTCAACCTGATCGAGACGGTCGGTGTCTGGGTCGGGGTCGGCTTCGCCGCGGTGGCGCTGACGATGCTGCTGGCGGCCCGCCGCGAGTTCTACGCCCGGGTACGCCCCGGCAGCACCTGGCGGGCGCTGGCGGTCTTCCTCGGGCTGGCCGCCGCCGCGGTCGGGCTGGGCTACCTGCTGCTGCTGGTCGAGCCGGGCAGCCTGGTGACCTGGTCGGACCGGCTCGGCTACGCCGCCGAGAAGGTGTTCGGCGGCGCGGTCACCCTGGACCTGACCCGGCGCGGGCAGGCGCCCGCCTGGGTGAACCTGCTGCTCGGCGCGTTCGGGGCGGCCGCCCTCGTGGTCGGGCTGTTCACCCTGCTGCGGTCGCAGCGGGCCGCGGCGGTGCTGCACGCGGGCGAAGAGGAACGGATCCGGGCGCTGCTCGCCCGGCACGGGGGGCGGGACTCCCTGGGCTACTTCGCCACCAGGCGGGACAAGGCGGCGATCTTCTCGCCCAGCGGCAAGGCGGCCGTCACCTACCGGGTGGTGAACGGGGTGAGCCTGGCCAGCGGCGACCCGGTGGGCGACCCGGAGGCGTGGGGCCCGGCGATCCGGGCGTGGCTCGCCCAGGCCCGCGAGTACGCCTGGACGCCGGCGGTGATGGGGGCGAGCGAGGCCGCGGCGCGGGCGTACCACCGGCACGGGCTGAAGGTGCTGCACCTGGGCGACGAGGCCATCCTGTCCACCCGCGAGTTCGACCTGACCGGCCGGGACATGCGCCCGGTCCGGCAGGCGGTGCACCGGGTGGAGCGGGCCGGCTACACCTCCCGGGTCCGCCGGCACGCCGACATCCCGGCCGACGAACTGGCCGAGGCGGCCCGGCTGGCCACCCGGTGGCGGGACACCGAGCACGAGCGCGGCTTCTCGATGGCGCTGGGCCGCCTCGGTGACCCGGCCGACGGCGAGTGTGTGCTGGTCGAGGCGGTCGACGCCGACGGTCACGTACGGGCCATGCTGTCGCTGAGCCCGTGGGGCACCGACGGGGTGTCGCTGGACCTGATGCGCCGGGACCGGACCGCCGAGAACGGCGTCATGGAGTTCATGGTGGCCGCGCTGCTCGGCGCCGGCCACCGGCTCGGCGTCGAACGGGTGTCGCTGAACTTCGCGGCGTTCCGGTCGGTCTTCGAGCAGGGCGCCCGGATCGGCGCCGGCCCGGTGATCCGGCTCTGGCGGGGCCTGCTGCTCTTCTTCTCCCGCTGGTGGCAGCTGGAGTCGCTCTACCTCTCCAACGCCAAGTACCAGCCGCACTGGACGCCCCGCTATCTCTGCTTCGCCGAGCGGCGGGAACTGGCCCGGGTGGGTCTGGCGGCGGCCGTCGCGGAGGGCTTCCTCGCGCTGCCGGGCGGCCGGCCCGCCCCGCTGCAGGGCGTACCACCGGCCGGTGGCGGCGTCGGGTTCGTGCCGCCGGCCGACGCCGCCGTGCACGCCGTGCCACCGGAGCCGGCCGAGGAACGTGCCCCGGAGCAGGTGCTGGTCCGCCGGGCCAAGCTGGAGCGGCTGCGCGCCGACGGCGTCGACCCGTACCCGGTGGGCTATCCGCGCACCACCAGCTGCGCGGACGTGCGCCAACGGCACGCCGGCCTGGCGCCGGACACGGGGACCGGCGAGACCGTCGGGGTGGCCGGCCGGGTACTGCTGGTCCGCGACCACGGGCGGCTCTGCTTCGTCACCATCCGGGACGGCAGCGGCGATCTCCAGCTGCTGCTGGAACACGACCTGGACCGGTGGCGGTCCACCGTCGACGTCGGCGACCACGTGGGGGCGACCGGCGAGGTGTACGCCACCCGGCGCGGCGAGGTGTCGGTCCGGGTGGCCGACTGGCGGCTCACCGCCAAGTGCCTGCGGCCGCTGCCGGACAAGCACCACGGGCTGGCCGATCCGGAGGCCCGGGTCCGGCAGCGCTACCTGGACCTGGCGATCGACCCCGGGTCGCGGGAGCTGCTGCGGGCCCGGGGCGCCGCGCTGCACAGCCTGCGCGGGACGCTGGTCGGGCAGGGCTTCCTGGAGGTCGAGACGCCGATCCTGCAACGGGTGCACGGCGGGGCCAACGCGCGCCCGTTCGTCACCCACAGCAATGCGTACGACCTGCGGTTGAGCCTGCGGATCGCCCCCGAGCTCTATCTGAAGCGGCTGGCCGTGGGCGGGGTGGAGCGGGTGTACGAGCTGGGCCGGGCGTTCCGCAACGAGGGCGTCGACCACAGCCACAACCCGGAGTTCACCGTGCTGGAGGCGTACCAGGCGTACGCCGACTACCACACCATGCGGGAGCTGGCCCGGGAGCTGATCGTCGCGGCGGCGGTGGCGGTGCACGGCGCGCCCGTGGTCCGCCGGCCGGACGGTGAGCTGGTGGACATCGGCGGGCAGTGGCCGACCCGGACGGTGGACGAGGCGGTCTCGGCGGCGCTGGGGGAGGAGGTCACCCCGGACACCGAGGTCGGCGTCCTGCGCAAGCTCTGCGACGCGGCCCGGGTGCCGTACGACCCGCGCTGGGGGCGGGGCGAGGTGCTGCTGGAGCTCTACGAGCGGCTGGTCGAGGCGCGTACCGGGGCGCCGACGTTCTACCTGGACTTCCCGACCGAGGTGTCGCCGTTGACCCGGCCGCACCGCACCGACCCGCGGCTGGCCGAGCGGTGGGACCTGGTGGCGTACGGGATGGAGCTGGGCACCGCGTACTCGGAGCTGATCGACCCGGTCGAGCAGCGGCGTCGGCTCACCGAGCAGTCGCTGAAGGCGGCCGGTGGCGACCCGGAGGCGATGGAGCTGGACGAGGACTTCCTCACCGCCCTGGAGTACGCGATGCCGCCCACCGGCGGCCTGGGCCTGGGCGTGGACCGGCTGGTGATGCTGCTGACCGGCCGGTCGATCCGGGAGACCCTGCCGTTCCCGCTGGTTCGGGAGTCCTCGTGAGGCTGTCCCGGGCGCTGCCGGCGGCGGCGCTGGCCGTGGCGGCGGTGCTCTACGCCTCGTGGCTGCTCGGGCCGCTGCTGAACCCGGCGCTCGGCCTCACCACCGGGTACGCCAGCGAGCTGGCCGCCCGGGACCAGCCGTACCACCTGGTGTTCGGGCTGGGGGACGTGCTCACCGGGCTGCTCGCCGCCACCGCGGGGGTGCTGCTGGCGGTGCGGCGGGCTCCCCGCGTGGCCTGGTGGGGGCTGGCGGTCTTCGGCGTGGCGACGGTGTTCGACGGCGGTTTCACCTCGATGGACTGTTCGCCGACGCGGGAGGCGCGGTGCGACCGGCTGGAGCGGGTCGGCGGGTTGTCGTGGCGGCACGAGCTGCACACGGTCAGCTCGGCGCTGGCGGTGGCCGGTGGGGTGGTCTCGCTGATCGCGCTGGTGGCGGTGCTGCGCGCCCCGGTGTGGCGGCGCGTCGGGGTCGTGCTGGCGCTGGTGCTGCTGGTCGGCACGGTCACCACGCTGCTGGAGGTGGCCGGTCCGGACGGCGCCCTGGGGGCCTGGCAGCGGGTGCAGCTGGTCGGTCTCTCCGGCTGGCTGCTGCTGGCCGCCGCCGTGGCGGCCCGGCCCGACGCGGTGACGGGCGACGGCCGGACCGGGTCCGGCCGGTCGGGCGGCTGGCCGGTCGGACGGCCCGGGCACGGGTGATGGTGACGGGTCCGGCCGGGACACCCCGGCGGGCTCCGGCCGTGCTGCTCTGCCCGGGGATGGGTGAGGGCGCGGAGACCTGGGACCGGCTGGTTCCGCTGCTCGCCGGGGCGGTGACGGTCCTGGACCGGGCGGCGGGTGGTCCGTCGCCGACGCTGGCCGGGGAGGTGGCCCGGATCGCCGTGCTGGCCGGTGACCGGGTACCGGTGCTGGTGGCGCACTCGGCGGGCGCGCTGGCCGCCGAGGCGTACGCCCGGCTCCGGCCGGGCCGGGTCGCCGGGCTGGTGCTGGTGGACCCGAGCGTGGTGGAGCCGGGGACCACCGGCCGGCTGCGGGCGGCGACCGCCCGACTGCTCACCGCCGGCACGCCCGTCCTGGCCGGGGCCCTGGACCGCGCGGGTCTGCCGGGGCGGTTCGGCCCGTGGGCGTGGCGGCGGGCGGCGCGTCGGATGGGTGAGGGGCCGCCGGATCCGGTCCACGCCGTGGCCTACGGACGGCCGACGGTGCTGGTGCGGCTGATGGTGGAGTGGCTGGCGCATCCGGCGCTCGCGGCGGAGCTGGTGCTGCTCCGCGAGCGGACCGCCGCGCCGGCTGTGCCGGTCCGGGTGCTGACCGCGCTGGGGGACCTCGGGTCGGCGCGCGGGCGGGCGACCTGGCGGACGGCGCACGCCCGGCTGGCCGAGAGCTTCCCGGCGGGACGGCAGGAGGTGCTGCGCGACGCCCGGCACCTGGTGCACCGGGACCACCCGGGGGTGGTGGCCACCGCCATCACGGCCGTCGGGCGTGACAGCGGGTCCTAGGCTGGGTTCCGTGCCGGGTGCGATGGCGGTGGTGACGGGTCTGTGGGCGTACGCGCTCACCGGGCTGGCGCTGCTCGCGGACCGCCCGGGCGACCTCCTGGCCGGTGCGGCGGTGATGGCCGCGCTGCTGCTGGCGGTCCTGCTGGCGGCCCGGCCACGACGCGGACCGGTGCCGGGCCGGGTGGGCCGGGCGGCGGGGCTGCGGGAACGGGCCCGCCGCCGTGGGGTGCCCCGCCAGGTCGATCCGGACGCGGCCGGCCGGCCCCGGCCCCGGGCACCGGGTGTACGCCCGCCGGTCGGGTGGCTCCCGACGGCGGGCTGATCTCCGCGCCCGGGGCGCGTCGATCCCTCCCGCCGTGGGCTGGCTCCGGCGCCCGTCACGGGCGTCGGTGCGGTGTGCCCGACCGGTTCCGTCGTCATCCGCTCCACCGCCGGTCGTCGGCGCCCGTCGGGCGCCCGCCGGTGCCGGAGCGTCCCGGAACCGACCGAGGGGTCTCCCATGCTCGCCTTCGCACCGCTGCACACCGTCGTCGGCGCCGCCGGCGCCGCCGTCTCCTGGCTCGCCGACGCGCTCGGCCCGCTCACCGGCGGCGTGGCCACCGCCGCCGCGATCGTCCTGTTCACCGTCGCCGTCCGGCTGCTGATCTCGCCGCTCACCGTGGCGCAGGTCCGCGGCGAGCGGCGCCGGGCCGCCCTCGCCCCGCAGGTCCGCGAGCTGCAACGCCGGCACGCCGACGACCCGGCCCGGATGCAGTCGGAACTGTTCGCGCTCTACCGGTCGGCCGGGGCGAGCCCGGTGGCCGGCTGCCTGCCGGCCCTGCTCCAGGCGCCGTTCTTCCTGGTCATGTACCGGCTCTTCGCCACCTCCGACGGCGGCACGGGCCTGATGGCGGAGCGGCTGGCCGGGGTGCCGCTGGGCTGGCACCTGGGTGACGGGCTCTCCGGCCCGGTGGTCGCCGTGTTCGGGGTGCTGCTGGCCGCCCTGCTCGGCCTGGCCTGGTTCTCCTCGCGGCGGGCGAAGCGGGCGGCGGCGGCCACCGGGACGGTGGCGGGAGCGCCGACCGAGGGGCCCGGAGCGGCGGTGCTGGGCCGGCTGATCCCGCTGCTGCCGTTCACCACCGTGCTGGTGGCGCTGGTGGTGCCGCTGGCCGCGGTGCTGTACCTGGTGACCACGACGGCGTGGACTGCGTTGGAGCAGGTGGTGCTGCGCCGGCCCCGGCCGGTGCCGGTGGCCGACGGGCGTTGACACGGGGTGGGCGGCGGCGTAGAAATCCTGAGAGAGCGCTCTCTCGGCTTCGTTCCGAAGGGCGGCGCCCCCACGATCCGGGGCCCCTCGTTGTCGCCGATGGGCACAGCGGGGGGCCCTGTCCACGTCCCGCGAAGCCGTCAGCGGCCGGCGGCCGTCGACTGCCGGTCGCGCCGCTCACGGCGCCGACGGACCTTCTTCGCCGCCCAGCTCACGATCATGATCCCGAAGATCGCGAAGATCGCGTAGTTGAACCAGCTGCTGTACCTGTCGACCTCCTGCCAGCGGGAACCCAGCACGAAGCCCAGGCCGACGATCAACGCGTTCCACACCCCGCTGCCCAGCGTGGTCAGCAGGACGAACTCGCCCAGCGGCATCCGGTTCGCGCCGGCCGGCACCGACACCAGGCTGCGGACCACCGGCACCACCCGGCCGATCAGCACCGCCCACTTCCCGTGCCGCTCGAACCAGCGGTCGGCCTGCTCCAGGTCGTCCCGGTCCACCAGAGGGATGTGGTCCAGCCAGCGCTTGAGCCGCTCCTCGCCGAGCGCGGCGCCCAGCCAGTAGAGGATCAGCGCGCCGACCAGCGACCCGACGGTGGCGGCGAGCACGATCAGCACCACGTTGAACCGGCCCTGCGAGGACAGGTAGCCCGCCATGGCCAGCACGATCTCGCTCGGGATCGGCGGGATGACGCTCTCCAGCGCGACCAGGAAGGCCACCCCGAACGCGCCCAGCGAGTCGATGACGCTCGCCACCCACCCGGTCAGCCCGCTGAACTGGGACGGGTCGACGTTCTGGGCGAGGGCCATGGGCATCCTTCCGTGGACCGGCGGGGATCGGAGAGTGGTACCCGCCAGCCGGCCGCACACACCTGCCGGTGAGCCGGCACACTGATCGCCCGGTCAGCCCATGCCCGCGCGGCTCAGCCCTCCGGGTGCAGCTCCGCGTCCGCCGGGCCGGTGCGCCAACCGGTGAAGCGGACCGTCAGCCCACCTCGGGTGGGGGAGCAGCAGAACGGTCCGGCCGAGGCGTCGGCCTCCGGCGGCAGCGGCGCGAGCCGGACCAGCCGCCACGACTCACCGGCCACCCGGGCCCGTACGGTGAGCGCGTCCCCGGCCCGACTGGCCCGGATGGTCACCTCCCGTCCCGACCAGTCCGGCACCGGCGCCACCGACCAGTCCGAGACCTCCCGGGTGACGACCGCGCCCAGCTGCGGATGTCCGTCGCTGACCTCGACCCCCGCCTTGACCCAGTGCCGCTCGTCGACGTGGACCAGCACGCCGGCCTGGTCGAACTGTTCGGCGTAGTCCAGCCGGAAGCTCACCTCGACCGCCGTCCCCGCGGGCAGCGGGGTGAGCAGCCCCGGCCCGTCGTCGTGCACGAAGCCGTAGCTCGTGTGCCGCCACAGGTCGCTGCCCTCGGCCGGCTCCACCAGCAGCCCGCCGTCCCCGGCGCGCTCCACCCGGACCGGTGGGTGCGACCAGGTGCCGGCGTTCCAGTCGACCGTCCGCAGGCCGGATTCCTCGTCCATGGCCGGCACGCTACCGGCCGGCATCGACCGATCCTCGCGTTTGCCGGGACGGCCCGGCGGAGAAGTTAACCGGGCATGGCTGACAGGTGGTACTCCGAGGCGGTCGTCTACTGCCTCGACATCGACACGTACGCGGACTCCGACGGCGACGGGGTCGGTGACATCCGTGGCCTCATCGGCCGGCTCGACTACCTGGCGCGGCTGGGAGTGACCTGCATCTGGCTGAACCCGATCCACCCGTCGCCGAACAAGGACGACGGGTACGACGCCACCGACTTCTACAACGTCGACCCGCGGCTGGGGACCCTGGGGGACTTCGCCGAGCTGCTGCACCAGGCGCAGAACCGGGGCATCCGGGTGATCATCGACCTGGTCGTGAACCACACCTCCGACCAGCATCCCTGGTTCCAGTCCGCCCGCTCCTCGCCCGACTCGCCGTACCGCGACTGGTACGTCTGGGCCGACGAGGAGCCCGCCGACCGCTACCAGGGCATGGTCTTCCCGGGCGAGCAGCACGAGACGTGGAGCTACGACCGGACCGCCAAGGCGTGGTACTACCACCGGTTCTACAAGTTCCAGCCGGACCTGAACATCACCAACCCGAAGGTGCGCGAGGAGATCAAGAAGATCACCGCGTTCTGGCTCCAGCTCGGCGTCTCCGGCTTCCGGATGGACGCGGTGCCGTTCATCATCGAGCAGACCGAGCCGGGCAACGCGAACTCGCCAAAGGACTTCGAGTTCCTCACCGAGCTGCGCCAGCACGTGCAGTGGCGGCGCGGCGACGCCGTCCTGCTGGCCGAGGCGAACGTGGAGCCGGACCAGCTGCCCATCTACTTCGGTGACGGCAGCGGCTCGGGCAACCGGATCCACATGCTCTTCGACTTCATGCTCAACGGCCGGCTGATGCTCGCCCTGGCCCGGGAGGACCCGGAGACGATCGTCGACGCGCTGCGGGACACCCCGAAGCTGCCCACCGGCGGCCAGTGGGCGACCTTCCTGCGCAACCACGACGAGATCGACCTGTCCCGGCTCACCGCCGACCAACGCAACGACGTGCTGGCCAGGTTCGGCCCGGACGAGGAGATGCAGCTCTACGGTCGGGGCATCCGGCGCCGGCTCGCCCCGATGCTCGGCAACGACCGCCGGCACATCGAGCTGGCGTACGCGCTGCAGTTCTCGTTGCGTGGCACGCCGGTGCTGCGCTACGGCGAGGAGATCGGCATGGGCGAGGACCTGTCGCTCAAGGGGCGGGACGCGATCCGTACCCCGATGCAGTGGTCGTACCAGGCCAACGGCGGGTTCTCCACCGCCGAGCCGGAGAAGCTGGTCCGCCCGGTGATCGACAAGGGCGACTACGCGTACGACAAGGTCAACGTCACCGCCCAGCGCAAGGATCCGCGGTCGCTGCTCGGCTGGTTCGAGCGGATGATCCGTACCCTGCGGGAGGCCCCGGAGATCGGCTCCGGCACCACCACCCACATCGACGTGCCGATGCCGGCCGGTGTGCTCGCGCACCGGGCCGACGGGCCGACGGGCACGATGGTCTTCCTGCACAACCTGGGCACCGAGGACGTCGAGGTGGACCTGAGCACCCTGGAGTCCGAGGCGGACCTGCCGATCGACGTGCTCTCCGACCGTGGCTACGACGAGGTGGGCAAGCTGGACCAGTTGAAGGTCGCCGGGCACGGCTACCGCTGGATCCGGCTCTGCCGCAGCTGGGCGCACTGACCCGACCCGCACCCGGCCCGGCACCGTCGATCGGTGCCGGGCCGGCGCGCGTACGCCTGGGTTAAGCTCCTTCGATCGAGCCACAAGTTACCGGGAGGTAATCATGTCGGAGGAGCAGCGGGTCGCCATCGTGACCGGAGCCGCGCGGGGGATCGGTGCCGCCACCGCGCGCCGGCTGGCCGCCGACGGGCTGGCCGTCGCCGTCGTCGACATCGACGAGTCGGCCACCAAGGACGCGGTGGACGCGATCGTCGCCGCCGGCGGCCGGGCCCTCGGGGTCGGCGCCGACGTGGCCGACCGGGCTCAGGTGGAGGCGGCCGTGGAGCGGGTCGCCGCCGAGCTGGGCGCGCCCACCGTGCTGGTCAACAACGCCGGGGTGCTCCGCGACAACCTGCTGTTCAAGATGACCGACGGCGACTGGGACACCGTCCTCGGCGTGCACCTGCGCGGCTCGTTCCTGTTCAGCCAGGCCGTGCAGAAGCACATGGTCGAGCGGAAGTGGGGCCGGATCGTCAACCTGTCCAGCACCTCCGCGCTGGGCAACCGGGGCCAGGCGAACTACTCGGCGGCCAAGGCCGGCCTGCAGGGCTTCACCAAGACCCTCGCCATCGAGCTGGGCCCGTTCGGGGTGACGGTCAACGCGGTGGCGCCCGGCTTCATCGTCACCGAGATGACCGCCGCGACCGCCGCCCGGATGAAGGTCAGCTTCGAGGACCTGCAGAAGCACGCCGCCGGGGAGATCCCGGTCCGCCGCACCGGCCGGCCGGAGGACGTCGCGCACACCATCTCGTTCCTGGTCAGCGAGGGCGCGTCCTTCGTCTCCGGCCAGGTCATCTACGTCGCCGGTGGCCCGAAGGACTGAACCGGGCGGCCCGCTCGGTGGGGCCGGTCAGCTGCGGGTGCGCCAGAGCCAGGCGAGGCCGAGGATCGGCAGCACCAGCGGGATGTACCCGTAGCCGCTGCCGAACTGCGACCAGACCGTCTCGTCCGGGAACAGTTCCTTGTCGACGAGGCTGAGGATGCCGACGGCGACCACCCCGACCAGCTCCACCGAGCAGCACACCAGGGCGGTGCGCCGGCCGGCGTGCCCGGACCGGGCCAGCCCCACCGCGGCCACGATGTAGATCAGCGCCGCCACCGCGGAGAGCAGGTACGCCACCGGCGCCTCGCCGAACTTCGTGACGATCTGGAGGCCGGCGCGGGAGGTGGCGGCGATCGCGAAGAGGATGTAGACCGCGATCAGCAGCCGGCCCGGTCCACGGTTGGTGGCCCGCTCCGGGGCCTGGGTCTCAACCACCGACGACCTCCCAGGTCTGCTGGAGCCGGACGACGACCACCGGGGCGACCAGGCAGACCGCGCAGACGATCGCCGAACCCCAACGGGTCGGTTCCATCCGGGCCAGCACCCACGCCAGCGGCGGCAGGCAGACCAGCGTCACCAGGTAGCCGAAGAAGGCCCCCGGCTCGCCCGGTCGCTCGCCGCCGCCGACGGCGACCAGCGCCACCACGGCCAGCGCGAGCAACAGCAGCTCCAGCACCGCCAGGCCGGCGAACTGCACGCGGTCCGGGGCGCGGTGCCGCAGCGTCGCCACCAGCGCCCACACCGCGAGTACGAGCGACAGCACGATGCCGGCCGTCGCGAGGATCCCGTCCACCGGCGAACCGGCCGCGGCCGCGCTGGTCATCGGGGGACTCCGGTCCCGTTCTCGGTCACCGGCACAGCCTACTAACCCGTGTAGTACTCACCGCCGGTGCGGTGGGCGTACCGCGGGTCGGCCGCGTCGCCTGCGTCGGCGGGGTGTGGCGGCTAGCGTGGATCACGTCGCGGCGCCGCCGTGACGCCAGGGGTGACGAGACGGGGGTCCACGTGCTGCGGTTCGGTCTGTTCGGCACCGGTCAGTGGGCGGCGGAGACACACGCCGCCGCCATCGGCGCGCACCCGGCGACCGCCCTGGTGGGGGTCTGGGGCCGTAACCGGGACAAGGCCGCCGAGCTGGCCGCGCGGCACGGCGTACCGGCCTTCGACGACGCGGACGCGCTGATCGACGCCGCCGACGCGGTCGCCGTCGCCCTGCCGCCGGACGTGCAGGCCGACATCGCCTTCCGGGCCGCCACCGCCGGGCGGCACCTGTTGCTGGACAAGCCGCTGGCGCTCAGCCTCGCCGACGCCGACCGGGTGGTCGCCGCCGCGCGGCAGAGCGGGGTCGCCTCGGTGGTCTTCTTCACCCAGCGGTTCCACCCGAACATCACCGGCTTCCTCGCCGCCACGGCGGCGGCCGGCGGCTGGCAGCACGTCCGGGGCACCCAGTTCGCCTCGATCTACCAGCCAGGCAACCCGTACGGCGACTCCCGCTGGCGGCACGAGAAGGGCGCGCTGTGGGACATCGGCCCGCACGCGCTGTCGCTGGTCCTGCCGGTGCTGGGCCGGGTGACCCGGGTCGCCGCCGTCGACGGGCCGAGCGGTCTGGTGCACCTGCTGCTCACCCACGACGGCGGCGCCACCAGCTCGTTGGCGCTCACCCTGGACGCGCCGCCCGCGGCGGTCGCCCGCGACTTCGTCTTCTTCGGCGAGAACGGCATCGAGGTGGTGCCGCCCGGCGACGGCAGCGCGCTGACCGCGTACTCCACGGCGCTCGACCAGCTGCTGGAGGAGATCAACGCCGGCACCCGCGACCATCGCTGCGACGTGCGGTTCGGCCGCGAGGTGGTGGCGGTGCTCCAGGCCGCCGAGGTGGCCCGCGCCCAGGGCCGCACCGTCGACGTCTGACCGGCCCGCTCCCGGCGGTCGCGCTGAGGAAGACGGAACGGAAACGAGCGCGATACCTCTGAGGTATCGATATGACCGAGAGGTATCACGCTCACGGCGATGTTCGGCCTCGGCCGCCGCTCCCGGCCGCCCGGGCCCGCTTTCCACGCTCGCCTGCCGTCGTGCGGACGGCGAAAATTCCCTCGCGGGGCGCCGGACGCCGCCGCTAACGTGCGGGGCATGTTCACGCATGCCCTGATCGACGTGGCCGCCGCGCCGGCCGCCCGGGGCCTCCTGCTGGTGGCCCGCCCGCGGACCCGGCGCCCGGCCCTGGCCGGCCGGGACGCCCAGCGCGCCTGACCCGACCGATCACCCGACCGTGCCGATGACCGGCCGGCGGTGAG
Source organism: Micromonospora siamensis (assembly GCF_900090305.1). Taxonomy (NCBI): domain Bacteria; kingdom Bacillati; phylum Actinomycetota; class Actinomycetes; order Micromonosporales; family Micromonosporaceae; genus Micromonospora; species Micromonospora siamensis. The sequence continues at coordinate 5,768,304 of NZ_LT607751.1, read as the reverse complement.
TTCGCGCGCCCGTGACCGGGCCGCGCGGTGAGCCCGCGCCCGTGACCGGGCCGGGGTGGTCAGCACGTGCCCGTTTCCGCGTTCCCGTCGACGTTCCAGGGTCGTCCGAGTCCCGATCCGCTCGGACAGGCCCCGCTGCGCGCTGCCTGTCCGTACCGCCGCCGTCCGGTGGCAGACAGGACGATCTCCGTGGCGCCCCGCCGACCCCGTACCACCGCCCGCGACCGGTCCCGTCGCGTGCTGTCCCAGAACTTCCTCACCGACCCCACCGCCGTCGACCGCCTGGTCCGGGTGGCCCGCCCCGGCCCCGACGATCTGATCGTGGAGGTGGGCGCCGGCCGGGGACAGCTCACCCGACCGCTGGCGGCGGGCTGTGGCCGGCTCGTCGCGTACGAGGTGGACCCGGTCGTCCTCGACCAGCTGGACCGGGTCCGCCGGGACCACCCGCACGTCACCGTCCGGCACGCCGACTTCCTGGCCGCCGAACCGCCGGCGGAGCCGTTCGCCGTGGTCGGCAACATCCCCTGGTCGCTGACCGCCGCCGTGGTCCGCTGGTGCCTCACCGCGCCCGGACTGCGCTCGGCGACGCTGCTCACCCAGCTCGAGTACGCCCGCAAGCGCACCGGCGACCACGGCCGGTGGAGCCGGCTGACCGTGTCGACCTGGCCGGAGCACCACTGGCGGCTGGCCGGCCGGGTACCCCGGACCGCGTTCCGGCCGGTGCCGGGCGCCGACGGGGGCATCCTGCGGATCGACCGCCGGCCCGAGCCGTTGCTGGCACCGGCGGCGCTGCCCGCGTACGCGCGGATGGTGGAGCTGGGGTTCGGCGGGGCCGGCGGCTCGCTCGCGGCCTCGCTGCGCACGGCCCATCCCCGGGCCCGGGTGGACGGCGCGCTGCGCGCGGCCCGGATCGAGCCGGCCACGCCGGTCGGGTTGGTCTGGCCGGAACAGTGGCTGGTCCTGTTCCGCCTGCTGCACGCCCACCACCCTGGTGACCAGCGCCACCGTCGGCCCGCCGACCCGCACCCATCCGGCCGGGCCGCCGCTACGAATGCCTACCGTACGGGCACCGGAAACGGACGGAAGGCGGGCGCGCATGACCCACGGCGACATCGTCGGTGAGCCGGACGACGGGCCGCGCCTACGGGCGGTGCCACCGCCGCCGACCGAGCCCCGCGCCGAGGCGGACGACCTGCTCCGCGCGGTGGCCCGGGGCGACGAGGCGGCCTTCGAGCGGCTCTACGCCGTCGTCTCGCCCCGGGTGTACGGGCTGGCCCGCCGGGTGTTGCGGGACCCCGCGCAGGCCGAGGAGGTGGCCCAGGAGGTGCTGGTCGAGGTGTGGCGGACCGCCGCCCGCTTCGACCCGGCCCGCGGGTCGGCGACCTCCTGGGTCTTCACCATCGCCCACCGGCGGGCGGTGGACCGGGTCCGCTCCGAGCAGGCCGGCGCCGAGCGGACCCGCAAGGTCGCCGCCGGCTCCGCCGAGACCCCGTACGACGAGGTGGCCGAGGAGGCGGCGGCGCGGCTGGAACGCCAGCAGGTGCGCCGCTGCCTCACCGAGCTGACCGAGGTCCAGCGGGAGGCGATCACGCTGGCCTACTACGGCGGGCACAGCTACCGGGAGGTGGCCGGCCTGCTGGACACCGCGCTGCCGACCGTGAAGACCCGGATGCGGGACGGGCTGATCCGTCTGCGCGACTGCCTCGGAGTGGAGCTGGGCCGATGACCGACATCCACGCGCTGGCCGGCGCGTACGTGCTCGACGCGGTGGACGACGTCGAGCGGGCCGCGTTCGTCCGGCACCTGGACGACTGCGAGACCTGCGCCCTGGAGGTGGCCGAGCTGCGCGAGGCGGCGGCCCGGCTGGCGGACCCGACCTGGTCCGTACCGCCGCCCGGGCTGCGCGACGCGGTGCTGGCGGAGATCCGGCGTACGCCGCAGGAGCGCCCGGGTCGGGCCGGCCGGGACGGCCGGGCGACGCCGCCGCGCTGGCGTCGCCGGCTGGCCGTCGCGGCCGCCGCCGCGGTGCTGGCCGGCGGCGCGGGCGCGGCCGTCTGGGGTGTCCAGGAGCAGCGGGTACGCGACGCACGCGAACAGGTGGCGGCGGCCCGTGACGAGGCCACCCGGGTCCGCGCGGTGCTGGCCGCCCCTGACGCGGTGGTGCGGACCGCCCCGGTGCCGGCCGGTGGCCGGGTCACGGTGGTGGTCTCGGCGCGGCGGGACGAGGGGGTGGCGCTGCTGGACGGGCTCGCCGCTCCGGCCGCCGGGCGGGCCTACCAGCTCTGGCTGATCGAGGGCGGTACGGCCACCTCGGCGGGGGTGCTGCCCGTCGGGCGCGCCGGGGCGACGGTGCTGCTGGCCGGAGTACGCGGCAAGGGGCTGTTCGGGGTGACCGAGGAGCCCGCCGGCGGTTCCCGCCGGCCCACCAGCGACCCGCTCACCGTGCTCACCCTGGGGTGAGCGGAGGGGATCTTTTTCCCGGCGGGACCAATCCGGGGCGGATCCGGTGCCGAATCCCTCTCAGACATCCAGAGAACCGACATGGAGGGAACGCCCCGATGCGTCCGATGAAGTTCACCGCCGTCGCGATCGCCGCCACCGTCAGCCTCGGCCTCACCGCGTGCGGTGGGGAGAGCGACGGGAACGACCCGGCGACGCCGGCCAATCCGCCGATGACCAGCGCCGCGCCCGAGATGTCGACCAGCGCCCCGGCCGCCATGGCAGACGGCCAGTTCGGCCCCGGCTGCGCGGCGGTGCCGACCGACGCGTCGAACCCGGGCAGCTTCGAGGCGATGGCCAAGGTGCCGGTCGCCACCGCCGCCTCCGGCAACCCGCTGCTGAGCACCCTGGTCACCGCGGTCAAGCAGGCCAACCTGGTCGACTCCCTGAACAGCGCGCCGGCGGTCACCGTCTTCGCCCCCACCAACGACGCCTTCGGCAAGATCCCGAAGGCCGACCTGGACAAGGTGCTCGCCGACAAGAAGATGCTCACCGACGTGCTGACCTACCACGTGGTGGAGGGCAAGCTCACGCCGGAGCAGCTCGCCGGCAGCCACAAGACCCTCCAGGGCGGCGAGGTGACGGTCAGCGGCGGTGGCACCGAGTTCACCGTCAACGGCACCTCCATGGTGGTCTGCGGCAACGTGCAGACCGCGAACGCCATCGTCTACATCGTCGACTCGGTGCTGATGCCGAAGTCCTGACCGCAGCCGGACGGACCGTGGAGGGGAGTAACGAGTGCGCAGGATCCTCGTACCGGCCGGATCGGGACTGCTGGTCGCCGCCGCCGGGGTGGCGCTCGCGGAACTGCTCGCCACGGCCGTCCGGCCACAGGCGGCGCCGCTCGTCGCGGTCGGCGGCGCCGCCATCGACGCGGCGCCGACGCCGGTCAAGGAGTTCGCCGTACGCACCTTCGGGACGTACGACAAGCCGCTGCTGCTCGGCGGGATCGCCCTGGTCCTGGCGGTGCTGGCCGCGGTGACCGGGGTGCTCGCGCGAAGGCGCCCGCTGCTCGGGCTCGCCGGCCCGGCGCTGCTGGGTGTCGTCGGCGCGGCGGCGGCGCTGTCCCGCCCCGACGCGGGGCCCGTAGACGTCCTGCCCGCGCTGGCCGGGGCGGGCGCCGCGGCCGTCCTGCTCCGGTTCGTCCCACTGCCCGGCGGCGCGGCCACCCGGACCGGACCCGCCGGCTCCGTCGGGCCGACCCGGCGGCAGCTGGTACGGGACACCGTGGCGGTGGCCGCCGGCACGGTGCTGGCCGGGACCGGCGCGGTGGTGCTCCGCCGGGACGACGTCGCCGAGGCGGCGCGCTCCCGCTCGGCGGTGCGGCTGCCCGCGCCGGTGAGCCCGGCGAAGCCGCTGCCGGCCGGGGCCGCTGCCGGCTTCCACACCCGCAACGCCGACTTCTACCGGGTGGACACCGCGCTCACCGTGCCTCGACTGGCCGCCGACTCCTGGCGGCTGCGGTTGCACGGGATGGTCGACCGGCCGGTCGAGCTGACCTACGCCGAGCTGCTGGACCGGGGGCTGATCGAGCGCGACGTCACGCTCAGCTGCGTCTCCAACGAGGTCGGCGGCCCGTACGTGGGCACCGCCCGCTGGCTCGGCGCGCCGCTCGCGCCGCTGCTGCGGGAGGCGGGGATCCGGTCCGGGGCCGACCAACTGGTCGCCCGCTCGCGGGAGGGGATGACGATCGGCACCCCGCTGGACACCCTGCTCGACGGGCGGGACGCGATGCTGGCGGTCGGCATGAACGGCGAGCCGCTGCCGTTCACCAACGGCTTCCCGGTGCGGATGCTCACCCCTGGCCTATACGGGTACGCCGGCTCCTGCAAGTGGCTGGTCGAGCTGGAGGTGTCCACCTTCGACGCCTTCGACGCGTACTGGGTGCGGCGGGGTTGGGCACGGCGGGCACCGGTGCGGACCGCTTCCCGGATCGACCGGCCGGCGCCGTTCGCCAGGTTGCCCGCCGGCCGGGTGACGGTGGCCGGGGTGGCCTGGGCGCAGCACCGGGGCATCTCCACGGTCGAAGTGTCGGTGGACGGCGGCCCGTGGCGGGCGGCCGAGCTGCTGCCCACCGCCTCCGCCGACACCTGGGTCCAGTGGCGGTACGCCTGGCCGGCCACGCCGGGTGGGCACAGCCTGCGGGTACGCGCCACCGACGGCACCGGCGCGGTGCAGCCGGAGCAACGCCGCACGCCCTTCCCGGACGGGGCCACCGGCTGGCACACGGTCAGCGTCACCGTCGCGTGAGCGGCCCGCTCAGGCGAGGGCGGCGAGGGCGTGGCTCAGCTCCGCCGGGTCGTCGAACTGCTCCGCCGGCAGGGCCATCAGCACCTGCAACAACGCCGTGCTGGCCCCGTTCTCCTGGGCCCAACGGACCAGGTCCTCCCGGGAGACCGGATAGTCGAGGCCGGCCAGGTACTCCTGCAACTGCACCCCGGTGACGCTCATGCCGCCCGGCTACCCGTTCGGTCGCCCCGCACACCCACGCCGCCGCGACCGGCGGCGGTTTGCCCGGCGACCCGCCGGGTAGCCCCCGGCATGCTGGTTCAGCGGCTCGGCGCGCCGAGCGACTTCGATCCGTTGCTGGAGCGCGTCCGGGACGCCCGCATCGTGATGATCGGCGAGGCCACGCACGGCACCTACGACTACTACCGGTTGCGCGAGCAGTTGACCCGGCGGCTCGTCGCCGAGCAGGGCTTCGACTTCGTCGCCGTGGAGGGGGACTGGCCCGACTGCGACCGGGTGCACCGGTCGGTGGTCGGCGCGCCCGGCGGCCTGCCCGACCCGCAGACCGCCCTGGAACGCATCCAACGGTGGCCGACGTGGATGTGGGCCAACGCCGAAGTGGCCCGCTTCTGCCGCTGGCTGCGGGCCTGGAACCTGGAGCGGCCGGAGGGGGAGCGGGCCGGCTTCCACGGGCTGGACGTCTACAGCCTCTGGGACTCGATGCAGGCCATCTTCGACTACCTGGGCGAGGAGGACCCGACCTCGCTGGAGGCGGCGCAGGACGCGTACCGGTGCTTCGAGCCGTACGGCAAGCGGGTCGAGGAGTACGGCGCGGCCAGCCGGTTCGTCTCCGCCCGCTGCGAGGAGGAGGTGGTCCGGCTGTTGGCGCGTACCCGGGAACAGGCCGCCGCGGACGGCCCGGACCGCTTCTCGGCCTGGCAGAACGCGGAGGTGATCGCCGGCGCGGAGCGCTACTACCGGGCCATGGTGCACGGCGGCCCCGAGTCGTGGAACATCCGGGACATCCACATGACCGACACCCTGGACCGCCTCCTCGACCGGTACGGCCGGGACGCCCGGGGCATCGTCTGGGCGCACAACACGCACGTGGGAGACGCCCGGGCCACCGACATGGCCGCCGACGGGATGGTCAACATCGGCCAACTGGCCCGCGAGCGGCACGGCGACGCGGCGGTCGCGCTGGTCGGCTTCGGCAGCTACCGGGGTACGGTGATCGCCGCGCCCCGCTGGGGGTCACCGGCCGAGGCGATGGTGGTGCCGCCGGCCCGGGAGGGTTCGGTCGAGCGGCGGCTGCACGAGCTGATGCCGGAGCGGGCGGTGTTGGTCTTCGGCGGTGCCGACCAGCCCGGCTGGGTCACCGGGGAGGCCGACCACCGGGCGATCGGGGTGGTCTACGACCCCAGCTTCGAGTCGTGGGGCAACTACGTGCCGACCCGGCTGGCCGAACGCTACGACGCGTTCATCTGGTGCGACGAGACCACCGCGCTGCATCCGCTGCCGGCGCTGACGGGCTTCGGTGAGATGGAGACGTACCCGGCGGGGGTCTGAACGGGCGGAGGCCCCCTGCGCCGCTGGGGGCCTCCGCCGGGTTCACACCTTGGCCGGTTCGCGGTCGGCGAGGTGGGCGCGCAGGCCCTCGCCCTCGACGTCCACGTTGGGCAGGATCCGGTTCAGCCAGCGCGGCAGCCACCAGGCCGCGTTGTTCAGCAGCGACATCACCGCCGGCACGATGGTCATCCGGACGATGAACGCGTCCACCGCGACGCCGACGGCCAGCGCGAAGCCCATCGACTTGATGACCGGGTCGTCGAGGAAGACGAAGCCGCCGAAGACCGAGATCATGATCAGCGCGGCGGCGGTGACCACCCGCGCGCCGTGCCCCATCCCGTTGATGGTGGCCTGCCGGGCGGTGTCCCCGTGCACGAAGTCCTCCCGCATGCGGGAGACCAGGAAGACCTCGTAGTCCATGGCCAGCCCGAACAGGATGCCGATCAGCAGGATCGGCAGGAAGCTGATCAGCGGGCCGGGGGTGTCCAGCCCGACCAGGTCGGCCAGGTGGCCCTGCTGGAAGACCGCCACGGTGATGCCGAAGGTGGCGGCCACGGTGAGCAGGAAGCCGAGCGCGGCCTTGACCGGCACCAGGATCGACCGGAACACCAGCATCAGCAGCAGGATCGACAGGCCGACGACCAGCAGCAGATAGACCGGAAGCGCGTCGGAGAGCTTCTCGGACACGTCGATGCCGATCGCGGTGACGCCGGTCAGCAGCACCTCGGCGTTGCCGATCCGGCCGACGTTGTCCCGGATGTCGTGCACCAGCGTCTCGGTGGCCGCGTCGGTGGGGCCGGTCTTCGGGATGACCCCGAGCAGGGCGGTCCGGCCGGACGGGTCGGTCTGCGGCGGGGCCACCGCCAGCACCCCCTCGGTGCGCTGGATCAGCGCGGCCACCTGCGGCACGGCGGCCTGGGTGGCCTGCGGCGAGTCGGCGGTGACCACCACCGCGAGTCGGCCGGTGAAGCCGGGGCCGAAGCCCTCCTTGATCAGGTCGTTGCTGACCCGGGCGGCGGAGCCCTCCGGGGCGGTGCCGGCGTCCGGCAGCGCCAGCCGCATGTCCTGCGCGGGCAGCGCGAGCAGCCCCAGGCCGAGCAGGCCGACCAGGATGACCGGGATCCGCAGCCGGGTCACCCAGTTCGCCCAGCGGAAGCCGAAGCCGGAGCGGTCCTCGGAGCCGGTGGCGTCCGACTCGACGGCCTCCCGGCCGCGCAGCTTGCGGGGCAGCACCCGGCGGCCGGCGAAGCCGAGCAGCGCGGGGGCGAGGGTGATGGCGACCAGCACGGCGACGGTGACCGTGCCGGCGGCGGCCAGACCCATCACGGTCAGGAACGGGATGTCCACCACGGCGAGGCCGGCGAGCGCGATGACCACGGTGGCGCCGGCGAAGACCACGGCGGAGCCTGCGGTGCCGACGGCCCGGCCGACCGCCTCCTCCGGGGAGAGCCCGTCGAGCAGGTTCTGCCGGTGCCGGGAGGTGATGAACAGCGAGTAGTCGATGCCGACGGCGAGGCCGAGCATCAGGGCCAGGATGGGCGCGGTGCTGGTCAGCTCGACGGCGCCGCTGAGCGCGAACAGGCCGGCCATGCCGACGCCCACGCCGATCAGCGCGTTGAGCATGGTCATCCCGGCCGCCACCAGCGAGCCGAAGGTGATCACCAGGACGATCGCGGCGACCAGCACACCCAGCGCCTCGGTGGAGCCGACCTCGGGCTCCGCGTTGAGCACCTCACCGCCGGGGGCGATCTGCCAGCCCTTCGCCTCGGCCTGCGCGCCGACCTTCTCGTACGCGTCGCGCTGCTCGTCGGTGACGTCGTCCGCGCGGCCGGCGAACTGCACCTGGATCAGCGCGTACCGGCCGTCCTGGCTCAGCGCCTTGACCTGGTACGGGTCGACGGCGCCGACCACGCCGGGCAGGGTGGCCGCCTCCTGGGTGACCTGCTTGACCACGGCCTGGCCCTCTGCAGTGGCCAGTCCGCCGGGTTGCGGCGCCTTGACGGCGATGGTGCCGGTGGCGCCGCTGGCCGCCGGGAACCGGTCGGCGAGCAGGTCGATGGCCCGCTGCGACTCGGTGCCGGGCATGGTGAAGTTGCTCGCCGTCGGGCCCTTCAGGGTGGCCGCGGCGATGCCGAGGCCGACGAGCACGACGAGCCAGGCGACGGCGACGAGTCGCCGCCGCCGCAACGAGGCCCGGCCGAGCCGGTACAACAGGGTCGCCATGGAGTCTTTCCTTGTCCTCGGGGTCGGTACGGGTCAGCTGACGGGTTCGACGGCCCGCCGTACGACGGCCAGCAGCGCCGGCCGCAGCTCGTCGTCGGGGATGTCGATGAACTCGGCGCACGTCTCGGCGATCCCGGCGAGCACCACCAGGGCGGCGATCCGGGCGACGGGCCGGTCGCTGTGGCCGGCGAAGGCGTCGATCAGGCGTTCGGAGATCTGCTGGATGTGCGCGAAGGCGGGCTGCTGGAGCAGGTCGGGGAATTCGCCGCGGAGCAGGGCGATCTCCCGGCGGAAGCGGACCGCCAGGTCGACGAAGCCCTCGGTGGCGACCTGCTGGGCGGCGGCGCCGGTCTGCCCGGCGAGCCGGGCGTCGAGCGCCTCCAGCACGCTGATGGCCGGGGCCATCAGCTCGCCGAGCAGGGCCTCCTTGTTGGCGAAGTGGTAGAGCACGGTGGCCTTGGAGCAGCCCACCGAGCGGGCGATGTCCTGCAACGAGGTGCCCTTGTAACCCGTGACGGCGAATCGCCGGGAGGCCGCGGTGAGGATCTCGTCGTGGGTCTCGGACACCGCTCTGGCCATGCCGTCCAGCATGCCTGACCGATCGGTCAGACGCTGACCGATCGGTCAGAGAACTTCGGTGGTGTTCGCCACAAGCGGCCGTCCGGTCAGTTCTCGCCGCCGCCCGTCCAGTCCGCGAGCCACTCGCCGGACCAGGTGATCGTGCCGGCCCGCAGTTCGGCGACCACGGCGCGTACCCACTCCAGCTCGGTGCGGAGCAGGGCGAGCCGGTATTCGTCCTCGATCAGGAAGAGCCGGGGCAGGTCCACCGCCGCCAGCACCGCCTCGCGTTCCGCCAGTCGGGCCGCCAGCGTCCCGGCACGCCGGTCGAGCTGCCGGACGGCCTCCTCCGGCGGAAGGATCGGCAGGAAGGAGAGCGCGGCGGGGAACTCGGGGAACTCCCGGGCGGGAGTGGCCAGCGCCTCGGCGAGCCACCCGTCGAGGGTGCGCCGGCCCTGCTCGGTGAGGGCGTAGACGGTGCGTTCGGGGCGGCGGTCCTCGCGGGCGGTGTGCGCGACGCGGATCAACTCGTCGCGGTGCAGGCGGTCGATCGTCTGGTAGACGCTGTTGCGCTGCGCGACGTTGACCACGTCCTGCTTGTCGCGCTGCCGGATCAGCTGCTGCATCCGGTACGCGTGCATCGGCTCCTCGACCAGCAGGGCCAGCACCATCATCGCCAGCGGGGAGCGGCGGTGCGCGCGGGCGGCCATGACATCACCTTAGGTGACCGGGTGTCGACCACTGCCTGTTCTATGTATAGTCATATTATGACTAAGGCAATCGTGGTGGGCGGGGGTCTGGCCGGTCCGGTCGCCGCCATGGCGCTGCACCGCGCAGGCATCGACGCGACGGTCTACGAGGCGTACGAGCGGGACGCCGTCGGCGTCGGCGCCTTCCTCACCCTCTCGGTCAACGGGGTCGACGCGCTGCGCGCCGTCGGGGTGGACGGTCTGGTCGGCGGGCTCGGCCATCCCACGCCCCGGATGGCGCTGCACAACCACCACGGGCGCGAGCTGGGGGAGTTCGGCACCAGCGGCACCCGGACCCGGGGCGCCGGCAGCAGCACGGTGCGGCGCTCCGACCTCTACCGCGCCCTGCGGGACGAGACGGTCCGCCGGGGCGTGGCGATCGTGCCCGGCGCCCGGCTGGTCGACGCCGAGGCGAGCGGCACGGGGGTGCTCGCCCGGTTCGCCGACGGCCGGACGGTCGAGGGCGATCTGCTGATCGGGGCCGACGGGCTGCGCTCCCGGGTCCGTACCCTGATCGACCCGGCCGCCCCGGCGCCGCGCTACGTGCCGCTGCTCAACGCCGGCGGCTTCGCCCGCGGGCTGCGCCTGTCCGACGAGCGCGGGGTGATGCACATGCTCTTCGGCCGGCGCTGCTTCTTCTGCTGGATGGTGGTCGGCGACGACGAGGTCTGGTGGTTCGCCAACCCGCCGCAGCCCACCGAGCCGACCCGGGAGCAGCTCGCCGCGATCGGGCACGACGAGGCCCGCGCCCGGTTGCGGACGCTGCTGGCCGGCGACGCCGGCCCGGCCCTCGCCGTCCTGGACCACACCGAGCGGATCGAGTACGGCTGGCCGACGTACGACCTGCCGTCGGTGCCGGTGTGGCACCGGGACCGGATGATCGTCATCGGCGACGCCGCGCACACCGCCGCGCCCTCCTCCGGACAGGGGGCGGCCATGGCGTTCGAGGACGGCGTTCAGCTGGCTCGCTGCCTGCGCGACCTGCCCGACGTCCCGGCGGCCTTCGCGGCGTACGAGAAGCTGCGCCGGCGACGGGTCGAGCGGGTGGTGGCCCAGGGGAAGCGGGTCAGCGGCAGCAAGGTGCCCGGGCCGGTCGGCCGGCTGGCCCGCGACCTGGCCATGCCGATCTTCGCCCGGCTGACCGCCCGCAACGACGGGGCTGCGCTGGCCTGGCTCTACGACCACCACATCGACTGGGCGGCCCCGGTCAAGGCGTGACCGCGCTCCGCCGCGGCCCTCGGCGCACTCCGGCTTCGGCGAGTCGGCCCTCGTGCCCGGCTCGTCGAGGCTCCACAATGGGACGATGACGCAGACCGATCTCTCCAACACGTTGCGCGCCCTGCACCGACCGGGCGACCCGCTGATCCTGCCCAACGCCTGGGACGCCGGCTCGGCGCGGGCGGTCGTCCAGGCCGGCTTCGCGGCCGTCGCCACCAGCAGTGGCGCGGTGGCCGACTCCCTCGGCCATGCCGACGGGGAGGCCACCCCGGTCGCCGAGATGCTCGGCGCGATCGGCCGCATCGCCGCCGCCGTCGACGTGCCGGTCACCGCCGACATCGAGCGCGGGTACGGGCTGAGCCCGGGCGAACTGGCCGAGCGGCTGCTCGCCACCGGCGCGGTCGGCTGCAACATCGAGGACTCCGACCCGCGCACCGGGGCGCTGGTCGACCCGGCGGAACAGGCCGACCTCCTCGCCGCGCTCCGGGCGGCGGCCGGCACCGACCTGGTCGTCAACGCCCGGATCGACGTCTTCCTGCGTACGGCCGGTGACCACCGTGACGTCCTCGACGACGCGGTGGACCGCGCCCGGCGTTACCTGGCGGCCGGGGCCGACTGCGTCTACCCGATCTTCCTCGCCGACCCGGAGCTGATCCACCGTTTCGTCGAGGCGGTCGCCGCACCGGTCAACGTCTTGACCCGGGGCGCCGGACCCATTCCGGGCGAGCTGGCGAAGCTGGGCGTGGCGCGGGTCAGCTACGGCGCCGGCCTGTACCACACCACCAAGGGGTATCTGACCAGGATGATCGGCGCGGTCCGGGACGGCGACAACCCGTACGCCATCGCCGGGAACTGACCCGGTCGGCTCGGCACCGGCCGGCCCGGTGCGGACGAGGCCGGCGGCGCGGCGAGCAGTCCGCGGAGCTGTTCGCCGCGCCGCCGGATCGGTTGACCATCGGCGCGCGGGCCGGGAGGGTGGGCGGATGAGCGGAGCCGACGAGACCCGGGACGGGGTGGCGCTGACCAGCCTCGACCAGCCGCTGTCCGACGTGGCGGACGCGACCAAGCGGCAGCTGGTCGACTACCTGGACACCGTCCGGGACCGGATCCTGCCGGGGCTGCGCGACCGGCCGCTGTCGGTGATCCGGGTCCGCCCCGGCCAGCCGGCGTTCATGCAGAAGAACCTGCCGAAGTACACCCCGGACTGGGTGCGCCGGACGCCGGTCTGGGCCGAGGCGTCGCACCGGGAGATCTCGTACGGCCTCTGCGACGACCGGCGGACGCTGCTCTGGTTCGCCAACCAGCGGTCGGTGGAGTACCACCCGACCCTGGCCACGGTGGAGGACCTGCACCGCCCCACCCACCTGGTGCTGGACCTCGACCCGCCCGAGGGGGACTCGTTCGCCGCGGCGGTGGCGGTCGCCCGGCTGGTCCGGCAGGCGCTGGCCGACTCCGGTCTCACCGGTGCGGTGAAGACCAGTGGCGCCAAGGGCCTGCACGTCTTCGTGCCGGTGGCGGGCGGGACCGCGGAGGAGATGGCCGCCGCGACCCGGGCGATCGCCGTACGCGCGGAGCGGCTCGACCCGGCGTCGGCCACCACCGCCTTCATCAAGGAGGACCGCGGTGGCCGGGTCTTCGTCGACTCGACCCGGGCGTACTCGGCGACCGTGGTGGCCGCGTACAGCCCGCGGCTGCGGCCGGGGCTGCCGGTGTCCTTCCCGGTGCCGTGGGACGACCTGGGCGAGGTCACGCCGGCCGACTTCACCGTCGCCACCGTGCCGGGGCTGGTGACCGACCGGGATCCGTGGGCGGAGCTGATGCCGGCGCCGCAGCGGCTCCCCGCCGAGTTGGTGGAGCACGGCCGGACCGTTCCGGTGGCCCGGGTCCAGGCGATGCACGAGGGCAAGCGGCGGGCCCGCGCCCGCCGCGAGGCCGGCTGACCCGCTCGGGGTGCTGCCCGCCGGGGCGGGGAGCGGACAGGTTCCCGGATACGAAGAAGCCCGGGCCTGCGGCCCGGGCTCTCGTGTCTGGTGCCCCCGGCAGGATTCGAACCTGCGCCCCCGCCTCCGGAGGGCGGTGCTCTATCCCCTGAGCTACGGGGGCTCAGCGACCCGAGAAGAGTAGCAAACCCCCACCCGGAACTCCGAATCGGTATCCCGCCCGCGCGCCGCCCCACCCCGACCCGTCGATCATGAAGTTCACGGCGAAGTCGATCTCTTCTACTGCCGCCAACTTCATGATCGACGGGGTGAGGGTGGGGGTCAGGCGGCGGCGAGGGTGCGGCCGCAGCTGGGGAGGGGGTGCAGGACGATGCGGCGGGGGAGGCGGCGGGGCCACTCGTTCCTCGGCCAGGAGCCGTCCACGATCAGGTGCACGGTCCGCTCCTCGGCGCCGCTGAGCCGCAACACGAAGTCGCGGGGGAGCGGCGGGTCGACCGACGGTGTGGTGATCATGAACCGGACCCGGCCCCGGGCCGAGACGGCCGAGATGACGTCGGCGGCCGGCATGGTGCCGCGCAGGCGTACCCGGCCGATCCAGTAGACCTCGGCGAGGTGTTCCTGGGCGGCCCGGGTGATCGCCGGGTACTCCAGGCGCACCCAGCGCTCGACGGCGCCCACGCAGAGGCCGCAGGCCCGCTCCCGGGGCTCGCGCGGGCCCAACCCCCAGGCCCGCAGGTACGCCCCGACCTCACCGGCCTCCATCCCCTCGGCGAACCGGCGCTGGATCAACGTGGTGAGGCTCTGTCGCGTCCAGAGCTCCTCGTCGAGGCCGAACTCGTCGGGGTAGGTGCCCCGCAGGGTGTCGATCAGTTCGAGTTCCTGTTCGCGACTGAGCGTTCCCGGCTCGCCCTGCCGCTGTCCGCGACGGACGGCTGCCACCGCCCCGTCACCGCCGATGGTGTGGCGTCGGCACCAACTGGTCACCGACCGCCGTGCGTCTCTGAGTGCAACCCCCACGTCTTGGGCAACGAGCCCGAATCAGAACTGGTCACGATATGTGGGTAGAAAAGTCTCCAACCAGTGCAATGGGTTGTAAGCCGCTAGGCCGACGAAGTTCCCAAAAGGGACGAAGCCCGCATCCGGGTCGACCGGATGCGGGCTTCGGCAGGCGTACGCGGGCGGTCAGCCGCCCAGCCGCTTGAGCGCGGCGTTCATGTTGGCCAGGTCGGTCTGCTGGGTGTTCTTCATGACCTGGGCCACCCGGGCCACCTCCGGGTCGCCGTCGGCGTCCAGGATGCCGTCGATCATGTGCACCCCGCCCAGGTGGTGCTGGATCATCAGGTTCAGGAACATGACGTCGAACTCGCGCCCCTGGGCGGACTCCAGCTTCGTCATCTCCTCCGGGGTGGCCATCCCGGGCATCAGCCCGTTCTTGACCAGGGCCGCGCCGTCCGGCATCCAGGCCATCGCCGGCTCCGAACCGGCCGGGTCCAGCCCCCAGGACCGCAGCCAGGTCTGCATGGTGCCGATCTCGCCCTGCTGCCCGGTGGCGATGTCCACGCCGATCTGGCGTACCTCCGGGTCGGTGCCCTTCTGGAAGGCCATCAGCCCCATGGCGACCGCCTGGGAGTGGTGGGTGGTCATGTCCCGGGCGAAGCCCGCCTCGGCGGAGGTGTCCCCCGGGCGGGTGAGCTTCGGGGTGAGCAGGCCGCCCGCGTACCCGAGGAGCAGCCCCACCACGACGGCGGCGGCCAACGCCAGGATGCCGAAGCGGCGTGCGGACGCCCGGTCGGCGGAGCCGGTGACCGGGGTCTCGTCGGGCGCGTTCGCCGTCGTGGTGGGAGCCGTCATGATCTCCGTCCTCAGCCCTGGGTCTGGTCGGACATCTGGTCGCCCATGTCCCGCGGCGTGGTGCCGGTGGCGGTCACGCCCTGGGTGCACAGCGCGTTCGGGCCCTCGATCGAGGCGTTCACCCGCAGCGTCTTGATGAACTCGTCGATCCGCTTGTCGTCGGCGTTGTCGACCTTGAGCTGGTAGCCCCAGGCCTGCAGGGCGATCGGCTTGTCCAGCCCCTCGTACGGGCTGAGCATCAGCTTCTCCTTGCCGACGACCTTCTCCTTGAGCTTGGCCACCTGGTCGGCGGGCAGGTCGGGCCGGTAGGTGATCCAGACCGTGCCGTGCTCCAGGCTGTGCACCGCGTGCTCGTTGGCGATCGGGGCGTCGTAGACGTCGCCCATGCAGTTCTGCCAGGCCGGGTTGTGCGGGCCGGCCACCGGCGGGAGGACCGTGTACTTGATCGGGCCCTGCTGGTGGTTGCCGCCCTTGACCAGCTCCTTGTCCTTGGCGCGGTAGTCGACGACGCCGTCGATGTCGGCCGCCCGCTTCTCCCACGGCTTGGAGCCCTGAACCGAGGCGTACACGCCGTAACCGATGATCCCGATGGCCAGCAGGCAGACCGCGGCGATGACCCCGATCGGCCCCCAGGAGCGGCCCTGGCTCACCTTCACCGGGGTGACCGGCTTGCGGCCCTTGCCGCCCGAGCCCTGCCGGGGGGTGCCCTTCCCGGCGCCCGGCCTGGCCGTCCGATCGGCAGCCGCGGGCCGGCCGGCCGCCGGCTTCTTGCCGGTGCTGACCACGGTCGGACGGCGCTCCGGGCCGCCCGGGGTGCTGATGCTCATCGTGCCTCGTCAGGTCGGTCGGTCAGGGGAGTGGCGGTCGAAATGTCGCGCAGGGTCGCCGCCGAGTGCCCGAGTCTACCCCCGATAACATGGTTCGGTGACTCCTGCAGAACTCGCCGACGTCGTCCTCTCCGCAGCCCATGCCGTCTTCTCGGAGCGCGGGCTGGACCGTTCCGCGCTGCCGGAGACCACCGCCGTGGAACGCCCGCGTAACCCCGATCACGGCGACTACGCCTCCACCCTGGCGCTCCAGCTCAGCAAGAAGGTCGGGGTGCCCCCGCGCGAGCTGGCCGCCGGCCTCGCCGAGCAGCTCGGCCGGGCGCCGGGGATCAAGTCGGTGGAGATCGCCGGCCCGGGCTTCCTGAACATCCGGCTCGACGCGGCCGCCGCCGGGCAGCTGGCCCGGGTGATCGTGGAGGCCGGCGACGGGTACGGCCGCAGCGACCGGCTGGCCGGCGAGAAGATCAACCTGGAGTTCGTCTCGGCGAACCCGACCGGCCCGGTGCACATCGGCGGGGTCCGCTGGGCCGCCGTCGGCGACGCGCTGAGCCGGCTGCTCCGCGCCACCGGCGCCGACGTGGGCACGGAATATTACTTCAACGACGCCGGCTCGCAGATCGACCGGTTCGCCCGGTCGCTGCTGGCCGCCGCGAAGGGCGAGCCGGCCCCCGAGGACGGCTACGGCGGCGCGTACATCGCCGAGATCGCCGAGGCGGTCCGCGGGATCCGCCCGGACGTGCTGGAGCTGACCGACGACGCCGCCCAGGAGGTCTTCCGGGTCGAGGGCGTCGCGCTGATGTTCGCCGAGATCAAGTCGTCGCTTCAGGCCTTCGGGGTGGAGTTCGACACCTACTTCAACGAGAAGGACCTGCACGACCGGGGCGAGCTGGACCTGGCCCTGAACCGGCTCCGCGAGCAGGGGCACCTCTACGAGTCCGAGGGCGCCACCTGGCTGCGCACCACCGACTTCGGTGACGACAAGGACCGGGTGCTGCGCAAGTCCAACGGCGAGTGGACCTACTTCGCCGCCGACTGCGCCTACTATCTCGACAAGCGCGAGCGCGGCTTCGAGCGGGTAGTGATCATGCTGGGCGCCGACCACCACGGCTACATCGGCCGGATGAAGGCGATGGCCGCCTGCTTCGGCGACGACCCGGAGCGCAACCTGGAGATCCTCATCGGCCAGCTGGTCAATCTGGTCCGCGACGGCGCCCCGGTGCGGATGAGCAAGCGGGCCGGCACCGTGGTCACCCTGGAGGACCTGGTCGACGCGATCGGCGTGGACGCCTCCCGCTACGCGCTGGCCCGCTACTCCAGCGACTCGCCGATCGACATCGACGTGGAGCTGTGGACCCGGGCCACCCGCGACAACCCGGTCTACTACGTGCAGTACGTCGCCGCTCGGACCGCCGGCGTCGCCCGCAACGCCGCCGAGGTGGGGCTGACCCGGGGCGCGGCCGACGACTTCCAGCCCGAGCTGCTCTCCCACGACAAGGAGAACGAGCTGCTCAAGGCGCTCGCCGAGTTCCCCGCCGTGGTGGCCACCGCGGCGGAGCTGCGCGAGCCGCACCGGGTGGCCCGTTACCTGGAGGAGAGCGTGGCCGCCTCCTACCACCGGTTCTACGACAACTGCCGGGTCCTGCCGCAGGGTGACGAGGAGGTCACCGACCTGCACCGCGCCCGGCTCTGGCTCAACGACGCCACCCGCACGGTCATCGCCAACGGCCTGCGCCTGCTCGGCGTCTCCGCCCCCGAGAGGATGTAGGCATCATGCGCGCGCACGAGGCCGGTGCCCTGCACGGCGACATCGGCAGCCGCGGCCCGTCGTGGCTGCGTACCCCGGTGGACGTCAACACCCTGGTGCCGGCCCTGTGGCCGCACAACGTCACCCGCGGCGCCGACGGCGCGCTGCGGGTCGCCGGCCTGTCGGTCCACGAACTCGCCCGGGAGTACGGCACCCCGGCGTACGTCCTGGACGAGGACGACCTGCGGGCCCGGGCCCGGGAGTTCCGGGACGCCTTCGGCGACGCGGACGTCTACTACGCGGGCAAGGCGTTCCTCTGCCGCGCGGTGGTGCGGATGATCGCCGAGGAGGGGCTGCTCCTCGACGTCTGCACCGGCGGCGAGCTGGCCACCGCGCTGGCGGCCGGGATGGACCCGGCGCGGATCGCCTTCCACGGCAACAACAAGTCGGTGGCCGAGCTGACCCGGGCGCTGGACGCCGGGGTGGGGCGGATCGTCCTGGACTCGTTCACCGAGATCGACCGGCTCACCGCGCTGGCCCGCGAGCGCGGGGTACGCCCCGGCGTGCTGGTCCGGGTGACCGTCGGCGTGGAGGCGCACACCCACGAGTTCATCGCCACCGCCCACGAGGACCAGAAGTTCGGCTTCTCGCTGGCCGGCGGGGCGGCCCTGGCGGCGGCCCTGCGGGTCCTCGACGAGGACGTGCTCGACCTGCGCGGCCTGCACTCGCACATCGGTTCGCAGATCTTCGACACCAGCGGCTTCGAGGTCTCCGCCCGCCGGGTGCTCGGCCTGCAGGCGCAGATCCGCGACGCGCGCGGGGTGGAGCTGCCCGAGCTGGACCTCGGCGGCGGCTTCGGCATCGCGTACACCACCCAGGACGACCCCTCGTCGCCGCACGAGCTGGCCAAGCGGATGCGCAAGATCGTCGACGCGGAGTGCGCGGCGGAGCGGCTCGCCGTGCCCCGGCTGTCGATCGAGCCGGGCCGGGCCATCGTCGGGCCGGCGGTGTTCACCCTCTACGAGGTGGGCACGGTCAAGGACGTCGACGGGTTGCGGACGTACGTGAGCGTCGACGGGGGGATGAGCGACAACATCCGGACCGCCCTCTACGACGCGTCGTACTCGGCCACGGTGGCCAACCGGGCGTCGTCGGCCGAGCCGCTGCTCGCCCGCGTGGTGGGAAAGCACTGTGAGTCCGGGGACATCGTGGTGAAGGATGAATTCCTGCCCGCCGACGTGCAGCCCGGAGATCTTGTCGCGGTGCCCGGCACGGGTGCGTACTGCCGGAGCATGGCCAGCAACTACAACCACGTGCCGCGCCCCCCGGTGGTCGCGGTGCGTGCCGGACGGGCCCGGCTGATCGTCCGGCGGGAAACCGAAGAGGACCTGCTCACTCTGGATGTGGGATGACGTCACCTGTGCGTTTGGCGCTGCTCGGCTGCGGAACCGTCGGCAGTGAGGTGGTCCGGCTGCTGCACGAGCAGTCGGCCGACCTCACCGCCCGGATCGGGGCTCCGCTGGAGATCGCCGGCATCGCCGTACGCCGGGTCGGCCGGGACCGGGCCGGCCTGCCCGTCGACCCGGCGCTGTTCACCACCGACCCGCTCGGCCTGATCAAGCGCGACGACGTCGACGTGGTGGTCGAGATGGTCGGCGGCATCGAGCCGGCCCGCAGCTGGCTGGTCGAGGCGCTGCGCGCCGGCAAGAGCGTGGTCACCGCCAACAAGGCGCTGCTCGCCGAGGACGGCGCGGCGCTGCACGACGCCGCCGCCGAGGGCGACGCGGACCTCTACTACGAGGCCAGCGTCGCCGGGGCGATCCCGCTGCTGCGCCCGCTGCGCGACTCGCTGCACGGTGACCGGATCAACCGGGTCACCGGCATCGTCAACGGCACCACCAACTTCATCCTCTCCGCCATGGACGCCACCGGCGCCGGCTTCGCCGAGGCGCTGGAGGAGGCCACCGAGCTGGGGTACGCCGAGGCGGACCCGACCGCCGACGTGGAGGGCTTCGACGCCGCCGCGAAGGCCGCCATCCTCGCCTCGCTGGCCTTCCACACCCGGGTCACCGCCGCCGACGTGCACCGCGAGGGCATCACCGAGGTGACCGCCGCCGACGTGGCCAGCGCCAAGGCGATGGGCTGCACCATCAAGCTGCTCTGCATCGCCGCCCGGGGCGTCGACGACGCGGGCCGGGAGACGGTCAGCGTCCGGGTGCACCCGGCGATGATCCCGCTGGGCCACCCGCTGGCCAGCGTCGGTGACGCGTTCAACGCGGTCTTCGTCGAGGCCGAGGCGGCCGGGCAGCTGATGTTCTACGGCCGGGGCGCCGGCGGGGCGCCGACCGCCAGCGCCGTCCTCGGCGACGTGGTGGCGGTGGCCCGCAACCGGCTCGCCGGGGCCCGGGCGGCCAGCGAGTCCGCGTACGCCGACCTGGCCGTGCGGCCGATGGGGGAGGCGCTCACCCGCTACCACATCAGCCTCGACGTGGCCGACCGTCCGGGTGTGCTCCAGTCCGTCGCCGGGGTCTTCGCCCGGCACGACGTCTCCATCGCCACCGTCCGGCAGGGCCCGGCGGGTGGCGGACCGGCCGGCCGGGGCGAGGACGCGGACCTGGTCATCGTCACGCACGTCGCGCCGGACGCCGCGCTGGCCGCGACCGTCCGCGAGCTGCGCGGGCTGGACATCGTCCGGTCGGTGGCGAGTGTGCTGCGCGTCGAGGGCGGGGCCTGAGATGGCTCGTCCCGTCAGGTGGATGACCTCGGGTGCGGCCCCGGCCGGCCGCACGCCGTGAGCCACCCTGACGGGGGACGACGATAGGAGCAACGACATGTGGCGAGGACTGATCGACGCGTACCGGAACCGGCTCCCGGTCACCGACGCGACGCCCGTCGTCACCCTGCACGAGGGAAACACCCCGCTGCTGCCGGCGCCGGCGCTTTCCGAGCGCCTCGACTGCGACGTGTGGCTGAAGGTCGAGGGCGCCAACCCCACCGGCTCGTTCAAGGACCGGGGCATGACCGTCGCCGTGTCCAAGGCGGTGGAGGCCGGCGACAAGGCGCTCATCTGCGCCTCCACCGGCAACACCAGCGCCTCCGCGGCGGCGTACGCGGCCCGCGCCGGGATCACCTGCGCGGTGCTGGTGCCGCAGGGCAAGATCGCGCTGGGCAAGCTGGCCCAGGCGCTGGTGCACGGCGCCAAGTTGCTCCAGGTCAACGGCAACTTCGACGACTGCCTCGCGCTGGCCGGCAAGCTCGCCCAGGACTACCCGGTGGCCCTGGTCAACTCGGTCAACATCAACCGGTTGCACGGCCAGAAGACCGCCGCGTTCGAGATCGTCGAGGCGCTCGGCGACGCCCCGGACATCCACTGCCTGCCCGTCGGCAACGCCGGCAACATCTCGGCGTACTGGATGGGCTACTCCGAGGACGTGCACGACGGCAACGCCACCCGCGCCCCGAAGATGTACGGCTTCCAGGCCGCCGGGGCCGCGCCGCTGGTCGGCGGCAAGGTGGTGCCGGAGCCGTCCACCATCGCCACCGCCATCCGGATCGGCAACCCGGCCAGCTGGACCAGGGCGATCGACGCCCGGGACGCCTCCGAGGGGCTGATCGCCGCGGTCACCGACCGGGAGATCCTGTCGGCGTACCGTCTCCTCGCCCGCGAGGTGGGTGTCTTCGTCGAGCTGGGCAGCGCGGCCAGCGTCGCCGGTCTGCTCCAGCAGGGCGCGGCCGGCCGGGTGCCGGCCGGGTCCACCGTCGTCTGCACGGTCACCGGGCACGGCCTCAAGGACCCGGAGTGGGCCATCTCCACCGCGCCCGCGCCGGTCACCATCGCCAACGACCCGCTGGCCGCGGCGCGCTCCCTCGACCTGGCCTGAGCGCGTCGCCCCGGGCGCGGGGGCGGCGTGGGTGACGAAGATCGGTTCCGGCACACTTGCCCCACCGAGCCGTCCCTTCCCCTCAGGAGTGAGCCGTCCCGATGTCGCTGCTCGCCAGATCCAGCCTCGCCAACCGAGGGCTGGTCGCCCTCATCGCGGTGGTGACCGCGGCGTTCGGGGCGTTCGCCGTTCCGTCGTTGAAGCAGCAGCTCCTGCCCTCGTTGGAGCTGCCCGCCGCGTTCGTCGTGGCCGTCCAGCCCGGTGCCTCGCCCGAGGTGGTCGAGGCGCAGGTGACCGAGCCGATCGAGAACAGCCTCCAGGGCGTGCCGGGGCTGGAGAAGATCACCTCCACCTCGCGGGAGGGCTCGGCCACCGTCGTGGTGCAGTACACGTTCGGCACCGATGTGGACGACGTGGTCAACAAGATGCAGGCCGCGCTGGGCCGGATCGCCGGCCAGCTCCCGGCGGGCGTCGAGCCGCAGGTGCTCGCCGGCTCCACCGACGACCTGCCGGCCGTGGTGCTGGCCGCCTCCGGTGACGGGGACGAGCAGGCGCTCGCCCAGCGGCTGCGCCGGTCGGTCCTGCCGGAGCTCGAGGGGATCGAGGGCGTCCGCTCGGTGGCGCTGACCGGCGCCCGGGACCCGATCGTGGTGGTCAGGCCGGACCCGGCGAAGCTGGCCGCCAACAAGATCGAACCCAGCGCCATCGCCGAGCTGCTCCGGACCAACGGCGTGGCGGTCCCCGCCGGCACGGTGACCGACGGCAGCCGCTCCCTTCCGGTGCAGGTGGGTGGCCCGATCCGCTCGGTGAAGGAGCTGCGCGGGCTGGTCCTCAAGGTCGTGACGCCGCCCGCGCCGCCCAGGCCGCCGGCCGCCAAGCCGGTGCCCGGGAAGCCGGCGGTCAAGCCCGTCGCCGCCCCGCCGGTGCGCCGCGCGCCGGCCCGGCCGGTCACCCTCGGGTCGGTGGCCACCGTGACCGAGGAACTCGCCCCGGCCACCGCCATCACCCGCACCAACGGCCGGCCCAGCCTGGGCCTGGCCGTCACCGCCGCCCCGGACGGCAACGCGGTGACCATCTCGCACGAGATCCGGGACCGGCTGGCCGAGCTGAAGGGCGCCGGCGGCGCCGACCTCGCCGTGGTCTTCGACCAGGCCCCGTTCATCGAGCGGTCCATCGAGAGCCTGACCACCGAGGGGCTGCTCGGCCTGCTGATGGCGGTCGTGGTCATCCTGGTCTTCCTGCTGTCGGTCCGCTCCACCCTGGTCACGGCGGTCTCCATCCCGCTGTCGGTGCTGGTCGCCCTGATCGCCCTCTGGGTCGGCGACTACTCGCTGAACCTGCTCACCCTGGGCGCGCTGACCATCGCGGTCGGCCGGGTGGTCGACGACTCGATCGTCGTGCTGGAGAACATCAAGCGGCACCTCGGCTACGGCGAGCCCCGGCGGGACGCCATCCTCGGCGCGGTCCGCGAGGTGGCCGGCGCGGTGACCGCCTCCACCCTCACCACGGTCGCCGTCTTCGCCCCGATCGCGCTGGTCGGCGGCTTCGTCGGGCAGCTCTTCGCGCCGTTCGCCATCACCGTCACGGTCGCCCTGCTGGCCTCGCTGCTGGTCTCGCTGACCGTGGTGCCGGTGCTCGCGTACTGGTTCCTGCGGGCCCCCCGGGCCGGCGTCGAGGACCCGGCGGCCCGGCGGGCCGCCGAGGAGAAGGAGCTGCGCAGCCCGTTGCAGCGGGCGTACCTGCCGGTGGTGCGGTTCGCCACCGGTTCCTGGCGGACCCGCTGGGCGACCGTGGCGGTGGGACTGGTGGTGCTGCTCGGCACCTTCGGCCTCTCCCGCCAGCTGGAGACCAACTTCCTGGACGACTCCGGCCAGGACACCCTGAACATCAGCCAGCAGATGCCCGCCGGCACCGGCCTGGCCGGCACCGACCAGGCGGCCAAGGCGGTCGAGGACGTGCTGGCCCGGACCGCGGGCGTCGAGACGTACCAGGTCAGCATCGGTGGCAGCGACCGGCCGTGGGAGGGCGGCGGGGGCAACGACACCGCACGCTGGTCGCTCGCCCTGGACGGCGAGCGCGACGCCCCGGAGGTACGCGAGGAGCTGCGCCGGGAGTTCGACCGGCTCGGCGCGACGGCCGGCGAGCTGACCTTCGGCCGGGGTCAGGGCGGCGCCTCCGGCGACGAGCTGGAGGTCGTGGTCCAGGCGAGCGACCCGGAGGCGCTGAACCGGGCCGCCGAGGCCGCCCGGACGGCGCTGGCCGGCACGCCGGGCGTCGAGGATGTCGCCAGTGGCCTGGCCGAGCGGACGCCCCGGCTGGACGTCGACGTCGACCGGGTCGCCGCGGCCCGGTACGGGCTCAGCGAGGCGGCCGTCGGGCGGCTGGTCGCGCAGGCGTACCGGGGTGCCCCGCTGGGCGAGGTGACCTTCGACGACGTGCCCCGGCAGGTGGTGCTGCGGAGCACCGCCACCCCGCCGGCGACGGTGGCGCAGCTCAAGGCGCTGCCGGTGGGTCCGGTGAAGCTGGGCGCGGTCGCGAAGGTCACCGAGGCCGAGGGGCCGCAGCAGGTGACCCGGATCGACGGCGGGCGCAGCGTCTCGGTGACCGGTACGGCCACCGGCTCCAACCTGGGCGCCACCACCCGGGAGCTCCAGCAGCGGCTGGACGCGATCGACGTGCCGGGCGCGACGTTCACCGTCGGCGGGGCCAGCGCCCAGCAGAAGGACGCCTTCGGCGACCTGGGCCTGGCCGTGCTGGCGGCGATCGCCATCGTCTTCCTGATCATGGTGGCCACGTTCCGGAGCATCACCCAGGCGCTGATCCTGCTGGTCTCGGTGCCGTTCGCGGCGACCGGCGCGATCGGACTGCTGCTGGTCACCGGCACCCCGCTGGGCGTGCCGGCGCTGATCGGCGTGCTGATGCTGGTCGGCATCGTGGTGACCAACGCGATCGTCCTGCTCGACCTGGTCAACCAGTACCGGGCGCAGGGCATGGGCGTGGCGGAGGCGGTGGTCGAGGGCGGCCGGCGCCGGCTGCGGCCGATCCTGATGACCGCCGTGGCGACCGTCTTCGCGCTGCTGCCGATGGCGTTCGGCCTGACCGGCGAGGGCGGCTTCATCTCCCGGCCGCTGGCCATCGTGGTGATCGGCGGCCTGATCAGCTCGACGCTGCTGACCCTGGTGCTGGTGCCCACGCTCTACGCGATGGTCGAGTACGCGAAGGAGTCGGTGCGACGCCGCTGGGGACGGGGCGGCACGACGGACGCTCCCGCCGGTGGGCCCGAACCGACGGCTCCGGCCGGTGCCCCCGCCGCGGTCGCCGGGACCGCGCCGGTCGACGGGCCGGCGGCGCCCGTACCCGCCCCGGTGACCGTGCCGGCGCAGCGTTCCGCGCCCTCGGCCGCGTTGCTGGACGGGACCGACCAGTTCGAGGTGCTGCGCCTGCCGAAGAGCCGCCGTTCCCCGCTGCCGCCGGCCGAGTGACTCCGGTCGGATCCCCGCCCCGCGCTCCGGGGCGGGGATCCGACATCCCACTCTTCGCGTTCAGTGATGCGGTGCATACTGTACGTGCCGATCCGTTCCCTGTCGCCGTTCCGGGTCCGCCGCCCCGATGGTCGCGGACGCGGTCGCGGCCGGGGAGGCCTCGGCGACGGGTGCCCGGCCACCGGTGGGTGGCGGAGCGGAGCGGGGATGTCGGACGAGGCGGGCCGGTGGGGGCGGCGGGCCCTGCTGCGCCGGACCGTCCTGCTGGCCGGTGGCGCCGCGGCGGGCGCGGTGGCGACGGCGGAGAGCGCCTGGATCGCCGACCGCCGGCTGCCGCTGGGCGGGGGGCCGGCGAGCGCCACCCTGGGCAACCGTTTCCAGGAGGTCGGCGCGGGCGCCGTCGCGGTCACCTGGGGGGTACGCACGGACACCCCGCTGGTGGCGCTCACCTTCGACGACGGGCCACGGCCACAGTGGACACCGATGGTGCTGGACACCCTGGACCGCCTCGACGTGCCGGCGACCTTCTTCCTGGTCGGTGAGCGGGCCCGGCGGCACGCCGACGTGGTGCGCGGCCGGCTGGGCCGGCACGAGGTCGGCAACCACAGCTGGGCGCACCGCGACCTGGCCCGGATGGACGCCACCGCCGTCCACGACGACCTGCGCCGCAGCCACGACACCATCGCGGAGGTGACCGGGGTGGCGCCCCGGCTGCTCCGCCCGCCCTGGGGGCACCTCGGCGGCGCGGTGCTGCACGCCGCCGCCCGGCTGGACTACCGGCTGGTGCTCTGGACCCTCCAGATGGTGGAGGGCGAGTTCCCCGGCGACCCGGCGGGACACGCCCGGCGGATCGTGGCCGACGTCCGCCCCGGCACCATCCTGCTGGCGCACGACGTCGGCACGCGACAGCGGCTGGTGGCGTTGAACGGGCTGCCTGATCTGATCGGCGGCCTGCGCGGTCGCGGCTACCGCTTCGTGACGGTTTCCCAACTCCTGCATGCCGGCGCCGAGGTCTGAGCCGTTAGGGTGCCGGGGTGTCACCCACCGTCTCGGTCCTGGCCCGCAACCGGGACTTCCGCAACCTCTTCCTGGCCGAGCTGGTGGTCTTCGGTGCGGACTGGTTCGTCATGGTCCCGCTGCTGGTGCTGCTGCCGCAGTTGACCGGCAGCGGCGTCTGGGGCGCGCTGGTGCTCGCCCTGGACACCGGTGTGGTGGCGCTGCTGCTGCCCTGGACCGGCACCATCGCCGACCGGTACGACCGCCGCAAGATCATGATGGTGGCGAACCTCGCCGCCCTGGCCGGCGTGCTGCTGCTGCTCGGGGTACGCAGCGCCGGCACGGCGTGGCTGGCCATGCTCGGCATCGCGGTGGTGGCGGTGGCCAAGGCGCTCTACTCGCCGGCCGCCCAGGCCGCCCTGCCCAACGTGCTGGACCCGGACGACCTGGCCGCCGGCAATGCGGTGGCCGGCTCGGCCTGGGGGACCATGACGGTGGTCGGCGCGTCACTGGGTGGCGTGCTGAGCGCGGTCACCGGCCCGTACGTCTCCTTCGTGGTCGCCGCGGTCGGCCTGGCGCTGGCCGCGGGCCTGGCGACCCGGATCCGCCGGCCGTTGCAGGCGCCCCGGGACGCGGCCCTGCCGGTGCAGCGGACCTGGCCGGCGATCCGGGAGGCGCTGGGCCACATCGGCCACCACCCGCGGGTGCTGGCGCTGGTCACGGTGAAGTCCGCGGTCGGGCTGGGCAACGGCGTGCTGACCGTCTTCCCGCTGCTCGCCGGGGTGTTCGGCGTGGGTTCGGTGGGCACCGGGCTGCTCTTCGCCGCCCGGGGCGCCGGGGCACTGGTGGGGCCGATCCTGATGCGGCGGGTGCTGACCGACCGGTCCTGGCTGCTGCCCGGGCTGGCCCTGTCCATGTCGCTGTACGGCCTGGCGTACCTGGGCACCTCGGTGACCGGCTGGTTCCCGCTGGTGCTGGTGCTGGTCTTCGTGGCGCACCTGGGCGGCGGCAGCAACTGGGTGCTGTCGAACTTCGCCCTCCAGGGGGAGGTGCCGGACCGGCTGCGCGGCCGGATCTTCGCCACCGACATGATGCTGGCGACCCTGGCCATCTCGGTCAGCCAGTTGGTGGTGGCGGGCGTGGTGGACCTGGTGGACGAGCGGGTGGTGCTGGCCGGTTGCGGCCTGGTCACCCTGCTCTACGCGCTGGGCTGGCGGGTCGCCACCCGCCGGCTGTCGCTCACCGACCCGGCGGACGCGCCGGACCCGGCCGTTCCCCGCTGACCCGGCCGTCCCAGGCTGCGGGCGGGCGGGCCGCGGTCCGCCGGGCTGTCGGTGCCGGGCCCTAGCATGGGGCGGTGCCGTTGACTTTCGAAACCGGGCCGGTCCGGGTCCGGGTGCCCGCCACCAGCGCCAACCTGGGGCCGGGGTTCGACGCGCTCGGTCTCGCCCTGGGCCTGCACGACGACGTCGCCGCCGAGATCGCCGCCGGGCCCGGCGTGCGGGTGTCGGTCGCCGGCGAGGGCGCGGGGGAACTGCCGGGCGACGACCGGCACCTGGTGGCCCGGGCGATGCGGGCGACCTTCGACGCGCTCGGCGGCCAGCCCACCGGGCTCGCGCTGGAGTGCGTCAACCGGATCCCGCAGGCCCGGGGTCTCGGCTCCTCGTCGGCGGCGATCGTGGCCGGCGTGCTGCTGGCCCGGGCCCTGGTGGTCGACGGGCCGCAGCGGCTGGACGACGCGGCGGTCCTGCGCCTGGCGGCGGAGATCGAGGGCCACCCGGACAACGTGGCCCCCTGCCTGCTCGGCGGCTTCACGGTGGCCTGGACGGAGCCCACCGGCGCCCGCGCGGTCTCGCTGGCCGTGGCCGACGGCGTATTCCCGACGGTGTTCGTGCCGGACGAGCGGGGCCTGACCGCGGTCGCCCGGGCCGCGCTGCCGGCGGCGGTGCCGCACGCCGACGCCGCGCTGACCGCCGGGCGGGCGGCGTTGCTGGTGCACGCGCTGACCGCGGCGCCGGAGCTGCTGCTGCCGGCCACCGTCGACCGGCTGCACCAGGACTACCGTGCGGAGGGGATGCCGGGCGCGGCCGCCCTGGTCACGGCGCTGCGTGCGGCCGGTGTGGCGGCTGTGGTCAGTGGGGCGGGGCCGACGGTGCTGGCACTCACCGAGCCGCCGGAGGGCTTCACCCCGGGAATGGATTGGCGATCCTGGCGGTTGCCGGTAGAGGTGCACGGGGCCCGGGTCGAACGGGGTAGACTGGGACACGCCGAGCGGGACCCTGTTGCCGCAGGTCGGAAGAGTTGATTACGCTCTAGACCTAGCACAGCCGCGAAGCATGCGATCTCCCTGCGGGTCGGCGCACCCCCGAAGCTTTCGGCGGTAAGCCCGTCACCCCTGCCTAGGCCCACGCCGCACCGCAGTTTCCACAGGTCGCCGCAGACGGCGAGACCTGCTCACCGAGGCTGGTGAGTCGGGAGACCGACCGGCTGCTGTGTCACAGACTCCCGCGACGCGTCCCTGCGAGGCGGGTGCACCGAGGCCGCCCGGCCACCTCGTACGTCGACTCCGGGCAGTCCCGGCCTATCGAGGGAAGGAATCCATTGAGCGACACCACCGACATGACGTCGGATGTTTCCAACGTCGCTGGCGAAGCCGCAGCCGCCCCCACCCGCCGTCGGCGCAGCGGCACCGGCCTGTCCGCGATGCTGCTGCCGGAGCTTCAGAGCCTGGCCGCGTCGCTCGGCATCTCCGGTACCGCTCGCATGCGTAAGGGCGAGCTGATCAGCGCCATCTCCGAGCGGCAGGGCGGCGCCGCCGCCGGTACCCCTCGACCGCGGGCCGAGGTGCCGGCCGCGGCCGCTCCCGCCCGTGACGAGGTCCGTGCCGAGGTGCGGGGCGCCGAGCGTCCCGAGGCGGAGCGTCGGGCCACCGAGCCGGCGGCCGAGCAGACCGCCGCACCGACCGAGGGTCGTACCCGCACCCGGCGTGGCCGGGCCGCGGCGGCGACCACCGCCGTCGAAACGCCGGCCGCCGAGCCGCGCGCCGAGGAGACCGCGGATCGTG
This sequence comes from Micromonospora siamensis, assembly GCF_900090305.1. Taxonomy (NCBI): domain Bacteria; kingdom Bacillati; phylum Actinomycetota; class Actinomycetes; order Micromonosporales; family Micromonosporaceae; genus Micromonospora; species Micromonospora siamensis. The sequence continues at coordinate 5,739,474 of NZ_LT607751.1, read as the reverse complement.
GCGACCGGGACCGTGCCGAGCGCGCCGGTGACCGTGGCGAGCGGGCCGACCGCGCCGAGCGTGGCGAGCGGGCCGACCGCGCCGAGCGGACCGACCGGGCCGAGCGTGGCGAGCGGACCGACCGGGCCGAGCGTGGCGAGCGGACCGACCGGGCCGAGCGTGGCGAGCGGACCGAGCGTGGCGAGCGGACCGACCGCGCTGAGCGTGGCGAGCGGACCGAGCGTGGCGAGCGGACCGACCGCGCTGAGCGTGGCGAGCGGACCGAGCGTGGCGAGCGGACCGACCGGGCCGAGCGTGGCGAGCGGACCGACCGGGCCGAGCGTGGCGAGCGGGCCGAGCGCAACGAGCGCGGCGGCGAGCGGGCGGAGCGCAACGAGCGCGGCGAGCGTGGTGACCGGGCCGAGGGCGGCGAGCGGGCCGAGCGCAACGACCGTGGCGACCGCAACGACCGTAACGACCGGGGTGACCGTAACGACCGGGGTGACCGCAACGACCGGGGTGACCGCAACGACCGGGGTGACCGCAACGACCGTGGTCAGCGTGCCGAGCGGGACAACGACGGCGACGACGACGGCGAGGGCGGCGGCCGGCGGGGCCGGCGTAGCCGGTTCCGTGACCGCCGTCGCGGCCGTGGCGACCGTGCCGAGGGCGGCAACGAGGGCGGCGGCGGTGGCCGCGAGCCGCAGGTCGGCGAGGACGAGGTCCTCGTCCCGGTGGCCGGCATCGTCGACGTGCTGGACAACTACGCCTTCGTCCGGACCACCGGCTACCTGGCCGGCCCGAACGACGTCTACGTCTCGATGTCCCAGATCAAGAAGTACGGCCTGCGGCGCGGTGACGCGATCACCGGCGCCGTGCGGGCCGGCCGCGAGGGCGGCAACAGCGGCGACCAGCGGCGGGACAAGTACAACCCGCTCGTGCGGCTGGACACCGTCAACGGGATGGAGCCCGAGGAGGCCCGGCGTCGGCCGGAGTTCTACAAGCTCACCCCGCTCTACCCGCAGGAGCGGCTGCGGCTGGAGACCGAGCCGCACATCCTGACCACCCGGGTCATCGACCTGGTCATGCCGATCGGCAAGGGACAGCGGGCGCTCATCGTGTCCCCGCCCAAGGCCGGTAAGACCATGGTGCTGCAGGCGATCGCGAACGCGATCACCCACAACAACCCGGAGTGCCACCTGATGGTGGTGCTGGTGGACGAGCGGCCCGAAGAGGTCACCGACATGCAGCGTTCGGTGAAGGGCGAGGTCGTCGCGGCCACGTTCGACCGTCCGCCGCAGGACCACACCACGGTCGCCGAGTTGGCGATCGAGCGGGCCAAGCGCCTGGTCGAGCTGGGCCACGACGTGGTCGTGCTGCTCGACTCGGTGACCCGGCTCGGGCGGTCGTACAACCTGGCGGCGCCGGCCAGCGGCCGGATCATGTCGGGTGGTATCGACTCCACCGCGCTCTACCCGCCCAAGCGCTTCCTCGGCGCGGCGCGCAACATCGAGAACGGCGGCTCGCTGACCATTCTCGCCACCGCGCTGGTGGAGACCGGGTCCATGGCGGACACGGTCATCTTCGAGGAGTTCAAGGGCACCGGTAACGCGGAGCTGAAGCTGGACCGGAAGATCGCGGACAAGCGGACCTTCCCGGCGGTCGACGTCAGCGCGTCCGGCACGCGTAAGGAGGAGATCCTCCTCGCGCCGGAGGAGCTGGCGATCATCCACAAGCTCCGCAAGGTGATGCACTCGCTGGACTCGCAGGCGGCGCTGGACCTGCTGCTGGACCGGCTCAAGAAGTCGCGTACCAACATCGAGTTCCTGATGCAGATCGCGAAGTCGACGCCGGGGGAGTGACACCGCCCCGGTAGGACCGACGAAGGAAGGGCACGGCCGTTCGCGGCCGTGCCCTTCCTTCGTGTACGCACCGACCGGTCCCGCCCCGGCCGCGTGGAGTTTTCCTTCGTGTAAGCGGTCAGGTATTGAAACTTCTGTGCAGTCTCGGGTTGACTGTCGTCCATGCGTACCCGCAGTCGATCCGCTCGGGCGGCAGGTGCCCTGCTGCTCACCCCGCTGCTTGCCCTCCCCGGTCCGTCGCCCGCCGCCGTGGCGGCGGGTCCCACCGTGGCCACCGACACCGCCGCCGAGGACGCGCCGGTCGCCTCCTCCGGGCCGGCCGGCCCGGTCACCCTGGCCCGCCGCCCCACCCCGGCCGCCGCGCCCGTCGCCGGGCTGGAGCCGGCCGGTGGCCTGGAGACCGCGAAGACCACCCGGCCGGTCGCGCCCGGCCTGGACCTGACCTCCTTCGACCGGTACGACGCCGAGGGCTGGCTGCGCGCCGACGCGCTCACCGCCGATCTCTCCGGCGGCCTGACGGTCGACTACGTCAACTCCGGGGCGGTCACCCGCGACGAGCCGCTGCGGGCCGCCGTGGACCGCTCCCGGGCGGTGGCCGCCGTCAACGGCGACTTCTTCGACATCAACAACTCGGGCGCCGCCCAGGGCGTCGGCATCCGCTCCGGCGAGCTGATCCAGTCACCGGTAGCCGGGCACCCCAACGCCGCCGCGCTGGACGGCGCCGGCCTGGGCCGGATCATCCAGGTCGGCTTCGAGGGCACCGCCACATTGCCCACCGGACCGGTCGGGTTGACCCAGTTCAACAACATGGTGCAGCGCGACGGCATCGGCGTGTTCACTCCGCTCTGGGGGACGTACACCCGGGCGCGGGCGGTCGGCGGCGCGGCCCGGACGGTCGAGGTGACGGTGACCGGCGGTCGGGTCGCGGCCGTGGCCGGCACGGCCGGCGACGGTCCGGTCCCCGCCGGGACCACCGTGCTGCTCGGCCGGGAGGCCGGCGCGGACGCCCTCGCCGCGCCGCGCCCCGGTGACCCGGTGGACGTGACCTGGCGGCCGAGGGCCGCCGACGGGGGTGAGCTGCGCTCGGCGGTCGGCGGCGGCAACGTGCTGGTCCGCGACGGCGTCGTGCAGGACATCGCCGACCGGACGCTCGCCCCGCGCACCTCCGTCGGCTTCTCCGCCGACGGCCGCCGGATGGTCATGCTGACCGTGGACGGCCGGTCGGTGGACAGCCGGGGCGTCACCCAGACGGAGATGGGCCGGATGATGGTCGAGTTGGGTGCGGCGAACGCGCTCAACCTCGACGGTGGCGGCTCGTCGACCCTGCTCGCCCGGGAGCCCGGCGCCGCCGCCGTGCAGGTGGAGAACGCCCCCTCCGACGGCACGGAACGCCCGGTCCCCAACGGACTGGCCGTCTACGCGCCGCAGGGCAGCGGCCGGCTCACCGGCTACTGGCTCGAGACGGCGAGCGACCCGACCGCCGCGCCCGGCGTCGCCCCGGTCCGCGGCGGCCGACCGGACCGGGTGTTCCCGGGCCTCACCCGCCGGCTCACCGCGGCCGGCTACGACGAGACGTACGGGCCGGCGGCCGGAGAGCCCCGCTGGCGGGCCAACCCCGCCGCGCAGGGCACGGTGGACGACGACGGCGTGTTCCGGGCCGGCGCCGCCGGTCGGGCCACCGTCACCGCCTGGCGCGAGGAGGCGCGCGGCACCCTGGACCTCACCGTCCTCGGGCCGCTGGACCGGATCGGCTCCACCGTGGAGCGACTCGGCCTGAACCGGTCCGGTGACACCGGGGTGTTCGGCGTGGTCGGCTACGACGCCGAGGGGAACACCGCCCCGATCGAGCCGGCCGACCTGCGGCTGGAGTACGACCGCGAGCTGCTGGACGTCACCCCCACCGCCGACGGCAACCTGTCGGTCCGGGCGCTGCGCGACAGCGGATCCGCCCTGCTCACCGCCCACGTCGGCGGTTCCACCACCGTCCTGCCGGTCACCGTCGGGCTGACCGACGTGCCGGTCGCCGGCTTCGACGACGCCGCCGCCTGGCGGTTCAGCCAGGCCCGGGCCACCGGCTCGGTCGCCCCCGCGCCGGGCCACACCGGCACCGGCCTGAAGCTGGCGTACGACTTCGGCCAGTCCACCGGCACCCGGGCCGCGTACGCCGACCCGCCCGCCTGGATCGACGTACCCGGCCAGCCCCAGGCGTTCGGCATGTGGATCAAGGGCAACGGCCGGGGCGAGTGGCCCAGCCTGCACCTGCACGACGCCCAGGACACCCAGCACGTGCTCCGCGGCCCGTACGTCACCTGGACCGGCTGGCGGTACGTCGAGTTCGCCGTCCCGGCCGGGGTGCAGTACCCGGTGCGGGTGCGCCGGTTCTACGTCGCCGAGACCGACCCGGCGAAGCAGTACACCAGCGAGCTCGTCATCGACGACCTGGTGGCCAAGGTGCCGCCGGCCCTCGACGCGCCGGCCGAGCCGTACCGCACCGACCGGGTGGTGCTGCGCGACGGCACCGTCGACGGCGCGCCCTGGCGCTTCGCGGTGCTGTCCGACGCCCAGTTCGTCGCCGCCGACCCGGACAGCGACCTGGTCGCCCAGGCCCGCCGTACGCTCCGCGAGATCCGGGCCGCGAAGCCGGACTTCCTGGTCATCGACGGGGACTTCGTGGACACCGCCTACCCGGCGGACTTCGCCCTGGCGAAGCGGATCCTCGACGAGGAGCTGGGCGACGCCCTGCCCTGGTACTACGTCCCCGGCAACCACGAGGTGATGGGCGCCCCGATCGGCAACTTCCGGGCCGCGTTCGGCGACACCTCCCGGGTCTTCGATCACGCCGGCACCCGGTTCGTCACGCTGAACAGCTCCGCCGGCTCGCTGCGCGGCAGCGGCTTCGACCAGGTGGAGCTGCTGCGCCGCACGCTCGACTCGGCCGCCGCCGACCCGGCCGTCGGCTCGGTGGCCGTGCTCTTCCACCACCCGCCCCGCGACCCCAGCCCGGCGAAGGCCAGCCAGCTCGGCGACCGGAAGGAGGCCGCCCTGGTGGAGCAGTGGCTGGCCGACTTCCAGCACCGCACCGGCAAGGGCGCGCTGATGGTCAACGGGCACGTCGGCACCTTCCACGCCGACCGGGTCGACGGCGTGCCGTACGTGGTCAACGGCAACTCCGGCAAGAACCCGTCCACCCCGGCCGAGCAGGGCGGCTTCACCGGCTGGACCGAGTTCGGGGTCGACCCGGTGACCGGGCCCGAGGCGGAACAGGCCCGGCGCGACCCGCTCGCCGAGGGCCCGGAGTGGGTGGCCGCCGAGTTCCACGCCCACGTCGACCGGCTGGCCCTGACCGCCCCGGCCACCGTGCCGGTCGGGGCACCGGCCCGGGTCACCGCCACGCTCACCCAGCCCGGTGGGCGTACCGTCCCGGTGGCCGCCCCGGTCAGCGCCGACTGGGCCGGCTCACCGAACCTGCACGTCGGCCCGGCCGACGGGGTGAAGCCGTGGCACGTGGCCCGCTTCGACCCGGCCACCGGGCAGCTCACCGCCATGCGCCCCGGCGCGCAGGTCCGGCTCGTGGTGACTGTCAACGGCGTACGCGCCGAGGCGACGATCACCCTCACGGCGGCGGCACCTGGGGAGGCCCCCGCCGCCTGACCGCGCCGTCGGCGGGTTCCTCGCTGGGGGAGGGAACCCGCCGGCGGCGCCGGTCAGAAGTCGCCCTCGGCGACCTGGAAGACGGTCAGGCCGAGCGAGCGCCACATCCGGACCACCTGCTGCCGGTCGTCGAAGACCCCCACGACCCGGTAGCGGTCCCGGATCTCCCGGTCGTAGATCTCCCGCTTGACGACGGCGTCCTTGCGCTGGTCGCCGACCGCCCGCAGGTGCAGCGCCAGGTACGGCACCCGGACGTGCCGGGCCAGCCAGGCCACCGTGGCGGGCCGGGCGGAGGCGTCCCGGCCGGAGCAGAAGACCACCCCGTGTCCGGCCGCGTGCATCGCCCGTACCGCCGCGATCACCGCCTCGTTGGGGACGTCCTCGCCGACCCGGGTCATGTCGTACGGGCTGCGGGAGACGTTCAACGCCACGGTCCCGTCGATGTCGACCAGGACGATGTCCGGTCGTTCCGGCTCGGCCCGGCTCACCCGGCCCGGCCCGCCGGTGCCGGCCGTCGGCACCGGTAGCGGCAGCGGCCGGTGGGCCAGGTAGCGCTCGTGCAGCCGGCGGATGGCCGCCTCGCCGACCCGGTCGGCCTCCGGGCGGGCGGCGTCCCGGCGCAGGCACTCGTCCAGCGGCACGTCGGTGAAGTCGTGCACCTCGAACGCCGCGCCGTAACGCTCGGCCAGCTCCGCCCAGTCGCGCAGCGTCCGGGAGCGCAGGTTGGTGTCGTCCACGCAGACGCTCACCCGGGCGGCCAGCAGCGCCTCCACCTGCGCCCGCTGGGCCCGGGCCACCTGCCCCTCGGCCCACTGGGTGAACAGCCGCTCGCCGTGCATCATCCGGCGCAGGTCGTCCCGGTTGATCCGGACCACCCCGGGTTGCAGGCCGCGGGCGAAGGTGGTCTTGCCGGAGGCGGGCAGGCCGCGGGTGGCGATCAGGCGGAACATCCCCGTCTCCTCGAGCTCGTCCCGTTGCCGCCGGGCCGTCCGGCTCCGGCGGCCCCCACCGTACGACCACCCCGGCGGGTGCCGGACGAATGCCCCTCCGGCGGGCGGGAATGCGGACGGGGAGGTGGGCGTTGAGCCAGCCGGACCACCTGTGCGGCCCGCCTGCCGGGCCGGCGCGAGCCCATGGCACACTGGTCAATCGGCCACCGGTTCCGGTTCACGCCCGACCCGCCGCGAACGGCAGCGGGGGCGACCCGGCGACCACCCACGAAAGGACCGAGGCGACATGAAGCCCAACATCCACCCGGAGTACACCTCGACCGAGGTCAAGTGCTCCTGCGGTAACACCTTCACGACCCGCAGCACCGCCAAGGGCGGCTCGATCACGGTCGAGACCTGCAGCGCCTGCCACCCGTTCTACACCGGTAAGCAGCGCGTCCTCGACACCGCGGGCCGGGTCGCGAAGTTCCAGCAGAAGTACGCCAAGGTTCAGGCGAAGAAGGCCAAGTAGCTCTTCCGACGACGCCCGTGTCCGGCCCTGTGCCGGGCACGGGCGTTCGTCCGTTCCGCCCCCGGAAGTCCTCCCTGGCCCCCGCCAGCCCGCCGGTGCCGTCGTCGTCGAAGGAGCATCCCCCGCATGAGCAGTGAGCGCCTGGCCGCCCTCCTCGACGAGTACGCCGAGCTGGAGAAGCGGCTGGCCGATCCGGCGCTGCACGCCGACCAGGGCACCGCCCGCCGGGTGGGCCGCCGGTACGCCGAGCTGGTCCCGCTGCACAAGGCGGCCGGCGAGCTGGAGCAGGCGCGTGCCGACCTGGCGGCGGCCCGGGAGCTGGCGGCCGAGGACCCGTCCTTCGCGGCGGAGGCGGAGTCGATCGGGGCGGGCCTGCCGGCGCTGGAGGAGCGCCTCGCCGAGCTGCTCATCCCGCGCGACCCGCACGACGCCAAGGACGTGATCGTCGAGATCAAGGCCGGTGAGGGCGGCGAGGAGTCGGCGTTGTTCGCCGGCGACCTGCTGCGGATGTACACCCGGTACGCGGAGCGGCACGGCTGGCTCACCGAGGTGATCGACGCCCAGGACTCCGACCTCGGCGGCGTCAAGGACGTCTCCCTGGCGATCAAGACCAAGGGCGTGCCCGAGGGCGGCAACGGCGTCTGGTCCCGGCTGAAGTGGGAGGGCGGCGTGCACCGGGTGCAGCGGGTCCCGGTCACCGAGTCGCAGGGCCGGATCCACACCAGCGCCGCCGGCGTGCTGGTGCTGCCCGAGGCCGAGGACGTCGACGTCACCATCGACCCGAACGACCTGCGGATCGACGTGTTCCGGTCGTCCGGCCCGGGTGGGCAGTCGGTGAACACCACCGACTCGGCGGTGCGGATCACCCACGTGCCGACCGGGATCACCGTCTCCTGCCAGAACGAGAAGTCGCAGCTGCAGAACCGGGAGCAGGCGATGCGGATCCTGCGGGCCCGGCTGCTGGCCGCCGCCCAGGAGCAGGCCGACGCCGCCGCCTCGGACGCCCGCAAGGCGCAGGTCCGCACGGTGGACCGCTCGGAGCGGATCCGCACCTACAACTTCCCGCAGAACCGGATCACCGACCACCGGATCGGCTACACGGCGTACAACCTGGATCTGGCGCTCGCTGGTGACCTCGACGGTGTCCTGGACGCCCTCGCCGAGGCCGACCGCGCCGCCCGCCTGGCCGGGGAGCCGGACCTGTCCCGCCGCTGACCGGGAAGCCCGGTCGACCGGCCGGGACCGGGGTCGGCCGACGGGGAAGCCGGGTCAGCTGGCCCGGGGGCGGGCCTTGGCGCGCAGCATCTCCCGGTCGGCGGCCTCGAAGGCGGCGCTCAGGGCGTCCCGCAGGGACGGCCCGGCGCCGTCGCCGACCTCGGCGAAGCCGATGCTGATCCCGACCGGGGTGCCCGGCACCAGGGACTCCCAGTCCTCGTCCCGGACCGCGGCGTCGATCCGGCGGGCCACCTCGGCGGCCTCACCCATGCCGGCGCCGGGGAGCACCACCACGAACTCGTCCCCGCCGTAGCGGGCGACGAAGTCGCCCCGGCGCATCACCCGGTTGATCACCCCGGCGATCCGTTGCAGCACCAGGTCGCCGGAGTGGTGGCCGTGCCGGGTGTTCACCGCCTTGAAGCCGTCCAGGTCGCAGACGCCGATCACCACCCGCTCCCCACGGCCGACCACCGCGCCGATGTAGCGCTCCAGCCGGCGCCGGTTGGGCAGCCCGGTCAGCGGGTCGGTGAGCGCCTCACCCTCGTACCGGGCGGCCTCGCGGCGCATCTCCTCGTGGTCGATCCGGGCGGCGATGCCGTCGATGTAGACGTCGCGGAGCCGGTCGTTGCGTTGCGCGGCGAGCCGGAACGCCAGCCGGTCGGTGCGGTGCGCGGCGGCGTGGTCACCGGCCCGGGACAGCGCGATGCTGCGCAGCCGCGCCGGCTCCGCCGCGCCCAGCGTCTCGTCGCCGACCCGGATCCGGTCCAGCCGGGTGACCGCCTCGATCGGGCGGCCGTCCGCCACCGCCAGGCAGACCCGCCCGAGTTCCCGCATGTCGCGGGCCCGGGCGCTGTCCCCGCCGTGCCCGAGCAGCCGGACCGGGTCGGCGTCGGTGCCGCTGTCCACCCGGTCGCCGAAGGCGGCGCGGCGGGCGGCGGCGTAGCCGTACGCGGCCAGGCTGCTCGGCCGGATCCGGCCCGCCCGCCCGGCGCGGACGAACCGGGCCAGGTCGGCGGCCACGTCCCGCAGCACCCGCAGGCAGCCGTCGCTGTCGCCGTTGTGGTCCAGGGCGACCGCGTTGCGCAGCCGGATGCCGGGGGCGGCGAAGGTCTCCTCGGGGATGCCGGCGGCGGTGCCGAGCTGGCGGGCCCGCTCGATGGCGCCCAGCGCGTACCCGTGGAAGCTGAGGTAGGAGTAGGCCATCGCCAGGTCGTGCCAGCCCCAGGCGGTACGCGAGTCCGGGTCCTCCGCCGCGCCCAACGCCCGGGCCGCCTTCACCAGGTGGGTGACGCAGCGGTCCAGCGCGCCCTGGTGGTGGGCGGCGAGGGCGGCCAGCGCGTTGAGGTGCCCGTGCAGGTACGGCTCGGCGAGGTCCCGGACGGCGGTGGAGGCCTGGTCGATGGCCCGGCTGTACTCCGCCGTGCGGCCCAGGTTGATCAGCGCGGAGAGGCGCTGCACCAGCGCGTACGCCCGGGCGTAGGGGTCGGTGGTGGTGGCGACGACCCGGTCCAGGATCTCGCACGCCTCGGCGGACCGGCTCACCTCCTGGAGGCGTTCGGCGTGCTGCAGGGCGTCAACCTGGTCGGTGACCCGGTCGAACCAGCCCACCCGCGACCTCCCTGTCGGTGTGTCCCGCGCCGCACCCGGACGCGGTACGCCCCGGCGACGACTCATGATTATGACGTGACCCACCATGCCCGACACCCGTCCGAAGGGACAGATCCCGTACGGCCCTCCCGGGCGGTGTCCGGCGCCGCCCGGCGGCTGGCCGACGCCGGCGTCGACGCGGCCCGGGCCGAGGCGGAGCAGCTCGCCGCGTACGTGCTGGGGGTGCCGCGGGGTCGGCTGGCCCTGGCCGACGGCTTCGGCCCGGAGCAGTTGCGCCGCTTCGAGGAGCTGGTGGCCCGGCGGGCCGACCGCGAGCCGTTGCAGCACCTGACCGGGACGGCCGGCTTCCGGCACCTGGAGCTGGCGGTGGGCCCGGGCGTGTTCGTGCCCCGCCCGGAGACCGAGCTGCTGGCCGGCTGGGGGGTGGCCCGGGGCCGGGAGGCGGCGGACCGACCGCTGGTGGTGGACCTGTGCAGCGGTTCCGGCGCGATCGCCCTGGCGGTCGCCCAGGAGCTGCCGGCCGCCCGGGTGGTGGCGGTGGAACGCTCACCCGAGGCGTTGCGCTGGTTGCGGCGCAACGCGGCGGACCGGGCCGCGGCGGGGGACCGGCCGGTCGAGGTGGTGGTCGCCGACGTCACCGACCCGGAGCTGCTGGCCGACCTGGCCGGCAGGGTCGACGTGCTGCTCTGCAACCCGCCGTACGTGCCGCGCTCGGTGGTGGTCCCCCCGGAGGTGGCCGGGCACGACCCGGACGAGGCGGTCTTCGGCGGGGCGGACGGGCTGGCGGTGATCCGCCCGGTGGTGCGCCGGGCGGCGGAGCTGCTGCGCCCCGGCGGGGTGCTCGGCATCGAGCACGACGACACGCACGGCACGGCGGTGCCGGAACTGCTCGCCGCCGACGGCCGGTTCACGTCCGTGACGGAGCACCACGACCTGGCCGGGCGTCCCCGGTTCGCCACCGCGTCCCGCCGTCCGGACGGCGACCGCGCCGATGCCGGCCCGGCGTGGCAGACTGGCTCCTCGTGATGCTCTACGACTGCCGGTCGCCCGCCGACCGGGACCGCGGCATCGCTGCGGCCATCGAGGCGGTCAAGAACGGCGAGCTGGTCGTCCTGCCGACGGACACCGTCTACGGGATCGGCGCGGACGCGTTCACCCCGTACGCGGTCAAGGCCCTGGCGGACGCGAAGGGCCAGGGCCGGCAGGCGTCGCCGCCGGTGCTGATCGGCTCCCGGCACACCCTCGACGGCCTGGTCTTCTCGCTGCCCCGGGCGGCCCGCGACCTGGTCGAGGCGTTCTGGCCGGGCGCGCTCACCATCGTGGTCGAGCACTCGCCCACGCTGAGCTGGGACCTGGGCGACGACACGGGCACGGTGGCGGTCCGGATGCCGCTGCACCCCGTGGCCCTGGAGGTGCTGCGGGAGACCGGCCCGATGGCCGTCTCCTCGGCCAACCGGACCGGTCAGCCGGCCGCGGTCACCGCGGAGGAGGCCCGTGACCAGCTGGCCTACTCGGTGCGCGCCTACCTGGAGGCGGGCCCCTGCCCGGACCCGGTGCCGAGCACGATCGTGGACGTGACCGGCGAGGTGCCGCAGGTGCTCCGTCGGGGCGCCATCCCGATCCAGAAGCTGCGCGACGTGGTCCCGGACATCCTCGACGCCCGGGAGGCGTGAGTGCCGCCGTTCACCGTCCTGCACGTGTGCATGGGCAACATCTGTCGCTCCCCGATGGCCGAGCGGCTGCTGGTGCTCGCCCTGCGGGAGCGGTTGGGCCGGCTGGACGTCGACCCGGCCCGGGCCGACGAGCTGCTGCACAGCCACAGCGCCGGCACCGGCGGCTGGCACGCCGGTGAGGAGATGAACCCGCCGGCGGCCCGGCAGGTGCTCGCCCGCGGCGGCGACGTCGACGGCTTCGCCGCGCGCAAGCTGCGCTCGGACCACATCGACGCCGCGGACCTGGTGCTCACCGCCACCGCCGACCAGCACGAGTACGTGCTGGCGCTGCGCCCCGACGCGGCCGCCCGGACGTTCGTCCTGGGTGAGTTCGGCCGGCTGCTGCCGGCGGTGGACCTGGCCGCCCTGCCCGCGGCGGCGGCCACGCCGGACGCGGTCCACGCCCGCGGTGTCGCCCTGGTGGCCGCCGTCCACGAGGCCCGCCGGGGCGCGTCCGCGTTGACCACGGACGACCTGGACGACCCGTGGGGTCGCGGCGACCAGTGCTTCAGCCGGGTCGCCGACGAGATCGAGGAAGCCGTCCACCCTCTCGCCGCCGGTCTGCTGCCCTGACCTCCCGTCCGGGCGCCGCCCCGGGTCGACCGGTCGTGTGTAATCCTCGCGAGCTTTCTCCAGGTTTGCCCGCAAACAAGAGCGAAAAGGGCATTCTGTACGGGTCCTAGCGTGACCGGCTCCTGCGGGGAGAGCTGATGATCCGGGCCCATCTCGACAAGATCTTCACCGTGCTCATCGCCGGTTCGCTGGCCGGGCTGGTGCTGGCCGTGGCGGCCCTGCCGGCCGCGCTGGTCCTCGGGCTCGGCGTCGGCGCGATCGCCACGCCCTGGTCCGACCTGCCGGACTCGCTGCGTACCCCACCGACCGTCCAGCGGTCGAACCTGTACGCCAACGACGGCAACACCCTGATCACCTCCTTCTACGTGGAGGACCGGGTGGACGTGCCGCTGGCCGGGGTGGCGCCGGTGATGCGCCAGGCCATCGTGGCCGCCGAGGACGTCCGCTTCTACCAGCACCGGGGGGTGGACGTCCGGGGGGTGGTACGTGCCTTCACGGTCAACCGGCGCGACGGCGCCACCCGGCAGGGCGCCTCGACGCTGACCATGCAGTACGTCCGCAACGCGCTCGCCGGCGACCCGCGGCTCACCGCCCAGCAGCGGGCCCGGGCCACCGAGATCAGCACCGGTCGCAAGCTGCGCGAGATGCGCTACGCCCTGGCCCTGGAACGCACCCTGGACAAGGACCAGATCCTCAGCCGCTACCTCAACATCGCCTACTTCGGCGCCGGGGCGTACGGGATCGCCGCCGCCAGCAAGCGGTACTTCTCCAAGTCGCCGGCCCAACTGACGCTGGCCGAGGCGGCCCTGCTGGCCGGCCTGGTCCGCTCACCGGCCACCGACGACCCGATCAACGGCGACGCCGCCGCCGCCCTGGCCCGCCGGTCGTACGTGCTGGACCGGCTGGTCGAGACCGGCCAGGTGCCGGCCGCCGAGGCGGCGAAGGCCCGGACCGAGAAGCTGGCCCTGGACCCGAGCGAGACGCCGAACGACTGCGCGGCGGTGCCCGCCGAGCACAACGACTGGGGCTTCTTCTGCGACTGGTTCACCCGCTGGTGGGGAGCCCAGCCGGCGTTCGGGGCGTCGGTCGACGAGCGGCAGGGCCTGCTGCGGCGCGGCGGCTTCCGGATCGTCTCGTCGCTGGACCCGGCGGTGCAGGCCACCACCCGCAGCCAGGTGCTGGGCATCTACTCCACCGACGACCCGCTGGCCGTGCCGACCGCGGTGGTGCAGCCCGGCACCGGGCGGGTGCTGGCCATGGCGGTGAACCGCGACTACGGCGTCGCCGGCAACCCGCCCGGCCAGAAGAACTACCCGAACACCGTCAACCAGCTGATCGCCGGCGGCGGGACGATCGCCGGCTACCAGGCCGGCTCGACGTTCAAGCTGTTCACCCTGCTCGCCGCCCTGGAGGCCGGCCTGCCGCTGGACACCCGGTTCGACGCCCCGCACCGGCTGCTGACCCGGTTCCCGGCCTCGGGCGGCCCGGCCAGCTGCGCCGGCCGCTGGTGCCCGGCCAACGCCGACCTCACCGGGATGGACGGGCAGCGGACGATGTGGAGCGCCTTCGGCCGCTCGGTGAACACGTACTTCGCCTGGCTGGCGGAGCGGGTCGGCGCGGACCGGGTGGTGGAGATGGCCGAGCGGCTGGGCATCGTGTTCCGCGCCGAGGACGACGCCAAGCTGGCCCGCTACTCGGCCCGGGACTGGGGGGCGTTCACCCTCGGGGTCTCCGCCACCACCCCGCTCGACCTGGCGGGCGCGTACGCCACCCTGGCCGCCGAGGGGACCTGGTGCGCGCCGTCGCCGGTCCGGTCGATCATCGACCCATCGGGGCGCCCGGTGGCCGCCGGCCGGCCGGACTGCCGCCAGGTGCTCGACACCGACGTGGCCCGGGCGGCCACCGACGCGGCCCGCTGCCCGGTCGGCGACCAGTCCATGTACGGCCGCTGCGACGGCGGCACCGCCCCGCAGTTGGGCCCCCGGCTCGGCCGGCCGGTGGCGGGCAAGACCGGCAGCTCGGAGCGGAACGAGACCGAGTCGGTGGTCGCCTTCACCCCGCAGCTGGCGGTCGCCTCGATCGCGGCGAACCCGGACGACCCGCGCGACGCGGTGGGCAAGGCGGTGCAGAAGGAGATGATCGACGCCGTCGGCCGGGTGCTCGCCACCACGCTGCGCGACGAGCCGCGGCGGGACTTCGTCCCACCGAGCGAGTCGATCGCGTTCCGCCAGGCCGGTCCCCGGGACGGCAACTGAGGGCTCGCGCCCCCTCAGCGGAGCTGCTCGGCCCCTCAGCCGAGCTGTTCGGCGCCGCGGGCGATGTTGCGGGCCATCCCGCCGAAGACGATCGCGTGGAACGGGGCCACCGAACCCCAGTAGGCGTGCCCGGGCAGGCCGCGAGGGAGGAAGACGGCGCGCTGGACGTACCGGCTGCGGCCGTCGCCGGCCGGTTCGGCGCGCATCTCCAACCAGGCCCGGCCGGGCAGCCGCATCTCGGCGCGCAGCCGCAGCAGCTCACCCGGCACGATCTCCTCGACCCGCCAGAAGTCCAGCGCCTCGCCCACCTGGAGCCGGTGCGGGTCGCGCCGGCCCCGGCGCAGCCCCACCCCGCCGACCAGCCGGTCCAGCCAGCCCCGCACCGACCAGGCCAGCGGGAAGGAGTACCAGCCGTGCTCGCCGCCGACCCCCTCGATGACCCGCCACAGCGCGGCGGTCGGGGCGTCCACGGTCCTCTCCCGGACGTCGGTGTAGACCGTGCCGCCGGACCACTTCGGGTCGCTGGGCAGTGGTTCGGCCGGTGCGTCCGGCCCGCTCGCGGTGGACCAGCGGGTCTCCACCTCGGCGTCGCGGACCTTCGCCAGGGCCAGCCCGACCGCCTGGTCGAAGCCGGTCAGCCCGTCGGGCGGGTCGGGGACGAACCCGGCGATGTCGTGCTCGTGCGCCACCGCCTCGTGGATCAGGCTCTCCACCAGCGGCCGGGCGATCGCGTTCGGCACCGGGGTGATCAGGCCGACCCAGTGCGAGGAGAGCGACGGGGTGAGCGCCCGCACCGGCAGGATCATCCGGCGGCGCAGGCCGGCGACCTTCGCGTACCGCTGCATCATCTCCTGGAAGGTCAGGATGTCCGGTCCGGCGATGTCGAAGCCCCGGTTCACCTCGGGCGGCAGCGTCGCGCAGCCGACCAGGTAGCGCAGCACGTCCCGGACCGCGATCGGCTGGATCCGGTTGCGCACCCACCGCGGGGTGACCATGGCCGGCAGCCGCTCGGTGAGGTAGCGCAGCATCTCGAACGAGGCCGAGCCGGAACCGATGATCACCGCCGCCCGGAGCACCACGGTCGGCACCCCGCCGGCCAGCAGGATCCGCCCCACCTCGGCCCGGGACCGCAGGTGCGGCGAGGGGACCTCGCCGCCCTCCTTCGGCTCCGGTCCGCCGAGGTAGACGATCCGGCGTACGCCCGCCGCGCGGGCGGCGGCGGCGAAGTTGGTCGCGGCCTCCCGGTCGGCCGCCTCGAAACCGGCCTGCCCCAGCGAGTGCACCAGGTAGTACGCCACGTCGACGCCGTCGAACGCGGCCGGCAGGGTCTCCGGCCGGCGCAGGTCGCCCTCGGCGATCTCGGCGCGGGCCGCCCACGGCACGTCGCGCAGCCGTCCGGCCTTGCGGCCCAGGCAGCGCACCTGGTGCCCCTCGTCCAGCAGCCGGGGCGCCAGGCGCCCGCCGATGTAACCCGTCGCTCCGGTGACCAGGCATCTCACGATCTCCAGTGTGCGGCTCCGTAGACTGCTTCGCTGTGGAGAACGCGAGGGACACCTTCTGGGGACCGGACTTCCAGCAGCTCAGCGCCGTCGATCCGGAGATCGCCGGGGTGGTGCTCGGCGAGCTGGACCGGCTGCGCGGCGGCCTCCAGCTGATCGCCAGCGAGAACCTGACCTCCCCGGCGGTGCTGGCCGCGCTCGGTTCCACGCTGACCAACAAGTACGCCGAGGGCTACCCCGGCCGGCGCTACTACGGCGGCTGCGCCGAGGTGGACCGGGCGGAGGAGATCGGCGTCGCCCGGGCGAAGGAGCTCTTCGGCGCCGAGCACGCCAACCTCCAGCCGCACTCCGGCGCGAGCGCCAACCTGGCCGCGTACGCCGCCCTGGTGCAGCCGGGGGACACCGTGCTGGCGATGGACCTGCCGCACGGCGGCCACCTGACCCACGGCAGCCGGGTGAACTTCTCCGGCAAGTGGTTCCACCCGGTCGGCTACACCGTGCGTCCGGACACCGAGCTGATCGACTACGACGAGGTGCGCGACCTGGCCCGGGCGCACCGGCCCAAGATGATCATCTGTGGGGCGACCGCCTATCCGCGCCTGATCGACTTCGCCGCGTTCCGGGAGATCGCCGACGAGGTCGGGGCCTACCTGCTGGTGGACGCGGCACACTTCGTCGGCCTGGTCGCCGGCGGGGCGATCCCGTCCCCGGTGCCCCACGCCGACGTGGTCACCGCCACCACGCACAAGGTGCTGCGCGGCCCGCGCGGCGGCATGATCCTCTGTCGGGAGTCGCTGGCCCAGCGGATCGACAAGGCGGTCTTCCCGTTCACCCAGGGCGGGCCGCTGATGCACGCCGTCGCCGCCAAGGCGGTCGCCCTGCGCGAGGCCGCGCAGCCCGACTTCCGGGCGTACGCCGCCCAGGTGGTCGGCAACGCGCAGGCGCTCGCCGCCGGGCTGGCCGACGAGGGGATGCGGCCGGTCTCCGGCGGCACCGACACCCACCTGGCCCTGGTCGACCTGCGCCGGCTAGGGGTCACCGGGGCCGAGGCGGAGGCGCGCTGCGAGGCCGCCGGCATCACGCTGAACAAGAACGCGATCCCGTACGACCCGCAGAAGCCGATGGTCGCCTCCGGCATCCGGGTGGGCACCCCGAGCGTCACCACCCAGGGCATGCGCGAGGGCGAGATGCGCCGGGTGGCGGCCCTGGTCGCCCGGGCGGTTCGTACCGATCCCGGCGACCCCGGGGGCGCCGACGAGCTGACCCGGATCGCCGCCGAGGTCACCGAGCTGGTCACCGCGTTCCCGGCGTACCCCCGTGGCTGAGCCGGGGACGCGCGGCGCGGAGCTGACCGCGGACCCGCGCTGGCGGCTGCGTCACCTGCCGGTGCTGCTGGCCGCGTCGGCGGTGCTCGGCGCCGTCGCCGCGGTGGTCGGCGGGGTGACCGGCGGCGGCGACGCGGCGCTCGGCGCGGCGGCGGGCGTGGCGGTCACGGTGGTCAGCTACACGCTGACCACGGTCGTGCTCGCCTGGGCCGACGGGATCAACCCGCAGCTCATCCTCCCGCTCGGCGTCGGCCTGTACGTCGCGAAGTTCACCCTGCTCGGGGTGGTGATGGTGGTGGTGGCGTCGACCGGCTGGGGTGGCCTGCCGGCGCTCGCCGCGGGCATCGCCGCGGGCGTGGCGGTCTGGACCGGGGTGCACATCTGGTGGCTGACCCGGGTGCATTCCCGCAGCTCGGCGGGGTGAGCGTCCCACCTGTCGGACGGCGCGCCCGCATGTCGCCGTTCGGTCGTTTGCCGACTGGCGGAAGGGGAGTAGCGTGCCCCCAGACGAGACGCCCGCCAGATGCCCACACAACGACGGTTGTGCGGGGGGTGAGGCACAGCCTCGTATCTCCGGCTGATATCGTTCGCCCCGTCATGGCTGATGACCAAACCCCCCGACCGGACGGTCGCCCGGACGATGTTCCGACCGGCGCCGGCCAGGGTTGGACCGCGCTCAGCTACCTGATCGCGGGCATGCTCGTCTGGGGCCTCATCGGCTGGCTGGTCGACCGGTGGCTCGACACCGGTGGCATCGCCACCGGGATCGGCGTCGTGCTCGGCATGGCCGGGGGGATCATCCTGGTCATCCGCAAGCTCGGCACGCCTACTTAGGAAGGGACGCGGTGTTCGGACAGGCGAACGTCCTGGCACAGGGCGAGGCAAACTTCCCACCCAGCGTGGAGGACTTCTACCTGCCCAGCATCCTGCCGTGGGGTGGGCACGAGTCCTACTGGTTCACCAAGATCACGCTGATGGTCTGGATCGCCGTCGGCATCCTGATCCTGTTCTTCCTGCTCAGCTACCGCAAGCCGCAGCTGGTGCCGACCAAGAAGCAGTGGTTCGCCGAGTCGATCTACGGCTTCGTGCGGAACAACATCGCGGTGGACATGATCGGGCACCGTGGGGTGGCCTTCGCGCCGTACTTCACCACACTGTTCTGCTTCATCCTGCTGACCAACCTCTTCGCGATCGTGCCCGGCTTCCAGATCTCGCCGAACTCGCACATCGCGTTCCCCGCCATGCTGGCGGTGATCAGCTACGTGATGTTCATCTTCGTCGGCATCCGGCAGCACGGCTTCGCGAAGTACATCAAGAACTCCCTGGTCCCGCCGGCGCCGTGGTACATCCTGCCGCTGCTGACCCCGATCGAGTTCATGTCGACCTTCCTGGTCCGGCCGTTCTCGCTCGCCGTGCGTCTCTTCGCCAACATGTTCGCCGGCCACATGCTGCTGCTGGTGTTCACCCTCGGCGGCTTCGCCATGCTCAACGCCAACGCCCTCTTCGCGCCGGTCTCCCTGCTCTCCTGGGTGATGACGGTCGCGCTCACCTTCCTCGAGGCGCTGGTCATCGTCCTGCAGGCGTACGTCTTCACGGTGCTGACCGCGAGCTACGTCCAGGGCTCGCTCGCCGACGAGCACTGATTCTTCACAACCGCACAGCCCGTTTGTCGTCCCGCGTGAACCGTCACGCGAGATTCCCAGGAGGAACCCAGCAATGTACCTCGCGGAACTCAATGGCAGCCTCAGCGCCGTCGGTTACGGCCTCGCCGCCATCGGCCCCGGCATCGGTGTGGGTCTGGTCTTCGCCGCCTACATCCAGTCGACCGCGCGTCAGCCCGAGTCGTCCCGGATGACCCTGCCCTACGTCTGGATCGGCTTCGCCGTCATCGAGGCGCTCGCCCTGCTGGGCATCGCCTTCGGCTTCGTCTTCAAGTAAGCCGACCCTCGACAGGGAGGTCATCCATGTTCTTCCTCGCCGCAGAGGGTGGTGAGTCGACCCACAACCCGATCGTGCCGATCTGGCAGGAACTCGTGGTGGGCACGATCGCCTTCGCCGTGCTCTGCTTCGTGCTCATGAAGTTCGTCTTCCCGCGTATGGAGCAGACGTTCCAGGCCCGGGTCGACGCGATCGAGGGTGGCATCAAGCGCGCCGAGGCCGCCCAGGCCGAGGCCAACCAGCTCCTCGAGCAGTACCGCGCGCAGCTCGCCGAGGCGCGCACCGACGCCGCGAAGATCCGGGACGACGCCCGGGCCGACGCGGAGGGCATCCGGCAGGACATCCTCGCCAAGGCGCGGGAGGAGTCCGACCGGGTCATCCAGGCCGGCAAGGACCAGCTCGCCGCCGAGCGGGCCACCATCGTGCGCGAGCTGCGCACCGAGGTGGGCACCCTCGCGGTCGACCTGGCCAGCCGGATCGTCGGTGAGTCGCTCGCCGACGAGGCGCGTCGCAAGGGCACCGTGGACCGGTTCCTGAGCGGTCTCGAGAGCACGGGGGCCCGCTGATGCAGGCCGCCAGCCGGGAGTCGTACAAGGTCGCGGCCGAGCGCCTCGACGCGTACGTCCGCGGCGCGGAGCCGTCGGCGGTGGCCTCCACCGCCGACGACATCCTCTCCGTCGCCGCCCTGCTGCGGCGCGAGCCGCGGCTGCGCCGGGCGCTGTCGGACCCGGCCCGCTCCGGTGCCGACCGCTCCGGCCTGCTCGGCGACATGCTGCGCGGCAAGATCAGCGCCGAGGCGCTGGACCTGCTCGCGTCGCTGGTCTCCGGCCGCTGGTCGGTGCCGTCGGAGCTGCTCGGCGCCACCGAGCGGCTCGGCGTCGAGGCGCTGCTGGCCAGCGCCGACAAGGCGGGCGACCTCGGTGAGGTCGAGGACGAGCTGTTCCGCTTCGGGCAGGTCGTCGCCGGTTCGCCGGAGCTCTCCACCGTGCTCTCCGACCCGATGGCCCCGGCCGAGCGCCGGGCCACCCTGGTCGACCAGCTGCTCGCCGGCAAGGCCCGGCCGGTCACCGGCCACCTCGTCGGCACCGCCCTGGCGGGGTTCGGCGGGCGCTCCTTCACCGGGGCGCTCACCCGGCTGGTCGAGCTGGCCGCCGACCGGCGGGACCGGCAGGTCGCGTACGTGACCGTGGCGGCCCCGCTGAGTGACGAGGAGGAGCGACGCCTGGGTGCCCGCCTCTCCGAGATGTACGGTCGAGAGGTTTCCGTCAGGCAGACGGTTGACCCCGAGGTGCTCGGTGGGGTGAGCGTGCGGGTCGGTTCCGACCTGTACGACGGCACCGTCCTGCGCCGCCTCAACGAGACCCGCAACGCGCTCGCGAAGAGCTGACCAGCGCTTCCACAGCCCTGATTCGACGCCATCGGACCGGTCGGTACTAGGTATCCCGGGCCCCTGATACTTAAGGAAGCAGAGGATGGCCGAGCTGACCATCTCGACGGAGGAGATCCGCGGCGCCCTGGAGCGCTACGTCTCCTCCTACACGGCCGACGTCTCCCGCGAGGAGGTCGGCACCGTCGCCGACACCGGTGACGGCATCGCACACGTCGAGGGCCTGCCCTCGACCATGACCAACGAGCTCCTGGAGTTCGAGGACGGCACGCTCGGCGTGGCGTTGAACCTCGACGTCCGGGAGATCGGTGTCGTCGTTCTCGGTGACTCCGCCAAGCTGGAGGAGGGGCAGCGCGTCAAGCGCACCGGCCGGGTGCTCTCGGTTCCGGTCGGCGACGCCTTCCTCGGTCGCGTGGTCAACGCGCTCGGCGAGCCGATCGACGGGCTCGGCGACATCGCCAACGAGGGCTTCCGCGAGCTGGAGCTCCAGGCGCCCAACGTGATGGCCCGGCAGTCGGTGTTCGAGCCGCTGCAGACCGGCATCAAGGCCGTCGACGCGATGACCCCGATCGGTCGGGGCCAGCGGCAGCTGATCATCGGCGACCGGAAGACCGGCAAGACCACGGTCGCTCTGGACGCCGTGCTCAACCAGCGCGACAACTGGCGCTCCGGCGACCCGAAGAAGCAGGTCCGCTGCATCTACGTCGCCATCGGCCAGAAGGCCTCCACGATCGCCTCCATCAAGGGCACCCTGGAGGAGGCGGGGGCGATGGAGTACACCACCATCGTCGCCTCCCCGGCATCGGACCCGGCGGGCTTCAAGTACCTCGCCCCGTACACCGGCTCGTCCATCGGGCAGCACTGGATGTACGGCGGCAAGCACGTCCTGATCATCTTCGACGACCTGAGCAAGCAGGCCGAGGCGTACCGCGCCGTGTCGCTGCTGCTGCGTCGCCCGCCGGGCCGTGAGGCGTACCCGGGTGACGTCTTCTACCTGCACTCCCGCCTGCTGGAGCGCTGCGCGAAGCTCTCCGACGAGCTGGGTGGCGGCTCGATGACCGGTCTGCCGATCATCGAGACGAAGGCCAACGACATCTCGGCCTTCATCCCGACCAACGTCATCTCGATCACCGACGGCCAGATCTTCCTCGAGACGGACCTGTTCAACCAGGGCGTCCGGCCGGCCATCAACGTCGGCACCTCGGTCTCCCGGGTCGGTGGCGCCGCGCAGGTCAAGCCGATGCGCAAGGTGGCCGGTTCGCTGCGGCTGAACCTGGCCCAGTACCGCGAGCTGGAGGCGTTCGCCGCCTTCGCCTCCGACCTGGACAAGGCGTCGCAAAACCAGCTGAACCGTGGTGCCCGGCTGGTCGAGCTGCTCAAGCAGCCGAACTACTCGCCGTACCCGGTGCAGGAGCAGGTCGTCTCCGTCTGGGCCGGCGTCGAGGGCAAGCTGGACGACATCCCGGTGGGTGAGGTCCGGCGCTTCGAGTCGGAGTTCCTCCAGTACCTGCGCCACAAGCACGAGGGCGTCCTCGCGTCGATCGCCGACAACCAGTGGGGCGACGACATCATCGCCTCGCTCGACTCGGCCATCACCGAGTTCAAGCAGGTCTTCCTCGGCAAGGAGGACGAGCGTCGGATCAACGAGGCCCCGGCCGCGCCGCTGGAGGGCGAGGAGAACCGCGAGACGGTGACCCGCTTCCGCGACGGCACGACCGACCGCCCGGCCGAGAGCTGATCCATGGCGGCCCAGGTACGCGTTCTTCGCCAGCGGATCCGTTCCGCCAAGGGGATGAAGAAGATCACCAAGGCGATGGAGCTCGTGGCGACGAGCCGGATCGCCAAGGCCCAGGCCCGGGTGGAGGCGTCCCTGCCGTACGCCCAGGCCATCACCGGCGTGCTCACCGCGCTGGCCTCCAACGCGCGGATCGACCACCCGCTGCTCACCCCGCGCGAGCGGGTGCGGCGGGCGGGCGTCCTGCTGGTCACGGCCGACCGTGGCCTGGCCGGCGGGTACAGCTCGAACGCGATCCGGATGGCGGAGTCGCTGGTCGCCCGGCTCAAGGCCGACGGCAAGGAGCCCGTGCTCTACGTCATCGGTCGCAAGGGTGTCAGCTTCTACCGGTTCCGGGACCGGCCGATCGAGGCCAACTGGACGGGCTTCTCGGAGCAGCCGACCTTCGACGCCGCCCGCGAGGTGGGTGAGACGCTGATCAAGGCGTTCACCGCCGGTGCGGACGACGCGGACGGTCACTCCGGGGCGGACGGGGTGCTCGGGATCGACGAGTTGCACATCGTCTACACCGAGTTCCACTCCCTGATGACCCAGACGCCGGTCACGAAGATCATCGGCCCGATGCAGGTCGAGGACCGTCCGCGGTCCGAGGGCCTGCTGCCGGCGTACGAGTTCGAGCCGGAGGCGGAGGCGCTGCTCGACGCGCTGCTGCCGCGGTACATCAACACGCGGATCTACGCGGCTCTGTTGGAGTCGGCGGCCAGCGAGTCGGCCGCCCGGCGGCGGGCGATGAAGAGCGCCACCGACAACGCCGAAGAGATGATCGAGAAGTACACGCGTGAGATGAACTCGGCCCGTCAGGCCAATATCACCCAGGAGATCAGCGAGATCGTCGGCGGCGCGAACGCGCTGGCCGCGTCGGGAAGTGAAGTGTGATGACTGCCCCAGTAGAGACCAAGACGGCCACGGGTCGCGTGGTCCGGGTCATCGGCCCGGTCGTCGACGCCGAGTTCCCGCGTGACGCCATGCCGGCCCTGTTCAACGCGCTCAACGTGGACGTGAACCTGTCCGGCGGCGAGAAGATGCTGACCCTCGAGGTCGCCCAGCACCTGGGTGACAACATGGTCCGCGCCATCTCGATGCAGCCGACCGACGGCCTGGTCCGCGGCGCCGAGGTGCGCGACTCCGGCGCGCCGATCAGCGTGCCGGTGGGCGACGCGGTCAAGGGCCACGTCTTCAACGCCATCGGCGAGTGCCTCAACCTCGCCGAGGGCGAGACCATCCAGGCCGACGACCGGTGGGGCATCCACCGCAAGGCCCCGGCCTTCGCGGACCTGGAGCCGAAGACCGAGATGCTGGAGACCGGCATCAAGGTCATCGACCTGCTCGCCCCGTACGTCAAGGGCGGCAAGATCGGCCTGTTCGGTGGCGCGGGCGTGGGCAAGACGGTGCTCATCCAGGAGATGATCACCCGTGTCGCCCGGAACTTCGGTGGTACCTCGGTCTTCGCCGGCGTGGGTGAGCGCACCCGTGAGGGCAACGACCTCATCGCCGAGATGACCGAGTCCGGCGTCATCGACAAGACCGCGCTGGTCTACGGCCAGATGGACGAGCCGCCGGGCACCCGGCTGCGGGTGGCGCTGTCGGCGCTGACCATGGCCGAGTACTTCCGGGACGTGAAGAAGCAGGAGGTGCTGCTCTTCATCGACAACATCTTCCGCTTCACCCAGGCCGGTTCCGAGGTCTCCACGCTGCTCGGCCGGATGCCGAGCGCCGTGGGTTACCAGCCGACCCTGGCCGACGAGATGGGCGAGCTCCAGGAGCGGATCACCTCCGTCCGGGGCCAGGCCATCACCTCGATGCAGGCGATCTACGTGCCCGCCGACGACTACACCGACCCGGCGCCGGCCACCACGTTCGCCCACCTCGACGCGACCACCAACCTGGAGCGGTCGATCTCCGACAAGGGCATCTACCCGGCGGTCGACCCGCTGGCGTCCTCGTCGCGGATCCTCGCGCCGGAGTTCGTCGGCGAGGAGCACTTCGCGGTGGCGACCGAGGTGAAGCGGATCCTGCAGAAGTACAAGGACCTGCAGGACATCATCGCCATCCTCGGTATCGAGGAGCTCTCCGAGGAGGACAAGCTCACCGTCGGCCGCGCCCGCCGGATCGAGCGGTTCCTCTCGCAGAACACCTACGCCGCCGAGCAGTTCACCGGCGTGCCGGGGTCGACGGTGCCGATCGCGGAGACCATCGACGCGTTCCGGCGGATCGCCGAGGGCGAGTTCGACCACTTCCCCGAGCAGGCGTTCTTCATGTGCGGCGGTCTCGAGGACCTCCAGGCCAAGGCCAAGGAGCTGATGGCTGAGGGCTGATAACTCCCTCACAGCGAAAAAGGGCCACCCCGGTCGATACCGGGGTGGCCCTTCGCGTTGCCGGGACCGTTCGCGTCGGATGTCGGAATTCGCGAGCCGCTTGCCGTACGCGCGTCCGGGGTACCGTTCGAGCCACGCTCACGTTGAGCGCGGAACCTGCAACCATTCGGCACCCTGCGCCCGTCCTGATTCATGGGCGTGACGAAGTTCGTGGCGTGACGACGGGAGATGCGCGTGAACCAGGCCGGGAAGGACCGCCGGGGGCGGTCGCGTTGGGCGGGGGTGCCCCGCTGGGCCCGGCTGTGCACGATCTTCGGCACCGTGCTGGTGGTGCTCAGCGGGGCGGTACTCGTCGGGTACGAGGCCCTGCTGGCCCGCTACGAGGGCTCGGTGGGCAAGGGTGACCTCTTCGGCGACCAGGCGGCCGGTGCCAAGGAGAAGCGCAGTGACATCTCCGGGCCGCTGAACATCCTGCTGGTCGGCATCGACCCGCGGAACGCCAAGCAGCGGCCGCTCGCCGACTCGATCATGATCCTGCACGTGCCGGCGGGCATGGACAAGGCGTACCTCTTCTCGGTGCCCCGCGACCTGTACGTCGACATCCCCGCGTTCCCGAAGGCGGAGTACGCCGGCGGCAAGGGCAAGCTGAACGGCGCCATGTCGCACGGCAGCAACGTGCCCGGCGGTGACCCGGACGCGGCCCGCGGCTTCGAGCTGCTGGCGAAGACCGTGCAGCAGGCGACCGGCATCGAGCGCTTCGACGCCGGCGCGATCATCAACTTCAGCGGCTTCACCAAGATCGTCGACGCGATGGGCGGCGTCGACATGTACATCGAACGTGACGTCCGTTCCGAGCACCGCAAGCCGGACGGCACGCTGCGCGAGGGCAACCCCAACGGGTACGGCTACATCGGCCCGCAGGCCGAGTACAAGAAGGGCAACGCCCACCTCGACGGCTGGCAGGCGCTGGACTACGTCCGGCAGCGCTACCCGCGCAACGGTGTGCCGGACGCGGACTACGGGCGGCAGCGGCACCAGCAGCAGTTCATCAAGGCGATGGTCGACCAGGCGTTCAGCGCCGACGTGGTGACCAACCCGGTGAAGCTGGACCGGGTGGTCCGGGCTGCCGGCCAGTCGCTGATCTTCAACGGTCGCGGGAACAGCGTGGTCGACTACGCCCTCGCGCTCAAGGGCCTGCGGTCCAGCGCGATCGAGACGATCAAGCTGCCGGGCGGGCCGGTGAACAGCGGCTCCCGCTATCTCGGCGAGGAGTTCCAGCCGGCCGCGAAGGACTTCTTCACCGCCCTGAAGGACGAGCGGTTGGACGCCTTCCTGCTGGAACACCCCGAGTTCCGGCAGACCACGAAGTAGCGTCAGCGCCAACGGTTCACGGGTCGTGCCGTGACCCGTGGCGCACCTCTCGCCACCCGCGTTGGGTGCCCCGGGGCGGCGCGACTAGAATTTCGGAAATCCGCCGCCGCAGCAAGGAGACAGCGTGGCACAGCAGCTTCACGTCGAGCTCGTAGCCGTCGAGGAGAAGGTCTGGTCGGGTGAGGCCGAGATGGTCGTCGCCCGGACGACCGAGGGTGAGCTGGGTGTGCTGCCGGGGCACGCGCCCCTGCTCGGCCAGCTCGCGGAGCCGAGCCAGGTCCGCATCAAGCAGGCCGGCGGCCAGCAGGTCGCCTACGACGTCGCCGGCGGTTTCCTCTCGGTGACCGGCGAGGGCGTCACGGTGCTCGCCGAGAGCGCCACGCCGGCCAGCTCCGCGCAGAACCGCTGAGCCCACCCTCCGATGGAGATCGTGGAAGGGGTCGGAATCGGCATCGCGGTGGTCCTCGCCGCGCTCCTGGTCCTCTTCCTCCGCCGTGCCCTGGTCACCCGTAGCGGGGGCATCATCCGCCTCAGCGTGCGGGTGACCTCGGTGCTCGACGGCCGGGGCTGGTCGCCCGGCTTCGGCCGGTTCGCCGGTGACGAGCTCCGGTGGTACCGGATGTTCAGCTTCGCCATCCGGCCCAAGCGGGTGCTCTCCCGCAAGGAGCTGGTGGTCGAGCGGCGGCGCCTCCCGGAGGGGCAGGAGCGTCTCTCCATGCCCGCGGACTGGGTGATCCTCCGCTGTACCAGCCGACACGCCCCGGTGGAGATCGCCATGGCCCGTTCCACGGTCACCGGATTCCTCTCCTGGCTCGAGGCCGCCCCGCCCGGGGCGGCCTCGCCGCGTCTGGCCTCCCAGGACTGGCCCGCCGCCTGACGGCCGCCGGCCCGACCCGGCCGGCTCAGCGCAGCGGACGGCGGCAGTGGTACACCAGCGCCGGTGGCAGGTTCGCCCACACCGTACGGCCGGTGGTCACCTCGTCGAACGTCTCGTCGAGCAGGCGCCGGAACCGTCGCGCCGGTGGGGTCCAGCGGGCGTGCAGGTAGGCGAACGTGGTGAACGCGCCCCCCTCGCCCACCGCGTCGGCCACCGCGCCGAGCACCCGGCGCTGCCGGTCGGCGCCGAACGCCGCCCAGGGCAGCCCGCTGATCACCACGTCGGCCCGGGCGTGCCCCCGGTCGGCCAGCAGATCACCCAGGGTCGCCGCGTCGGCGAGCAGCACCTCCACGTCCGGGTAGCGCCGCGCCACCCGGGCCGCGAAGCGGGGATTGATCTCCAGCGCCAGATGGTGCCCGCGGCCGGCCAGCCGCCGCTGCACGGCGCCGGTGAAGACGCCCGTGCCCGGGCCCAGTTCCACCACCACCGGCTCACCGGTACGCGGCACCGCCGCCGTGATGTCGGCGGCCAGCCCCGCCCCGCTGGGCGCCACCGCCCCGACGGTGCGCGGATGGCGGGCGAACTGCTTGAGGAACGTCGAGGAGTCGGTCACGCCGATCCACGCTAGGGACGTCGTCCCCGGCGCCGGGTCACTCCCGCGGCCCGTCGACCGGCCACCCGGAGGAGGCCGGCCGGCCGGTGGGAGGACCGGTGGGGGAGGTGGGTTCCGTAGGGTTGGCCGGGTGAGGGGACTCCGCGGCTGGTGGCCTGAGCTGCTGCTCGGACTGGTCGCGGCCCTGCTGGGTCTGGCGTCGGGGGTGAACAGCGTGCTCGGCGCCGAGAGCGTCGGCTGGCACGCCGCGCTCGCCGTCGCCGCCGGGCTGGCCCTGGTGGGCGTACGCCGGTGGCCCTGGGTGGTGCTGGTGCTGGAGAGCCTGCTCATGCTGGCCGCCGTCGAGGTGGCGCCCTTCGGCACCGGCACCCCCGTGCTGTGCGGGGCGGTCGCGTTGGGCTTCGTGGCGTACCGGACCGGCTGGTCGTCCACCGGCGCGGCGTTCGCGTTCTACCTCGCTGCCGTGATCGCCACGGTGCTCCGCTCCGCCGCCGCCCCCGGCGTGCTCACCGGCGGGGCCGGGGTGCTCCGGCTGGCGACGCTGGTCGCGGCGACGGCGGCGCCGGTCGCCTTCGGCCGTTACCTGGGCGGGCTGCGCCACGCCGCCGCGGTGGCGGAGGAGCGGGCCCGGGAGGCGGAGGCGCGGCAGGAGATGCAGACCCGCTCCGCCCGGCTCGCCGAGCGGGCCAGCATCGCCCGGGACCTGCACGACATCGTCGCGCACCACGTCGCGGCGATCGCCCTCCAGGCCGGGGCGTCGCAGTACGCGATCCGCCAGACCGGCCGGGTGGACGACGCGGTGACCGCCTTCGGCGAGCTGCGCACCACGGCCGGCCGGGTGCTGGACGAGCTCCGTGAGCTGCTGGAGGTGCTGCGTGATCCGGAGGCGGTCGAGGGCGGTGCGCCGATGGTGGAGCCCGAGCAGATCATCACCGAGGCGCAACGCCTGGTCCGGGCGGCGGGGCTGAGCGTGCAGGTGACGGTGGACCACCGGGCCGCGACGACCCCGCTGGTGGTGCGGACCACGGCCGCGCGGGTGATCCAGGAGGGGTTGACCAACAGCCTGAAGCACGCCGGTCCCGGTGCGATCGCCACGGCCGTCGTCCGGTTGGAACCGCCCGGGCTGCTGGTGGAGGTGCTCGACAGCGGACCGGCGGGGCCCCGGCCGGAGGCGGCGCTGCCCTCGTCCGGGCACGGGCTGACCGGCATGCGCGAGCGGGTCGGGCTGCTGGGTGGCACGCTGACCGCGGGGCCCACCGCCGCGGGCGGTTGGCGGCTGCGGGCCCGGCTGCCGGTACGGGAGGTGGTGTGGTGATCCGGGTGCTGGTGGTGGACGACCAGGCGCTGGTCCGCGCGGGCGTGGGCCTGCTGCTGCGCACGGCCGGCGACTTCGAGGTGGTCGGCGAGGCGGGGGACGGTCTGGACGCCGTACGGCTCAGCGAGCGGCTGCGACCGGACGTCGTCCTGATGGACCTGCGGATGCCCCGGCTCGACGGCATCGAGGCGACCCGCC
Organism: Micromonospora siamensis; assembly: GCF_900090305.1. Lineage (NCBI taxonomy): Bacteria > Bacillati > Actinomycetota > Actinomycetes > Micromonosporales > Micromonosporaceae > Micromonospora > Micromonospora siamensis. The sequence goes on along the minus strand of NZ_LT607751.1, from coordinate 5,710,525 downwards.
GGATCTGCGCCCGGCAGCCCGGGGTCCGGGTGCTGGTGCTGACCACCTTCGCCGAGGACACCGACGTCTACGGCGCGTTGGGGGCCGGGGCGATCGGCTACCTGGTGAAGGACGGTCCCCCGGAGGACCTGATCGACGCGGTCCGCCGGGCGGCGCGGGGCGAGGCGCTGGTGTCGCCCCGGGTGCTCGCGCGGATCGTGCAGCGGGCGATCGGCGCGCACGACCGGGAGGCGCGACCGGGCAGGGGCACCCCGCAGCCGGGCCTGCGCCTGCTCAGTTCCCGGGAGCGGGAGGTGCTGGCCCTGGTCGGCGCCGGGCTGTCCAACGGGGAGATCGGCGCCCGGCTGCACCTGGGGGTGACCACGGTGAAGACCCACGTCTCGGCGGCCATGGAGAAGCTGGAGCTGCGCAACCGGGTGCAGGCGGCCGTGGTGGCGCACCGGCTGGGCCTGGTCGACGACGACTTCGAGCCGGTACCCGACCCCGGCCGCTGAGCACTGGACCCGGATCCCGGGCCGGGCCTCCCTAGGGAGACGGGCGGCCACCCGGAGGAGCGGGGCCGCCCGGCGGGAGGACGGCGGGCGGCTCCTTTCGCAGCAGGCTTGCGGGGTGACCTTCTCCGATGCCCTGCTCGACCGGCTCGGCGCGCTGCCGCCCGGCCAGGTGCTGCTGCTCGCGGCGGCCCTGCTTGCCGCCGAGGTCGGCCTGCTGGCCGGGGTGGCGGTGCCGGCGGCGAGCACGATGCTCACCGTCGGGCTGCTGGCCCGGGCCGGGACCCTGGATCTGGGCGCCGCCCTGGCGGTGACCACGCTGGCCGCGTTCGCCGGGGACCAGCTCGGCTACTGGGAGGGCCGGCTGCTCGGGGCGCGGCTGCGTGACAGTCGGATCGGCCGATGGATCGGCCCCGCCCGATGGGGTCGGGCCGAGTCCCTGATCGCGCGTCGGGGCGGAGCGGCGGTGCTGGTCGGGCGGTGGACCGCCTTCGCCCGGACGCTGGTGCCCCGGGTGGCCGGGATGGCCGGCCTGCCGTATCGGCGCTTCGTGGCGTTCGACGCGCCGGCGGTGGCGGTCTGGGTGCCGGGAACCGTGCTGATCGGCTGGGCGGCCGGCGGGGTGCCGACCGGGCTCCCGATGGGTGCCGGCGTGGTGCTGGCCGCCGGGGTGGCGGTCATCGTGGGGGCCCGTCGGGTGCGGGCCCGGCGCCGGCCCGCCGGACGGCCCTGCCGGGGGCCGGTACGACGGGGCCGGTCACCGGTTGGGCCGGTGCCCGGCCCGCGTAGGCCCGGTGCGGGGCGAACCGCGCCGGCCCGTCGGGGCGTGCCGCACCACTGCTGATCCGTCACTCCCCGGCGACCAGTTCCACCTCGTACCCCTGCCCGTCGGCCAGGTAGCCGGCGTACGTCCCGGAACGGCGTCCAGCCCAGCTCGCCGAGGAGCCAGCCCCAGCTCAGCTTGGCCGCGTCGAGATCGGGTACCCAGACCTCGACGTGGTGCAACGATCCGCGACTCAGCGCTTGCCGCCCGGGACCCATAGCACATCGCCGGCCGGGTTTGCCGTTCTTGACAGGATGAACAGCAGGTCGGAGAGGCGGTTGAGATACTTGGCCGGAAGGGAGCTGGTGCGATCCGGATCGTGTCCGACCAGTGCCCAGGCCGCCCGTTCGGCGCGCCGGGCGATCGTCCGTGCCACGTGCAGCAGCGCCGCGCCCGCGGTGCCGCCGGGGAGGATGAAGGAGTCGAGCTTGCTCAGGCGCCCGTTGTACTCGTCGCACCAGCCCTCGAGGCGCTCCACGTACTCCTCGGTGACCCGCAGCGGCGGATATTCCGGGTCCGGCTCGACCGGGGTCGCCAGGTCGGCGCCCACGTCGAACAGGTCGTTCTGGATCGACGCCAGCACCGTACGCAGCTCGTCGTCGAGCTGCCCGAGGGCGAGCGCCACGCCGATCGCGGCGTTGCACTCGTCGACATCCGCGTACGCCGCGATCCGGGGATCGGTCTTCGGCACCTGCTCGTTGTTGCTCAGCCTGGTCATGCCGGCGTCGCCGGCCTTGGTGTAGATGCGCGTGAGGTGGACGGCCATGACGCACAGCCTACGGATACCGGATCTGACCATCCCGCCGCGGCCCGACGGCGCCGCGGGCCGGTCGGTGGGAGTGGGGCCCGGCGACGCCGGTGACCCGGCGGTCAACGACGTCGATGTGATCCGGGTCCGGGGCGGCGACCGGCTCGCCGGCACCGTGCACGTGGTGGGTGCGAAGAACTCGGCGTTGAAGCTGATGGCCGCGGCGCTGCTGGCCCCCGGCCGGAACGTGATCACCAACGTCCCCCGGATCACCGACATCGCGATCATGGGTGAGGTGCTGCGCCGGCTCGGCTGCGACGTCCGGTTCGACGCCGACGACCCGGTGGACCCGATGGTCGCCCGGGGCGGGGTGGCCCGCTCCCGCCAGGTCGTCATCGACGTGCCGGAGCAGCCCGGCGCCGAGGCCGACTACGACCTGGTCCGCCGGCTGCGCGCCTCGATCTGCGTGCTCGGGCCGCTGCTGGCCCGCCGTGGTCACGTCCGGGTCGCCCACCCCGGCGGGGACGCGATCGGCTCCCGGGGCCTGGACATGCACATCGCCGGGCTGGCCCGGATGGGTGCGGAGGTCTCCGGCGAGCACGGCTTCGTCATCGCCGAGGCGCCGGACGGGCTGCACGGCGCGGAGATCCTGCTGGACTTCCCCAGCGTGGGCGCCACCGAGAACCTGGTGATGGCGGCGGTGCTGGCCCGGGGCGAGACGGTGATCGACAACGCCGCCCGGGAGCCGGAGATCGTGGACATCTGCATGATGCTGCGGGGGATGGGCGCCCGGATCTCCGGCGCGGGCAGCTCCACGCTGCGCATCGTCGGCGTACCGGAGCTGCGGCCGGTGCGGCACGCCACGGTGGGGGACCGGATCGTCGCCGGGACGTGGGCGTTCGCCGCCGCGATGACCCGCGGCGACGTCACCGTGACCGGCGTGGAGCCGGCCTTCCTGGAGGTCGCGCTGGACAAGCTGGTCGCGGCCGGCGGCCTGGTGGAGACCCGCGGCGACGCCTTCCGGGTACGGATGGACGACCGCCCCCGGGCGGTGGACGTGGTGACCCTGCCGTTCCCGGGCTTCGCCACCGACCTGCTGCCGATGGCGATCGGGCTGGCCGCGGTGAGCGACGGCGCGTCGCTGATCACGGAGAACATCTTCGACGGCCGGTTCATGTTCGCCAACGAGATGATGCGGCTGGGCGCGGACATCAAGACCGACGGCCACCACGCCGTCGTACGCGGCCACGAGCAGCTCTCCGGCGCCCCGGTGCGGGCCACCGACATCCGGGCCGGCGCCGGTCTGATCATCGCCGGGCTCTGCGCCGACGGGGTCACCGAGGTCTCCCACGTGCACCACGTCGACCGGGGCTATCCGGACTTCGTGGCGGACCTGCGTGCGCTCGGCGTCGAGGTGGAGCGGGGCACCGTACCCGAGGAGCCGGCCCTGGAGATCTGACCGCGACCGCCGCCACGGCCCGCCGCCCGGGCGCGGGTCGGCCGGCTTAATCTTCGTTCAACCCCGCCGGTTAGGGTGCTGGCAGACACCCAACCAGGCGAGGGAGAAGCAGATGGCGGGTCGACTCGCGGTCATCGGTGCCGGGCTGATGGGCTCGGGCATCGCCCAGGTCGCGGCGCAGGCGGGCTGGCAGGTGACCCTGCGGGACGTGGACGACGCGGCCACGAAGCGGGGCGTCGACGGCATCCGCAAGTCGCTGACGAAGTTCGCCGAGAAGGGGAAGATCGAGGCGTCCGACGTCGAGGCGGCCCTCGGCCGGATCACCCCGACCACCGAGCTGGAGGCGGCGGGCGACGCGGACATCGTGGTCGAGGCGGTCTTCGAGAAGCTCGAGATCAAGCACGAGGTGTTCCGGGCGCTGGACAAGATCTGCAGGTCCGACGCGATCCTCGCCACCAACACCTCGGCCATCCCGGTCACCCAGATCGCCACGGCCACGTCTCGGCCGGAGGCTGTCGTCGGCACCCACTTCTTCTCCCCGGTGCCGATGATGAAGCTCTGTGAGCTGGTCCGCGGCTACAAGACCAGCGACGAGACGCTGACCCGGGCGAAGGACTTCGCCGAGGGGATCGGCAAGACCGTGGTGGTGGTCAACCGGGACATCGCCGGCTTCGTGACCACCCGGCTGATCTGCGCCCTGGCCATGGAGGCGGTCAAGCTGGTCGAGTCCGGCGTGATCTCCGCCGAGGACCTGGACACCGCCTGCAAGCTGGGCTTCGGCCACGCCATGGGCCCGCTGGCCACGGTCGACCTGACCGGGGTGGACGTGCTGCTCAACGCCACGAAGAACATCTACACCGACACCGCGGACGAGAAGTTCTTCCCGCCGGAGCTGCTCCAGCGGATGGCCACCGCCGGTGACCTGGGCCGCAAGACCGGTCAGGGCTTCTACTCGTACTGACGTCCGTCGCCGTCCCCGGCCGGACCGGTCGGGGACGTCACGGCCGGCCGGGCGGGGTGAGCGCGGTGCCGAGCAGGGCGAAGGCCTCCGGGATGACCGTGCCCCAGTAGCCGAAGTTGTGCCGGCCGTCCGACCAGCGGGCCACCCTCGGCGGCTCCGGCAGCGCCGAGGCCAGGGTCCGGACGTCGCGCAGCAGGTTGTCCTGCCGGCCGCACCAGAGCCCCACCGGCGTCCCGCGCAGCTTGTCGACCCCGGCGAAGACCGCGTCGCCCCGGCTCACGGCGGGGGAGAAGGCCGCCACCGCCCGCACCCATCCCGGGTACGTCTCGGCGAGCAGCAACGCGCCGAAGCCCCCCATCGACCAGCCCCAGGCGGCGAGCCGGCTGCTGTCGAAGCCGCGGCGGGCGCACCAGGTGGGAATCTCCTCGCGGACCATCCGCTGCGGGTCGTCCGCCCCGGACGGGCGCCAGAAGAGCCGCCCGCCGGCCGCCCCGGCGAGGACGAACGGCGGGGCGCCCCGGCGTACCGCCTCGGTGAGGAAGCGGGCCAGGCCCAGCCGGCCGTAGTCGCGGGGCGTGGCCGAGGCGCCGTGCAGCACCAGGCAGACCGGCAGGCCGCGGCCGTCGCCGTACCCCTCGGGCACGGCCGTCCAGAAGTCGACCTCGCGGTTGCGGGCGGCGGAGCGGATCCGGATCAGCCGCTCGTCCCCGGCGGGCACGTCCGGAGCGCCGGTGGACTCCGCGGCGTTCGTCCGGATCTCCCGGACGGCCAGCCCGCCCACGACGGCGGCGCCGGCCACGCCGGCGCCGACGGTCAGCAACGTGCGCCGGGTCACGATTCTCGCCATGCGGCGAGTCTGCCATCCGCCCTGGCCCGGTACCTCAGCCGTCGCGCTTGGTGGTCCAGCGGAAGGTGGTGAGGCAGAGGACCAGGCCGATCACGCACCAGAGCGCCAGCACCAGGGCGACCCGGCCCAGCTCGAACGAGCCGCCGGGCTCCTGCGCGCCGAAGCTCTCCGGCAGGAACACCGCCCGCAGGCCCTGGCACATCCACTTCAGCGGGAAGAGCGCCGCGACCTGCTGCATCCAGCTCGGCAGCTCGGTGAAGACGAAGAACACCCCGGAGATGAACTGGAGCACCAGGCTGACCGGGGTGACCACGGCCGAGCCACTGCGCGCGGTGCGGGCCAGCGAGGAGATGGCGATGCCGCACAGGGTGCAGGCGGTGACGCCGAGCACGGACACCCACCCGAAGGTGAGCCACTTCGCGGCGGTGTCGGGCAGCGCCAGGTCGAACAGCGCCACCGCGACGGCCAGCAGCAGGGCGGTCTCGGCGACGCCGATCGCCACCACCATGAGCACCTTGCCGGCGAACCAGACCCACTTCGGCATCGGGGTGCCCCGGTAGCGCTTGAGCACGCCCCGGTCCCGTTCGATCGGGATCCAGATGCCCAGGTTCTGGAAGCTCACCGTCATCAGGCCGGTGGCGATCATGCCGGTGATGAAGTACTGGGTGAACTTCACCCCGCCGCCGATCTCGCCGCTGAAGATCGAGGCGAAGATCAGGATCATGATGATCGGGAAGCCCATCGTGAACACGACGGACTCCCGGCTGCGCAGGAACTGGGTGATCTCCAGCCGGCCCTGCCGCAGGGCGAGGGCGCCCGAGCCGAGCCGTCGGGCACCGGGGGCGGCGGCGACCGGGGCCGTCGACTTCGTCGTGGTCGTCATCAGTGTCCGATCATCCGCAGGTAGACGTCTTCCAGGGTCGGCCGGGTCACCGTGAGGCCGGGGACCTCGCCGCCGAACCGCGCGGCCAGCTCCGCCACCAGCGCCGTCGGCGTCGCGCTCTGCGCGCTCTCCGACGTCCCGTCCGGGGTACGCCAGGAGACCGTGGCCAGGGCCTCCTGCCGGTCGCCCAGCTGGTTCGGCGGGGCCACCTCGACCAGCCGGCCGCCGGCGATCACGCCCACCCGGTCGGCGAGCGCCTCCGCCTCGTCCAGGTAGTGCGTGGTGAGCACGATGGTGGTGCCGGCGGCGGCCAGGTCCCGGATCAGCTCCCAGAACTCGCGGCGGGCCTCCGGGTCGAAGCCGGTGGTCGGCTCGTCGAGGAAGAGCAGCTCGGGGCGGCCGATGATGCCCAACGCCACGTCCAGGCGGCGCTTCTGCCCACCGGAGAGGGTGTGCGTACGGGCCTTCGCCTTGGCGCCCAGCCCGACCCGCTCGACGACCTTGTCCGGGTCGTCGGCGTCGGGATAGAAGCCGGAGAAGTGCCGGACCACCTCGCCGACGGTCAGCTCGTCGAACTCGCCGGTGCCCTGGAGCACGATCCCGACCCGGGAGCGCCAGTCGGCGGCCGGCGAGCCGGGGTCGCTGCCCAGCACCGAGACCTCGCCCGCGTCCCGCCGCCGGTAGCCCTCCAGGATCTCCACCGTGGTGGTCTTGCCGGCGCCGTTCGGGCCGAGCAGCGCGAACACCTCGCCCCGGTGGACGTCGAGGTCGACCCCCGCCACCGCGAGGTTGTCGCCGTACGCCTTGCGCAGTCCCCGTACGGAGATCGCGAGCTGGTCATCCATGCCGTCAAGTGTGCGGCCCGGGGGCCGGGCGGCGCGGCCCGGGGTGTGGTGGTGTCGGCCATATGCCAGCCGCCGCGCCCGGCGGGTCGTGCCATGGACCTGTGTGGTTTTCCACAGCCCGTTTTACTGAACGGTAACTTAGACTCCGGCCATGGACGAGAAGGCACTCCAGGGCCGGCTGCCGGAGCGCGACCGCCCCTGGGTGATGCGCACGTACGCCGGGCACTCCTCCGCCGCGGCCACCAACGCGCTCTTCCGGCGCAACCTGGCCAAGGGACAGACCGGCCTGTCGGTCGCCTTCGACCTGCCCACCCAGACCGGGTACGACCCCGACCACGAACTCGCCACCGGCGAGGTCGGCCGGGTCGGGGTGCCGGTGGCGCACCTGGGGGACATGCGCGCCCTCTTCGACGGCATCCCGCTCGCCGAGGGCAACACGTCCATGACGATCAACGCGCCGGCGATGTGGCTGCTCGGCCTCTACGGCACGGTCGCCGTCGAGCAGGGCGCCGAACTCACCCGCTGCGCCGGCACCACCCAGAACGACATCATCAAGGAGTACCTGTCCCGGGGGACGTACATCTTCCCGCCCGCGGCGTCGCTGCGGCTCACCGCCGACGTCATCGCGTACACGCTGCGCGAGATGCCCCGGTGGAACCCGGTGAACATCTGCTCGTACCACCTCCAGGAGGCCGGCGCGACGCCGGTGCAGGAGGTCGGCTTCGCCCTGGCCACCGCCGTCGCCGTCCTCGACGCGGTACGCGACTCCGGCCAGGTGCCCGCCGAGCGGATGGGCGACGTGGTGCAGCGGATCTCCTTCTTCGTCAACGCCGGCGTGCGCTTCGTCGAGGAGAGCGCCAAGATGCGCGCCTTCGGTGCGCTCTGGGACGAGATCACCCGCGAGCGCTACGGCGTGCAGAACCCGAAGCAACGCCGCTTCCGGTACGGCGTGCAGGTCAACTCGCTCGGCCTGACCGAGGCCCAACCGGAGAACAACATCCAGCGGATCGTGCTGGAGATGCTCGGCGTGACGTTCTCCCGGGACGCCCGGGCCCGCGCCGTGCAGCTGCCCGCCTGGAACGAGGCGCTCGGCCTGCCCCGCCCCTGGGACCAGCAGTGGTCGCTGCGGATGCAGCAGGTCCTGGCGTACGAGTCGGACCTGCTCGAATACCCCGACCTCTTCGAGGGCTCGCGCGTGATGACCGCACTGGTCGACGGGATCGTCACCGGTGCGCGTGCCGAGCTGGAGAAGGTGCTGGAGATGGGCGGCGTGGTGGCCGCCGTGGAGACCGGCTACCTCAAGAGCGCCCTGGTCGCCTCGCTGGCCGAACGACGCCGCCGGATGGAGGCCGGCACCGACGTGGTGGTCGGCGTCAACCGGTTCACCGAGACCGAGCCGTCGCCGCTGACCGCGGCCGGCGCCGAGGCCATCGAGCAGGTCGACCCGGCCGTCGAGGAAGCCGCCGCCACCTCCGTACGCGAATGGCGGGCCGGCCGGGACGACGCGGCGGTCGACGCGGCACTGACCCGGCTCCGCAAGGAGGCCGCGACCACCGCGAACCTGATGGACGCGACGCTCGAGTGCGTGCGGGCCGGGGTCACCACCGGCGAGTGGGCCGGCGCGCTGCGCCAGGTCTTCGGCGAGTACCGGGCCCCCACCGGGCTGACCGGCGCGGCCGGCGCCGGCGGCGACGCTTCGCTCGCGGGGGTCCGCGAGCGGGTCGCCGCCACCGCCCGCGAACTGGGCAGCGGCCGGCTGCGCCTGCTGGTCGGCAAGCCCGGCCTGGACGGCCACTCCAACGGCGCCGAGCAGATCGCGGTACGCGCCCGCGACGCCGGCTTCGAGGTGGTCTACCAGGGCATCCGGCTGACCGCCGGGCAGATCGTGGCCGCCGCCGTGGAGGAGGACGTCGACCTGGTCGGCCTCTCCGTGCTCTCCGGCTCGCACCTGGCCGCCGTGCCGGCGGTGCTGGACGGGCTGCGCGCCGCCGGCCGCCCCGACCTGCCCGTCGTCGTCGGCGGCATCATCCCCACCGCCGACGCCCAGACCCTCCGCGCCGCCGGCGTGGCCCGCGTCTTCACCCCGCGCGACTTCGCCCTCACCGGCATCATCGACGAGCTGGTCACGGTCATCCGCGAGGCCAACGCCCTGACCTGATCCGGGTCCTGGTCCGGCTCGGTCCTGGTTGTGCTTCGGCCGTGGTCCTGGTCCGGCCGGTCCCCGGCCCTGACCCGGCGTGCGGTCGGCCTCGGCGGCGGGCGGGACGGGGTCAGCGGGCGGCGTAGGTCATGCAGTCCGCGCCGTCGTTGTCCGGACCGACCCGGATCGACGGGGCGTGGCACTCCAGTTCCGAGTTGTGCCGGCAGTCCGACCGCTGGCAGGCCCCGACCTGGGCCACCAGGGTCTCGATGCCGCCGCGCACCGGCATGTCGATGAACGTGTGGCAGTGCGCGTGATCGCTGCTGCCGATGGTGATCGCGAAGGCGTGGCAGGCGTTGGTCTGGTTGTAGGCGCAGGAGGTCGCCACGCACTCCTGTACCCGGGGCATCTCCATCGCTGCGGTCACGGCGACCTCCCTCTAGGCTTTTGTCCCGATGTTAGGCATCTGGGAGGTTTCCCCGCCGCCGTTCCGGCATCCCTCACCCCGCTGAGCGATCCACTGCCACCCCGTATACGCGGACCTGCTGGCGCTGGGTGGAACGCCATGGCTGTCTCCGGACGCTTGTGACAACCATGACGTTCCACTCACGGCCACTCGCCGCCGCCTGTCGCCGCCGCCTGTCGCTGCGCGCCTGCCGTCGCCGCCTGCCCTACGGTGTCGCCGGTCGCCGCGGCGCGCCTGCGGACGTTCCTCGACCCGCCTACGGACTTGAGAGCGTGGACGACTCGCCGGGCCGTTCGGTGTCCCGGGCTTCTCGGATGAGTCGTCTGGGCCCTCAAGTCGGTAGCGGCCGGTGGCGTGCACCTGTCGGTGCCTCGGTGCCTCGGTGTCGCGGTGTCTCGGCGTCTCGGTCTCTCGGTGTCCCCGTGCGTTCGGGGCACCTGCGTGCCCTGGTCCGCCGGGCGGCATGGGGGCGGCGGGGTGCTGTGGGGGGTTATGTCCGGTCTCGGCGTGTGACGGGCGGCATCCGGGCGGTGGAATGGCGGCCGGGCCGGGGTCGTTACACCCTCTGGACGACCGCAGCAGGACCCCCGCTGCCAGCCCCGATCCCGAAGAGCCGGTGCCTGGCCCCGGAATGATCCCGGGTCGGGGGTCGTTACACATGGTCCGCCGCCATCACGAGCCCTCGCGCTTCGGGGATGGCCGGCAGGAGATCGGTCGCGACGAGCCCACGGGTCCGCGGCCGTGCGAGACACCAAAGACTTTCCCCCTTGTCTGAGCGCCTGACGTGGTGCTTGCCCGTCACCCGACCCCCATCGGGTGGCGTGCCGACCCCCGAGGAGCTTCGTCATGAACAAGATGCTGACCAAGAGTGTGCTGGGTATTGCTGGTCTTGCTTTCACCGGTGGTGTGTTCGCCGGTCCGGTCGCCGCTCACGCGGCTGAGCCGGTGCACGGCAACGCGGTGGCGGTGCAGGCCGACAAGCCGGACGCCGGCAAGCTGATTCCGCACGGCGTGCAGGGCACCCAGTCGCACATCGATCTGAACGACGAGCAGACCGGCAATGTGAAGGCGATCATCGCCGCGACGAAGAAGGCCGGTCTCCCGGAGCGGGCCGCCGTGGTCTCGATCGCCACCAGCCTGCAGGAGTCGAAGTTGGAGAACCTGGGCCACCTGGGCGACCGCAACGACCACGACTCGCTGGGCCTGTTCCAGCAGCGCCCGAGCTCGGGTTGGGGAACGCCTGAGCAGATCACCGACCCCGAGTACTCCACCCTGGCGTTCCTGAAGGGTCTGAAGCAGGTCGACGGGTGGCAGGACATGCCGCTGACCGACGCCGCGCAGACCGTGCAGGTGTCGGCCTACCCGGATGCGTACGCGCAGTGGGAGCAGCAGGCCGCCGACCTGGTCGCCCAGCACTGGAACAACTGACCCGAAGACCTGAACGACACGCTGGCCGGCACCCTGACGGGTGCCGGCCAGCGGCGCATCCAGCAAGGATCAGACCCGGAACCCAGCCGACCGAGCAGCCGCCCGCTCCCGCTGCCGGTCCTTGCGCCGCCGCAGGCACCAGAAGAGGAAGCCGACCAGCCCGACCAGGAAGACCAGCACCAGCACCGGCAGCAGGATCGCCACCACCGACATCACCGCGCTGGTCGCGTCCTCGGCGGTGCTGGCCACGGGTGCGCCGAAACCGGCGGTGGTCGCGTTGATGACCGGCCGGGCCGCCGACTTGAGCAGGTGCACGCCGAGCGCGATGAGGACGCCGGTGACCACCGGCACCCACTGGTGGGAGGAGAAGAACGTGTCCGGGTTGCTGACCGTGACGGTCTCCGAGGTGGAGCCGGCGCCGAAGGCCAGACCGCCGGCGGTCGGCCGGACGACGGTCTGCAGCACGTCGTTGAAGTGATCGACCACCGGCACCTTGTCGGCCACCACCTCGACGGCGAGCAGCACGGCGAGGATGCCGATCACCCAGCCGTTGCCGAGCCACTGCCAGCCGCTCGGCAGGTCGACCAGGTCGGTGTAGCGGGCGAGTACGCCCATCAGGAGGAGGGGGATGTAGGCGTTCAGCCCGGCCGATGCGGCCAGGCCCGAGCCGGTGAGGACTTCGAGCACGATCTCAGCATCGCACCGGCGCGCCAGTGCCGCTCGTCGGCGCGGGCCGGCCCCTCGGCTACCCTCGTCGGGTGCGGTTGGTCATTGCGAAGTGCTCGGTGGACTACGTCGGACGGCTCTCGGCTCACCTGCCGCCGGCCACCCGGCTGTTGATGGTGAAGGCGGACGGGTCGGTGTCGATCCACGCCGACGACCGGGCGTACAAGCCGCTGAACTGGATGAGCCCGCCGTGCCGGCTGGAGGAGGCACCGGGCGTCTGGCGGGTGGTGAACAAGGCCGGCGAGGAGCTGCGGATCACCCTGGAGGAGGTCTTCCAGGACACCTCGTACGAGCTGGGCGTCGACCCGGGGCTGCGCAAGGACGGCGTGGAGGCGCACCTCCAGGAGTTGCTGGCGGCCAACCCGACCACGCTGGGCGAGGGCTTCACCCTGGTCCGGCGGGAGTACATGACGGCCATCGGCCCGGTCGACCTGCTCTGCCGGGACGCCAACTCCGGCGCGGTCGCGGTCGAGGTGAAGCGGCGCGGCGAGATCGACGGCGTGGAGCAGCTCACCCGCTACCTGGAGCTGATGAACCGGGATCCGCTGCTCGCCCCGGTGAGCGGCGTGTTCGCCGCGCAGGAGATCAAGCCGCAGGCCCGGGTGCTCGCCACCGACCGGGGCATCCGCTGCGTGGTCGTCGACTACGACAAGCTGCGCGGCATCGAGCGCGACGAGCTGACGCTCTTCTGAGCCACCGCCCGGCCCGGCCCGCGAGGCTGGGCCGCCGCCCGGGCCGGGGAAGCGAGTGGCGCCGGCTCAGCGCCGGCCGTACATCAGCTTGACGGCCTTGACCAGGCGGGCCACGTCGGCCGGGGTCCGCTCGAAGGTCATCGACGGCAGCAGCGACCGGGCCCGCCGCCGGGTGATCGCCTTGGGGCGGCCGAACTCGCGCAGGCCGTCCTCGCCGTGGATGCGCCCGAAGCCCGAGTCGCCCACCCCGCCGAACGGCAGGGTGGACATCCCGGCGAAGGTGAGCGCCGAGTTGACCGAGGCCATGCCCGAGCGCAGCCGCCGGGCGATCGCCACCGCCCGGGCCCGACCGAAGACCGAACCCCCGAGGCCGTACGACAGGGCGTTGGCCCGGCGTACGGCCTCGTCGGCGTCGCGGACCCGGGTGACGGTCAGCGTCGGGCCGAACGTCTCCTCGCGGACCGCCGACGAGTCCTCCGGAACGTCGACCAGCACGGTCGGGTGCACGTACGGCGGCTGCACGGCGTCGGCCCCGCCGAGCACCGCCCGGCCGCCGCGGGCCAGCGCGTCGTCGATGTGCCGGCGGATCACGTCGACCTGGCTCGGCATGGTGATCGGGCCGATGTCGGCGCCCTCGGCGCCCACGGTCAGCCGGCCGGCCCGCTCGACCACCTTGGCGACGAAGGCGTCGTAGACCGGCTCCACCGCGTACACCCGCTCGATGCCGATGCAGGTCTGCCCGGCGTTGGTCAGCGCGCCCCAGACGCACGCCTCGGCGGCGGCGTCCAGGTCGGCGTCGGAGTCGACGATCATCGCGTCCTTGCCGCCGGCCTCGATCAGCACCGGGGTCAGCGTCTCGGCGCAGGCGGCCATCACCTTCTTCGCCGTCGCCGTGGAGCCGGTGAACGCCACCTTGTCCACGCCCGAGCGGCAGAGCGCGGCGCCCACGTCGCCGAGCCCGTGCACGGCGCTGAACACCGGGTGCTCCGGCGTCACCTCGGCGAAGCTGTCGACCAGCCACTGGCCGACGGTCGGGGTGTACTCGCTGGGCTTGAAGACCACCGCGTTGCCGGCGGCCAGCGCGTACGCGGCCGAGCCGACCGGGGTGAAGACCGGGTAGTTCCACGGGCCGATCACGCCGATCACCCCGTACGGCTGGTATTCGAGGTGGCCGGCGAACTCGGCGAGGATCAGCCGGGACCGGACCCGGCGCGGGCCGAGCACCCGGCCGGCGTTGCGCGCGGCCCAGTCGATGTGCTCGATCGCGGTGGTGATCTCGACGATCGCGTCGGCGAGCGGTTTGCCGCCCTCGTCGTGGACCAGCTGGGCGAGCTGCTCGATCCGCTTGGCGAGCAGGGACCGCCAGCGCAGCAGCCGCTCGCGGCGCCCGGTGAAGCCGAGCCCGGCCCACCACTGGCCGGCGGCCCGGGCCCGGTCGACCGCCGCGGCGACGTCGGCCGGGGCGGTGACCGGCACCCGGCCGGCCTCGGCGCCGGTGGCCGGGCTGGTGGAGACCAGCTGGCCGGCGGAGATGGCAGGGGCCCCCGGGACATGCACAGCCGTCATGGCGTGGAGTCTAGACCCGGTCCTTACTGGCCGGTAGGGGTCGCGGATCGACGGGCGTGCGTGGACCGCGCCGGTTACGCCGGTACCGGCGCAACTGGCCGGACCGGTGAACGGAAGTCGACCACCCGACGTACACGGGGTGACCGCGCGGGGGTGCTGGCGACTACGGTGGGATGGCAGGCTGACCGCGGCGACGGTGGGTGGGGAGCTGACTGTCCATGCAGGATCATCCAGAATTCGTTCCGACCTTGAGAGTGGCCGACGGGCCCATGCGCGGGGTGAGCTTTCGGCTCAGCCGCGTCCAGCAGGTGATCGGCCGGGCCATGGCGACGGCCGACATCGTGCTGCAGGATCCGCACCTCAGCCGCAAGCACGCGACCGTCCAGGTGACCGACGAGGGGGTGGCGCTGGTCGACCTCGGCTCGACCAACGGCACCTGGGTCAACGACAGCCGCATCGACGGCCCGGCCTGGCTCAGCGACGGGGACGTGGTCCGGATGGGCCGCAGCGAGCTGCGCTTCTCCGACCCCGGGATGGCGCGTACCGACCCGGTGGGGATCCGCTTCGACGCGCGGCAGACCCACCGGCCGACCCTGCCGTTGCCGATCGCGCCGGACCGCCGTCCGCCGGAGGACGGGGCGACCTGGGGGATGCCCCGGGAGGTTGAGGCCCGGTCCTGACGGGCCACCCACCGGTCGGCCCGTGCCCGCGGCCGGCCGGCCGGTGGTGAAATATCCCACGGCGTCTCGACAACGGAGCGTCACGTGGCAGACTCCGGCGCATAACCTTAGCGGCCGTTCATGTCGCAGGCGGCGGAGTGGATCAGGGAGGCCGGTCGTGGCGCGCGAGTTCACCAGTGTGGGTGTGGTGGGGCTGGGCACCATGGGTGCCGGCATCGTGGAGGTCTTCGCCCGCAACGGCATCGACGTGGTGGCGGTGGAGATCTCCGAGGCCGCCGTGGAGCGCGGCCGGGCCACGCTGAAGGGTTCGACCGACCGGGCCGTCGCCAAGGGCAAGCTCGCCGAGGCGGACCGGGACGCCCTGCACGCCCGGGTCGACTTCCAGGTGGGCCTGGGCGCGCTGCACGCGGTGGACCTGGTGATCGAGGCCGTCCCCGAGCACCTCGACCTCAAGCAGCGGATCTTCGCCGAGCTGGACCGGGTCTGCAAGCCCGAGGCGATCCTGGCCACCAACACCTCGTCGCTGAGCGTCACCGAGATCTCCGTGGCGACCGCCCGGCCCAACCAGGTCATCGGCATCCACTTCTTCAACCCGGCACCGGTGATGAAGCTGGTCGAGGTGGTCCGCACGGTGGTCACCTCCGCCGACGTGGTGGCCGACGTGGAGGCCCTCTGCGACCGGCTCGGCAAGGTCGACGTCACCATCAGCGACCGGGCCGGCTTCATCGCCAACGCGCTGCTCTTCGGCTACCTCAACCACGCCGTGAGCATGTTCGAGGCGAAGTACGCCACCCGCGAGGACATCGACGCCGCCATGAAGCTCGGCTGCGGCCTGCCGATGGGTCCGCTCGCCCTGATGGACCTGATCGGCCTGGACACCGCGTACGAGATCCTCGACACCATGTACCGGCGTGGCGGGCGGGACCGCCGGCACGCCCCGGTGCCGCTGATCAAGCAGATGGTCACCGCGGGGCTGCTCGGCCGGAAGTCCGGCCGCGGCTTCTACACCTACGAGCGGCCGGGTTCCCCGGTGGTCGTACCCGACGGGCAGACCCCGGCCGCGACGGGCCCGGCGCTCGCCGACGGCGCGCGCGGGATCGCGAAGGTCGGCGTGGTCGGCTCCGGCACCATGGCCACCGGCATCATCGAGGTCTTCGCCAAGGCCGGCTACGAGGTCGTCTCGGTGACCCGGGGCGCGGAGAAGTCGGCCAAGGTCTTCGAGGCGGTGAAGACCTCGCTGAACAAGGGCGTGGTCCGGGGCAAGCTGACCGAGGCCGACCGGGACGCCGCGCTGGGCCGGATCAACTGGTCGGCGACGCTGGAGCACCTGGCCGACGTCGACCTGGTGGTCGAGGCGGTGATCGAGGAGCTGAGCGTCAAGAAGGCGCTCTTCGCCAGCCTCGACGAGATCTGCAAGCCGGGCGTCGTGCTGGCCACCACCACCTCGTCGCTGCCGGTGATCGACGTCGCGATGGCCACCCAGCGGCCGGCCGACGTGATCGGGCTGCACTTCTTCAACCCGGCCCCGGTGATGCCGCTGGTCGAGGTGGTGCAGACCATCCGCACCTCGGCGGAGACCACCGCCACCGCCCGCGCCATCTGCGCCGCCGTCGGCAAGACCGGCGTGGTCTGCGGCGACCGCTCGGGCTTCATCGTCAACGCGCTGCTCTTCCCCTACCTGAACGACGCGGTGAAGATGCTGGAGGCGAGCTACTCCACCGCCGACGACATCGACCACGCCATGAAGCTCGGCTGCGGCTACCCGATGGGGCCGTTCGAGCTGCTCGACGTGGTCGGGCTGGACGTCTCGCTGGCCATCCAGCGGGAGCTCTACCTGGAGCTGCGCGAGCCCGGCTTCGCGCCGGCGCCGCTGCTGGAGCACCTGGTCACCGCCGGCTACCTGGGTCGCAAGAGCGGCCGCGGGTTCCGCGACCACACCCGGCGCTGACGGCGGTCAACGCCCGCCGCCGGTGACGGCGTCTTGAGGGTGTGACCTTCGAGGAGTACGTCGGCAGCCGCGGCCCGGCCCTGATCCGGCTGGCCCGGCTGCTGACCGGCGACCAACACCGGGCCGAGGACCTGACCCAGGACGTGCTGGCCAAGGCGTACCTGCACTGGCGGAAAATCTCCCGGGTGGACCGGCCCGACGTGTACGTGCGCCGGATGCTGGTCAACGCCAACGCGTCCTGGTGGCGGCGCCGGTCCAACCGGGAGCAGGCCACCGACACGTTCGCCGAACGCGCCCAGCCGGGCGACCTCGGCGGTGAGACGGCCACCCGGGACGAGATGTGGCGGCTGATCCTCGGCCTGCCCGACCGGCAACGTGCCGTGCTGGTGCTGCGCTACTACGAGGACCTGGACGACGCGACCATCGCGCAGATCCTGGACTGCTCCCCGGTCACCGTCCGCACCCACGCGATGCGGGCGCTCGCCCATCTCCGGGAGCGCGTCGGCGCCCCGATCACCAACGGGAGCCGGCCATGACCGATCTCGACCAGGACATCCTTCGTACCCTGCGGGACCACGCCGAGGGGCCGGTGGACACCGACCGGCTGCTGGCCCGGTCGGTGGCCGGCGGACGCCGCCGACGGCGGCACCGGCGCGCGCTGCTCGGCGGCGGTCTCGCCCTGGTGGCGCTGCTCGGCGGCGTCGCCGTCGGCCCCGGCCTGCCCGGCGTGAGCCGGCCGTTCACCGCCACCGGGCCGGCCGGGACAACCGGCCCGGTCCCGCCGGTGGTAGGCGCCGCCCCGGGCGCCGCGGCCGCGCCGCAGGTCATCGGCACCGACCCGCAGGTGCTGCACTTCGGCATCGACCCCGCCAGGGCCCGCTACCTGGGCTGGGGTGTGGTCCGCGGCGTGGAGACGATCCAGGTCGACGTCGGTGACGGACAAACGGTCACGGTGGATGTGGCGAACTCCGTCGCGGCGCTACGGAACTACGTCTTCGACGGGCAGTCGGTGGAGATCGTGAAGATCGCCACGGAGGCCGCCTTCGACGGTCGGACCTCCCGTGTCACCGCCAACGGCCGGCCGGTCCAGGTCCGGCACTGGCACCCCGCTCCCGGGGTGTACGCCCGGGCCACCGTCCAGGCCGACACCGACACCGGCCTCAGGGTCGCCGCACGGGCGCTGCGGGTGGACGAGGCCCGGCGCTGCACCGGCCCGGTGCGGGTCACCAGCCTGCCCAGTGGCTCGCGGACCGCATCCTGCCAGGTAGACGTGAGCCACTCCCCGGGTCTGATCACCGCCCGGATCGACGTCAGCCGTCCCGGCGAGCAGCGGATGTCCCTCTCCTACCGATACGCGATCGAGGCGGGTATGGCTCCCGAGGCAGGGAACACCGAGGTCGACGGGAAGCCGGCGCAGCTCGATCCCGGGCCGCCGAAGACCCCGGCCAAGGGGCAGAAGCCGGAGGTTCGCGGCCGGTTGGAACTGCTCGGCCTGGGGAAAGCCCGCCTGGTCGTCCAGTGGGGCTGGCCGTACTACGGCTTCGACGAGGTGGACGCGGCCGTGGTGCTCGCCGGCGCCCGGGTGGCCGACCCGACCCGCCCCGACACCTGGGACTGAGCGCTTGGTCACCGACCGGCCCGTGGACGCCTCCCGTCCCGGGCCGGTCGCGGTGCCGGCCCGTACGCTGGAGAACGTGAGCCCCCGCCGCAACCGTCCCCGCCGCGACGAGCAGGCCCACGTGGACTCCGACCGGGTCCGCCAGGGCGTCGCCTCGGTCCAGCAGTGGCGCGACGGCGAGTGGCAGGTACGCGGCATCGGCGGCGGGGCGTCGGTCAAGACGTACCGCTGCCCGGGGTGTGACCAGGAGATCCGCCCCGGGGTGGCGCACCTGGTGGCCTGGCCGGCGGACGGCACCGGCGACCT
The DNA here is from genome assembly GCF_900090305.1 of Micromonospora siamensis. NCBI lineage: Bacteria > Bacillati > Actinomycetota > Actinomycetes > Micromonosporales > Micromonosporaceae > Micromonospora > Micromonospora siamensis. Next base: position 5,691,898 of record NZ_LT607751.1, on the reverse strand, counting down.
GAGCGACCGGCGGCACTGGCACAGCGGGTGCTGGCGGGCCCGGGACCGGCGCGGCCCGCAGATCCAGCGCGGCCGGGGCGCTCCCCGCTACGGCTGAGCGATCTGGATCACTCCGGTTCCCACCCCGCCCGGCGGCGGGCGGCCCGAGGGGTGAGACTTGACCGGTGAGCACACCGATCCGTGCGTCCTCGATCCTGCCCGGGCACCGCGAGGACATCGAACTGCACACCGCCGACGGCCTGCGCCTGGTCGGTGAGCTCGCCCGCCCCGCCGACCGGGAGCCGGCCGCCACGCTGGTCTGCTTCCACCCGCTGCCGACGCACGGCGGGATGATGGACAGCCACGTGCTGCGCAAGGCCGCCTGGCGGCTGCCGGCCCTGGCCGACCTGGCCGTGCTCCGGTTCAACACCCGGGGCACCAGCAGCCTGCGCGGCACCAGCGAGGGCGCCTTCGACGGCGCGGTCGGCGAGCGGTTCGACGTGGCCGCAGCCATCGAGTACGCGGAGTTCGCCGAGCTGCCGAAGATCTGGCTGCTGGGCTGGTCGTTCGGCACCGACCTGATCCTGAAGTACGGCTGCGACCCGGCGATCGAGGGCGCGGTCCTGCTCTCCCCACCGCTGCGCTTCTCCGGCCCCGACGACCTGGCCACCTGGGCGGAGTCCGGCAAGCCGCTCACCGCGCTGGTGCCCGAGTTCGACGACTACCTGCGCCCGGCCGAGGCCCGGGAGCGGTTCGCGGCGATCCCGCAGGCCGAGGTGGTCGGGGTGGACGGCGCCAAGCACCTCTGGGTGGGCGACGCCGAGACCGCGCTGGACGAGGTGGTACGCCGGGTCAACCCGGCCGTGCCGGTGCCGCTGCCCACCACCTGGGACGGCCCGATGGAGGCCGGCGACGTCAGCGCGTACGCCGACCGGACGGTGGCGTCCTTCGCCGACACCCCGGTCCCCGGGCCGGCGCAGGACCGGGCCGGCTGAGCCGGTCCGCCGCGCCTCGGCGCGGATGGTCCGCCGCGCCTCGGCCGGGCCCGCTGATCCGGCGCGGGTCGCGCCGGATCACTCCGACTCGACAGTGACCTTGCTCGGCTTGGCGCTGCGCTCGTCGGTGGTGGGCTTGCTGGGCCGCTTGCCGTTCTCACCGGTGCTGGTGATCTTCGTCGGGGTGGCGCCCCGGCCACCCTCGCCGGGCATCGCCGCGACCGTCGGCTCGCCGTCGACCCCGGCGCTCGCCGCGCCCCCGTCGACCGTGGTGACCGGCTCCGCCGCCGGCCGGGTGGGGGAGGCGCCCGGCTCCGCGCCGTCGCCGGTCGCCCCGACCTCCGCCGGCACCGTGACGATGCCCTTGGCACCGGCCGGACGGTTGCCGTCTCCGGCAGCCGGGCGATTGCCGTCGACGCCGGTCGGGGCGGAGAGGTCCACCCCGTCGGCGACCGCCTGGAGCTTCAGCTCGGTCAGCCGCCGCTGGAGGTCGTCGGACTCCTGACGGGACTTCCAGGTCTCCTGCCGCAGGTCGGCGAGCTGCTGCTGGGCCTGCGCGATCTCCAGCATCACCTGGGCCAGTTGCTGGCGGCCGGCGGCCACCTCCTGCTGGGTGGCGGCGAGGTGCTGCTGGGTGGTGGCCAGGTGCTGCTGGGTGGTGGCCGCGTACTCCTCGAACTGGCGACGCCCGGCCGCGACGTGCTCGTCGGCCTTACGGCGCACCTCGGCCGCCTCCGTCTCGGTCCGGCGGAGCAGCTCGGTCGACTCCTCCTCGGCCCGCCGGCGCAGGGTGGCCGCGTCCTGCTCGGCGGCGTGCCGGATCCCGGCGGCGCCCTGCTCGATCTCGTCGCGGCGGGCCGCGTACGCGGACTCCAGCTCGTCCTGCCGGGACCGGTGCTGCTGCGTCAGCTCCTCCTGGCGGGACCGGTACTGCTGCTCCGCCTCGTCGCGGCGCTTGGCGTACTCCTGCTCCACGGCGGCCTTGCGCCGGGCCAGCTCCTGGTCGGCCTGCTCCCGCCGGGAGTTGACCTCCTTCTCCACCCCGGCCCGCCAGGCGCCCAGCTCCTGCTGCGTCTGGGCCCGCGCCTGCTGCACGTACGACTCGGTCTCGGTGCGCATCCGCTGCACGTACGCCTCGGTCTCGGCGCGGTGCCGCTTGGCCGCCTCGCCGGCCTCGGTGGTGAGCCGGTTGGCCTCCTGCCGGGCCCGACCCCGGGTGGCCTTCGCGGCCTCCTCGGCGTCGTCGGTGATCTTCTTGGCCTCCTGGAGCGCCTTCGCGTGGGTGGCCCGTCCGGCCTCGGTCGCCTGCTCGGTGAGGCGCCGGGCCTCCTGCTGGGCCTTGGCGTGCACCTCCTTGGCGGCGTCGCGGAGCTGGGTGGCCTCCTGCTGGGCCTTGGCGAGCGCGTCCTGCGCGTTCTTGCGCAGCGTGGTCGCTTCCTGCTGCGCCCGGTTGTGGATCTCCTTGGCGGTGTCGCGGAGCTGGGTGGCCTCCTGCTGGGCCTTGGCCAGCGCGTCCTGCGCCTCCTTGCGCAGGCGGGTGGTCTCCTCAGACGTGCTGCGGCGCAGGGTCGCCGAGTCTTCCCGGGCCTTCGCGAGGGTGGCCTCGGCCTCCGCCTTGCGGGAGGCGGTGTGCCGCTCCTCCTCGGCGCGACGGGCGGCGAGCGCGATCTCGAAGTCCTTCAGGGCCTGCGCGGCCTGGCCGCGGGCCTCCTCGATGATGTGCTCGGCGGCGGCCCGGCGGGCCTGGATCTCCTCGTCGGCGGCGGCCAGGATGGCGTCCGCCTGCTCCTCGGCGATGGTGAGGATCTGCTCGACCCGTGGCCCCAGGTGCCGGAACGAGGCCCGGTCCACCACGCCCGCCTGCTTGCGCACCTGGACGAGATCCCGCTGGAGGTGCTCCACCTGGCCGGCCAGTTTGTGGATCTGGGTGTAGGCCTGCTCCCGCTCGGCCGTCAGCGTCGAGATCTCGTGCTCGGCACGAGCGACGTACCGATCGACCTGTCGTTTCTCGTACCCCCGCAGAGCGGACTCGAAGCTGGGCTCCGTGGTCACGTCCCCGCCGAGAGCGAACAGTTCCTCGCCGTGCGACATGCCCCCATCCTCACACGCATCCGGCCCGGTTGGGGCGATACGGACGCCCCGGTTGGGACCTACTTCACTGCCCCCGCGAGGGCTGCGGCCAAAGGGTGGGAAACGCGTACGGCGCGGGGTTCCACCGGTCACCCGGTGTCACCCCGCGCCGTGCGGTCATGCCCCGTGCGGGCGGTCGGTCAGCTGGCCGACTCCGCGTTCACCTTGGTGTTGGCGGCCTCCGCCGGCTTGGCCGGCTCCGCCGCCTTGGCCGGCGCGGCCGGCACGCCCGGGACGATGCCGGCCAGGCCGGAGAGCATCTGCCCGAGCTGGGAGGTGACGGCGTCCTTCTGCCGGGTGAGGTCCTCGACCTCGCGGCGGGCCGCCTGAGTGGTCAGCTCGGCCTCGGTGCGGGCCTCGCTGAGCAGGCGCTGCGACTCGGCCTTGGCCTCGCCGAGCGTCTTCTCGGCCAGCGCCTTGGCCTTCTCCACCGTCTCGTTGGCGGTGCGCTCGGACTCGACCCGGCGGGTCTCGGCGCGCTGCTCGATCTCCTTGGCCCGCTCCTGCGCGGCCCGGGCCCGCTGCTCGGCCTCGCCAACCAGCTTCTGGGTCTGCGCCACCTGGGCGGCGTGCCGCTCGGACTCCTCGCGCTCGGCCTTCTCCCGGCGCTCGGCGAGCTGGAGCTCCAGGGCCTGGAGGTCCTTGTCGCGCTTGTCCCGCGCGTCGGTCAGCAGCTTGGTGGCCTCGGCCCGCTTCTCCTCGGCCTCGCGGGCCGCCTTCGCCCGCTGCTGGGTGATCTCCCGCTCGGCGGTGGCCCGCAGGGTGGCGACCTCACGCTCGACGGTGGACTTCAGCTCGGCCACCTCGTGCGCGGTGACCGTACGCAGCTGCTTGGTCTCCCGCTCCGCGTCGGCCCGGAGGGTGTCCGCCTCGCGGCGGGCCTGCACCCTGACCTCGGCCGCCTCGCGCTCGGCGGCGGTGCGGACGCTGCCCGCCTCGCGCTCGGCGGTGGCCTTCATCGCCGCCGCCTCGGCCCGGGCCTTGTCGGTGATCTCGCGGGCCTCGAGGCGGGCGGCGGAGAGGATGCCCTCCGACTCGCGCTTGGCCTCGTTGCGGTGGTCGTTGGCCTGCTCCTCGGCCAGCCGGAGGATCTGCTCGACGCGGGTGCCCAGGCCGGAGAGGGTCGGCCGGCTGTTCTCCTCGAGCTGCTTGTTGGTGTCGGTGAGCTTCTGCTCCAGCGCGCTCTGGCGCTGCTCGGCCTGGCGCAGCCGACGCTGGGCGTCGTTCATCCGCTGTTCGGCCTCGGCCCGGGCCTGCTCGGACTGGGTGAGGGCGGCGGTCAGCCGGCCGATGAAGTCATCGACCTGACCGACGTTGTAGCCGCGCAGGCCAACGGTGAAATCTGGCTGCGAGTTCGCGTTATCGAAGAACGCGAGAGGGGAGGACTGCTGCTGGGGCATTGGGACATACTGGCAGACGCCCCAGGGGCCTTCGCAAGAGCGGTCCGGAGCTTTCCTGTCCTCATTACATGGTCAACTTCGCCGGCCCGGGACACCGGACCAAACGGCGATCTTGGCAGCTCCCGGGCGGGACGGACGACACGCAGAGTGAGCGCGAAAAGGGCCGCGGGACGTGGCCCGCGGCCCTTTGTCGAGCCGTACCGGTATCGAGCAAATGGGATTCCCGTCCCGGCGAACCGAAAGGCAATGCCCGGCTCGCCGCAATGGTCAACCCGGCATCAGCCGGAGGGACCACCCCCGGGCACCCCGACGGGGGATCAGTGACCCCGGAACCGGTTGATCGCCGTCTCGTGCCGGGCCCGCAGCTGCGGGTCACGCACGCCGAGCCCGTCCTCCGGCGCCAGGCAGCGCACCCCGACCTTGCCCTGGTGCGCGTTGCGGTGCACCTCGTACGCTGCCTGGCCGGTCTGCTCCAGCGCGTACGTCTTCGACACCGTCGGGTGGATCTGGCCGAGCGCCACCAGCCGGTTGGCCTGCCACGCCTCGTGGTAGTTGGCGAAGTGGCTGCCGACGATCCGCTTCAGGTGCATCCACAGGTAGCGGTTGTCGTACTGGTGCAGGAAGCCGCTGGTCGAGGCGCAGGTGACGATGGTGCCGCCCTTCTTGGCGACGTAGACGCTCGCGCCGAAGGTCTCCCGCCCCGGGTGCTCGAAGACGATGTCCGGGTCCTCGCCGCCGGTCAGCTCCCGGATCCGCTCGCCGAAGCGGCGCCACTCGTCCTGGTCCTGCGTCTGCTCGTCCTTCCAGAACCGGAAGCCCTCGGCGCTGCGGTCGATCACCAGCTCGGCGCCCATCTTCCGGCACAGCTCGGCCTTCTCCGGGGAGGAGACCACGCAGACCGGGATCGCCCCGCCGTTGAGCGCCATCTGGGTGGCGTAGCCGCCCAGGCCGCCGGAGGCGCCCCAGATCAGCACCACGTCGCCCTGCTTCATGTTCGCGCCGTGGTGCGACACCAGCTGCCGGTACGCCGTGGAGTTGACCAGCCCGGGGCTCGCCGCCTCCTCCCAGCTCAGGTGGCGCGGCTTGGGCATCAGCTGGTTGGCCTTGACCACGCACAGCTCGGCGAGGCCGCCGAAGTTCGTCTCGAAGCCCCAGATCCGCTGCTGCGGGTCGAGCATCGTGTCGTCGTGGCCGGCGGCGTCCTCCAGCTCCACCGACAGGCAGTGCGCGACCACCTCGTCGCCGGCCTTCCACCGGGTCACCCCGGGGCCGGTGCGCAGCACCACGCCGGCCGCGTCCGAACCGACCACGTGGTACGGCAGGTCGTGCCGCCGGGTCAGCTCGGAGAGCCGGCCGTAGCGCTGGAGGAACTTGAAGGTGGGCAGCGGCTCGAAGATGCTGGTCCACACCGTGTTGTAGTTGATGGCGCTGGCCATCACGGCCACCAGCGCCTCGCCCGGCGCGAGCTCGGGCGTCGGCACCTCCTGCACGTGCAGCGCCTTGCGCGGGTCCTTGTCCCGGGTGGCCATCCCGTCGAACATCCGGGTGTCCTCGGCGCGGACCACCACGCCCCGGTAGCTCTCCGGTACCGGCAGGCCGGCCAGGCCGGCGAGTTCCCGCTCCGGCTGCGCGGAGCCCTCCGCGGCCATGATCGCTTCGAGGATGTCCTGCACGGTGCCCTCCCGTTCGTCCGCACCCACACCGGGGGCAGGGTGCTGCCATCGTCGGCGCCGGTCGTCACCCGCCGCCATGTCGGCGAACGACACATCCGGCGCCGGGCACGCTCCGGTGGGGCCGGACGTTACTGAACGGTAGCTAGGGCCGGAAGCCCTCTGTGAAAAACTGCATCGACCAATGCGTGGAGGTGTCCGTGGGAACGCGGAACCGCGCACCGCCGCACGCGTTCCCGCTTCCTGGGAACGGCCGCGCGCGGCTCCGCGGCGTCGAACCCCCGGGCCGCCGTCGCGGGAGCCGGGCCGCCCGGAGCGACCCGGCTCCCGGTCCGGTCAGTGGCCGGCGGCCGGCTCGACCAGCTCGACCAGCACGCCGCCGGCGTCCTTGGGGTGGACGAAGTTGATCCGCGAGTCGGCGGTGCCCCGCTTCGGCTCCGGGTAGAGCAGCCGGACACCGCGTTCGCGCAGCGCCGCGCAGGCCGCGTCGATGTCGGCCACCGTGTACGCCACCTGCTGCACCCCGGGACCGTTGCGGTCGAGGAACTTCGCGATGGTCGACTCCGGGGTCAGCGGGGCGAGCAGCTGCACGCAGCCGCCCTCGGCGGTCGGCCCGACCGCCAGCATCGCCTCGCGTACGCCCTGCTCGGTGTTGGTCTCGGTGTGCACGCAGCGCATGCCGAAGGTGCGCTGGTAGAAGTCGATCGCGGCGTCCAGGTCGGCCACCGCGACCCCGACGTGGTCGATGCGGCGCAGGCCGATGTCTGTGACATAGTCGGCAGCGGGCTCGACGGGGGAGTTCTCAGCCATGGCGCTAGTCTGACCGAACAATCGTTAAGGCGTACAGGTCGGCACCCCCCTCGGAGGCAGGCATGGCTTCGGTGATCGTCAGCGGCGCGCGTACCCCGATGGGTCGGCTGCTCGGCAACCTCAAGGACCTCCCGGCGACGAAGCTCGGCGGGGTGGCGATCAAGGCCGCGCTGGAGCGCGCCGGCGTCGCACCCGAGCAGGTGCAGTACGTGATCATGGGGCAGGTGCTCCAGGCCGGCACCGGCCAGATCCCGGCCCGCCAGGCGGCGGTAGAGGCCGGCATCCCGATGTCCACCCCGGCGCTGACCATCAACAAGGTCTGCCTATCCGGCCTGGACGCGATCGCCCTGGCCGACCAGCTCATCCGGGCCGGCGAGTTCGACATCGTGGTGGCCGGCGGCATGGAGTCGATGACCAACGCCCCGCACCTGCTGCTGGGCCAGCGCACCGGCTACAAGTACGGCGACGTCACGATCAAGGACCACATGGCCCACGACGGCCTCAGCGACGCCTGGGACTGCTGCTCGATGGGTGAGTCCACCGAGCGGCACGGGGCGAAGCGCGGCATCAGCCGCGAGGAGCAGGACACCTTCGCCGCCGCCAGTCACCAGCGCGCCGCCGCCGCCCAGAAGAACGGCCACTTCGCCGACGAGATCACCCCGGTGATCATCCCGCAGCGCAAGGGCGACCCGCTGGTGATCAGCGAGGACGAGGGCATCCGCCCGGACACCACCGCCGAGTCGCTGGCCAAGCTGCGCCCCGCCTTCGCCAAGGACGGCACGATCACCGCCGGCAGCTCCTCGCCGATCTCCGACGGCGCCGCCGCGGTGGTCGTGATGAGCAAGGCCAAGGCCAAGGAGCTGGGGCTGACCTGGCTGGCCGAGATCGGCGCGCACGGCAACGTGGCCGGCCCGGACAACTCCCTGCACTCGCAGCCGTCCAACGCGATCAACCACGCCCTGAAGAAGGGCGGCCTGAGCGTCGGCGACCTCGACCTGATCGAGATCAACGAGGCGTTCGCCCAGGTGGGCATCCAGTCGGCGCGCGACCTCGGGGTGAGCCTCGACAAGGTCAACGTCAACGGTGGGGCGATCGCCCTCGGCCACCCGATCGGCATGTCCGGCGCCCGGCTGGTGCTGACCCTGGCGCTGGAGCTGAAGCGGCGCGGCGGCGGCACCGGCGCGGCGGCGCTCTGCGGCGGCGGTGGGCAGGGCGACGCGCTGATCATCCACGTGCCGACGGGTGCCGACGCCCAGCAGTGAGCGCGTGGTCCAGCGTGACCCGCGAGCGGAACAGGGGACAAGACCAGTGAGCGAGACCGTCGAGAACGCCCCGGCCGCGGCCACCGGACCGGTGCGCCGCAGTCGGGACGTACCGATGCTGGTGGAGCGGGCCCGCGCGGGTGACCCCCGCGCGGTGGCCCGGCTGATCACCCTGGTCGAGTCCGGCGACGAGGTGCTGCCGCAGGTCGCGGCGGCCCTCGCGCCCTACGCCGGGCAGGCCCAGGTGGTCGGTCTGACCGGCTCGCCCGGGGTGGGCAAGTCGACCACCACCAACGAGCTGGTCCGGGCGCTGCGGGCGCGCGGCCACCGGGTCGGGGTGCTCGCCATCGACCCGTCCAGCCCGTTCACCGGCGGGGCGATCCTCGGTGACCGGGTCCGGATGCAGGACCACGCCACCGACCCGGGCGTCTACATCCGCTCGATGTCCAGCCGCGGGCACCTCGGCGGCCTCTCGGCGGCCACCCCGCAGGCGGTCCGGGTGCTGGAGGGCGCCGGCTGCGACGTGGTGCTGGTGGAGACCGTCGGCGTCGGGCAGGCCGAGGTGGAGGTCGCCTCCCTGGCCGACACCACCCTGGTGCTGCTCGCCCCGGGCATGGGCGACGCCATCCAGGCGGTCAAGGCCGGCATCCTGGAGATCGCCGACGTCTTCGTGGTCAACAAGGCCGACCGGGACGGCGCCGACGCCACCGTCCGCGACATCCAGGGCATGATCGCCCTCGGTGAGCGCGGCCCCGGTGACTGGCGGCCGCAGGTGGTCCGCTCGATCGCCGCCCGCGGCGAGGGCATCGACGACATCGCCGCCGCGATCGACAAGCACCGCGGCTGGCTGGAGAAGCACGGCGAGCTGCGCCGCCGCCGGGAGGCGCGGGCCGCCGCCGAGATCGAGGCGATCGCGCTGGGCGCGCTGCGCGCCCGGATCGGTTCGCTGCGCGACGGTACGGAGCTCGCGACGCTCGCGGCGAAGGTGGCCGAGGGCGCGATCGACCCGTACGCCGCCGCGGACGAGCTGCTGGCCCAGTTGGGCTCCTGAACCGGCCGTCCACCTAGTACGCTCGCACCGCCTCACGGGGATCCGTGGGGCGGTGCGAGGTTGTGGGGAGCGGATGGCTGACGAGACGCAGGAGCTGTCGGTGCTGCCGAACGCGGTGGCGGGCGGTACGACGCAGGTCTCCGACGAGGTGGTCGAGAAGATCGCGGTGGCCGCCGCGAAGTCGGTGCCCGGGGTTGCGGAGCTGGGCGGGGACGTGGCCCGGTTCTTCAACGCGGTGCTCGACAGGGTCGGGCTGGACCAGGTCGGTGACGCGCGGCGGGGCTGCTCGGCGCACGTGCAGGACGGGGCCGCGGTGGTCAACCTGACCATCGTGATCTCCGACGGCCGGCCGGTGCCCGAGGTGACCGACGGGGTGCGCTCGGCGGTGACGGCGGCGGTCGAGGCGTACGGGCTGCGGGTCGACGAGATCAACATCCGGGTGGACGACGTGGCCCTGGGCGGTCCGGTGGTGCCGTCGGCCTGACCGGCGGTTACCGGCCGGTACGAGTCGACTTAGCGATCGTTCAGGCATCCGTTCTACACTCGGTTCTCAGTCGAGGACTCGAGGAGGAGCTCCGCGGATGGACGCCGACGAGATCGCCGCCGGACGGGCACGCTGGCAGGCCCGCTACGACGCCGCGCGCAAGCGGGACGCGGACTTCACCACGCTGTCCGGGATGACCGTGGACCCGGTCTACGGGCCGCCCGAGGGCACCGGGTATCCCGGGTTCGAGCGGATCGGGTGGCCGGGCGAATACCCGTACACCCGGGGTCTGCACCCGACCGGCTACCGCGGGCGGACCTGGACCATCCGGCAGTTCGCCGGGTTCGGCAACGCCCAGCAGACCAACGAGCGCTACAAGATGATCCTCGGCGCCGGCGGCGGCGGCCTCTCGGTCGCCTTCGACATGCCGACGCTGATGGGCCGCGACTCCGACGACCCGCAGGCGCTCGGCGAGGTCGGCCACTGCGGCGTCGCCATCGACACCGCCGCCGACATGGAGGCGCTCTTCGACGGCATCGACCTGGCCGGCGTGACCACCTCGATGACCATCTCCGGTCCCGCGGTGCCGGTCTTCTGCATGTACCTGGTCGCCGCCGAGCGGCAGGGCGCCGATCTGTCCACGCTGGACGGCACGCTGCAGACCGACATCTTCAAGGAGTACATCGCGCAGAAGGAGTGGCTCTTCGACCCCGAGCCGCACCTGCGCCTGATCGGCGACCTGATGGAGTACTGCGCCGCCGAGATCCCGCGCTACAAGCCGCTGTCGGTCTCCGGCTACCACATCCGGGAGGCCGGCGCGACGGCCGCGCAGGAGCTGGCGTACACCCTGGCCGACGGGTTCGGCTACGTCGAGCTGGGGCTGTCGCGCGGGCTGGACGTGAACGTCTTCGCCCCGGGCCTGAGCTTCTTCTTCGACTCGCACGTGGACTTCTTCGAGGAGATCGCCAAGTTCCGGGCCGCCCGCCGGATCTGGGCCCGCTGGCTGCGCGACGTGTACGGCGCCACCAGCGAGAAGGCCCTCTGGCTGAAGTTCCACACCCAGACCGCCGGGGTGTCGCTGACCGCCCAGCAGCCGGTCAACAACGTGGTGCGTACGGCCGTGGAGGCGCTCGCCGCGGTGCTCGGTGGCACCAACTCGCTGCACACCAACGCCCTCGACGAGACCCTGGCGCTGCCCACCGACGAGTCGGCCGAGATCGCCCTGCGTACCCAGCAGGTGCTGATGGAGGAGACCGGGGTGGTCAACGTGGCCGACCCGCTCGGCGGCTCCTGGTACGTCGAGGCGCTCACCGACAAGATCGAGGCCGAGGCGGAGGAGATCTTCGCCCGGATCCGGCAGCTCGGCGGCGAGGGCCCGCACCAGATCGGCCCGATGACCTCCGGCATCCTGCGCGGCATCGAGGACGGCTGGTTCACCGGCCACATCGCCGAGTCGGCCTTCGTCTACCAGCAGGCCCTCGAAAAGGGCGACAAGCGGATCGTCGGGGTCAACTGCCACACCGGCACGGTCGCCAAGGAGCTGGAGATCCTGCGCATCTCGCACGAGGTGGAGCTGGAGCAGCGCCGGGTGCTCGCCGAGCGCAAGACCGCCCGGGACGACGCCGCCGTCAAGGCCGCCATCACCCGGATGGTCGAGGTCGGCCGGACCGACGGCAACATGATCCCGGCCATGCTCGACGCGGTCCGCGCCGAGGCCACCCTGGGCGAGATCTGCGACGCGCTGCGCGCCGAGTGGGGCGTCTACCGCGAGCCGGCCCGCTTCTGACGGTCTGACGAGGGGCCCCTCCGTGTCGCGGAGGGGCCCCTCGTCGTACGCCGGCCCGCACGGTCACCCGGAGGTGACCCCGTTTCAAAAAAGTGCCTTCTTCCCAGCTCAGCTTCGGTCTCTTACGGTTACTGAGTAACCCAAGGAGAGCGAAGGAGGGCCATCATGGCCGTAACGCTGGTGAACCCGAGCGGGCTGCCGGAGATCGACGTCTACCGGCAGGTGTCGGTGGCGACCGGCTCGCGGATCGTGCACGTGGCCGGGCAGGTCGCCTGGGGGGCCGACGGGACGACGGTCGGCGAGGGGGACCTCGCCGCGCAGGTCGAGCGCTGCTATCTCAACGTCGCCACGGCGCTCGCCGGGGTCGGGGCGACCTTCGACGACGTGGTGAAGCTGACCGTGCACGTGGTCGACTGGCAGCCGGAGCAGATGCCCGCGCTGCTGGACGGGATCGCCCGGGCGGGCAAGAAGCTCGGCGTCACGCCGGCCGCACCGGCGTCGCTGTTCGGCATCGCGGCGCTGGACGTGCCGGAGCACCTGGTCGAGGTCGAGGCGACCGCCGTCCTCGACTAGCCGGGCCCGAAGCGCCTACGGGAAGCCTCGATGAGGCCCAGGTAGCGCTGGGTCCACCCGCACATCCCGTCGACCACCCCGCGCAGGGCGTCACCCGCCTCGGTCAGGGTGTACTCGACGCGCGGCGGGACGGTCGGGTGGACCGTCCGCTCGACCAGGCCGTTGCGTTCGAGCATCCGCAGGTTCTGGGTGAGCATCTTGTGGCTGATGCCGCCGACGGAGTCACGTAGCTCGCTGAAGCGCATGGTGCGCTGGCCGAGGAACTCGATGATCAGGAACGCCCACTTGTTCGCAACGTCCGAGAAGATCTCCCGGGCCAGCGAGTCGGCCCGGGCCAGGTCGGCCTCCGGGGGCAGCTCGCTGATCTCGCTCCTGGTTCCCACCTCGCCACTCTCCATCAGTTCCCTGGTCACCGCAAGAGACCGCGGCGCCGGGGCCCTCGCCGTGCCGGCGGGCGGGTGGCGGGGTGGTGAGCTCGGGTGAGAGTGGCAACTGGGGGCGTTGTGGTTGATCCGAGTTCCGCGTCGCGCGTGCGAGACTAGGTAACCATGAGCGACCCACGGATCACCTCGTCGATCTTCACCCGCGGCGCGGTCGACCTCAGCGCGCTGCGCACCCCCGCACCGGCCCCTGCCCGTCCCGCCACACCGGCCCAGAGCGGCCCGCCCACCGGCCTGCCGGGCGCCGCCGGCGGCACCGTCACCGTCATCGACGTGACCGAGGCGACCTTCCAGTCCGAGGTCCTCGAACGGTCGCTGAGCACGCCGGTGGTCGTCGACTTCTGGGCCGAGTGGTGCGAGCCGTGCAAGCAGCTCTCTCCGGTGCTGGAGCGGCTGGCCGCCGAGGGCGCCGGGGCCTGGGTGCTCGCCAGGATCGACGTGGACGCCAACCCGCGGATCGCGCAGATGTTCCGGGTCCAGGGCATCCCCATGGTGTACGCGGTGGTCGGCGGCCAGCCGATCGACGCCTTCTCCGGGGTGGTGCCGGAGGCCCAGCTGCGGCAGTGGATCGGCGCCGTGCTCAAGGCCGGTGGCGTCGCCGTCGCCGAGCCGGAGGACCCCCGGCTGGACGAGGCCGACGACGCGCTGATGACCGGCGACCTGGAGGCCGCCGAGGCCGCGTACAAGAAGATCCTCGCCGAGTCGCCGGCGGACGCCGCCGCCGAGGCCGGCCTGGCCCAGGTCGAGCTCGCCCGCCGGGTCGCCCCCGTCGCCGACCCGCGGGCCGCGCTGGCCGCGGCCGACGGCGCCCCGGACGACGTCGACGCCCAGCTGCTCGCCGCCGACATCGAGGTGCTCAGCGGCCTGGCCGAGCAGGCGTACGCCCGGCTGGTCGGCCTGGTCCGGCGCAACGCCGGCGACGACCGGGAGCGGGTACGCCAGCACCTGGTCTCCCTGTTCAAGGTGGCCGGCCCGGACGATCCGGCGGTGGCCTCCGCGCGCCGGGCGCTGGCCAGCGCCCTGTTCTGATTTCGTGTAGCACGCCAGCGCGGGCCGGCGTTCCGGCCGGCCCGCCCGACACCTGAGGACGGGAGCCCATGACGCGCCGGATCGCCGTCCTCGACGCGCCGACGAACCTCGGCCTGCGCCCACCCACCGCCACCTCGGTCCCCGGCTGTGCCAAGGCCCCGGGTGCGCTGCGCGACCACGACCTGCTGGCCCGGCTGCGGGCCCGCGACGCCGGCTGCCTCACCCCGCCCCGGTACGACCCGGGTGACTGGCGTCCCGGCGACGGGGTCTGCCACGCGCGGGAGATCTCCGGATACTCCGCCCTGCTGGCCGACCGGATCGGGGCGATCATCGACCGCGGCGAGTTCCCGCTGGTGCTCGGCGGGGACTGCTCGGTGCTGCTCGGCTCGGCGCTGGCCATGCACCGGCTCGGCGAGGCCGTCGGCGGCCGGATCGGGCTGGTCTTCGTCGACGGCCACTCCGACTTCCGGCACCCCGGCAACGCTTCGTATGTGGGCGCGGCGGCGGGGGAGGACCTCGCCCTGGTGACCGGCCGCGGTCAGGCCGACCTGGCCGCCATCGAGGGGCGCCGACCCTACTTCCGCGACATCGACGTGGTGGTGCTCGGCATCCGCGCCCAGGACGAGTACCGTCTCGACCTCCAGGCCGCCGGCATCACCACCCGGCCGGTGCCGGCGCTGCGCGCCGAGGGGGCGGCCCGGACCGCCCAGTGGGCGCACGAGCAGCTGGCCGACTGCGCCGGCTACTGGGTGCACATCGACGTGGACGTGCTCGACCCGGCGGTGATGCCGGCCGTCGACGCCCCGGACCCGGGTGGGATCGCCTTCGCCGAGCTGGAGATCCTGCTCGCTGGCCTGGTGGACACCCCGCACTGCCTCGGGGTCGAGCTGACCGTCTTCGACCCCGACTACGACCCCGACGGCTCGTACGCGGCCGAGATCGTCAACACGGTGGTGGCCGGGCTGGCGCCGGTCTCCACACCGGAGGCGGCTCCGCCCCGGTTGCTGCCGGCGTCCCCGCCACCGCAAACCCCGCGGCCGCAGCGGTCCCGGCCCGCCGGGATGCCGGGCGCACTGTCGCTGCTCGGCTCCGTCGGCGGTGCGGCCGGGGCGAGCGGCGGCCTCGGTCCGCGCCGGACCGCGTCGGGAGGCGGTCCCGCGACGACCGGTGGCCCGCCCTCGAACGGCGGCCCGGTGTCCGACGGGCCGGCGTCGGACGAGGGGCCGTCGAACCTCGGTCCGGCTGTCAGCGGGGCGGCGGCGTTGACCGGCGATCCGGTTGCCGGTGGTGCGGCGGTGTCGGCCGGCGGGCCCGTCGTCGACGGTTCCGCCCCGGGCGCTCCGGTCCAGCCGGGCAGGGCGTCTGGACGGCCGGAGAGGCCGGCTGTCGAGCCGGTCGGGCCACCGGCCGGGGCCGGGCCGGGACTTCTGCGCAGGGTGTCCCCGCTGGACGACGACACCCCCGAGGACGCCCCCCGGTCGGCGGACGGCCCTTCGCCGTCCTCCGCCGGGATCGCCTGAACCCGGCGGCGGAAGCGGCGCACCGGGTCGACCCGGCGCGGCGACCACCACCCGACCGGCTCGGCTGCCCGACTACGCCCTCCCGGCCGCTACGGACCTGAGAGCACAGATGACTCACGCCACGAGCGGCCCCCGGCGGCCCGGGCGCCCTCGGAGCGGCGCCGGGGGTGGGTACGTCAGCGGGCGGCGGCCAGGCCGCGCAGGAAGCGCTCGCTGATCGGCACCGCGCTCACCGCGCTCGACCCGCCCTGCTCGACGAAGACCGCGAAGGCGATGTCGCCCTGCCAGCCGACGAACCACGAGTGCAGGTGCTTCGGGTCGTTGTCGTACTCGGCGGTGCCGGTCTTGCCGGACACCGGGCCGCCGGGGACGTCGGAGAGGGCCTTGGCGGTGCCGGCGGTGACCACCTCGCGCATCATCGTGCGCAGCGCGGTCAGCGACGCAGGCTTGAGCTCGGGGCCGGGCGCGGCGGGCTTCGCCGGCGCCGGGTCCAGCACCAGTTTCGGCTGCTCCCAGCGGCCCCGGGCCACCCCGGCGGTGGCGGCGGCCATGGCCAGCGGGCTGACCACGGTGGTGCCCTGGCCGAACGCGGCCGCCGCCCGCTCGGCCTTCGAGCCGCCGGTGGAGACCTTGCCGGTGAACGCGTCGACGCCCAGGTCCCACTTCGCCTCCAGCCCGAGCGACCGGCCGGTCTCGGCCAGCCCGTCCGGGCCGAGCTCCGGCGCGAGGAAGGCGAAGGCGGTGTTGCACGACTTGGCGAAGTCGGTCCGGAAGGGCACCGACCCCAGCTCGAAGTTCTCGGAGTTCTTGAAGGACCGGCCCTCGACCGAGAAGTTCTTCGGGCAGTTCACCTTGCCGTCCAGCGTCACCGCGCCCCGATCGAGCAGGCCGAGCGCGCTGACCATCTTGAAGGTGGAGCCCGGCGGCACCTGGGCGTCGAAGGCGAGGTTCTGCCCGGCCGGCCCGGGGCCGTTCGAGACGGCGAGCACCGCGCCGTCGCTGACGCGTACGGCGACCAGGGCGGAGCGCTTCGGCTCCCCGCGCAGCGCCGCGTCGGCGGCGTTCTGGGCAGCCACGTCGAGGGTGGTCTTCACCGGCTCGCCGGCCTTCGGCTCGACCGCGAACAGGTCCTTGCCGGCCGGCTCCGACTTGCCGTCCGGGTTGGTCCGGCGGACGGTCACGGTGAGGCCGGGAGTGCCGCCCAGCCGCTCGTCGTACCGGCCCTGGAGGCCGCCGTGGCCGACCAGGTCCCCCTGCCGGAGGCGGTCCGGGGCGGCCTTCAGGTCGTCGGCGGTCGCCTCGTCGACCGAGCCGAGCAGCGCCCGGGCGAACTCCCGGGTCGGCGCCAGCTCGCGCTCCGAGCTTCGGAACTGGGTGCCGGGCAGCGGGCGGATCCGCGAACGGATCTGTCGGTAGGCGTCGTCCCGCAGGGTGACGACGCTGACGAACGCGCCCGGATCGGCGGAGGCGATCCGCTTCGGGAGGTCGGCGAGGTCGACCGGGGGCGTCAGCGCGGGCCGGATCGCCTTGAAGGCGGCGTCGAGCTTCGCCACCAGGTCGGGTACGTCCGGCACCTGGTTGGGCTGGATGCCGACCTCGACCACCTTCCGGGGGGCCACGATGGGCTGGCCCGCCGCGTCGAGGACGCCGCCGCGGGTGGCCCGGTCGCGCACCAGCGCCATCCGCTCACCCGCCTCCAGCTGCTCGTGCACCAGCGCCGGTTCCCAGATCACCTGCCACTTGTCGTCGCCGCCCCGACGCAGCTTCAGCTGCCGGTCGTACGCCCATTTCACGTTCCCGGGCAGCGTCCACTCCACCCGGTATCCGGCGGTGGCGAGGTTCTTGGTGACCTTCGCGTCGCCGGACCGGTTCAGGGCCGGCGGGGTGGCCGCCAGCTCGCCGGAGAGGTCCTTGATCTCCTTGACGACCTCGGCGGCCGGCACCTTGGCGCCGGTCGGGTCGACGAAGCCGACCGGCTGGAGGTCGCCGGAGCGCCAGCCGGCCAGGAACGCGTCGACGCTGCCCTCGGGGCCCTCCTGGCTGGAGCAGCCGACAAGCGTGGCCGCTCCCAGCGCGGCGGCGGCCACGGCGGACAGGAACACCCGGACGGGTGAACGACGGTGGTCGGGGTACGAGACGGACATGGATCTTCCCTCCGGTCTCCGGCTGCCCTGCACGCTAGTACGCCGTCGTCGCCGGCACCGCCCCCGACGTGCGCGACAAGGTGGTTGCGCGGTGTGATGAACATCGCCAGCCGGGGTAATCCAGGACCGGCCAACCTCGGACCCGCAACGGGTGAAAGGACAGAGTCCCGATCCGGACGTCCGGTCGGAGGTCCGCCGACGAACGAACAGTGCGGCGGGCCTAGGCTTGGGCGGCAGAGTGACCCACAACGCGGTGGGTCGAGGGGAGTGGCACCGATGGACCGGCGTCCGGCGATCAAACCGGGACCCGACCTCCGGCAGGCTGACACCGGCCGGGACGAGGACAGCTTCGATTCCGTCAGCGACGGGGACGGCTACGGCCGCCTCGCCACAGGAGTGACCGGCATGACCGGTTCGAGCATCGACACCATCTACGACCTCGGCCTGCCCCCGGAGGCGCTGGCCGACGGCGCGGAGGACGCCGAGCTCGACGAGCCGGTACCGAACGCGGAGCGCCTGGTTGCCCAGGCCGTCGCGCTCGCCGGGGACGACCACGACGCGGCGACCCTGGTCGGCCGCTTCTGGCGGTTCGCCCCCGACGAGGAACTGATCGGATTCACCGCCGAGGAGATGCTGGCGGCGGCCCGGGCGCATCGCGACCTGGCCCAGCAGCGGGTCCCCGGCGAGCTGAAGCTGCGGATCCACGAGCCGCACGCCGACCAGCACCACACGGTGGTGGAGATCGTCGCCGACGACATGCCGTTCCTGGTGGACTCGGTCACCGCCCTGCTCAACACCCACCACCTGGACGTGCACCTGCTGGTGCACCCGCTGGTCGTGGTGCGGCGGGAGCCGCTGGGCCGGCTCACCGAGGTCTCGGCGGACGTCGAGCCGGACGACGCGATCGCCGGCGACCTGGTCGAGAGCTGGATGCGGGTCGAGATCGACCCGGTCCGCGACGCCGACGCCCGGGACCGGCTGCGCCGCGAGTTGCAGCGGGTGCTCACCGACGTGCGGGAGGCCGTCGAGGACTGGCCGAAGATGCGCCAGCGGGCCCTCGCGCTCGCCGACGAGCTGGCCGCCGCGCGGACGTCGGACAACCGTCCGCCGGTGCCCGAGAAGGACATCACCGACTCGGTGGAGCTGCTGCGCTGGCTCGCCCACGACCACTTCACCTTCCTCGGCTACCGGGAGTACCGGCTGGTCGACGCGCCGGCCGGGGGGCAGGCGCTGGAGGCGGTGCTCGGCACCGGGCTGGGCATCCTGCGGCAGGACTCCCCGGAGGCCCGGTCGCTGGACTCGATGACGCCCGAGGCGCACGAGAAGGTGACCGAGAAGCGCCTGCTGATCATCACCAAGGCGAACTCGCGGGCCACCGTGCACCGCTCGGCGTACCTCGACTACATCGGTTTCAAGATCTTCAACGACGCCGGCGAGGTGGTCGGCGAGCGGCGGTTCCTGGGCCTGTTCTCCACCGCGGCGTACCGGACAAGCGTCCGCGAGCTGCCGGTGGTGCGGCGCAAGGTGGCCGAGGTGCTCGACCGCTCCGGCCTGAGCCAGCGCAGCCACTCCGGCAAGGACCTGCTCCAGATCCTGGAGACGTACCCGCGCGACGAGCTGTTCCAGATCAAGACCGACGACCTGTACCACGCGGTGATCGGTGTGCTGCGGATGGCGGGCCGGCGGCAGCTGCGGGTCTTCCTGCGCCGCGACGCGTACGGCCGGTTCATCTCCTGCCTGATCTACCTGCCCCGGGACCGGTTCACCACCCAGAACCGGCTGCGCATGCAGGACATCCTGCTGCGCGAGCTCAACGGCGTCGGGGTGGACTACACCACCCGGGTCACCGAGTCGATGCTCGCCCGGGTGCACTTCATCGTCCGGACCGACCCGAGCAACCCGCCGGGTGAGGTCGACGCCGACCTGCTCGCCGAGGAGCTGGCGGACGCCACCCGGCTCTGGGACGACGACTACCGGCTGGTGCTGGAGCGCAAGCTCGGCGACGAGCAGGCCAAGCACCTGTTCACCCGGTACGCCGACGCGTTCCCGGAGGGCTACAAGGACGGGCACACGCCGTACGAGGCGATGAAGGACCTGGCCAAGCTGGAGCTGCTGGAGGAGCCCGGCCAGCTGGAGATGCACCTGTTCCGCAAGCAGCTCGCGCCGCGGCCGGGCGGCCACGACCGGGACGTCGACGAGAGCATGGACGTCCGGTTCAAGGTCTACCGCAACGGTGAGCCGATGATGCTCTCCGCGGTCCTGCCGGTGCTGCACTCGCTGGGCGTCCGGGTCGTCGACGAGCACCCGTACGAGGTGGACCGGATCGACGGCCGGGTCTTCCTCTACGACTTCGGGCTCCGGCTGCCCGAGGCGCACCAGGAGCTGTCCGAGGTCCGCCCGCACGTGGAGAACGCCTTCGCGGCGGCGTGGCGGGGCGAGGCCGAGGTGGACGGCTTCAACGAGCTGGTCCTGCGCGGCGGGCTCACCTGGCGGCAGGTGGTGGTGCTGCGGGCGTACGCGAAGTACCTGCGCCAGGCCGGCACGGTCTTCTCGCAGGACTACATGGAGTCCACCTTCATCGCGTACCCGCAGATCGCCCGGCTGCTGGTGGAGCTCTTCGAGGCCCGGTTCGCCCCCGGCGCGGCGCCCCTGGACGAGCGCCGGCAGCGCGGCGGCGAGCTGGTCACCGCGATCGGCGAGGCGCTGGACGAGGTGGCCAGCCTCGACCAGGACCGGATCCTGCGCTCCTACCTGACGCTGATCCAGGCCACCCTGCGGACCAGCTTCTACCAGAAGCCGGTCGGTGGGCGGCCGAAGCCGTACGTCGCCTTCAAGCTGGACCCGCAGGCCATCCCGGACCTGCCGGCGCCCCGGCCGAAGTTCGAGATCTTCGTGTACTCGCCGCGGTTCGAGGGCGTGCACCTGCGGTTCGGGGCGGTGGCCCGGGGTGGGCTGCGCTGGTCCGACCGGCGGGAGGACTTCCGTACCGAGGTGCTCGGCCTGGTCAAGGCGCAGATGGTCAAGAACGCCGTGATCGTGCCGGTGGGCGCCAAGGGCGGCTTCGTGCTCAAGCAGAAGCCGGGCGACCGGGACGAGGCGGTCGTCTGCTACAAGGAGTTCATCTCCGCCCTGCTGGACGTCACCGACAACATCGTCAGCGGCGAGATCGTGCCGCCGAACGACGTGGTCCGGCACGACGCCGACGACCCGTACCTGGTGGTGGCGGCGGACAAGGGCACGGCGACGTTCTCCGACATCGCCAACGAGATCTCGGCCGCGCACAACTTCTGGCTCGGCGACGCGTTCGCCTCCGGCGGTTCGGCCGGGTACGACCACAAGAAGATGGGCATCACCGCCCGGGGCGCCTGGGAGTCGGTCAAGCGGCACTTCCGGGAGCTGGGGCACGACACCCAGACGCAGGACTTCACCGTGGTCGGCGTGGGCGACATGTCCGGCGACGTGTTCGGCAACGGGATGCTGCTGTCGCAGCACATCCGGCTGGTCGCCGCCTTCGACCACCGGCACATCTTCCTCGACCCGGACCCGGACGCCGCGACCTCGTGGGAGGAGCGCAAGCGGCTGTTCGACCTGCCCCGGTCGTCCTGGGAGGACTACAACGCCGAGCTGATCTCGGCCGGTGGCGGCATCTACCCGCGCACGGCGAAGTCGGTGCCGGTCTCGCCGCAGGTCCGCGCGGTGCTCGGGCTGGACGACGACGTCAACCAGATCAGCCCGCAGGAGCTGATGAAGGCGATCCTCACCGCGCCGGTGGACCTGTTCTGGAACGGCGGCATCGGCACCTACGTGAAGGCGTCGACGCAGACCAACGCCGAGGTCGGGGACAAGTCCAACGACGCGATCCGGGTGGACGGCAGGAGCCTGCGCTGCCGGGTGGTCGGCGAGGGCGGCAACCTGGGCTGCACCCAGCTCGGCCGGATCGAGTACGCGCTCACCGGCGGCCGGATCTACACCGACTTCATCGACAACGCGGCCGGGGTGGACTGCTCCGACCACGAGGTGAACATCAAGATTCTGCTGAACACGGCGGTCGCCGACGGCGCGCTGACCGTCCCGGACCGGGACGAGCTGCTCGCCGAGATGACCGACGAGGTCGCCGAGCTGGTGCTGCGGGACAACTACGACCAGGCCCGGGCGCTGAACAATGCGCAGGCCCAGGCCGCCTCGCTGCTGCCGGTGCACCGGCGGATGATCACCGAGCTGGAGCGGGCCGGTCAGCTCGACCGGGCGCTGGAGGCGCTGCCGCCGGACGAGGAGCTGGCGGTCCGTACCGAGTCCGGGCTCACCGCGCCGGAGTTCGCGGTGCTGCTCGCGTACGTCAAGATCGTCCTGGAGAAGGAGATCCTGGCCGAGGGACTCGCGGACGAGGAGTGGACGACCGACGTCCTGGTCCACTACTTCCCGACGCCGATGCGGGAGCGGTTCGCCGACCGGATGTCCCGGCACCGGCTGCGCCGCGACATCGTCACCACCGTGCTGGTGAACGAGGTGATCAACCGGGGTGGCATCTCGTTCGTCTTCCGGGTGGTCGAGGAGACGGCCGCCTCGGCGGCGGACGTCCTCCGCGCCTACGTGGTGGTCAGCGAGGTGTTCGGGCTGCGCGGGCTCTGGGACGCGGTGGAGGCGCTGGACAACAAGGTCTCGCCCGAGCTGCAGACCAGCGTCTACCTGGACACCCGGCGGCTGCTCGACCGGGCTGTGCGCTGGCTGGTCACCAACCGGCGTTCGCCGATCGACGTGCCGGCGGAGATCGCCCGCCTGCGGGCCGGCGTGGCCACGCTGCTGCCGGGGCTGGAGGACCTCTTCTACGGCAGCGAGCGGGAGGCGATCGTCGCCCACATGGACTCGATGACCGCCAAGGGGCTGCCCCGGGAGCTGGCCGAGCAGGCGACCCGGCTGATGTACAGCTTCGGCCTGCTGGACGTGGTGGAGACCGCGGCCCGCAGCGGTCGGGAGGTCGGCGAGGTGGCCCCGGTCTACTTCGTCCTCTCCGACCGCTTCCGGGTGGACAGCCTGCTGTCGAAGATCTCCCTGCTGCCGCGGGAGGACCGCTGGCAGACGCTGGCCCGGATGGCGCTGCGCTACGACCTGTACGCCGCGCTGGCCGCGCTCACCGGGGAGGTGCTCGACTCCACCGCGGACTCGCTGCCTCCGCACGAGCGGGTGCAGGAGTGGGAGCAGTCGAACGCCACCTCGATCCACCGGGCGGTGCGGGCGATGGGCGAATTCGACGAGTCCCGCGCCGACCTGGCCGCCCTGTCGGTGCTGCTGCGCCAGATCCGTACCCTGGTCCGGACCTCCGCCGCGGCCTGACGCGACGACGCACGGAACGACCCGGCGCGCGAGGGGATCTCCCCCCGCGCGCCGGGTCGCGTCGGCATCGGGTCAGCCGGTCATCGTGGCGTACACGACCACGTTGTCCAGGTAGCTCCGGGCGGTCTCGTCGAAGGTGCCGCCGCAGGTCACCACCCGCAGGCCGGCCCGGTCGTTCGGGCCGTAGACCTGCTCGGTCGGGAAGGCGGTCTTCGGGTACGACCGGACCTCGTCGACGGTGAAGGTGACGCTCCGCCCGTCCTGGCGCCCGACGGTGATGGTGTCGCCGGGCTGGAGCGCCCCCAGGTTGAAGAAGACCGCCGGCCCGATCTTCGCCGAGTCGACGTGCCCCACGACGACCGCGTTGCCGACCTCACCGGGGCTGGCCCCGGGGGAGTACCAGCCGGCCGTCATCGCCTGCTCCAGCGGCGGCACCTGCACCGTGCCGTCCGGGTTGGTGCCCAGCGAAATGATCGACGCGTTCACCCCGATCCGCGGGATCGAGATGGTGGTGGGCGTGGAACGCGTGAGCGCCGCCGGACCGGTGACCGTGGGGTCGGGGGTGACGGGCGCGGGGGTGCCGTCGACGGCGCCGGCATCCGGGCCGGGGTCGGCGGCGCCGGGGTCCGTGCCGTCGGGGTCCTCCGGCGCTTGCGCCACGTCGCCGGTCTGCTCGCCGCCCGGGTCGTCGTCGGGGGCCGGGGAGCGGTCCGCCGGACCGGCCTGGGCCAGCGGCTGGGGCGGCCGGGGCGGGGGAACGGTACGCGTCGAGGCGCCGATCATGAAGGCGCCGACCATGGCCAGCAGGACGACGACGGCCGCGCCGGCGGCACGCCACGGTCTCCCGTGGCGGCCGCCGGCCGGTGTCGCCGTCACGTCAGACGAGCGAACCATCGGTCCGACGCCGACGCATCAGCACGATCCCGCCGAGCGCCGCGGCGCCCAGCATGCCGGCCCCGCCGGTGGCCAGGCCCTTGTCGACGCCGGTGGTGGTCATGCCACCGTCGCCGCCGTCCACCCCGCCGTGCGGGAGGACGACCAGCTCACCCTGGCCGCAGGAGCCCTCGAGCTCGTAGCGGCCAGGCTTGGCGTGCTCGTCGACGGTGGCCTCGCCGTAGTAGACGAACTCCCGCCCGTGCTCCCAGCCGTCCTCGCCCCAGGAGTCCTCGTCCCAGGACTTCTCGTCCTGGGGGTAGGCCTCGGGGCCCTTCTTCCACTCGTCGCCGTAGGACTTCTCGTCCTGGCCGTACGCTTCGTGGTTCTTCTTCCACTCGTCGCCGTAGGACTTCTCGTCCTGGCCGTACGCTTCGTGGTTCTTCTTCCACTCGTCGCCGTAGGACTTCTCGTCCTGGCCGTACGCTTCGTGGTTCTTCTTCCACTCGTCGCCGTAGGACTTCTCGTCCTGGCCGTACGCTTCGTGGTTCTTCTTCCACTCGTCGCCGTAGGACTTCTCGTCCTGGCCGTACGCCTCGTGGCCCTTCATGCCCTCGTGGCCGTGCTCCTCGCTGTAGGCCTCGGGGCCCTTCCACTCCGGCTTGTGGCCCTCCTCGCCGGCCGAGCCGTCGGCAGCCGCGCCGGCGCCCTGGCCGCCGAGGGCCTCGGGCTTGCCCGCGCCGTCCCACGGGCCCTGGTCGCCCTCGGAGGGCTTCTCGCCCTTGCCCGGCTCGCCCTTGCCCTGCTCGTCCTTCTTGCCCTGCTCTTCCTTCTTGCCGTGCTCGTCCTTGCCCTTTTCGTCCTTGCCGTGCTCGTCCTTGCCGTGCTCGTCCTTGCCCTGCTCCTCGCGGCCCTTCTCGTCGCGCCAGTCCCCGTGGTCGGCGTCCTCGCGGAGCTCGTGCAGCTTGACCTTGCCGGTGACCTTGGACCAGACGAAGGCGTGCTCCTGCGGCTCCGAGCAGACCTCGAACAGCTTGACCTCGTCGCCGGCACGGACGACGTGCGGCTTGGCGTACACCTTGCCGTCGCGGTCCTCGCCGTCGTGGTGGCCGTCCGCGGCGGCGATCCCCGGCGTGAACACCAGGAGCGAAGCGCCACCGAGGGCAGCGCCCGCAACGACCTTGCCGAGCATCTTCTTAGCCATGACCTGCGTCACTCCATCCCTGTTGTCCTGGGCCCGGCTAGAACCGAGCCACAACCGACGTTAGACCTTTTCATGAGTTATGCGGGGAAAGATTCGCGTTCTGGAGTTTGCAGGCTGTACATGCCTTTGGAGAGCTGAGCGGCATGTGTCGTAGTTGTCACCCCGGGCGGGCGTTCCGGCCCGCAGTCGCGCCTCGCGCGGTATCCGGCGCTCTGGCAGTGTTGCGACGAGGGGGTCCGCAACCACAGCGCATCGAGACGTTGCCATGGAAGCGCTCCCATGCAAGAATCGCTGCACGCGGTTCGGGGAGCCACACCGCGAGAGCCAGACGTCGAGGGCATCCGGTCATCCGGGCGGCGTCGGGTCGTCGAACGGCCGGCACACCACCGGCTTCGGCACCACCACCAATCCGACCCCTGCGGGTCGGGCACCCCCGAAAACCCCATGACACCGACAGCCGTCCGACCGGGCGCCTGTGGGGTCATCGCGCCGGGCCGCTCGCGGATCCGGTCTCGCCCAAGGAGTTCAGTGGCATGAATCTGTGGAGAAATCTGTCCGGCCGGCGCCGGGCGGTCGCCCTCGCCGGCGCGAGCGCTCTGGTGGCGGGCGGGCTGGTGACCATTCCGGTCACCGCGGCCCAGGCCGCGACCCAGTGCAGCGTCGACTACACCACCAGCGACTGGCCGGGTGGCTTCACCGGCACCGTCACGATCAAGAACCTCGGTGACCCGGTCAGCTCCTGGAACCTGGGCTTCACCTTCCCCACCACCAGCCAGAAGGTGCAGCAGGGCTGGTCGGCGAAGTGGTCGCAGAACGGCCAGAACGTCACCGCCACCAACGAGTCGTGGAACGGCTCGCTGCCCAGCGGGGCCAGCACCACCATCGGCTTCAACGGCGCGTGGAGCGGCAGCAACCCGAAGCCGACCTCCTTCACCCTGAACGGCACGGTCTGCAACGGCGGCACCTCGACCCCGCCGCCCACCACCCCGCCGCCGACCACGCCGCCCCCCACGACGCCGCCGCCGACCACGCCTCCTCCCACGACCCCGCCGCCCACCACGCCGCCGCCGACGACCCCGCCGCCCGGCACCAAGGTGGACAACCCCTACCTCGGGGTGAAGGGGTACGTGAACCCGGAGTGGAAGGCCAAGGCGGACGCGGAGCCGGGCGGCAGCCGGGTCTCCAACAACCCGACCGCGGTGTGGCTGGACCGGATCGCCGCCATCAACGGCACCACCAACAGCAGCTCCAACGGCTCGATGGGGGTGCGTGACCACCTGGACAAGGCGCTCGCCCAGGGCGCCGGCTACATCCAGTTCGTCATCTACAACCTGCCCGGCCGCGACTGCGCCGCGCTGGCCTCCAACGGTGAGCTGGGTCCGGACGACCTGCCGCGCTACAAGACCGAGTACATCGACCCGATCGCCGCGATCCAGGCCGACCCGAAGTACAAGAACCTGCGGATCGTCAACATCATCGAGATCGACTCGCTGCCGAACCTGGTGACCAACACCTCCGGCCAGCCGGGTGGCACCGCGATGTGCGACACGGTGAAGGCCAACGGCGCGTACGTCAACGGTGTGGGCTACGCCCTGGCCAAGCTGGGCGCGATCGGCAACGTCTACAACTACATCGACGCCGCGCACCACGGCTGGATCGGCTGGGACAGCAACTTCGGCCCCACCGCCAACCAGCTCTACGCGGCGGCGACCGCCTCCGGCAGCACCGTGAAGAACGTGACCGGCTTCATCGTCAACACGGCGAACTACTCCGCCCTGAAGGAGCCGTACATCAAGATCACTGACTCGGTGAACGGCCAGACCGTCCGCCAGTCCAAGTGGATCGACTGGAACCAGTACGTCGACGAGCTGTCCTTCGCCCAGGCGTTCCGCAACAAGCTGGTCTCCACCGGCTTCGACAGCAACATCGGCATGCTGATCGACACCTCCCGCAACGGCTGGGGCGGCACCGCCCGCCCGACCGGCCCGGGTGCCACCACCAGCGTCGACACCTACGTCAACGGTGGCCGTATCGACCGCCGGATCCACGCCGGCAACTGGTGCAACCAGGCCGGTGCGGGCCTCGGCGAGCGGCCGAAGGCCGCGCCCGAGCCGGGCATCGACGCGTACGTCTGGGTCAAGCCCCCGGGTGAGTCGGACGGCTCCAGCACCCTCATCCCCAACGACGAGGGCAAGGGCTTCGACCGGATGTGCGACCCGACCTACACCGGCAACGCTCGCAACGGCAACAGCATGAGCGGCGCCCTGCCGAACGCGCCGATCTCCGGCGCCTGGTTCTCCGCCCAGTTCCAGGAGCTCATGAAGAACGCCTACCCGGCGCTCTGACCAGCCGGTCGGCCTGCCCGCCGCCGCGGGAGTGAGGCACCGCGGCGGCAGGTTCCCCCGGGCCCCCGACACGACCCCTCCGGTCCGTGTCGGGGGCCCACCCCTGTCCCGACACGTCCGGGCCCGGCGGGGGCGCTCTCGTTCCAGCGCCTCCGCCGGGTCCGACCGGCGCCGGTCGCGGTCTAGGGAACGGTACGTTCGATCGCCGCGGCCCCGAGCTCGGCCAGGTCACGCCGGGCCCGTTCCAGGTTCTCCGGGGTCATGTCCTGACCGCGGGCCTGGACCAGGTCCTCGGGCTCCCACGGCTGCTCCGCGCCGGTGCGGATGTTGTCCCCGCCCGCCCCGGTGCCGGTCCCCGTCGCGCCGGTCCCGGCCGCGTACGGGTCACCGAGCAGATCCTCGGTCGGCGCGCCGGTCGGGGTGTCACCGGGCCCGGTGAAGGACGGGGTATCCCGATCGGGGCCTCCACCGGTGGCCAGCTGCGGCACCGTGCTCTCGTCGTCCACCGCCGCGGCCACCTCCGGGCTCTCCTCCAGCGGCCGTTGCCGGTCCCGATCCGTCATGTCTGCTGCCCTCCTGTCCGCGCGGGGCGTCCTGATCCCCCAGGCGTACCCGGGCGGAGCCCGCCCATGCGGGCCGAGCCGGGCCGATCCGCGGTCGGGCCGGGTCAGCGCCCGTCGTCGTCGCGCGGCGGGGCCGGCGCCTCGGGCGGGCTGAGCCGCTGCCAGGCGAGCATGAGCAGGCCGAACACCAGCATCACCAGCCCCGCCCACAGGTTGATCCGCACGCCCTGCGCCTTGTCGATCTCCGCCTGCGAGTCGAAGAGCCCGATCAGGCCGACGATCACCCCGTACGCCACGAAGAGACCACCGATCACCCGGCGGATGTCGAAGAGCCGGGCCGCGGCGGACCGGGACCGCTCCTCCTCGGTCTCCTCGACCATCGGGTCGTGCGCCTCGTGCGGGGGACGGTGGTGCCGGTCGCGGTCGCTGTGCTCGGACATCGGGTCGTCCCTTCCTAGAAGACCGGCAGGTAGAACAGGATGGCGAGCAGGACGGCGATCCCGCCGAGCAGCACCGGCGAGCGGTACCAGGCGGCGTCGCCGGCCAGCGAGTCGTCGGCCAGCGTGGTGTCCGCCATGCCGTAGACCAGGCCCTCCAGCTCGTCGCGGCGCTTGGGCCGGGTGAGCGGCGTGATGATCGCGGCGACCACGGCGACCGTGACGAAGGCGATCCCCGCGCCCCAGAAGCTCTCCTCCAGGTCGGAGTTGAAGTCGAACCAGCCGAAGAACTTGTAGCCCAGGTAGGTGAAGAGGGCGGCCAGGGTGCCCAGCAGCAGGGACCAGAAGCCGGCCACGGCGCTCATCCGCTTCCAGAACATGCCGATGATGAAGGTGGCGAAGAGCGGGGCGTTGAAGAGCGAGAAGAGCGCCTGGATGTAGTTCATGATGTTGCTGAAACCGGCCGCGATGAAGGCGGTGCCGATGCCGACCACCACCCCGCCGACCGTGGCCAGCCGGCCGATCCGCAGGTAGTACTCGTCGGAGCGGTCCCGCTGCACGTACGCCTGCCAGATGTCGTACGTGAAGACGGTGTTGAAGCCGCTCACGTTGGCCGCCATGCCGGCCATGAACGAGGCGAGCAGGCCGGTCACCGCCACGCCGAGCACCCCGTTGGGCAGCAGGTCGCGCATCAGCAGCGGGATCGCGTTGTTGTAGACCAGCGAGCCGCTCTCCGCGCCCAGCCCCTTGACGGTGACCAGGGCGACCAGGCCGGGAATGATCGTCACCAGCGGGATGAACAGCTTCGGGTACGCGGCGATGATCGGCGTACGCCGGGCGGCGCTCATGTTCCGCGCCGACAGCGCCCGCTGCACCTCGGCGAAGTTGGTGGTCCAGTAGCCGAAGGAGAGCACGAAGCCCAGCCCGAAGACGATGCCCAGCCAGTGCGCCCCGAGCGGGTTGTCGGTGCTGCCGGTGCCCTGCCAGGCGTGCAGCCCCGCCTCGCCGAGCTTCGAGCCCTTCACCGCGTCCATCAGACCCGAGACGCCGCCGACCTTGACCAGGCCGATCACGGTGACCGGGATCAGGCCGGCCAGGATGACGAAGAACTGGAGCACCTCGTTGTAGATCGCGCCGGAGAGCCCACCGACGGTGATGTACGCCAGCACGATGAACGCGCCGACCACGATGGCGATCCAGAGCGGCCAGCCGAGCAGCGCCTGCATCACCAGCGCCAGCGCGTAGAGGTTCACCCCGGCGATCAGCACCTGGGCGGCGGCGAAGCTGAGCGCGTTGAGCAGGTGGGTGGGGCGGTTGAACCGCAGGCGCAGGTATTCGGGGACGCTGCGGACCCGGGAGCCGTAGTAGAACGGCATCATCACGATGCCCAGGAAGACCATCGCCGGTACGGCGCCGATCCAGTAGTAGTGCACGGTCATCACGCCGTACTGGGCGCCGTTGGCGGCCATCCCGATGATCTCCAGCGCCCCGAGGTTCGCCGAGACGAACGCCAGACCGGTCACCCAGGCGGGCAGCGAACGGCCGGACAGGAAGAAGTCGACGCTGGTGCGGATCGCCCGCCGGGCGGCGAACCCGACCCCCAGCACCGTCACGAAGTAGAGCGCCAGGATCAGGTAGTCCAGCGTGTTCATGTTCAGCCGCAGACCGCCGCCACCGTCCATCCTGCGTACCTCCGTCCGTGCCGGGAGCGTGAGCGCGCTATTACCCTCCGTGTGAGGTTTCATGCCTCCCCGTCCGGACAGATCCGACCTGGAACGCGGAACGCCCCGGCCGGGACCCGGCCGGGGCGTTCCGCGTGCTGGTCAGCGACCCAGTACGCGGTCCAGGAAGTCGCGGTACTGGCGGACGGCCACCCGGAGCTGCTCGGTGTCGACCGAGCCGTTGTCCTGCCAGCCGCCCAGCTTGTCCTTCTGCGCGGCCAGTGCCGAGGAGAGCGCCTGGATGGCCTCCTCCACCAGCGACTGGGCCTCGCCCACGGCGGCCTTGGGGTCGTCGACGAAGCGCAGCTGCACGTCGCGCCAGCGGTCCCGGAAACCCTGGGCGGTCTCCGGCTCGAAGAGCGTCGCGGCGTCGGCCGGGACGTTTCCGGCGGCTGGTCGGGCCGCCCCGGCGAGCCCGGCACCGGCCACGCCGGTCGTCCCGGCTCCGGCCGTGGCGACCGCCGCCTCCGGCGAGGTACGCGGGTCGCGGCCGGCGTCCGCGTCCCGGTCCTCGGCGTCCGGGTCGACCATCGTCGGGGTGGCGCTGCCGTAGCCGGCCACGTCGTCGTCCCGGGTGGGGTGCCCGCCCTCGGCGTGCTCCCCGGCCCGGCGCTCCCGGCTGTGCAGCCGGTCCCCGGCCGTCGGGTCGGCCCGCTCGTCGTCGAAGGCGTCCGTGCGGCCCGGCGCCCCGTCGCCCGGCAGGGCGGTGTCCTCGCCCCGGGCGTCCCGCTCGTCGGCCGGCCGGCCGCTCGCCAGCGCGGAGGCCGCGACGGCGTCGCCGACCGTGGCCGCGCCGAAGGCCGTGGGCAGCGGCGCGGGTTCGTGGAACTCCGGCCGCCCGTCGCCGTCCAGGTCGCCGTCCGGGCGGCCGTCGTGGTCGCGGTCGGCGTTCCGGACGTCGTGCCGGCGGGTGTCGTCCAGTTCGCCGGCCTCCCGGCGGTCGCCGATCGGCTCCCGGGCCAGCACCGGGTCACCGAAGGTGCCCCGGTCGTCCAGCGCCTCCTCCGGCACGTCGGTGCGGCCGTCCCGGTCGCGGTACGGCTCGTCGGCGTCCGTCGTGCCCGGCGGCGGCACCGCCACCGGCGCGGATCGTACGGCCTCCGGGCGGTCGGTGTTGCCCTGCTCGTCGTGGCGCATCGCGCGATCCTCTCAGCGGGTGGTGACGTCGTCGGACTGGTCCGGGTGGTGCGCTGCGGGCCGCTGCTGGCCGACCGGCTCCTCGCCGAGCAGGTCGGCGAAGAGGGACCGGTAGTGGACCAGCGCCTGGCGGAGCTCCTCCGTGCTGGCCTCACCGCGCTCGTTGCGCAGCCGGATCTCGTGCGCGTCCCGGTAGTGGGTCAGCGTGCGGGCGTGCTCCACCGAGAGGTGGGCCATCTGTTCCGAGAAGTCCCCGGTGGGGTACCCACGCTCGGCGATCAGCCGGCTGACCAGCTCGTCGGCGTCGCCGACGGTCTCGGCGGGGGAGTCGACGAAGCGGACCTGGAGCTCCTCCCAGGCGGCCGCGTACCGGGCCCGGGACTCGGGGGCGAGCGGGGTGAGCGTGAGCTCGGCGTGCCGGCGTTCCCGGTCGCGCAGCTCCCGCACGGCGGCGCTGCGGCTGTCCTGCTCGGCGACGACCCGGTCGTACTCCGGGCCGAAGCGCTGCTTGAGCGCGCGGCGTCGGCTCGCCCTGACGGCGAGCGCGGCCAGCGCGACGAGCACCAACACGACGACGACAATGACGACTACCTGCGTGGGCGACATGGCTCCTCCTTCGCCACCCGTATTCCCTCCCGCCGGTGATCGCCAATCCCGTTCCCGGCGACTTTCCTGACCGGTTCCGGTCCGCCCGGTCGGGCGTCGGCGCGCCCCGCCGGCGGTGATCATCGGCCCGACGGCCGGTAGTGCATCCCGCGGTGATTACGTATCCTGCCCGGGGCGCGGTCGTGGCGGCCCCCGGCGCCGTGGCCGGGACGCTGCCCCGGCCGCAGCCGGCGCCACCCCTGTCACCCCTTCCGGTGAGGTTGGATGAACACCCGCGACTGGCCGATCCGCTCGAAGCTGACCGCCCTGGTCGTGGTCCCGGTGACCGCGCTGCTGGCGCTCTGGATCTTCGCCACCTCGCTCGCCTTCGGTCCCGCGTTGGACCTGCTCTCCGCCCGGACCCTCCTCTACGACCTCGGCCGCCCCGGCGAGACCGTGGTGGCCGAGCTGCAACGCGAGCGCCGGCTGACCGCCGTGCAACTGGCCGGCGAGCAGCGGCTGCCGGTGCTGGCCGAGCAGCGGGCGCGGACCGACCGGGCGGTCGCCGAGCTGCGCCGCCGGATGGCCGGGGACCGGCTGCGGGACGCCGCCGACGACCTGCTCGACGCCCGCCTCGACACGCTCGCCGCCGCCCTGGACGGGCTGCCCGCCGGCCGGAGGGCCGTCGACCGCCGCGCGATCGACCGGACCGGTGCGGCCAGCCTCTACAGCGGCATGGTATCCGCGGCTTTCGAGGCGTTCGCCGGAATGGCCTCGCTCCCCGACAACGACCTCAACCGGCAGGCGCTGGCGGTCACGGCGCTGGGCCGCTCCCGTGAGCTGCTCGGCCAGGTGGACACCCTGCTCGCCGGGGCGGTCACCGCCGGCCGGTTCGCCGAGGGGGAGCACGAGCAACTGGTCCTCGCCGTCGGCAGCCAACGGTTCCTGGTCCTGGACGCGCTGGTCGACCTGCCCGCCGGGGACCGCACCGCCTACCAGCGGGTGGCCGGGCAGCCCGCCTTCGTCCGGCTGCGCGCCATGCAGGACGCCCTGCTCCGGGCCCGGCCCGACGCCCGCCCGCCGGTGGACGTGCGGGTCTGGCAGGCCGACTACGACACCGTGCAGCAGCGGTTGCGCGAGTACGAGCTGGCCGAGGCCGACGAGTTGGCCGACCGCTCGGTGCCGGTCGCCGTCGGCATCCTCACCCGGCTGGCCGTCGCCGGGCTGCTCGGGCTGGCGGCCGTGGTGGTCTCCGTCCTGGTCGCGCTGCGGGTGGGCCGGTCCCTGGTCACGCGGCTGTCCGGGGTACGCACCGCCGCGCTGGACATGGCCGAGCACCGGCTGCCCGACGTGGTGGCCCGGCTGCGCCGCGGCGAGGAGGTGGACGTCGACCGCGAGGCGCCCCCGCTGGACCACGGCGGCGACGAGATCGGCCAGGTCGGGCGCGCGTTCAACGAGGTACGCCGGACCGCGGTGCGGGCCGCCGTCGACGAGGTCACCCTCCGCCGCGGCCTCAACGAGGTGTTCCTCAACATCGCCCGGCGCAGTCAGGGGCTGGTGCACCGGCAGCTCGCCCTGCTCGACCGGATGGAACGGCACACCGAGGATCCGGACGAGCTGGCCGGGCTCTTCCAGGTCGACCACCTCTCCACCCGGCTCCGTCGACACGCCGAGGACCTGGTCATCCTGGCCGGCGCGGCGCCGGGCCGGGGCTGGCGGGAACCGGTCGCCATGGTGGACGTGATCCGCGGCGCCATCTCCGAGGTGGAGTCGTACGACCGGGTCGACATCACGACGGTGCAACCGGCGGGCGTGGTGGGCCGGGCGGTGGGCGACGTGATCCACCTGCTCGCCGAGCTGATCGAGAACGGCACCGTCTTCTCCGCGCCGGAGACCCGGGTCGAGGTCACCGGTCGGGACGGTCCGGACGGCTACACCGTGGAGATCACCGACCACGGGCTCGGGATGGCGCCGCGGGCCGTCGAGGACGCCAACCGTCGGCTGGCCCGCCCACCGGAGTTCGACCCAACCGACTCGGCCCGGCTGGGCCTGTTCGTGGTGGCCCGGCTCGCCGCCCGGCACGGGGTACGGGTCCGGCTGCGGTCGGCCGGACCGGGCGGCGGCGTGACCGCCGTGGCGGTCCTCCCGGTCGACCTGGTCACCGACGAGCCGCCGCCGCCGACCGGGCCGCCCCGGTCCACCCCGGCCCCCGGGCGGACCACCGTCCCTCGTCCCCGCGCCACCCGCCCGTCCCCGACCCGCCCGCCGACCACCGGGACCTCCTCCGTCGCGCCCCCGGACGACGCCGACGGGCTGCCCCGGCGGGTCCGCCGGCGCGGCCCGGTGGCACCCGTGCGGCCGGTCGCCGAGGCGGCCGGGCGTACGCCGGAGGAGGCCCGCCGCGCGATGGCCGCCCTCCAGGCCGGCACGGCCCGGGGCCGCCGCGACAGCGCCCGGCTCCCCGCCCCGGCCGGGTACGCCGACCCCGGTGCCCCGCCCACCACCCCGGACGGGTACTCCGGACCCGGCGCCCCACCGGTCACCGCGGCACCCGAGCCGGCCGTTCCGGCACCGGACCCGTCCGTGCCGGTCACCACGGCGCCGGACCCGGCCCGGCCGCCCGTCCCGGCGCCCGACCCGGCCGCGCCGGCCAGCCACCGACCCCGAGCCGGTACGCCGGCGCCCGAAGCGCTTCCGCCGGTCCCGGCGGCCAGCGCGGAAACCCCGCCCGCGACCGAGAGGGACATCCGGAGATGAACAGGACCGCACCGGGCCCCGCGCTGGACTGGCTCCTCGACGAGCTGGTGGCCCGGGTACCGGCCGCACGGCAGGCCGTGGTGCTCTCCGCCGACGGGCTGCTGCTCGGCGCCACCGCCGACCTCGACCGCGCCGACGCCGAGCACCTCTGCGCGCTGGCCTCCGGCTTCTCCAGCCTGGCCAAGGGCGCGACCCGGCACGTCGACGGGGGAGCCGTCCGGCAGACCGTGGTGGAGATGGAGTCCGCGTACCTCTTCGTCACGGCTGCCGGGCAGGGCGCCTGCCTGGCCGTGGTGAGCGAGGCCGACGCGGACATCGGCCTGGTGGCGTACGAGATGGCGATGCTCGTCGTCCGGGTCGGCGAACACCTCAGCGCGCCGGCCCGTACGGCGTCCGGTGCCGGCGATGCGGGCTGACCCACCCGGGCCGCACCACGAGTGGCTGGACGCGGCGGCCGGCCCGGTCGTGCGGCCGTACACCCTCACCGGCGGCAGGGTCCGGCCGGCGGTCGCCTTCGACCTGGTCGCCCTGGTGGTGGCCGACCCGGACGCGGACCCGACCGGCCCGCCGTCGCTGCTGCCCGAACACCGCCGGCTGGTCGTGGCGTGCCGGCGCCCGGTTCCGGTGGCCGAACTCGCCGCGGAGCTCGACCTCGCCGTCGGCGTGGTCCGCGTGCTGCTGGGAGACCTGGTCTCCCGCGGACTGGTGGCGGTGCACGAGCCGCCGGCCGCCGCCCATCTTCCCGACAACGACATCCTCAAGGCGGTGGTCAATGGACTCCGTGCGCTATGACCGGCAGGGATCCGCGGACCGGATCCCGCTGGCACTGAAGATCCTCATCGCGGGGGGCTTCGGGGCCGGCAAGACGACGATGGTGAGCGCGCTGAGCGAGGTACGGCCGCTGCAGACCGAGGAGATCCTCACCGACGCCGGCGCGGGGACCGACGACCTCTCCGGGGTGGAGGGCAAGTCGACCACCACGGTGGCGATGGACTTCGGCCGGATCACCATCAACGAGGACCTCCAAGTCTATCTCTTCGGCACCCCGGGGCAGGACCGGTTCTGGTTCCTCTGGGACGAGCTGGCGTTCGGCGCGCTCGGCGCGGTGGTGCTGGCCGACACCCGGCGGCTCGCCGACTGCTTTCCCTCGATCGACTACTTCGAGCAGCGGGGCGTCCCGTTCGTGGTCGGGGTGAACTGCTTCGAGGGGTCCCGCCGGTTCGGGCTGGACGCGGTGCGGCAGGCCCTCGACCTCGACCCGCAGGTGCCGCTGCTGCTCTGCGACGCGCGGGAGCGGCAGTCCGGCAAGCTGCTGCTGATCTCCCTGGTCGAGCACGTGGCGCGGCAGCGCGGGGAGCCGGTGCCGGTGGCCTGACCGGATCGCCGCCGCCCCACCCGGTCACGGATTCCGCGGAAACAGGGCTGACGATCGGCCATCCTGGGAAAGCCTGTGGCGCAACGACGGAGAAGCTCGGCGGAAGGTGGGTCCGGTGACGGATCAGGGCACGATCGTCCACATCGGCGGCTACACGGCGCACAGCGGCGGGCGGGGCGACGGCATCGTCGCCGCCCGGCGGGACCGGGACACCGGCGCCCTGACCCCGCTCGGCACGGTGGCGGTCACCCCGTCGCCGTCGTTCCTGGTCCGGCACCCCACCCGACCCGTGCTGTACGCGGTCAACGAACTGCCCGAGGGAGAGGTGAGCGCCTTCCGGGTCGGGCCGGACGGCGACCTCGACCCGCTCGGCACACGGGCCACCGGCGGGGCCGAGCCCTGTCACCTGGCGGTCGCCCCGGACGGCCGGCACCTCTTCGTCGCCAACTACGGCGGGGGCAGCGTGGCCGTGTTCCCGCTGGACCCGGACGGCGTGCCCGGCGAGCGCAGCGACCTGGTCCGGCACGAGGGGCACGGGCCGGATCCGCAGCGCCAGGAGCACGCGCACACCCACATGGTGTCGCCGGATCCCGGCGCGGGGCCGCTGCTCGCGGTCGACCTCGGCACCGACTCGGTGTACCGGTACGACCTGGACGCCGACTCCGGTCGGCTGGTGCCCCGCGCGCCCCGGGTGCGGACCGTGGCCGGCACCGGGCCCCGCCACCTCGCCCGGCACCCCGACGGGCGACGCGCCTGGCTGGTCGGCGAGCTGGACGGCACGGTCACCGCGTACGAGCTGACCGGCGAGGGGGCGTTGCACCAGCGGGGCCGGGTGCGGGCCAGCGAGCGGGCCGGGCACGTGCAGCCCTCGGAGGTCACCGTGGGGGCGGACGGCCGGTTCCTCTACGTCGCGAACCGGGGCGTCGGCACGGTGGCGGTCTTCGGCCTGGCGGGGGAGCTGCCGGAGCTGGTGGCCGAGGTGGCGACCGGTGGCGAGTGGCCGCGGCACTTCGCGCTGACCGGGGAGCACCTGTACGTCGCCGACGAGCGCGCCGACATGGTGCGGGTGTTCCGGGTGGACCCGACGACCGGGGTGCCGGCGCCCGTGGGTGAGCCGGTGCCGCTGCCCAGCCCCACCTGCGTACTGCCCTGAGCGGGCGGTGGTCGATCCACCCCGAGCCACCGCGGCGGCACTGTCCGGAGTGGAATTGGGCGACGGCGCGACACTGACTGGTCACTCACTGTTGCTATTTGGCGGTCAACTGTTTCTCCTGCGTAACTTTCGTCCGAACGGTTGTGGCAGTAACCCCACGAGATACGCAAGATGGTCAGCGTGTCAGGCCGCCATCGCATGCGTTCAAGTATCCGCGGAGCAGGTGCCGCAGCAGCGGCCACCGCGCTCGTCGTCGTCGTCGCGGGTTCCTGGTTCGGCTACCAGCAGTTGGCCCAGCCGGCCTGTTCCGGGTCGATCCAGCTCTCGGTCGCCGCGGCGCCCGAGCTGGCCCCGGCCATCCAGGCGGCCGCCACCCAGTGGGTCGCCGACGGCGCCGCGGTCGGTGGCACCTGCATCGCGGTGAACGTCGCGGCCTCCGACCCGGTCGACGTGGCCGCCGCCGTGGCCAGCAAGCACGGCGCCCGCCTCGCCGGAGTGGGCCAGGCCAGCGGCACAGCGGTCACCCCCGACGTCTGGGTGCCGGACTCCTCCATGTGGCTGCTGCGGCTGAAGACCGGTGGCGCGACGGCCTTCGCCCCGGGCAACGGCGCCTCCATCGCCAGCAGCCCGGTCGTGGTCGCGATGCCCGAGCCGGTGGCCTCGCGGCTGGGCTGGCCGGAGAAGGAGCTCCGCTGGAGCGACCTGCTCAGGGCGGTCAGCACCGACCGGCCGCTGCGGGCCGGCATCGTGGAGCCGACCCAGGACGCGGCCGGCCTCTCCGGGCTGCTCTCGCTGACCGCGGCGGCCAGCGGTGCCGGCGGTGACGGCCAGAAGGCGACCACCGCCGCGCTGCGGGCGCTCGCCACCGGCCGGTCCGCGCTGCGGCAGGACCTGCTCGCCCGGTTCCCCCGCTCGGCCGACCCGACGGCGGTCGCCAGTGGCCTGGGTGCCGCGGCGCTCTCCGAAGAGGACGTCATCGCCTACAACGGCACCAAGCCGCCGATCCCGCTGGCCGCGCTCTACCTCAAGCCCACGCCGATGTCGCTGGACTACCCGTACGCGGTCCTGCCCGGCATCGAGCCGGCCAAGGCGTCCGCCGCCCGGGTCCTCTACGAGCTGCTGACCACCCCCGGTTTCCGCAACCGGCTGGCGGTCCAGTCGCTGCGGGCGCCCGACGGCAACTGGGGTGAGGGCTTCAAGGCCCCCCAGGGCGCCCCCAGCCCGGCCGGAGACGGCGCGAGCGCCGCGCCGCCCCCGGCCGGCGGTACCGCGGCGGGCGGCCTGGACCCGGTGGCCATAGAGCGTGCCGTCTCCGCGTGGTCCATCGCCACCCAGTCCGGCCGGATGCTCTGCGTCATCGACGTCTCCGGCTCGATGAAGGACCCGGTGCCGAGCGCCGACAACGCCAGCCGGGAGCAGGTCACGGTGGCCGCCGCGAGCCGGGGTCTCGGGCTCTTCGACGACTCGTGGTCGATCGGGCTGTGGACCTTCTCCACCAACCTGGTCGGCACCCGCGACTGGCAGGAACTGGTCCCGATAGGGCCGCTGTCCAGCCAGCGCAGCCGACTGGAGCAGGGCCTCGCCACCATCCGGCCGTCGAAGGGCAACACCGGCCTCTACGACACCCTGCTCGCCGCGTACAAGAACGTGCAGGACGAGTGGGAGCCCGGCCGGGTCAACTCGGTGGTGCTCTTCACCGACGGTCAGAACGACGACGACAACGGGATCAGCCGGGCGCAGCTGCTGGCCCAGCTCAAGCGGATCGCCGACCCGGAGAAGCCGGTGCAGGTGGTCATCATCGGCATCGGCAGCGGGGTCAACAAGGCCGAGCTGCAGTCCGTCACCGATGTCACCGGCGGCGGAAGCTTCGTCACCGAGGACCCGTCCAAGATCGGCGACATCTTCCTGAAGGCGATCGCGCTGCGGCCCAACGCCCCCCGCTGAGCCTTCGCCGTGACAGCATTTCCGCCGCTCCGGCCCGCCGGTGCGGCGGAACGCTTTTCACCACCGGGGCACTGCGTGGTCCGGAGGGTGCCGAGGTGAACAGACGGCAACCCGTCGGAAGCAATCGGCGCTGATAATTGTCCGGCAGGATGTCGGAAGTGCTCCGCAGCCACCCGCCCCGACCCGGGACGGACCCCGGCCGGGGCGGTCTGACGAAACGGGAGGGCCGGTTGAGCACGGCGACACTGTTGACCCCGAGCGGCACGTCGCCGCGGTCGGCGTACGAACCGGCGGGCTCGGCGGCCCGCGCCGCCCAGCGCACCTACCTGCGCAACCTGGCGGTGCTGGACACCGCGGTGCTCTCCGTGGCGGTCCTGGCCGGCTACCTGCTGCGCTTCGGGCCCACCGCGCCGTCCGGCGCCGAGGTGCCGTACGAGGTGGTGGCACCCGGTCTGGTGCTGGCCTGGCTGGTGTCGCTGCGGGCGATGCGCTGCTACGACGACCGGGTGCTCGGCTA
Source organism: Micromonospora siamensis (assembly GCF_900090305.1). NCBI lineage: Bacteria > Bacillati > Actinomycetota > Actinomycetes > Micromonosporales > Micromonosporaceae > Micromonospora > Micromonospora siamensis. The sequence goes on along the minus strand of NZ_LT607751.1, from coordinate 5,652,683 downwards.
CGGCGCCGAGGAATACCGCCGGGTCAGCGCGGCCAGCCTGCGACTGGCCGGTGGGGTGGCGATCGCCGGCTACATCGCCGAGGTCGGGGTCTCCCGGGGTTTCCTGGCGTACACCTTCGCCCTCGGCACGGTGGGGCTGGAGGTGGCCCGGTTCGGCGCCCGCAAGTGGCTGCACCGGGCGCGCAGTCGGGGCGCCGGCTGGTCCCGCAAGGTGCTGGTGGTCGGGGACACCGCGCACGTGCTGGAGCTGGTGCACACCCTGCGCCGGGAACCGTACGCCGGCTACCAGGTGGTGGGCGCCTGCATCCCGGACGCGCTGCTGGCGCCGGTGCCGCAGCGGCTGGACGACGTGCCGGTGGTCGGCTCGTTCCGCGGCATCCCCGAGGCGGCCACCGCGATTGGCGCGGACACCGTCGCCGTGACCGCCTCCGGCGAGCTGACCGCCGCCCGGCTGCGTCGGCTGGGCTGGCAGCTGGAGGGCACGGGAGTCGACCTGGTGGTCGCCCCGGCGCTGACCGACGTCGCCGGCCCGCGGATCCACACCCGGCCGGTGGCTGGCCTGCCGCTGATCCACGTCGAGGCCCCGGAGTTCCGGGGCGCCCGGAAACTCGTCAAGGGGCTCGTCGACCGGGCCGCCGCGGCGCTCGCCCTGGCCCTGCTGATGCCGCTGATCGCGGTGATCTGCCTGGCCGTCAAGCTGGACAGCCGGGGCCCGGTGCTGTTCCGGCAGGTCCGGGTCGGCCAGGGCGGCCGGGAGTTCGGGGTCTTCAAGTTCCGCACCATGGTGGTCAACGCCGACGCCCTGCTGGCCGAGCTGGCCGCCCGCAACGAGACCGACGGCCTGATGTTCAAGATGCGCGACGATCCCCGGGTGACCCGGGTGGGCCGGCTCCTGCGCAAGTGGTCCCTGGACGAGCTGCCCCAGCTGGTCAACGTGCTGCTCGGGCAGATGAGCCTGGTCGGGCCGCGCCCGCCGCTGCCGTCCGAGGTGGCCCGCTACGACGGCGACGTGGCCCGCCGGCTGCTGGTCAAGCCGGGCATGACCGGGCTCTGGCAGGTCAGCGGCCGGTCCGACCTGAGCTGGGAGGACGGCATCCGGCTCGACCTGTACTACGTCGAGAACTGGTCGCTCGCCGCCGACCTGACCATCCTCTGGAAGACCGTGGGAGCGGTGGTGCAGGGCCGAGGGGCGTACTGAGACCGGCCGGTCAGCCCTGCGGGCCCGTCCAGTCCAGGCAGACCACCACGGCGTCGTCGATGAGGTCGCCGGCCACGAAGGCCCGCAGGTCCCCCAGGAGCGAACGGACGGCGTCCAGCGGCGGCATCGGGGTGGTACGCCGCAGGAACCGCTCCAGCGCCGTCTCGCCGTATCGGACGTCCCCGCCGGTGGCGTCGACCACCCCGTCGCTGACCACGAAGAGCCGGTCGTCGCGGCGCAGCTCGAACCGCTGCGGCCGGTAGTCCGTCCCGTCGAACATGCCCAACGGGAACTGCTTGTCCAGCTCCTGCTCGCTGACCTCGCCGTCGCGCAGCCGCATCAGCCTCGGCGAGCCCGCGTCGACCACGGTCAGCACGCCGGAGGCGAGGTCGAGCTCCATCAGCAGTGCGGAGAGGTGCTGTTCGCCCCGGTGCATGGCGTAGATCGCCTGGTCGGCCAGCGCCGCCTGGTCGGCCAGCGCCAACCCGGCCCGGCGGGCGTTGCGCAGCGCGTGGGTGGCCAGCGAGCTGAGCAGCGACGCGGCGACCCCCTCGCCCATCCCGTTGATCACCACGAGGCAGACCCGGCGCCCGTCGTCGGACCAGTCGAAGGTGTCGCCGCGCACCGCGTACGCCGGTTCGAGCTGACCGGCGAGGCTGAACGAGGGCCGGACCCGGCTGCGCCCCGGCAGCAGCTCCCACTGCATCTCCGCGGCCAGGGTCAGCCGCCGGCTGCGCCGGGCCACCCGGTAGATGTCGGTGCTGGCGGTGACCGCCTCCAGCTCGTGCCCGAACGCGGTGGCGACGCCGGCCAGCTCGTGGAGCGCGGCCGGGTCCGCCGGGACCGGGTGCAGCCGGAGCACGCCGCGCCGCTCGCCGCGCATGCCGACCGGGAAGTACCCGGTGCCGTCCTCGGTGACGATCGGCTCCTGGTGGTCGAAGCAACGCCAGGCCGGGTGCCCGGGCGCGGTGATCGGTTCACCCTTGGTGAACGGCAGCAGCACCGACAACCGGTAGTCGACCTGGAGGAGTTCGGCGCCGGTGATCCCGTAGGTCCGTTCCAGCTCCGTGGCGAGCCGGTCCAGCAGCAGGTCGGCGGGGGCCTCGATCAGCACCCGGCGTGCCTGGTCCTCAGCTCCGCTCATCGTTGCTCCTCTGCACAGGTCCCATGGTCACTTACTGGGGGTAGTCTCGGTTCCACCATGGCCGACGTATCCGGTCCGGAAGGACCAGAAGCGAGTATCGCCGCCGCGTTGGACGACGCGGCGGCGACCCTGCTCGCCGTCTGGGAGGCCGCCCGGGAACGGACCACGAGCCGGCTCTCCAGCGCCCAGTTGCGGGCGGTGATGGTGGTCGAGCAGCACGACGGCATCAACCTGCGCCGGCTCGCCACCCGGCTGGACATGCTGCTCTCCTCGGCCAGCCGGCTCTGCGACCGGCTGGTCGCGGCCGGCATGCTGGAGCGGGAGCCCAGCCGCACCGACCGGCGGGAGATCTCGCTGCACCTGACCCCCGAGGCGCGGAGGCTCCTGGCCGAGCTGCGCACCGACCGCCGGCGCGGGCTGGCCGGCGTGCTGAGGGCGATGAGCCCGGCGGGCCGGCAGGCCCTGCTGGTGGGGATGCGGGAGTTCGACGAGATGGCCCGCGAGCGCGAGGAGGCCGCTGAGCCGCCGCGCGAGTTACCGGCCCCGGCCGCCCGGACCGTTCCGGCCCCGGCCGCTCCGGTCGACCGGAGGGTCGACTGGCGGCGGGGTGGCCCCACGACGACCCGTTCGGCCTGACCGCAGGCTTCCCTTTCGCCGCCGGTGCCGAGCGCACCCGGCTCGCCGGGCGGAAGGGTGAGCGGGGCCGGCGAGCAGCCGGGCCTCAGCGGGCGGTCGCGGTCCGGCGGGCTCGGCGCAGGTGGTCGCCGGCCCGGGGATGCTCGGCCAGCGCGGTGGCGCAGACGTCCAGTAGGACGTCCAGCAGCGGGGTGCCGTCGGGCCGGGCCCGCGACACCCCGGACTGCCAGCCCACGAATTCCGCCAGCAGCGCCGGGTCGCCGACCCGGATCGCCGCGGCCAGCGCGTCGACCAGCTGGGCGGCCACCCCGGCCACCTCGTCGGCGTCTTCCTCGGCCGGATCCACCGCGTACAGGGCCTGCTGCACGATCGTCCGCCGATGCCGCAGCACCGCCACGTACTCGTCGTCGGCGGCTGCCGGGAACGGCCCGGCCGGGTGCAGCGGCCGGCGCAACAACCGGGCCGCGTCCCGGGCGCTGGCCCCCCAGGCGGCGGCCCCCAACGGCGCCGCCCACCGCCCGTCCGCGCCGAAGCCCGGGCCGCCGGCGAGCACCGGCACCCCGGCCGCCCGGCAGGCCTCGATCATCCGGCCGGCGCGGACCAGCCGGGTCGACAGCAGGCAGCTCAGCAGTACGGCGTCCGGCCCGGCCTGGTGCAGGTAGGAGACCAGGTGCCGGGCGGGCACGCTGGCCCCCAGGAAGGTCACCTGCCAGCCGTCGGCGCGGAGCACCTCGGCGACGATCCGGGCCGGCAGGGCGTGCCACTCGCCCTCCACGCAGGCCACCACGACCCGGCCGCGGCCGGTCGGGGCGGGCGTGCGGGCGGCCACGGCGGCGGCCACCAGCTCGCTGATGTGCGTCGCGGCGTGCTCCTGGGCCACGCTCCACCGGCCGGTGAACCACCGCCGGCCGATCTCCTGCTGGGCCGCCGCGACCACGTCGACCAGGACGTCCGCCACGGACGCGCCGGCGTCCAGCAGGTCGGTGGCGAGCCGTACCGCCGCGGTCTGGTCGGCCCGGTCCAGGCAGTCCAGGTACGCCTGCACGGTCGCCGCGTCGACGCCGCCCCCGGTCCCGGCCGGCGTCGCGCCGTCCGGCGTCACCCGGCCGCCGCGGCGCTGATGGCGAGCATCGCGATGTCGTCGTGGCGTTGCCCGTCGAGCCACTCGTCGACCAGTTGCAGCAGCCGCTCCACCACCACGGTCGGGGGCAGCCCGGTCACCGGCAGGAGCGCCTGGCGCAGCCGGGCGTCGCCGAACATCGCCCCGCCCCGTGGGCCGCCGCGCGCCTCGGTGACCCCGTCGGTGTACGCCAGCAGCAGCTCGCCCGGTGCCAGCCGGAACTCCGTCTCGACGAAGCGGGCGGAGGTCAGTGCCCCGATCGGCATCCCGCCCACCTTGACCGCGGTGACGGTGCCGTCGGGACGGACCACCAGCGGGGAGGGGTGCCCGCCGCCGGCGATCCGGACCCGCAGGCCGCCCTCCGGGTCGGGCGTGAGGGTGCCGAGCAGCAGCGTGGTGAACTGGCTGCGCCGGGCCGCGTCGGGAGAGTCGAAGAGCGCCCGGTTGAGCAGGTTCATCAGCGCGAGCGGCCGCTGCTCGACCAGCCGGAGGGTCTGCAGGGACTGGCGTACCCGGCCGGTGAGCACGGCCGCGCCGACGCCCTTGCCGCAGACGTCGCCGAGGGCGAACATCGCGCCGTCGGCGGTGGGGAAGACCTCGTAGAAGTCACCGCCGATGCGCAGGCTGTCGCCGGCCGCCCGGTAGCCGCCGGCCACCGTGGCGCCGGGCACCCGGGGCAGTTCGGGCGGGAGCAGGCTCTGCTGGAGCACCCGGGCCAGGTGGGTCTGCTCGCCGTACAGCTCGGCGGCGGCCAGCGCGGCGCCGGCCCGGGCGGCGAACTCGCGGGCCAGCTCGATCTCGCGGCGGTCGAAGCCGGCCCGGTCGGCGCGGCGGATCAGGATCAGCGCCCCGGCCGGTCCGCCGGCGCTGAGCATCGGGCTGACCAGCACGGTGCCCGGCCGGCCGAAGTCGGCCGGCAGCAGCGGCGCGAGGTCGGCCAGCTCGGCGTCGAGCCACGGGCTGGGCTCGGTGGTGTCGCCGTCCAGCGCCTCGGCCAGGCCGGGGACGGTGCCGGCCAGCTCCCAGGAGCCGACCCCGGTCTCGGGCGTCGGGTCGCCGTCGGCGTACCGGAGCCAGTGCGGGTAGGGATCGGCGGGGGGTGGTGGCTCGTGGACGACGATCGCGGCGTCGGCGAGGTAGGGCACCGGCAGGGACGCGGTGGCCCGCAGGGTCTGGTCGCGGTGCAGGGAGAGGCCGAGCCGGCTGCCGGCCTGGGCCAGGAAGGCGGTACGGGAGCGCTCGGCGAGCAGCGCGTCGGTGCGCGCCTGCTCCTCGGTGACGTCCCGGACGTACCAGGCCCAGCGGCCGCCGGCCAGGCTCCGGCGGGTGCCGCGCAGCCGCCGGCCGAGGTGCTCGTCGTCGAAGCCGTCCGCGCCGGTGGAGACCGCCCGGGCCAGCGCCGCGACGGCGCAGCGGGTCAGGTCGGTGCCGGCGACGATCTCGGGCAGCAGCTCGCCGGCCATCGCGTTGACCAGCGTCACGACCCCCGCGTGGTCGGTGGTGACGACAGCCTCGGCGAGGCCGTCCAGCAGTTCCCGGGCGAGCCGGGAGTCGGCGGGCAGCGGCGTGCCGGCCGGTGCGCGGGAGGGGGTGCGTGCGGCTCGCCCAGCTCCGCTGACCGGACCGGCGACACCTCCCCGGCGGGCGGCGGTCACCGCTGCTCAGGGGGCGAGTCGGTCTCTCCGCGACCTGTGCCCATGCTGGTAGTGCGCTCCTCGATCGGGGTCGTTGCCTAGAGGCAAGCGTACCGACGGGATCCGGCGATCGCCCATCGAGCGAGACCGGCTCAGCCGGAGCGGGCCAGCCAGCCGGCCGGTCGGGCGATGATCGAGCGGGCCACCGAGCCGGCTCCGCCCACGGCCGCCGAGCGGGGGCCGAGGACGGCGGGGCGCACGGTGACCTCGGCCCACGGGGTGGTCAGCACCCGCCGGGACAGCTCGGTGAGGATCGGTGGGCGCAGCCACGGCGCCAGGGTGGCGTATCCGCCGCCGAGGACCACGGTGTCCAGGTCGAGCAGGTTCACCACGGCGGAGACCGCGACCCCGAGGGCGGTGCCGGCGTCGTGCAGCGCGCCGCAGGTGGCCAGGTCGCCCGCCGTGGCCAGGGTGGCGAGCCGGGTGGTCGCGGTGTCGGCCGGCAGGTCGGCCCCGGCCAGTCCGGCGGCGGTGAGGATGGCCTCCTGGCCGGCGTACCGCTCCAGGCAGCCCCGGCCGCCGCAGCGGCAGGGCGGGCCGTCCGGGCGGATCGGGATGTGACCGATCTCGCCGCTCCAGCCGCGGGCGCCGCGGAAGAGCGCGCCGTCGAGCACGATGCCGGCGCCGATGCCGACCTCGCCCGAGATGTGCAGGAAACTGCGGGGGCCGGGCGGGCCGGCGTGCAGTTCGCCGAGGGCGGCCAGGTTGGCCTCGTTGTCGACCACCAGGTGCGGCACGCCGGGGACCGGCTCGACAAGTGGCGGATGGCCGGCGAGCAGGGCCGGCACGTCGACGTCGTGCCAGCCGAGGTTGGGCGCCAGCCGGACCAGGCCGTCGGCGCCGACCAGGCCGGGCACGCCGAGGGTCGCGCCGACCAGGGTCAGGCCCTCCCGGTCGGCCGCTGCCCGGGCCCCGGCGGCCAGGCCGGCGAGCCGGGTCAGTGCGTCGGCGGGGGAGACCGGCCGCAGGTCGGCCCGGTGTACGACGTGGTGCCGGACCGTGCCGGCCAGGTCGACCACGCAGGCGGCCAGGTAGTCGACGTTGACCTCCAGGCCGAGCCCGGCGGGGCCGTGGTCGGCGAGGACCAGGCCCCGGGCGGGTCGGCCGGCGCCGGTGCGGGGCGCCGGTGCGGCCTCGCTGACCAGCCGGCCGTTGATCAGGTCGTCGACGACGGCGGAGACGGTGGCCCGGGTCAGCCCGGTGTCGGCCGCCAGGTCGGCCCGGGACGGCGGCGTGGGGGCGGCGGCGATCCGGCCGAGCACCAGGGCGAGGTTGAGCTCACGCAGGCTGCCCTGGCGCACCGCCCCGACGGCGCTGGTGCTGGTCACCTCTTGACAGTGCCACATCGCCGCCAAATAATTCAATCACTGAACAAATTGAGGCCACGCCACCACCCCGGAGGTCACCATGGCACCCCGCCCCACCCCCGCCGACAAGTTCTCCTTCGGTCTCTGGACGGTGGGCTGGCAGGCCCGCGACCCGTTCGGCGACGCCACCCGACCCGAGCTGGACGCCGTCGAGGCCGTGCACAGGCTGGCGGAGCTCGGCGCGTACGGGATCACCTTCCACGACGACGACCTGGTCCCGTTCGGCGCGGACGCCGCCACCCGCGACGCCCGGCTGACCCGGTTCCGCAAGGCCCTCGACGAGACCGGCCTGGTCGTGCCCATGGTGACCACCAACCTGTTCACCCACCCGGTGTTCAAGGACGGCGGTTTCACCAGCAACGACCGCGACGTGCGCCGGTACGCGCTGCGCAAGGTGCTGTGCAACGTCGACCTCGCCGCCGAGCTGGGCGCGAAGACGTTCGTCATGTGGGGCGGCCGGGAGGGCTCCGAGTACGACCTGGCCAAGGACGTCCGCTCCGCGCTGGACCGCTACCGGGAGGCCGTCGACCTGCTCTGCCAGTACGTCGTCGACTCCGGCTACGACCTGCGCTTCGCCATCGAGCCCAAGCCGAACGAGCCGCGCGGCGACATCCTGCTGCCCACCGTCGGGCACGCGCTGGCCTTCATCTCCGGCCTGGCCCGCCCCGAGATGGTCGGGCTCAACCCCGAGGTCGGCCACGAGCAGATGGCCGGACTGAACTTCGCGCACGGCATCGCCCAGGCACTCTGGCAGGGCAAACTGTTCCACATCGACCTCAACGGCCAGCGTGGCATCAAGTTCGACCAGGACCTGGTCTTCGGCCACGGCGACCTGCTCAACGCGTTCGCCCTGGTCGACCTGCTGGAGCACGGCGGCCCGGACGGCGGTCCGGCCTACGACGGGCCGCGGCACTTCGACTACAAGCCGTCCCGCACCGAGGACATGACCGGGGTGTGGGCCTCGGCGGAGGCCAACATGCGGATGTACCTGCTGCTCAAGGAGCGGGCCGCGGCGTTCCGGGCCGACCCGGAGGTGGCCGAGGCGCTCACCGCCGCCAAGGTCGGCGACCTGGCCACCCCGACGCTGAACCCGGGGGAGAGCTACGCCGACCTGCTCGCCGACCGGTCCGCGTTCGAGGACTTCGACCCGGAGGCGGCCGGCGCGAAGGGCTACGGCTTCGTGCGGCTCAACCAGCTCGCCGTCGAGCACCTGCTCGGCGCGCGCTGAGGCGGGCCGGCATGCCGCTCGTCGCGGGAATCGACTCGTCGACCCAGTCCTGCAAGGTGGTGATCCGGGACGCGGAGACCGGCGCGCTGGTCCGGCAGGGCCGCGCGCCGCACCCCGACGGCACCGAGGTCGACCCGGCCGCCTGGTGGGCGGCGCTGCGCGCCGCGGTCGCCGAGGCGGGCGGCCTGGCCGACGTGGTGGCCGTCTCGGTCGCCGGCCAGCAGCACGGCATGGTCTGCCTGGACGAGGCGGGGGAGGTGGTCCGGCCGGCGCTGCTGTGGAACGACACCCGGTCCGCCGGCGCGGCGAGCGACCTGGTCGCCGAGGCGGGCGACGGGGAGTCCGGCCGGCGGGCCTGGGCCGAGGCGGCAGGCAGCGTGCCGGTGGCCAGCTTCACCGCCACCAAGCTGCGCTGGCTGGCCCGGCACGAGCCGGCCAACGCGGCCCGCGTGGCGGCGGTCTGCCTGCCGCACGACTGGTTGACCTGGCGGCTGGCCGGTGCGCCGGGGCTCACCGCGTTGCGCACCGACCGGGGTGACGCCAGCGGCACCGGCTACTGGTCGCCGCGCACCGGCGAATACCGGTTCGACCTGCTGGAGCAGGCACTGGGCCGGCGGGTGACGGTGCCGACGGTGCTCGGCCCGGCGGAGCCGGCCGGCCGGCTCGACCCGGCGGCCCTCGCCGGCACCGGCGGGCGGGTGCCCGGCGCCGACCCGGCCGGGGTCCTGCTCGGACCGGGCACCGGGGACAACGCCGCCGCCGCGCTCGGCGTCGGCGCCGGCCCGGGCGACGTGGTGGTCTCGATCGGCACCTCCGGGACCGTCTTCGCGGTCGCCGACACCCCGGCCGCCGACCCGTCCGGCACCGTGGCCGGGTTCGCCGACGCCACCGGCCGCTTCCTGCCGCTGGTCTGCACGCTGAACGCCGCCAGGGTGCTCGACGCGGCCGCCACCCTGCTCGGCGTGGACCTCGCCGAGCTGGCCGAGCTGGCGCTGGCCGCCCCGCCCGGGGCGGACGGGCTGGTGATGGTCCCCTACCTGGAGGGGGAGCGGACACCGAACCGGCCGGACGCCACCGGCTCGGTGCACGGCCTGACCCTGCGCACGTCGACCCCGGCCCACCTGGCCCGGGCGGCGGTGGAGGGGCTGCTCTGCGCGCTCGCCGACGGGCTGGACGCGCTGCGCGCCCAGGGCGCCCGGGTGGACCGGGTGCTGCTGGTCGGCGGTGGCGCCCGGTCGCTCGCCGTCCGCCGGATCGCGCCGCAGGTCTTCGGTTGCCCGGTGGTGGCGCCCCCGGCCGGGGAGTACGTCGCGGACGGCGCGGCCCGCCAGGCCGCCTGGGTCGCCCTGGGTGGCGCGACGCCGCCGGCGTGGCCACTGGACGGCGCGCAGGAGTACGTCGCGGAGCCCGTTCCCGCGATCCGGGACCGCTACGCCCGGGCCCGCGACCACGTACTGGATCAATTCGTAGCTTAAAGGGGTGTACGGGCGGCGTCGGCGATCGCCATCATCGGAGGATGCGGACCACGCCGGCCGACGCCACCCTGCCCTCCGTCCTCCAGTACGACGACTCCGACAGCCCGTGCGACGTCGTCGACGCGCTCGCGCTGGCGGACTTCGTCACCGGCCGGCACCCCTGGGCCCGGACGGTCCGGCTGGCCCGGCTGCGCGACGACGCCACCCTGGCCCCCGCCGACGCGCGGGTGCTGCGGACCGCCGTCGAGCACCGCCAGCGGTTCCGGCTGATCGCCGGCGACGGCTGGACCGCCCGGGTGGTGACCTGGAACGGGCGCTCCGGCGAGGTCACCGTGACCGCCGTCGACGACCGGACCGGGCAGGCCGCCCTGGACCGGATCATCGAGGGCGCCGCCGAGCCCGAGGACCCCGACACCGGCCGGATCGGTTTCTGGCACCACGACCCGCGCCGGGGCGCGCGGCGCGACCTGCGGTCGATCGCCGCCCCGGAGTGGGCGGCCATCCGGGCCAACTACACCGCGCCGGCGCGGACCGCGCTGGACGCGCTGATGGCGGTGACCCCGCAGACCGTCACCGGTCGGCTGGTGCTGCTGCACGGCGCGCCCGGCACCGGCAAGACCACCGCCCTGCGGGCGCTGTCCCGGCAGTGGCGGCAGTGGTGCCAGGTGGACGCCGTACTCGACCCGGACGTGCTGTTCGGCGACGCCGCGTACCTGTCCGACATCGCGGTCGGCGACGAGGACGAGGAGGGCGCGGGCCACCGGTGGCGGCTGCTGATCCTGGAGGACTGCGACGAGCTGATCCGGGGCGAGGCGAAACAGACCACCGGGCAGGCGCTGTCCCGGCTGCTCAACCTCACCGACGGGCTGCTCGGCCAGGGGCGGGAGGTGCTGGTGGCGATCACCACCAACGAGGACCTGTCCCGGCTGCACCCGGCGGTGGTCCGGCCGGGGCGCTGCCTGGCCCGGATCGAGGTGGGCCCGCTGTCGTACGCCGAGGCGACCGGCTGGCTCGGCGCCTCGGCCGGCATCCCCCCGCAGGGCGCCACCCTCGCCGAGCTGTACGCGCTGCGCTCCGGCGCGGTCCCCGCCCCGACGGTGCCGGCCCAGCTCGGCGGTTACCTCTGAGGCCGGCGGGGCCGTCACCAGGCCGTGATCTCGGGCTGGTTGGCTGCCGAGCATGAGCGGCACGCGGATCTCCCGGGGCGGGACGGTGTTCCACCGGACGTACAGCGTCCTGGTGTTCGTGGTGCTCGCCTCGCTGGACAACGTGGCGATCGGCCTGGTGCCGCCGCTCTACGAGCCGATCTCCGGGGCCCTCGGGGTGCCGCAGCGGATGCTCGGTCTGGTCACCGCGGTCAGTTTCCTGGCCAGCGCGGTCGCCGCGGTCGGCTGGGCGTACGTGGGGGACCGGACCAACCGCAAGCCGCTGCTGATGGTGGGCACGCTGATCTGGGCGGCCGGCACCGGCGGCAGCGCGCTGGCCCAGGACTATCCGAGCTTCCTGGCCGCCCAGCTGGTGGCGGCGGTCGGCCTGGGCGCGGTCGGCTCGGTGGGTTTCTCGGTGGTGACCGACCTGATCTCGCCGCGCCGGCGCGGGCTGGTGATGAGCTTCTGGGGGCTCTCCCAGGGCGTCGGCACCCTCGCCGGGACGCTGACCGGGGGCATCCTCGGGGCCACCGACTGGCGGCGACCGTTCCTGCTGCTCACCGTGGTGGGGCTGGCGGCCACGGTGGCGTACCTGTTCACCTACGACATCCGGCGCGGGCAGAGCGAGCCGGAGCTGGCCGCGGCGCTCGACGCGGGCGCCGAGTACGACTACCGGATCAGCCGCGCCGACCTGCCCCGGATCCTGGCCCGGCGGACCAACCGCTGGCTGATCCTCCAGGGGCTGACCGCGCAGGCGGCGTTCGGGTCGCTGGTCTGGCTGCCGGTGCTCTTCGCCGAGCGGGCCCGGGAGCAGGGCTACTCGGCGGCCACCGCGGTGGTGGTGGGCAGCGTCTTCGCCACCCTGTTCCAGTTGGGCGGGGTGCTGTCCATCGTCGGCGGGCTGGCCGGCGACGCGCTGCAACGGCGTACCCCCGGCGGACGGGCGCTGGTCGCGGCGGTGGGCGTCCTCGCGGCCGTGCCCTTCTACCTGGTGCTCTTCTTCGTGCCGATGCGGATCGACGTGCCCGACGGCGGTGGCTCCGGCGCGGTGATCCGGGCGGTGCTGGCCAGCGTGGTGACCGAGCCGACGGTCGGGCTGAGCCTGCTCACGGCCGTGGTCGCGCTCGCGCTGACCTCGGCGAACTCGCCGAACTGGTTCGCGCTGATCGCCGACGTGAACCCGCCGGAGCACCGGGGCACCGTCTACAGCCTGGGGAACCTGGTCAACGGGGTCGGCCGGGCGGCCGGCAACGGGCTGGTCGGGGTGGCCTTCCACGCGCTGCGGGCGGCCTTCCCGCCGCCGTTGAACTACGCGGTGGGGCTGGCCGCGTTCCAGCTCTTCTTCATCCCCACCGGGCTGATGTACTGGCGGGCCGCCCGCACCTCGCCGGGCGACATCGAGGCCGTCCACGAGCTGCTGCACGCCCGCGCCGACCGACTGTGAGAAAGGGCCCCCCGGCGAGCGCCGGGGGGCCCTTCTCGGTGGTTCGACTCAGCCGCGGACCCAGACCGTCACGTCGGTGGGGACCCGGCCGTCGGCGTCCAGCGGCGCGCTGGCGGCCAGCAGCTCGCCGGCCGGGGCGGGCACCGGCGCGGCGCCGAAGTTGGTCAGCACCGTGATGCCCGCGTTGGTGAGGCTGAGCACCTCGTCACCCGACTCCAGGAAACGCAGCGTCCCCCGGCCGAGCCCGTGCTCGCGGCGCAGCCGCAGCGCCGTGCGGTACAGCTCGTACGTCGAGCCGGGCACCCCGCGCTGCCGGTCCAGGGCGTACTCGGCCCAGCTCGACGGCTGGGGCAGCCAGCTGGCGTCGGTCGGCCCGAAGCCGTACGACGGGGCGTCGGCCTCCCACGGGATCGGCACCCGGCAGCCGTCCCGGCCACGTACCGTGTGCCCGCTGCGCTCCCAGGTCGGGTCCTGGCGGGCCTCGTCCGGCAGCGTGGTGTGCTCGGGCAGCCCCAGCTCCTCGCCCTGGTAGAGGTACGCGGAGCCGGGCAGGGCGAGCATCAGCAGGGTGGCCGCCCGGGCCCGGCGCAGGCCGAGCGCGGCGTCCGGCTGCGGGTCGCCGATGCCGATGCCGTTGGGCCGGCCACCGCCGACGGTCAGGCCGAGCCGGGAGGCGTGCCGCACCACGTCGTGGTTGGAGAGCACCCAGGTGGTGGGCGCACCGACCGCGTCGGTGGCCTCCAGCGAACGGGTGATCACCGCGTACTGGGCCGGGGCCGTCCAGGAGGCGAGCAGGTATTCGAAGTTGAACGCCTGGTGCATCTCGTCGGGGCGGACGTAGCGGGCCAGCCGCTCGGCCGGCTCCACCCACGCCTCGGCGACCAGGATGCGGTCCCCGCCGTAGGTGTCGAGCAGCCGCCGCCAGTCCCGGTAGATCTCGTGCACGCCGTCCTGGTCCCACATCGGTGGGCGGGGCTTCTCCACCTCGCTGCCGGAGAGGATCTCCTGCGGCTCCTCCCAGTTGGCCAGGTCGGCCTGCTTGATCAGGCCGTGCGCCACGTCCACCCGGAAGCCGTCGACGCCGCGGTCCAGCCAGAACCGCAGCACGTCGAGGAACTCCTCGCGGACCTCCGGGTTGTCCCAGTTCAGGTCGGGCTGGGCGGTGTCGAACAGGTGCAGGTACCACTGGCCGGGCCGGCCGTCCGGGTCGGTGACCCGGGTCCAGGCCGGCCCGCCGAAGACGCTCTGCCAGTCGTTCGGCGGCTGCGCGCCGTCCGCGCCGAGGCCGTCGCGGAAGACGTACCGGTTCCGCTCGGGGCTGCCCGGTCCGGCGGCCAGCGCGGCGGTGAACCAGCGGTGCGCCGACGAGGTGTGGTTGGGCACCAGGTCGACGAGGACCTTGAGGCCCTTGGCGCGGGCCTCGGCGATCAGCTTGTCGGCGTCCTCCAGCCGGCCGAAGAGCGGGTCGACGTCCCGGTAGTCGGCCACGTCGTACCCGGCGTCGGCCTGCGGCGAGGGATAGAACGGCGAGAGCCACACCGCGTCCACCCCGAGCTCGGCGAGGTGACCGAGGCGGGCGGTGATGCCGGGCAGGTCGCCGATGCCGTCGCCGTCGGAGTCGGCGAAGGAGCGCGGGTAGATCTGGTAGATGACGGCTTCGGTCCACCAGCCGGTGGCCGGGCCTCCGGTGGTCTCCTGGGTCGTCGAGTTCGTGTTCAGGGCGTTCTCCCGTGTGTCGAGCCGGGCGGGCGGTGCCGGATGGTTCCTTCTCCTCTGCCCGCCGCTGCGGCGGGTGAATCCGTTCAGTCTGCCCGGGGCGGGGCGGTCGACTCGCGCACGACCAGCCGAGTGGGCAGGATCACCGGGGCCAGCGGCGCCGGTCGGTCCGGCTCCGCGCCGCTGCGGGGCCGGGCGACCAGCCCGGTGTACGGCTCGACGGCCCGGACGACCAGTGGGTCGAGCAGCAGCCGGGCGGCGAGCAGCCCCTGCTCGGCGGCGGGCTGGGCGATGGTGCTCAGCCCGAGCACGCCGGCCAGGTCGTGGTCGTCGATGCCGATCACGCTGACGTCCTGGGGCACCCGCAGCCCGGCGTCGCGCAGCGCGGTCATCGCGCCCATCGCCATCTCGTCGCAGGCGGCGAAGATCGCGGTGGGCGGCTCGCCGCGGGCGAGCAGTTCGGCGGCGGCCCGGTTGCCGCCGTCGATGCTGAACTGCGACTCCACGTCCAGGCTCGGGTCCAGCGGGATGCCGGCAGCCCGCAGCGCCTCCCGGTAGCCCTGTCGCCGGTCCAGGTGGGTGGTGAAGGCCAGCTCGTCGTCGGGGTCGCCGGAGATGTGCGCGATCCGCCGGTGGCCGAGGTCGATCAGGTGGCGTACGGCGGTCCGGGCGGCGGCCACGTCGTCGATCCGTACGCACGGCCAGCCGGGCACGTCGGTGCCGGAGCTGACCGTGACGCCGGGCAGGTCCAGCGCGGCCAGCGCCGAGCGGTCGGCGGGGCGCAGCGGGGTGGCGACCAGCATGATGGCGTCCACCCGCTTGTGCAGGTTGGCGGTGCGCAGCACCCGCTGCCGGTTCTGTTCCCGGCCGCCGAGGTTGTGCAGCAGCAGGTCGTAGCCGGCGGTGTGCAGGAAGCCCTCGACCGCCTCCACCACGGTGCTGAAGAACCACCGGGTGATCCGGGGGACGATCACCGCGACGGTGCCGGTCCGCCCGCCGGCCAGCCGGGAGGCGCTGGGCGAGACCGAGTAGTGCAGCTGCTCGGCGGCGGCGAGCACCCGGCGGCGGGTCGCGGCGGAGACCGTCGGCAGCCCTCGTAGGGCCCGGGAGACCGTGGCGGTGGACACCCCGGCCAGCCGCGCCACGTCGTCGATCCTGGTCATCGCACCCCCGCTCCGCGTCCCGGTCCGCCGCCGCCGGCGAGGCCGGGCGGCGGCGGACGTGCCGGGTCAGCCCTTGACGCTGCCGGCGAGCAGGCCGCGGACGAAGTAGCGCTGCAGCGACAGGAACACGATCAGCGGTACGACGATCGAGACGAACGCGCCGGCCGTGAGTCGCTGCCACTCGTTGCCCCGGGTGCCGGCCAGCTCGGCGAGCCGGACGGTCAGCGGGGCGGTCTCGTCGCCACCCCCGGCGAAGATCAGCGCGACCAGCAGGTCGTTCCAGACCCAGAGGAACTGGAAGATGCCGAAGGCCGCCAGGGCCGGGGTGATCAGCGGCAGCACGATGGTGCGGAAGATCTTCGGGTGGGTGGCCCCGTCGACCCGGGCCGCCTCCATCAGGTCCTTGGGCAGCTGCGAGATGAAGTTGTGCAGCAGGAACACCGCCAACGGCAGGGCGAAACAGGTGTGTGCGAACCAGACCTGCACGAACCGCTGTTCGTCGACCAGGTCCCAGGCTGGCAGCACCTGGACGCCGGCGACGGTGACTCCGGTGGAGAAGAACTTCAGCAGCGGCACGAGGGCCATCTGCAGCGGCACGATCTGCAACGCGAAGATCGCGATGTAGACCCAGTCCCGTCCCTTGAAGTTGATCCACGCCAGCGCGTACGCGGCGAGCGCGGCGAAGGCCAACGGGAAGAGCACCGACGGGATGGTGATCGCCAGCGAGTTGATGAAGTAGCTGGCGAGCTGACCGGCCGAGGAGGAGCTGCCGAACAACACCTGTCGGTAGTTCTCGAGGGTGAACTGCGGATCGCTGAAGAAGGTCCACCAGCCGGTGGTCTTGATCTGGTTCTCCGGCCGGAACGACGAGACGAAGAGGCCGAAGGTCGGCACCGTCCAGACGATCGCGAGAATGATCGAGACCAGGGTCGCGGCCCGCGTGTTGAGGCGCTTTCGAACGCTTGCGGCTCGACTCCTACGAGGGCCGTCGACGCGCTGGGTGCCGGCGGGGACGGTGGGCGTGGCAGTGGTCATCTCAGCCCTCCCGCTGCTGCCGCAGGTTGCGGATCTGGTAGATCACGATCGGAATGACCAGGACGAAGAGCACGACGGCGAGTGCGGCGCCGTGCCCGCTCTGGCCGTACCGGAACGCCTGGTTGTACATCTCGTTGGCGATGACGCTCGTCTCGTAGTTGCCGTTGGTGGCGGTACGGACGATGTCGAAGACCTTCAGCGTGGCGATGGTGATGGTCACCACGACGACGATCATGGCCGGCCGGATGCTGGGCAGGGTCACCCGCCAGAACATCTGCCAGGCCGTCACGCCGTCGAGGCGGGCAGCCTCGACGATGTCTGCCGGAATCGCCTTGATTGCCGCGGACAGCACCACCATCGCGAAACCGGCCTGGATCCAGACCATGATGACGATCAGCAGCAGCGTGTTCAGCGGCGAGTCGAGCAGCCACTGCTTGGGCTCCCCGCCGAACCACACGACGATCTGGTTGAGCAGGCCGATCTGGTCCTGCTCGGCGCCCCGGAAGGCGTAGACGAACTTCCAGATGATGCTGGCGCCGACGAACGAGATGGCCATCGGCATGAAGATCAGCGACTTGGCCACGGCCTCGAACTTGGCCCGGTCCACCATGACCGCGTAGAGCAGGCCGATGGTGGTGGCGGCCAGCGGCACCAGGAGCACCCAGACCAGCGTGTTGATCAGCACCCGGACGATCGAGTCCTCGGAGAACATCCAGGAGTAGTTGTCGAGGCCGACGAAGTTCTCGCTGCGCCCGTCCATGAACGACAGCAGCGTGGTGCGGATCGCCGGTACGACGAGACCGATGAGCAGCAGCAGCACCGTGGGCAGCAGGAAGAAGAGGGCGAAGATCCCCTCTCCCGGCCTGCGCGAACGGGCGGGCAGCGTGACACCGTTCGCCGCCGCGGCGACCAGCCGTTCCTCGCGCCGACGGGCGAAGAAGGCCGGTACCACGTCGAGGAGCAGGAGCAGGCCACCCACCACCAGGACGAAGGCGATCAGCCCGTACATCAACATGAGGAACTTCGGCTGTTCCGCCGCGAAATCGAAGTCCATCAACCCTCCTTTCGGGGTCGGGTGGACCGGTGGCCCGGCCCGCGTGCGCGAACCGGGCCACCGGGCATGATCACTTCGGCCAGCTGCCCTCGATGTCGTTCAGCACGGTCTTGGTGTCCTTGCCGTTGATCCAGGACACCATGCCCTTCCAGAAGGTGCCCGCGCCGACCGCGGCCGGCATCAGGTCGGAACCGTCGAACCGGAACTGGGTCTTCGGGTCCTGGAGGATGCCCACGGAGAGCTTGTCCACCGGGTTCGGCACGTTGTTGATGTCGAGCTTCTTGTTCGCCGACACCCAGTCGCCGATCTTGGCGCGGCTGTTGGCGTACTCGCCGGAGGCCAGGTAGGTCTGCACCGCCTGGACCTCGGGGCGGTCGGCGAAGGCCGCGACGAACTCGCCGCCACCCAGCACCGGCTTGTTGGCCGTGTCGATGCCCGGGAAGTAGAACGCGAAGACGTCGCCGTCCTCGGCCACCTTGGTGCCCTCGGGCCACTGGTTGGCGTAGAAGGACGCCTGGCGGTGCAGGGCGCACTTGCCGGTGGTGATCGGCACGCCGGCCTCCTGGAAGGAGGTGGTGGCGATGCTCTTCACGCCGCCGAAGCCGCCGTTGACGTACTTCTCGTTCTTGAGGATCGTGCCGGCCTTGTCGACCGCCTCGGCGACCTTCGGGTCGTTGAACGGGATGCCGTGGGTGGTCCACTGGTCGTAGACCTCGGGACCGGCCGTGCGCAGCATCAGGTCCTCGATCCAGTCGGTGGCCGGCCAGCCGGTGGCGTCACCGGACTCGATGCCGGCGCACCACGGCTTGGTGCCGCTGGCCGCGATGGTGTCGCTGAGCTTGATCAGGTCGTCCCAGGTCTGCGGGACCTGCCAGCCCTTCTCCTTGAAGGTCTTCGGCGAGTACCAGACGAACGACTTGACGTTCGAGCCCAGCGGCGCGCCGTAGAACTTGCCGTCGACGGTGCTGTACTTCAGCCAGTCGGGGGAGTAGTTCTGCTCGGCCATCGCCTTGGTGTCGGCCCCGGCCGGCTTGAGGTTGCCGGCGTCGGCGAACCGCTTGAGCAGGCCCGGCTGCGGGATGAAGGCGAGGTCCGGGGCGTTGCCGCCCTGGACCCGGACGCCGAGCTGCGCCTCGAACTCGCCGGAGCCCTCGTGGTCGATCGTAATGCCGGTGCAGTCCTCGAACTCCTTCCAGGACTGGGCGAGGCGGTCGGCCTCGATGTCCCGGATCGAGGAGTAGATGCTGACCTTCTTGCCGTCGTTGCCCTGGTACTTCTCGTATGCGGCGCACTCGGCGGAGCCCGCCTTGTCGTTGCCTTTGTCGTCTCCGGTGCCGCAGGCGGTGGCGCCGAGCGTCAGGCCGAGGACGCCGGCGATCGCGAGAGCCTGGCGTGATCTGGCATACGCCATGCCGTTCTCCTTCCTTGCCGGCGCGGTCTCGGCTGGGGAGCCCGGACGCCGGTCCGATGGGTCGTCCTCACATGTAAGCGCTTGCACGGTTTCGGATCCACCCCCAGCCGGACACGGCCCGGTAACAATCGCGAAACCCGCTCACCGGCCGTGGGCGCGCTCCCACGCGCAGTGGTCCACGGCCGGTCGCGCCGGCGCGGGACGCCCTTCCCATTGATGGAAGTTTCTGCCAAGCTGGGCGCTACACATTGAAGGATCTCAACATCGGAGGTGCTGGATGCGTAGACGTTGGTCGAGCCTGCTGGCGGCCGCCCTGGTCGTCGCGGGGAGCCTGCTGGTGCCGGCGAGCCCGGCGCTGGCCGCGCCCACGTTCAAGGTGCCGTTCCCCTGCGGGCAGTCCTGGTCCGGGCAGACCCGCACCGACCACAGCCCGGCGTACGCGATCGACTTCAACCGCACCGACGACCTCGGCGACCCGGTGGTCGCCAGCGCGCCGGGCACCGTCGACCGGGTCACCGACCTCGGCGGCACCAGCTACGGCAAGTACGTCCGGATCGACCACGGCGGCGGCTACACCACCTACTACGCCCACCTCAACGGCTTCAACGTCTCGGTCGGGCAGAGCGTCGGCTACGGCAAGGTGATCGGCTGGGTGGGCAGCACCGGCGGCTCGACCGGTCCGCACCTGCACTACGAGCAGCGCCTTAACGGCAACGACATCCAGGCGCGGTTCAACGGCACGCTGGCGTACTACTGGGGCACCAAGACCTACACCAGCGACAACAACTGCTCGTCCGGCACCGCCACCGGCACGGTGAACACCGCGGGCGCGGACCTGACCGTCCGCTCCGGTCCCGGTACCGGCTACTCCGCGGTCGGCTCGGTCGCCGACGGCACCAAGGTCACGATCTACTGCCAGACCTCCGGCACCAGCGTCACCGGCACGTACGGCACCAGCAGCATCTGGGACCGGATCGGCTCGGGGCGCTACATCGCCGACGCCTACGTCTACACCGGCTACGACGGCTATATCCCCAACCTGCCACGCTGCTGAACCGGCCCGGTCGGCCGCCCCGTCCGCCGGGGCGACCGACCGGCGTCAGGCGTTGAGCCGCCAGATCGCCAGGTTGAGCGCGGCGGCGAAGGTCACCCAGGCCCAGTACGGCAGCATCAGCAGGGTGGCCGGCCGGGAGATCCGGCGGAACAGCGCCACCGTCACCCCGATGGCGAGCCACATCGCCACGATCTCGGCGAACGCCAGGCCGTACCGGCCGGCCCCGAAGAAGAGTGGGGTCCAGATCGCGTTGAGCACCAGCTGGACGACCCAGGCCCAGAGCGCGGGGCCGAAGCCCACCCGGCGCCAGACCAGCCAGCCGGCGATCGCGATCAGCGCGTAGAGCACCGTCCAGACCGGGCCGAAGAGCCACGACGGCGGCGCCCAGGTGGGCTGCTCCAGGCTCTGGTACTCCGCTGAGGTGCCCCGGACCCCCAGCCCGCCGATGGCGGCCGCGGCGAACGTGGCGGCGCCGAAGCCGGCCAGGGCCCACCACTTGCGCGCTCCAGAGGTGCGCCGGCCGGCGCTCTGCGTTATCTCCATGGTCGAGATGTTTCCGCTCGACGGGCGGAGCAAACGTCGGACGGTCCGGACAGCGAAGCGCCGGGGTCGTCCGTTCCGGTTTTCTCCTGTCTGGGAGGACGGAGAACCGGAACGGACGACCCCGGCGGGTCCGGTACGGCGGCATGTAGCCGCCTCGTCAGCTGAAGATGCTGACACCACCCGGGCCGACCAGCAGCCCCACCACGATGAGGACGATGCCCCACAGGATCTGCCGACGGAACAGCGCGAGGATGCCGGCGACCACCAGTACAACTGCGAGAATCCAGAGAATCAGCTCCATGGCTGCTGAATACCCCGGGGGGACAACCGCAAAACCTGGTCACCCGATCAGATGATCTCCCAGGTGGAAGATGCTGTACGCCTGCTTGATCACCGGGTGGGCGACGTTGCGGACCCGCACCCCGCCCGGGGTGGTGCCCCGCTCGGTGCCGGCGTGCGCGTGCCCGTGCAGGGCCAGCGCCGTCGGCGCCGAGTCGATCGCCTGACCCAGCTGGTACGACCCGAGGAACGGATAGATCTCCAGCGGCTCCCCGGCCAGGGTGTCCGGCACGGGGGAGTAGTGGGTGAGCGCGACCAGCAGGTCGCAGTCCAGCCCGCGCAGCGCGTCGCCCAGCGCGTCGGCGCTCTCGTTGGTGGTCCGGACGAATGCCTTCATCTCCGGCTCCCCGAAGTCGCTGGCGCACCGACCGGCGAACCCGCCACCGAAGCCCTTCACCCCGGCCACCCCGAGCCGCCCGGCCGGGAACTCCAGCACGACGCCGGTCCCCTCCAGCACGGTAATCCCCGCGTCCTCCAGCACCTTGACCACCTGCGGAACCTGGTCGCACTGGTGGTCGTGGTTGCCCAGCACGGTGACCACCGGCACCCCGAGGTCGCCGAACTCCTGCGCCACGCAGCGCGCCTCGGACTCGGTGCCGTGCCGGGTCAGGTCGCCGGCGAGCAGCAGCACGTCCGCGCAGTCCGGCAGCTCGTCCAGCGCGGGCCGGAACCGGCCGACCACGTCCTGGTCCAGGTGCACGTCGCCCACGGCGGCGATGCGGATCATCGGGTTCTCCTCACGGCAGTTCCTCCACCTGGGTGGGCGCCTGGGCGCGGATCACCCCGATGTCGCTGGTGATCGGCACGTCGGGGAAGCGTTCGGCCACCCGGCGCAGGATCTCCTCGCGTCGGTGCGGGCTCTCCACCTCGCCGTACAGCACCAGGCCGCGCTCGCGGCGGACCACCGTGATGCCCTGTTCGGCGACCGCCGGGTCCTCGGCGAGCAGCCGGTGGATCTCCGCCTCGACGTACTCGTCGGGTGGTCCGGCGCCGCCGCCGTGTCGCTCGGTCACGCTGTCTCCCTTCCCTCGGCCGTGCCGCCGCCCGGCACCACGTCCAGCCGGTCGAGCAGCACCAGGAACGCCTCCGCGTACGGCGAGTGCTGCGTCTCCTTGCGTACCCGTTCCCAGTCGATCTGTTCCCGCAGCGAGCGGGCCAGCGGCAGGGCCCGGGCGAAGTCGCAGTAGTGCTGGGAGAAGCTCAGCAGCTTGTGCACCATCAGCTGGCTGGCCGACAGCACCGGCATGTGGATCGCGTCGACCGGCCGGACGATGGTGTCGGCGAAGGTCTCCGCGGTGACCGGGGTCTCGATCGGCCGGTGGATCAGGTCCACCATCCGGCCCTCGTCGTAGACCTTCACCAGCCAGTCCTCCGGCGGCCGTTCGGCCCGGAAGCCCTCGGCGACCAGCGCCTCCAGCGCCCGGTCGACGTCCTCCTCACGGATCAGGAAGTCCACGTCGTGTTCGCTGGAGTGGCCGCCGTGCGCGTACACCGCGAAGCTGCCGCCCAGGGCGAACGGGATGTCCGACTGCTTGAGCACGGCGGCGACGCGTTTGAGCGTGTGCAGCAGGGTCTCGTCACCGCGCTCGGCCATCTGCGTCTCCCGTCGGTCGTGGTGGAGGGACAGGCGGTCGGATCCGCCGATGGCGTACCCGGCATTCGGGCCGTCCACACCTGGGCCGGTGGTGGACCTCGCGGAAGGGGACAAACCACGCCAGGGGTGCGTCGCTCGGATAATCTGTGGAGGGTGGCCACCACACCGCGTGCCCGGCGCCGCCGCTCCCGGTTGCGCCGCGTCGCCCTGATCGGCATCGACGGATCGGGCAAGACCACCCAGGCGCACCGGCTCGCCGAGGCGCTCACCGCGGCCGGGCGGCCGGCCACCTACCACCGCAACGCCGGCGGCCGGCGTTGGCTGGGCCGGCTCGCGCAGCGGCTGGGGCGGCCGGACGCCCAACGCCTGGTCGGCCGGGGCGGCCTGCTCGCCGTCGAGTCGGTGCTGCGCTGGCT
Source organism: Micromonospora siamensis (assembly GCF_900090305.1). Taxonomy (NCBI): domain Bacteria; kingdom Bacillati; phylum Actinomycetota; class Actinomycetes; order Micromonosporales; family Micromonosporaceae; genus Micromonospora; species Micromonospora siamensis. The sequence goes on along the minus strand of NZ_LT607751.1, from coordinate 5,629,904 downwards.
GGCGATCGCCGCCGCGCTGCTGAGCTGCCTGGTGACCGGCCGGACGGCGGTGATGGACCGCTACGCGGCCTGCCAGTACGCCAGCATCCGGGCGCACGGGGGGCAACGCTGGGAGCGGCTGGCCCGGGCCGGCTACCGGGTCTTCCCGCCGCCGCAGGTCACCTTCCTGCTCGCCGTCGACCCGAGCGAGGCGTACCAGCGGATCGAGCGGCGGGGCACCGACCACGAGACGATGGGTTACCTGACCGCGGCGGCCACCGCCTACCGGACCCTGCCGGAGTACGCCTCCTTCGTGGTGGTCGACGCCGCCGGCCCGCCGGACGAGGTCACCCGGCGGATCCGCGAGCACCTGGCCGGATGGCTGCCCGAGGGTGGCCCGGACGGGGCCCACGAGGTGGGCGTACTTTTGTCGGAAACGCGCAGACGTGGTTGACGGTCGGGCCTGCTGAAAGTAAGTTTCATCCGTGGCGAAGAGTCCGAAGATTTCCGCGAGTCACGAGCCCGGTGGCCTGATCGTCCACATCAGCGGCCTGCTCCCGTCGCTGTCCCCGGCGGAACAGCGGGTGGCCCGCCTGGTCGTCGCGGATCCGGCGGACGCCGCCCGGCGGACGATCACCGACCTCGCCACCGCCGCCGAGACCTCCGAGGCGACAGTGATCCGCTTCTGCCGCTCGGTCGGCATGGACGGCTATCCCCAGCTGCGCATCCGGCTCGCCGCCGAGGCCGCCCGCCGGGTCGAGCCACCGGACGCGCGGGTCGTCGGCGGGGACATCCCGCCCGGCGCCGACCTGGCCCAGATCATCGCCACCATCGCCTTCAACGACGCCCGGGCCGTCGAGGAGACGGCCGAGCAGCTCGACCCCGCCGTCTGCGAGCAGGTGGTGGAGGCGATCGTCGCCGCCGGCCGGATCGACGTCTACGGCGCCGGCGCCAGCGGCTTCGTCGCCTCCGACTTCCAGCAGAAGCTGCACCGGATCGGTCGCACCGCCTTCTACTTTCCCGACGTGCACACCGCGTTGACCTCCGCGGCCCTGCTCGGCCGGGGCGACGTGGCCGTCGGCATCTCGCACACCGGCACCACCAGCGACGTGATCGAGGTGCTGGAACAGGCCCGGGCGCGAGGCGCCACCACGGTGGCGCTGACCAACTTCCCCCGCTCGCCGATCACCGAGGTGGCCGACTTCGTGCTCACCACCGCCGCCCGGGAGACCACCTACCGCTCCGGGGCGATGGCCAGCCGGCTCGCCCAGCTCACCGTCGTCGACTGCCTCTTCGTCGGGGTGGCGGCCCGCAACCGGGCGAAGGCCCGCAAGGCCCTCGAGGCCACCGCCGAGGCCGTCCAGTCGCACCGGGTGGGCTCCGGGCGGAGGCGCGGGTGACCGCCGGCCGGGTCGACCCCCACGAACTCGCCGCCCCCCGTCCGGTCCGTCCCGTGGTCCGGGTCGGTGCGCCGACGGAGCGGCGCAACCCGCACAGCGCCGACCTCGACCTGATGTCGACCCGGGACGTGCTGACCGTGATCAACGACGCGGACCGTCGGGTCCCGGCCGCGGTCGCCGCCGTCCTCGACGAGATCGCCACCATGGTCGACCTGGCCGTGACGGCGCTGCGCACCGGGCGGCGGGTGCACTACTTCGGCGCGGGCACCTCCGGCCGGCTCGGGGTGCTCGACGCCGCGGAGCTGGTGCCCACCTTCAACTCGCCGCGGCACTGGTTCTGCTCGCACCTCGCCGGCGGGCCGGAGGCCATGTGGCGCGCGGTCGAGGACGCCGAGGACGACGCCCGGGCTGGCGCCGCCGAGGCGGCCGACTGTGTCCGCCCCGGTGACCTGGTGGTGGGCCTGGCGGCCAGCGGACGCACGCCGTACGTGCTCGGCGCGCTCGCCGCCGCCCGGGCCCAGGCCGCCGCGACGGCGCTGGTCTGCGCCAACCCGGACGCCCCGGCCGCGACGTCGGTGGACGTGTTCGTCGGGGTGGACACCGGACCCGAGGTGGTCACCGGGTCGACCCGGATGAAGGCGGGCACCGCGCAGAAGCTGGTGCTGAACATGTTCTCCACGGCCGTCATGGTCCGCCTCGGCCGGGTCTACTCGAACCTCATGATCGACGTGGTCGCCACCAATGCCAAGCTCCGGGGGCGGATGATCGCCATCCTGGAGGAGGCCACCGGCTGCGCCGAGGACATCTGCCGGCGGGCCCTGCACGACGCGGACGGCGACCTGAAGACCGCGCTGGTCGCGTTGGTCTCCGGCGCCGAGATCCCGGCCGCCCGGGCCGCCCTGGCCCGCTCCGCCGACCAGGTCCGCGGCGCGCTCGCCCTGCTCGCCTCCTGAGTCACCGCCCCGCGCCCGGGGAATGAGACGCGGAACACCTCGTCGATGGGACGTGCCACCCGTCCGGCGATTGTTGAGCAGGCGTGGGGGTAATCATCTCCCCATGGATGAACCGGCCGGTACGCCGACGCGTATGTGGCTAGTGACGAGGATCGCAGCTGGGCGGTGACCCGGGCCGCTGCGCTCCCCGGGCGCGCGGTGTTGCGATGCCCGTAGGGGTGCGACGAACTGCGGATCCGGCGTCGTCCCAGGTGGGGCGGCACGTCAAGGCGACGGCGCTGACAGCAAACATCGACCGTGCTCCCAGCTACTACTCAGGCATTCGTGACACTTTCGACTCACGACATGGAATCCCCGACACGTCCCGGCTGTTGTGCAGGTGTCAGGTCAGCACCGGGGGGCACTGCGGAAGACGCAGGAGGGGCTGGCCGATGGATGTGGGGATGGCAAGGAACCGGGCAACCGGCGCGAGCGAGGGGACCGTGGGCAACGTGGACAAGAACATCGGAATGCGTACCGACGAGGTGGCCGAGGAGCGCGACCTGGTCGGAGTCTACCTGCACGAGATCTCCCGGACGCCACTGCTGGACGCCGCCATGGAGGTCGATCTCTCCAAGGCCATCGAGGCCGGGCTCTACGCCGAGCACCTGCTCGGCGAGGACCAGGTCCCGGCCGGCGTCGACCGGGAGGACCTGCGGCGGCTGGTCGCCGAGGGCGAGCGGGCGAAGGACCTCTTCATCCGCGCCAACCTGCGGCTGGTCGTGTCGATCGCCCGGCGCTACGTCCGCTCGGGCATGCCCATGCTCGACCTGATCCAGGAGGGCAACACCGGCCTGGTCCGCGCGGTCGAGAAGTTCGACTACGAGCGGGGCTACAAGTTCTCCACCTACGCCACCTGGTGGATCCGCCAGGCGATCAGCCGGGCGATCGCCCAGCAGGAGCGCACCGTACGGCTGCCCGTGCACCTGGTGGAGGACGTCAACCGGATGCGCAACGTGGCCCGGCAGCTCACCCGTGAGCTGGGCAGCGACCCGGAGCCGGAGCAGATCGCGGCGTCCCTCGGCGTCACCGTCGAGCGGGTCAACGAGCTGCGCCGCTGGTCGCAGGACACCGTGTCGCTGGACACGCCGGTCGGCGACGACGGCGACACCAACCTGGGTGACCTGGTGGCCGACAGCGACGCCCCCTCGCCGGAGGACATCGTCCTCAGCGGGCTGGAGCGGCAGCGCATCGAGGGCCTGCTCAACCACCTCGACGACCGGTCCGCCGGCATCATGCGGGCCCGGTACGGCCTGGAGGACGGGCGGGAGCACTCGCTGACCGAGGTCGCGTCGCGCTTCTCGCTCTCCCGGGAGCGGATCCGGCAGCTGGAGATCCAGGCGCTCGGCCGGCTCCGCGAGCTGGCCCGGGCCGAAGGGCTCCAGGCGGCCTGACCCGAGCCGAAGACACCGAACGGCCGGCGTCCCTTCGCGGGGACGCCGGCCGTTCGTCGTGCTCCCGGGTCAGCGCACCCGGCCGTAGCCGTACGGGGAGGCCATGTCCACCGACCGCTTGCGGACGTTCCGGCCGGCGCTCGGCGCGTCGATCACCTGCCCGTCCCCCACGTAGATGGCGACGTGCCCGAGGTCGTAGTAGAAGACCAGGTCACCGGGGCGCAACTCGCCGCGGCTGATGTGGCTGACCTTGTCCCACTGCATCGCCGCGTTGTGCGGCAGTGACTTGCCGGCCGCCCGCCAGGCAGCCAGGGTCAGCCCCGAGCAGTCGTACCCCTCGGGGCCGTCGGCGCCCCAGACGTACGGCTTGCCGAGGGCGCCGTAGGCGTACCGCACCGCGGTGCCCGCGGCGCCGGAGACCGGTGGCGCCGACGCGGTCGACGTCGAGGTGGACTTCGAGGTGGACTTCGAGGTGGACGTCGATCTGGTGTCCCGGTCGGCGGCTGCCTGCCGGGCCTCGGCCGCCCGGGCCGCCTCGGCCGCCTCGGTCGCCCGCCCGTACGCCTGGCGGCGCAGCTCGTAGAGGCGGGCCAGGTCCGTCTCGATCCGCTTCCTGGTGGCGGCCAGCTCGCGGCCCTGGGCGGCCTGGCGGGCCACCGTCGTGTCCAGCTGGGCCTTCTGGGCCAGCAGCCGGCGCTGGTTCGCGGTGTAGCCCGCGATCCGGTCCTGCCGCTGCCGGGTCAGCCGGTCCATCGTGCTGAGCCGGTCGGCCAGCGCACCCGAGCCGCCCGGGGCGAGCAGCGCCTCGACGTCGCGGAGCCCACCGGTCTTGTACGCGGTCACCGCCATCTCGGCCACGTCCGCGCGGCTCTGCTCGGCCTGCGTCTCCAGCGGGCCGAGCTGGGTCTTCAGGGTGGCCGCCGTGGCCTGGTTGGCCTTCATCTTCTCGGTGAGGCCGTTGTACGCCTCGACCACCCGCTCCAGTTGGAGCGAGGACTTCTCGATCTGCGCCGTCAGTTCGGCGGGGGTCGGCTCGGCCCGGACGGCCGACGCCGGTGCGATCAGCACGGCCGCGAGGCCGGTGACCGCGAGGGAGCGCAGCAGTATCCGTAGGGACGACAAGAGCGGAGGGCTCCTCTCCCACCAGCCGCCGGGGAGCTGCTGACGCCCCGGGCGGCACCGGGCCGGGGCCATCCGGGTGGATGGCGGTCGACCGGTCCGGCTCGCCCAAGGTAACCCGTGGTGGGAGTCAACCGCAGGGGAAGCAGGGGCGAATGTTGCATAACGGCGTCGATGTGACCAACGCGAAACACGTTGCGTACGGGTTCCGGTCGCGGTCCGGGAGGTGCCTCCCGGACGATCACGGCCCACCCGGGCGATCCGTCGGATACGTCGTTCCGGGCGGATGCCGCACCGATGTCGGCCGATAACCGGGACAAAACCGGGAGGGAGGGAGGTACCCGGCGGCCCGGTGGCCACGGGCCGCCGGTAAACCGCCGGGCGGCCGGTGCGCGACGGGCCGAGAATGGGGAGTCGGGTCGGCACTCCGTCGGGGGGACACCGCACGCGGTGGCCGACGGTCCGCGGGCCCGCGTTCCGCGCCGTGGGGGAGGTCCACGTGCAGACCCGTCACCGTGCCAACCGACGAACCCGTCCCGCCGAGGCGGGGGAGGGACACCTGCTCTACGCCCGACCGGGGATCGTCGTCACCGCCGCCCGGTTCAGCGTCGGCCGGCAGAGCTACCCGATCGCCGAGCTCACCCACCTGCGCACCGACCGGGGCCCGCACGACCGGTTCGCCGTCCGGGTGGTCGCCGCCACCGCCGCCGTGATCGGCACCGCCGGAGTGCTGCTCGGCTTCACCGGTGGCCTGGAACGGCTGACCGCCGGGGCGTACCTGGCGCTCGGGGCGTTCGCCGCGCTGCCGGTGCTGCTGGCACTCGCCGGGGACTGGTGGCGACCGCCGCCGTACGAGCTGTGGGGCTGGTGCCGGGGCGTCGAGACGCTGCTGTTCAGCAGCGACGACCCGGATCAGTTCGACGAGGTCACCGCAGCGCTGGACCGGGCCCGGGAACGGATCCGGTACGCCGACTGGGAAGGCACCGCCGACCGGGCCGGCCCGTGGCGGCCGGACCGCTGACCGTCAGCCGGCCACCGGCTCCGGGGTACGCGGACGCTCGGCGGCCAGCCAGTGGCTCACCCGGCGCTCGGCGTAGAAGGAGACGAACGGCACTGTGCCGGCCAGCATCACCAGCAGCATCCGCTTCAACGGCCAGTTCAGCCGGCGGGACAGGTCGAACGTGGCCGCCAGATAGAGCATGTAGAGCCAGCCGTGCGCGGTACCGACCACCGCCACCACCGTCGGCTCGTCGAAGCCGTACTTCAGCGGCATGCCGATCAGGACCAGCACCACCAGCGCCACGCCCACGATCCAGGCGATAACGCGGTACCGGGTAAGGGCTCCGCCCACCGTCGTCCGTCCTTCCGAAACCGGCCTCAGCCGGGATAGTCACCGGGCCGGGCGCCCGGATTGGCGTTCAACCAGGTCAGGTAGCGGTTGTAGGCGGCGAGGTCGCCGTCCTCCGGGCCGTCGACCGGGCGGGCCGGGCCGCGGGACACCCGCACCGGCCGGCGTACGCCCGGCACGTCGGCGACCGGCGCCGGCGCGGCGGCCGGCGGGGTGGCCGGTGTGGCCGGCGCCTCCGGCCGGTCACGCAGCGTGTGGCGCACCTCACGCCACCAGACGAAGATCACGAAGCCGGCGAAGACCGGCCACTCGATCGCGTACCCGAAGCTCAGGGTGTTGCCCTCGGCGGCCCGGTTGACCTGCCACCAGCCCAGCCCGAGGAAGCCGACGACCAGCACGACCATGGCCACGTGGCGGGCGATCCACGCCGGTGTCCAGAGCCGCTTCATGCCATCGAGGGTACCGGGACGACCGGGCCTCTCCGACGCGGCGTCGTAGCCGTGTCCGGCGGTGCGTCGTGGGGTTTGGTGTCACGCGCTGTGGGCATCCGTCTAGTCGCCAGCCCGAACGAGAACAGGGGGCGACGATGACCGAATCAGTACGCCGGACCGGTGACGCCAGCCCGGAGCAGCGGATGCCCGAGTGGGACGGTGACCACCTCGACGAGCGGGCCACCGCCGACCCCGACGGCGAACTGCTGGGGGTGGACCCCGCCGAGCTGGCCGACGACGACCTGATCCGAGAGATGCACAGCCTGCACCGCACCCGGCTGGACACGCTTCGGCACGCCGCCGACTCGGCGCTCGCCAACCACCTGCGCCGCACGGCGGAGCTGGAGACCGAGTACCTCGCCCGGCACCCCGGCCGCGAGGTCGACCCGAGTCGGCTGCGGGACGTCTGATGGCGCAGCACGCCGAGCGCGGCATGTCCGCGCCACCCGAGGTGGTGTTCAACACCGCGACCGACCCGGACCGGGCGGCGGCCTGGCTGCCGGAGGAGCTGCGACGCGCCGGCACGCAGCGCCTGGAGAACGTCGACGCCGACGAGATGCGGGCCCGCTGGACCTGCGACTCCGCCGGCTGGGCCGCCGACATCGACGTCGAGCCCGGGGACGCCGGTGGCGCCCGGGTGCTGCTGGACCTGGCCGGACCCGATCACGGGCTGGCCGACGAGATCCTGGACAACCTCGCCCGCGAGGTCGCCGACAACCTGACCGCGGGCTGAGCGCCCCGTGACGAGAACCGAGGAGAAGCCGGTGGCCGACGGTGGTCTGAAGCAGAAGGTGGCGCGGTTGCGCCGGGCGTACGCGCCGCACGAGCACCGGCCGCTGGAGGGCTACCTCAAGGCGATGGGCACGTACGCGGCGGTGACCGGCTCGTTGGTGGGTCTGGTCAAGGCGACGGGACGGCCGGTGCCGGAGCGGCCCGCCACCCAGGACGTGCTGCTGCTCGCCGTCGCCACCCACAAGCTCAGCCGGCTGATCTCGAAGGACGCCATCACCAGTCCGCTGCGGGCGCCGTTCACCCGCTACGACCACCCGATCGGCAGCGGTGAGGTGATGGAGCAGGTGCGCGACGAGGGCAGCCCCACCCGGCACGCCCTCGGCGAGCTGGTCAGCTGCCCGTTCTGCCTGGCGGTCTGGGTGGCCACCGGGATGACCGCCGGACTGGTGCTGGCCCCCCGGCTGACCCGGCTGGTGGCCACCGCGCTGACCGCCGTGGCGGCCTCCGACTTCCTCCAGATGGGGTACGCGGTGGCCCAGCAGGCCGCCGAGGGCGGGCACCACGACGAGAAGTGACCTGTTCAGCACGAAGGGGCCGGCGGTTCGCCGGCCCCTTCGCTGCGTCTCCGTCTACCGGCGTCGCCGCCGGCCCCGGTGTCTGTGTCCGGCCGGCGTCGCCGCCGGCCCGCCGGTCAGGTCGGGGTGGTGCCGTGGTCCTCGCCGGCCCAGCCGCGCGACGCCTCGGGCTCCCGCTCGTCCTCGTCCTCGCCGGTGATCACGTCCCGGTCCACCGCCGTCCGGTCGTGCTCGTTGGCGAAGTCCGGCTCCGGCAGGGTGTCCAGGCCCTCCGGTGGCTGGCCCAGCGCCTGAAGATGCTCGTGTTCCTGGTTACGGTCGGTCATCGCCTGTCCCTCCGATGGTTCCGGGTCCGCCTGGGATCGTCGCCGCGCCGTGCGGCGTGATGGTCGGGTGGGGCGGCTCAGCCGACCGTCCCGCCGAGCAGGTCGGCCGCCTCGTCGGCCGCGTACTCCCCCTGGGGGAGGGCGGCGATCCGGGACAGCAGCTCCGCGGGCAGTTCCGCGGCGACCGCCCGGCGGTAGATGTCCGCCTGACTGATCCGCTCCTGGCCGTGGTAGATCTCGTCGAGCAGTTCGTCGAGCGGCCGGGTGTCCGGCTGCTCGGTCACGGGCGCGTCGTCGGTCACGACGATCAGCTACCCGGGGTCGAATCGGTCAAACGTCACCCGCGCCCGCCCCCGCCGACGTGACGACGGACACCCACCGTGCCGGAACACCTGGGCCGTGCGGCCGGTTGTGCAGAGCGTCGGTGTGCCCAGTGTCCCCGGGCCTCACCTGAAATGCCTTCGCGGAATACCGTCCGGCTGGAGCCGCGTCGCGCCACGCGCCGAGAGGCGACCTGCACATCGACACCCGGCGCCGCCCGGTCCTCAGGGACCGGGCGGCGCCGCGCTTTCCCCACCCCGACCCACCCCCCAGCCCCCGTTGATCATGAAGTTTGCGGCGAAGTGGATCTGGCGGGGTCAAGGGGTGAGTGCAATCGTTAGGCGGTGATGAGGTGAGCCAGACGCTGGGCTGGGGTGTTCCAGTCCAGCGTCTGTCGGGGGCGGGTGTTGAGTTCGTGGGCGACCTCGTCCAAGCCGTTCTGGTCGATGGTGCGGAAGTCGTAGCTGCTCTTGGGGAAGTACTGGCGTAGCAGCCCGTTGGTGTTTTCGTTGGTGCCGCGTTGCCAGGGGCTGTGGGGGTCGCAGAAGTAGACCGGGCAGCCGGTGGCGACGGTGAACACGGGGTGGGTGGCCATTTCCACGCCTTGGTCCCAGGTCAGCGACCGGCGCAGGTGCGTGGGCATGCGGGTGGCCAGGTTGGTGAGCACACCGATGACGGCTTCGCTGTCGCGGCCGTGGGGTAGGGCGCCGAGCATCACGTAACGGGTGGCTCGTTCCACCAGGGTCACGATCGCTGAGGCGCCGGCCTTGCCGATGACCAGGTCACCTTCCCAGTGCCCGGGCACCGCCCGGTCGGTGACCTCCGCGGGCCGGGTGCTGATGTGCAGGTCTGCGATCCAGGGCCGCCGACGGCGAGCGGCGCCCGCGGCACGTGACTGCGGACGCCGCTGGGTGCGTCCCGACCGTAGCGCTACCTGCCGGGTCAACTCGGCCCTCAGATTGCCTCGCGACTGCACGTAGATCGCCTGGTAGATCGTCTCGTGGGACACCTGCAACTCCGGCCGGTCGGCGAACGTGGTCCGCAACCACGCGGCGATCTGCTTCGGAGACCACCTACGGGCCAGTTTCCCCGCCACCACCTGCCGCAGCCGCGTACCGACCGCCAGCTTCGCCCTCGCCGGCCGCCGCCTGGCCGCGTCAGCCCGCCGCTGCGCCCACTGCGCCTGATAACCCCACCGATACGGGCGGCGCCCCCGCCCATGCGGCAGTGACCGCCCCAGCGGGTTCTTCGTCCCGTGCCGCGCACTGTTGTTCCGCGCCACCTCCCGCGACACCGTGCACACCGGCACCCCGAGAACCCCCGCGATCTGCGAGATCGTCCGACCAACCCCCCACAGATGCTCCAACACCTGCCGATGCCCGAACGTCAACACACCCGGCCTCGCCACCAGCACCTCCAGCCCAACCAAGATCAGTTGCACTGAAGCCTAGAAACCGCCCCTCCGTTTGTGCCGCTAACTTCATGATCAACGGGGTGGCGCGCGGGGTGGGGTGGGGTGGGGTGGGTCAGGCGGGGGTGGGGAGGGTGGCGCGGCGGGCGCGGACGGAGTGGGCCAGGCCGGTGAGGACCTGCTCGGTCTGGGACCAGCCGAGGCAGGCGTCGGTGATCGACTTGCCGTACTCCAGCTCCCGGGTGGGGTCGAGGTCCTGGCGGCCCGGCTCCAGGAAGCTCTCCAGCATGATGCCGACGATGCCCCGCTGGCCGGCGGCGAGCTGCGCCGCCACGTCCTCGGCGACCACCGGCTGACGGCGGTGGTCCTTGCCGCTGTTGGCGTGGCTGGCGTCGATCACCACCCGTTCGGGCAGCCCCGCCGCCCGGAGCAGGTCCAGCGCGCCGGCCACCGACTCCGCGTCGTAGTTCGGGCCGTCGTTGCCGCCGCGCAGCACCAGGTGCCCGTCGGCGTTGCCCCGGGTGTGCATGATCGCCGGGGTGCCGGAGACGTCGATGCCGGGGAAGACGTGCGGTACGCCGGCCGCCCGGATCGCGTCCACCGCGGTGGCGATGCTGCCGTCCGGGCGGTTCTTCATCCCGATCGGCATGGACAGTCCGGAGGCGAGCTGCCGGTGCACCTGGCTCTCCACGGTCCGCGCGCCGATCGCGCCCCAGCCGACCGTGTCGGCGATGTACTGCGGGGTGATCGGGTCGAGGAACTCGCAGCCCACCGGCAGGCCCAGCCGCAGCACGTCGAGCAGGAGGGTGCGGGCGATCCGCAGGCCCGTGTTGACGTCACCGGAGCCGTCCAGCCGCGGGTCGTTGATCAGGCCCTTCCAGCCCACGGTCGAGCGTGGCTTCTCGAAGTAGACCCGCATCACCACCAGCAGGTCGTCGGAGAGCCGGTCGGCGGCCTCGCGCAGCCGGCCCGCGTACTCCAGGGCTGCGGCGGGGTCGTGTACCGAGCACGGGCCGACCACGACCAGCAGGCGGTCGTCGGCGCGGTCCAGCACCCGGCCGACCGCGCGTCGGCCGGCCAGCACGGCCGAGGCGAGCGGGGCGTCCAGGGGCAGGTCGTGGTGGAGCAGGGCCGGGGTGGTCAACGGCACGACTCGGTCGATCCGCTGATCGCTGACGGCGTCGGTCTCCGGGGTCGTCACGGTGGGCTTTCCTTCCGCCGACCGTCGCCCGGGGCCGGTGCCCGGGTGGAGCCGGCTGCTCGTACGCAAAAGGCAGGAGCGGAAGCTCCTGCCCAGCCGGCTCGAAACGTGGTGACGTCAGCTCATGGTGAGGTCACCGGCGTCGGAGCCGGCTGCCTAAACCATCGATACGAGCGAGTCACGTCGGCCAGCGTACCCGACTCGTCGGCCGGTTCTCGCCGTCCCGTCGGGAAAGCCACCCCATAAGTTTACCGACGTCGATGCAACGGAGGGTAGTTTCATTGACACCTGTCGTCCCCGCAAAGGGAGAGACCGATGCATCGTCGTACCGTCCTGCGCGCCACCGTCGCCGGCGCCGCCGCCTTCTCGGGAAGCCTCTGGGCCGGCGCCGCGCTCGCCGCCCCGGCCCAGCCCGGCACCGGGCCCTACGGGCCGCTGGGCAGCGCCGACGCCAACGGGATCCAGCTCCCCGCCGGCTTCACCAGCCGGGTGGTCGCCCGCTCCCGGCAGGTGGTCCCCGGCACCTCGTACGCCTGGCACGCAGCCCCCGACGGCGGGGCCTGCTTCACCGCCGGCACCGGCTGGATCTACGTCTCGAACTCTGAGATCTCGACCACCGGTGGTGCCTCGGCGATCCGTTTCAACTCGGACGGAACGATTTCGTCGGCGTACCGGATCCTGGGAAACACCAACCGGAACTGCGCCGGTGGGGCTACCCCGTGGGGGACCTGGCTCTCCTGCGAGGAGGTCAGCCGGGGCTACGTCTACGAGACGTACCCGCAGGGCGGCACCGCGGCGGTGCGCCGGCCCGCGCTCGGCCGGTTCAACCACGAGGCGGCGGCGGCCGACCCGGACCGCAGGGTGATCTACCTGACCGAGGACGAGACCAGCGGCTGCTTCTACCGGTTCCGGCCCACCGTCTGGGGCGACCTGTCCGCCGGCACCCTGGAGGTGCTGGTGGGCGGCACCGCCACCAGCGGCCCGGTGAGCTGGACCCGGGTCCCCGACCCGGACGGCTCGCCCACCTACACCCGCCAGCAGGTCTCCTCCGCCAAGAAGTTCAACGGCGGCGAGGGCTGCTGGTACGCGAACGGCACCTGCTGGTTCACCACCAAGGGCGACAACCGGGTCTGGGCGTACGACGCGGTCAACCAGCGGATCGACCTGGCGTACGACGACTCCCTGGTGACCACCGGCACCGCGCCGCTGACCGGGGTGGACAACATCACCGGCTCCCGGTACGGCGACCTCTACGTGGCCGAGGACGGCGGCAACATGGAAATCTGCCTGATCACCCCGGACAGCGTGGTCACGCCGTTCCTGCGGATCACCGGGCAGAGCGCGTCTGAGATCACCGGCCCGGCGTTCTCCCCGGACGGCGGTCGGCTCTACTTCTCGTCGCAGCGCGGCACCTCCGGCGCCTCCTCCGGCGGGATCACCTACGAGGTGCGCGGCCCGTTCCGCTGAGCCGGCGCACCGCGCGGCCCGTTCCGCTGAGCCGGCGTGCCGGCCGGGCCGCCGGGGTAACACCCCCGGCATGACCCACGAGCAGAACGACCAGGACCGGGTGGAGTCCCGCGCGCACCTGCTGCCCGAGGAGGCGGCGGTGGGCAGCGACGACCCGCAGGCCCAGGCGGACGCCATCCTCACCGAGTCCGACATCCGGGAGGAGGACCAGAACGCCGCGCCGGACACCGTCCTGGAACACCGCACCTCCGATCAGACCGTCACCCCGATCGAGCCCCCCGACTGAGCCGACGCCCGGCGGGACCCCCGGTGGGTCTGCTCGCGCAGCCAGGCGAGCAGACCCGCCGCCCGCTGCCGCCCATCCCGGCGGCCCGAGGATGCCGGCGCGACACGTCACCTTTCCGCCCCGGAGATCGGATAGCGTCGGGACATGCCCGACAGCGGTTACCCCTGGCCCATCGAGACCACCCAACTGGACAACGGCCTGCGCGTGGTGGTCAGCGAGGACCGCACCGCCCCGGCGGTCGCGGTCAACCTCTGGTACGACGTCGGCTCCCGCCACGAGCCGGACGGGCAGACCGGGTTCGCCCACCTCTTCGAGCACCTGATGTTCGAGGGCTCGGTGAACGTGGCGAAGACCGAGCACATGAAGCTCGTCCAGGGCTCGGGCGGCACGCTCAACGCCACCACCAACCCGGACCGCACCAACTACTTCGAGACCGTCCCGGCCGAGCACCTGGAGTTGGCGCTCTGGCTGGAGGCCGACCGGATGGGCGGGCTGGTGCCCGCGCTGACCCAGGAGACCCTGGACAACCAGCGTGAGGTGGTCAAGAACGAGCGGCGGCAGCGCTACGAGAACGTCCCGTACGGCGACGCCTGGCTGCGCCTGCTGCCGCTGCTCTACCCGCCGGGCCACCCGTACCACCACGCCACGATCGGCTCGATGGCCGACCTGAACGCCGCCGACCTGGCCACCTTCCAGGCGTTCCACACGACCTACTACGCGCCGAACAACGCGGTGCTGACGGTCACCGGGGACGCCTCCGCAGACGAGGTGTTCAAGCTGGCCGAGCGGTACTTCGGCGGCATCCCGCGCCGCGCCGACATCCCCGCCGCGCCGGACGGCCGTACCGTCGCGGCGACCGGCCGGCCCGCCGTCGAGCGGGTCACCGGCGACGTCCCGGCCCCCCGGGTGTACGTCGCGCACCGCACCCACCCCTACGGCAGCCCCGGGTACGACGTGACCACCGTGCTCGCCACCGTCCTCGGTGACGGCCGGGGCAGCCGGCTCTACCAGCGCCTCGCCGACGGCGAGCGGCTCGCCCAGCCGGACAGCGTCGGGGCGTACGGAGTGGACCTGGCGCACGCGCCGGCGCCGCTGATCGCCACCGCCACCGCCCGCCCGGGGGTGGGCGCCGAGCGGCTCGCCGCCGGCCTGGCCGAGGTGGTCGACGAGCTGGCCACGGTGCCGGTGACGGCGAGCGAGCTGGACCGCGCCAAGGCCATGCTGAGCACCCAGTGGTGGCGGCAGATGGCCACCGTGGAGGGGCGCGCCGACGCCCTGGGCCGGTACGCCACCCAGCTCGGTGACCCGGCGAAGGTCGGCGAGCGGTTGCCGGCCTGGCTGGCGGTGACGGCCGAGCAGATCGCCGAGGCGGCCGCCGAGGTGCTGCGCGCCGAGGACCGGGTGACCCTGACCTACCTGCCGGAGGAGACCTCATGACGCTGATCGCCGCCCGCCCCGGTCCGGGCGCCGCCCGCCCGTACCGGTTCCCGTCGGTGGTCCGCCGCCAGGTCGCCGGTGGCCAGGTCGTCGCCGCGCACCTGCCCGGCCAGAACCTCGCCGTCGCGCTGCTGCTGCTCGACGCCGGCGCCGGTCGGGAGCCGGTCGGCAAGGAGGGGCTCGGCGGGGTGCTCGCCAAGGCGCTGGAGGAGGGCACCGCGCACCGCGACGCCACCGCCTTCGCGCTGGCGGTGGAGGGACTCGGCACCGAGCTGGTGACCGCGCTGGACTGGGACACCTTCCAGGTCAGCGTCCAGGTGCCGGTGGACCGGCTGCCCGCGGCGGTGGAGCTGCTCGCCGAGGCCGTCCGGACACCGCGACTCGACCCGGACGACGTCCGGCGGGTCCGCGACGACGAGGCCACCGCGCTGCGGATGGACTGGGCGAACCCGGGCCCGCGCGCCGACGCCGCGTTGCGCGGCGCCCTGTTCGGCGCGGAGAACCGGTGGGGCCGACCGATGTACGGCGACCCGGAGTCGGTGGCCGGGCTGGACGTCGAGGACGTCACCGTCTTCCACTCCGAGTGGTTCATCCGGCCGGGCACCCTGATCGTGGTGGGCGACCTGGACCGGCTCGACCTGGACGCGCTCGGCGCGGCGGCGTTCGCCGGGGCCGGTGGGGGGCCGGTGGAGCGGGGTGGCCCGATCGAGGTGCCACTGCCGGGGCAGCGGCGGATCATCCTGGTGGACCGGCCCGGCTCGGTGCAGTCCACGCTGCGGCTGGGTCACCCGTCGCCGCACCGCGCCCACCCGGACCACATGGCGATGATGCTCACCGGCACGGTCCTCGGCGGCGCGTTCACCTCCCGTCTCAACCACCTGCTGCGCGAGGTACGCGGCTACACGTACGGCATCCGCGCCGACTTCGCCCCCTCCCGCCGGTTCGGGCGCTTCGCGGTCGCCTCGGGGGTGCAGACCGCGGTCACCGCTCCGGCCCTGGTGGAGGCGGTCGGTGAGATCACCCGTACCCAGCTGGGCGGGGTGACCGAGGACGAGGTGGCGGTGGCCCGCTCCTGGCGGGCCGGGCAGCTCTCGGTCGAGCTGCAGAGCCCGCGCGCGATCGCGGCGGCGCTGACCACGCTGGTGGTGCACGACCTGCCGGACGACTACCACGCGCGGCTGCGCGAGTCGCTGCTCGCCGCGGACGCCGCACTGGTCTCGGCGGCGGCCGCCGAGCACCTGCACCCGGAGGCGTTGACCCTGGTCATCGAGGGTGACGTCGCGGTGGTCAGGGACGAGCTCCGGGCCGCCGGGCTCGGCGAGGTGACCGACGCCACCCTCTAGATCGTGGCCGGCCGGCCCGGGCGGTGGGAAAGCCTTTCCACCCGGGCCGGCCGGCTGGGTAGCCTCGCCACCATGAGGATTGGCATTGTGGGGGCCACCGGCCAGGTCGGTGGCGTGGTGCGGCAGGTGCTGGCGGAGCGCGACTTCCCGGCGGAGCAGGTGCGGTTGTTCGCCTCCGCCCGGTCGGCCGGGCGGACGCTGCCCTGGCGCGACGGCGAGGTGACCGTCGAGGACGCGGCCACCGCCGACTACAGCGGGCTCGACATCGTGATCTTCTCGGCCGGGAAGGGCACGTCGAAGGAGCTGGCTCCCCGGGTCGCCGCCGCCGGCGCGGTCGTCATCGACAACTCCTCGGCCTACCGGATGGACCCGCAGGTCCCGCTGGTGGTCGCCGAGGTCAACCCGCACGCGATCGTCGACCGCCCCAAGGGCATCATCGCCAACCCGAACTGCACCACCATGGCCGCGATGCCGGTGCTGCGCCCGCTGCACGCCGAGGCCGGCCTGGTCAGCCTGGTCGTCTCCACCTACCAGGCGGTCTCCGGGGCCGGCCTGGCCGGCGTGGCGGAGCTGGACGAGCAGGTCCGCAAGGTCGCCGAGGACGCCGCCGCGCTGGCCTTCGACGGTGCTGCCGTGCAGTTCCCGGCGCCGCGTTCCTTCGCCCAGCCGATCGCGTTCAACGTGCTGCCGCTGGCCGGCTCGATCGTCGACGACGGTTCGAACGAGTCCGACGAGGAGCAGAAGCTCCGCAACGAGAGCCGCAAGATCCTGGAGCTGCCCGAGCTGAAGGTCTCCGGCACCTGCGTGCGGGTGCCCGTCTTCACCGGCCACTCGCTGCAGATCAACGCCCGGTTCGCCCGGCCGCTCACCCCGCAGCGGGCCCGGGAGCTGCTCGACGGCGCTCCCGGCGTGGCCCTCTCCGACGTGCCCACGCCGCTTCAGGCGGCCGGCCAGGACCCGACGTACGTGGGCCGGATCCGGGTCGACGAGACCGTCGAGCACGGGCTGGCGCTGTTCTGCTCCAACGACAACCTGCGCAAGGGGGCGGCGCTGAACGCGGTGCAGCTCGCCGAGCTGGTGGCCGCCGAGCTGGGCTGAGCCGGAGCCGCCGCGGGCCGACGGCCGCTGTGGGCTGGCGGCGTTGCCGGGCCGGCGGCGTTGCCGGGCCGGCGGTCTTTGCTGGGCCGGCGGCCATTGCTGGCCGGCGGCCATTGCTGGCCGGCGGTCTTTGCTGGCCGGCGGCGAATCACCTCACGAGCGTGATACCCCAGGGGCATTTTGATACCTCTGAGGTATCACGCTCGTTCCGTGTCCGCGCTGCCTGCGTCCGACACGCCGAGTCTTCCCGCGTGCCGGGCGGCCGGGGGCGGGGTGTGATGGAGACCCGAACCGGGCGCCGGACAGCGGAGGACAACCATGGCGGACGAACAGCACCAGCAGGCCCTCACCGACCTCATCGCCGGGAAGTGGCTCGGCGTACTGGCCACCATCAAGCGGGACGGCCGACCGCAACTGTCCAACGTGGTCTACTCCTTCGACCGGGACCGGGCGCTGATCCGGGTGTCGGTGACCGAGGGGCGGGCCAAGACCGCGAACCTGCGCCGCGACCCCCGGGCCAGCTTCCACGTCAGCAGCGACGACGGCTGGGCGTACGCGGTGGCCGAGGCGCGCGCCGAACTCACCCCGGTGGCGAGCCGGCCGGACGACCCGACCGTCGAGGAACTCGTCGGGCTGTACCGGGCGGTGCAGGGCGAGCACCCCGACTGGGACGACTTCCGGGCGGCGATGGTCGCCGAGGGGCGGCTGGTGCTGCGCCTGCACGTGGAGCGGGTCTACGGCATGCCACCGCGCGGCTGACCGCCGCCGGTCCGGCCACCCCGGCGACGCGTTAACCGCTGCGGGCGCCCGGGTAGACGGGCCGTGCCGACACCGAGAGGGGAGCACCATGACAACGGTCGGAGAGTTCATGACGACCCGGTTGGTGACGATGGACGGCAACGACACGCTGACCGCGGCGGCCCAGGAGATGCGCGACAGCGCCATCGGGGACGTCGTGGTGTGCGACGGCGACAACGTGGTGGGCATCGTCACGGACCGGGACATCACCGTCCGGGGCGTCGCCGAGGGCAGGAGCCCGGACACCACCCGGTTGAACGAGATCACCAGCAAGGATGTGATCACCGTCAGTCAGTACGACGACGCGGTGGCCGCCGCCGACCTGATGCGGACCTACGCCGTACGCCGGCTGCCGGTGATCGAGGACGGCCGGCTCGTGGGTCTGGTCTCCATGGGTGACCTGGCGGTCGAGCGTGAACCCCAGTCGGTGCTCGCGGACATCAGCGCCGACGAGCCCAACAACTGACGTCCGCCGCGGACGCGACGACGGCGCCGGTCCCCTCGGGGCCGGCGCCGTCCCTCGTCCGCCGGCCGGCCTCACCCGAACCGGGTGAGGTTGACGCCGTACCCGACGGGGACCCGGTTGCGGACGTCGAGACGCCGCGGACCGGCGGGAGGAGTGGACCCGATGGTGGACGCGACCACCCGGTTCTTCGAGGACCTGGACCGGCGGGGGTACGAGCCCCTGCTGGCGAAGACCTCGGGAACCCTGCGCTTCGACCTGCACGAGGGGGCGCAGACCACGCACTGGCTGTTGCAGATCGACCGGGGCCGGCTGGAGGTCACCCAGGAAGACCGGGAGGCCGACACGGTGGTGGGCACCGCCCCCCGCCTCTTCGGTGACCTGGTCGCGGGCGAGGAGAACGCCATCGCGGCCCTGCTCCGCGGCGACATGACGGTCGCCGGCGACCTGCGGCTGGTGCTCCAGGTCGAGCGGTTGTTCCCCGGCCCGGCGGACTCGCGGGGTCCGCGCCGCGCGTTCCAGAGGGAGATGTGCTGATGGCTACGAGCAACACGGTCCGGATCCTGGACGGCAACACCTTCGTGGTCTGTGAGGACACCGGGGACATCGAGGCGACGCCGAGCGAGCCGACCGGCCTGTTCTCCCTCGACATCCGATACCTGTCGAAGTGGGTGCTGACCGTCAACGGGGAACGGCTCAACGCGCTCTCCTACGACGACCTTCAGTACTACGAGGCCCGCTTCTTCCTGGTGCCGGGGATGGCGACGCACTACGTCGACGCCAAGCTGTCGATCATCCGGGAGCGGGCGGTGGGCGGCAGCTTCCGGGAGCGGCTGACCATCCTCAACCACGACGAGAAGCCGGTCGACCTGGAGATCCGCATGGAGGCGGCCTCCGACTTCGCCGACCTGTTCCAGGTCAAGGACGAGATCCTGAACAAGAAGGGCGAGCTCTACACCGAGGCCGAGGCGGACCGGCTGCGGCTGGGCTACCGCCGGGGGAACTTCCGCCGGGAGACGGTGATCTCCTCGTCCGAGCCGGCCCGGTACGACCAGCGCGGCTTCGCGTACTCGGTGCACCTGGAGCCGAACCAGCAGTGGGACGCCGACATCGACGTGCAGACGTTCGCGGTCGGCCCTGGCGGCCGGGACCTGCGGATGGGGCTGCGGGCGCACGGCGCCGAGCGGCTCGCCCTGCAGAACGACCTGGAGGAGTGGATCGCCAAGGCGCCGAAGGTGAACAGCGAGCACGGCCGGGTCGCCGCCACCTACCGGCGCAGCATCGTGGACCTGGCGGCGCTGCGCTTCTCGCCGCTGTCGCTCGGCGGCCAGACGTTGCCCGCCGCCGGGCTGCCCTGGTTCATGACCATGTTCGGCCGGGACAGCATCCTCACCTGCCTCCAGGTGCTGCCGTTCGCGCCGGAGCTGTCCAAGACCACGCTGCGGATCCTGGGCGCCCTGCAGGGCACCCGGTTCGACGACTTCCGCGACGAGGACCCGGGCCGGATCCTGCACGAGATGCGGTACGGCGAGACGGCCGCCTTCGAGGAGCAGCCGCACTCGCCCTACTACGGCTCGGTCGACGCCACCCCGCTGTTCGTGGTGCTGCTCGACGAGTACGAGAAGTGGAGCGGGGACGTCGCGCTGGTCAAGGAGTTGGAGGCGGAGTGCCGGGCGGCGTTGCGGTGGATCGACGACTACGCCGACCTCGTGGGTAACGGCTACATCTGGTACGAACGGCGCAACACCGACACCGGCCTGGAGAACCAGTGCTGGAAGGACTCCTGGGACTCCATCTCCTACCGCGACGGCACCCTGCCCGGGTTCCCCCGGGCCACCTGCGAGGTGCAGGGCTACGCGTACGACGCGAAGGTGCGCGCCGCGCGGATGGCCCGCGAGTTCTGGGGCGACCCCGGCTACGCCGACCAGCTCGAACGGGAGGCGGCCGAGCTGAAGGAGCGCTTCAACCGGGACTGGTGGGTCGACGACGGCGGCTACTACGCGCTGGCGCTGGACCCGCAGGGCCGCCAGGTGTCGACGCTCAGCTCCAACATCGGCCACCTGCTGTGGAGTGGCATCGTCGACGACGCCCGCGCCGAGCAGGTCGCCCAGCACCTGGTCGGGCCGCGGCTCTTCTCCGGCTGGGGCGTGCGTACGCTCGCCGAGGGCGAGGTCCGGTACAACCCGATCGGCTACCACAACGGCACGATCTGGCCGTTCGACAACTCCTTCATCGCCTGGGGGCTGCGCCGGTACGGCTTCGCCGAGGAGGCGGCCACGATCGCCAGCGGCATCCTCGACGCGGCCACCTACTTCGACGGGCGGCTGCCGGAGGCGTTCGGCGGCTACCAGCGGGAGCTGACGAAGTTCCCGGTGGAGTACCCGACGGCGTGCAGCCCGCAGGCCTGGTCGACGGGCACCCCGCTGCTGCTGATCCGCACCATGCTCGGGCTGGAGCCGCACGAGGGGCACCTCGCGGTCGACCCGCGGCTGCCGGTGGGCATGGGCCGGATCGAGGTGCTGGACATCCCGGGCCGGTGGGGCCGGGTGGACGCCTTCGCCCGAGGCCGCCTCGACCTGCACAACCTGGCCGCCTGACCGGATGTCGGAGGGGCCCGACGCGGGCCTCTCCGACCCTCAGCCGCGGGGGTGCAGGCAGAACTCGTTGCCCTCCGGATCGGCCAGCACGGTCCAGCCGGGCAGCTCCCGGACCACGGTGGCGCCCGCGTCCAGCACGGCGGCCCGTTCCTCGGCGTCGCCGACCAGGTCCAGGTGCATCCGGCCGGGCGCCGCCAGCTCCGGCGTGGGGCTGATCCACACGTCGAGACGGTGGCCGTGCGGGTCGCGCAGCAGCACCGACTCGGTCGGCCCGAGCGTACGGTCGGTGAGCTTCACCCGGTCCTCCTCGGCCACCGGCAGCCCGGTCACCTCGCTCCAGAACGCGGCGAGCAGGTACGGATCGCGGCAGTGGATGACGACGGCGGCGAGGTCGGGCATGTGCCGACGGTAACCGGGCGACCGGCTGCTCGCCGCCGGGTCCGGCGAGGTTCACGCCAGCGCCGGCCCCGCGCCCCTACGGTGCCGTAACCTACGCGGGGTAAAGTTGCCGGATGCCGGAACTCGTGTACCCGCCCGTCATCACCGCCGCCAAGACGATGTTCCGGGTCCTCGACCTGCGCCTGACCGTCGAGGGCAGCCACCACGTGCCCCGTACCGGCGGCGCGGTGATGGCCAGCAACCACGTCAGCTACCTGGACTTCATCTTCTGCGGCTACGGCGCGCACGAGTCCCGCCGGCTGGTCCGGTTCATGGCCAAGCACGAGGTGTTCGCGCACAAGGTCTCCGGCCCGCTGATGCGCGGCATGAAGCACATCCCGGTCAACCGGGCGGCCGGCGCCGGCTCCTACAACACGGCGGTGGACGCGCTGCGTCGCGGCGAGGTGGTCGGCGTCTTCCCGGAGGCGACGATCAGCCGGTCGTTCACGGTCAAGGAGCTCAAGAGCGGCACCACCCGGATGGCCCAGGAGGCGGGGGTGCCGGTGCTGCCGGTGGCGCTCTGGGGCACCCAGCGGCTCTGGACCAAGGGCCGACCCAAGACCCTGACCCGCCGGCACACCCCGATCACGATCCTGATCGGCGAGCCGATGGACCCGGCGGCGTACCCGGACGCCAACGCCATGACCGTCGACCTGAAGTCGCGGCTGAGCGCGCTGGTCGACCGGGCCCAGCGGGAGTACCCGGACCAGCCCGCCGGCCCCGACGACACCTGGTGGCTGCCGGCACACCTCGGCGGCAGCGCGCCCACCCTGGAGCAGGCCGTCGAGCTGGACCGCCGGGGCCGCCGCACCACCACCTCCTGAGCGGGCCGCCCGACGCGGGGACGCCGGTCGGCAACCGCACCCGGGCCGCCCCCGACGCGGGGACGCCGGTCAGCAGGCGGACCCCGGGCGGCCCCGCCGCTGCCCGCCGGAACCGGTCGCCGTCCGCAGCGGCCAGGCCGGCTCCGGGTCGGCGTACGGGCGGTAGTAGTCGTCGCGGGACAGGAACTCCACCGGCAGCGCGCCCGGCAGGGTCACCCGGCCGGCGCACGGCGCGGCGGTGAGCCGCGTCGACAGTTCGTCCCGCTCCGGCGGGGAGAGGTCCACCAGCTCCGGGTGCACCAGCCGGAAGGTGGCGACGGCCCGCCGGACCTGCCGGCCCAGCTCGGTGACGACGGCGGGTGGCCCGCCGAGCGCCAGCGCCGGCTGGCGGATGGTGCGCAGCGCGTCGCAGACCACCAGCAGTTCCGCGGTGCCGCCCGGGTCACCGTCGTCGGCCAGCAGCTCCAGCCGGGACGGCCACTGCCAGCGGACCTCGCCGCTGACCAGGCGGGACGGCCGGGCCGGGCGCCGGTGCCGGGCGCCGACCGGGCCGTCCCGCCCGGAGACCAGGGCCAGCTCCGAGCCGGCGCAGACGTACGCCACCCGCCGGTCGGTGACGGTCACCGTCGCCGCCGCCGGCAGCGTCCACTGGCGGGAGGTCACCGTCGGGCCGAGCAGGTAGCCGCAGACCCGCAACCGGTGCTGCCCGATCAGCTGCTCGCCGGGCTCGGGGACCAGCGCGTACCGCCGGTCGAGGAGGGGACCGCGGCTGTCCTCGGTGGCGTCGAAGCGGTGCGGCCCGATGAAGAAGGGCGACGAGTTCTCGGGCATCCGCACGACCTCCCGGGAAGAGCTGGCCTCTGTCATCGAGTGTGGCGGAGAGCGGTACCGGGTGTCATGACCGCCGTTAGGGGGTCGGCCGGTCAGCGGCCGCATGTGACCGGTAGATGCCGATGTCCTCCGGACGGACCAGGCCGTCCTCGATCGCCCGTGCCAGCAGCGCGGCCTTGGTACGGGCAGGTCTGCCCGCCCGGGTGTACTTGATCCGGGCCCGGTCGACGTACTGCTTCACGGTGTGCTCGCTGATCCGCATCCGCCGGGCCACCGACGCCTTCGACATCGACTGGAACCAGAGCAGCAGCGCCTCGCGCTCCTTGTCGGACAGTGCCGGCCGGTCCGGCCGGGGGTCACCGACCATCGCCCCGGCCAGCGCCGGCGGCACGTACGGGCGGTCCTGCGCCGCCGCCAGCACGGTGGCCACGCAGTGTTCCCGCCCCTCGTGCTTGGCCAGGAACGCCGCCGCGCCCGCGTCCAGGGCGGCCAGCATCGTCGCCGGCTCGGTGTGTTCGGAGTAGACCACCACCCGCCGGCCGGCGGCGCTCAGCTCGGCCAGCCGGTCGAGCACCATCCGCCCGTGCAGTCGCAGGTCCAGCAGGACCACGTCGGCCTCCGGGGCGGCCCGCAGCACCTCGTCGGGATCGTCCCCGGTGGCCAGTACGCGCAGCCGGGGCTCGGTGGCCAGCCACGCCCGCACCCCGTCGATCACCACCGGGTGGTCGTCCACGATCGCCACTCCCACCGGCGGTACGCCGGTCACCCCTTCCGCCATCGGGTCTGCGTCCACCGGATCCCCCCGTCCCGCTCGTGCACGTGGTCCACCTGTTCGTCGTCGACACCTGGCGCCGGCGGGCCGTCCCCGTCCCCGGGTTCCCGGTCCGGGGTGACCAGGCCGACGGTCACCTCGTCCGGGCCGGCGACCACGGTCAGCCGGGCCCAGTCCCGGGCGCCCGCCAGCTCGGTGGTCAGCGGGTCGGCCAGCGCCCGCCGCACGGGTACCGGCAGCGGCGGTGGCACGCCGACGCTGACCAGGTCGACCGTCAGGCCGCCGCGTTCGGCCAGGTCGGCCGCGGCGCGCAGCTCGTGCAGCAGCGGATCCGGCACGTCGTCGGACTCGGCGATCAGCCGGCGCAGCCGGGCGGCGGCCGTCGCGCAGCGTCGCTGCACCACCGGGTCGCCCGGGTCGGCGCGGCCCTGCGCGAGGTCGTCGAGGACCGCCCCGGCCGCGGCGCTGACCAGCGCCAGCCGGGCCTGCCGGTCCCGCCGGGCGCGTTCCGCGGCGGCCCGTTCCGCCTCCACGGCGAGCGCGGCGGCGGCGGTGCCCGCCCGTTCCCGGGCCATCCCGGCGATTGCCGCGGCGCCGACGAAGACAGCTACCGGCAAGGACGAGGTGCCGTAGACGTACATGGCGAACCGGGCCAGGTCGGCCGGCGCGTTGACCCCGCGGGCGACCAGGGTCACCAGGGCGATGGCCGAATGCGCGGTGAGCAGCAGGAGCAGCCGGGAGGTACGCCGCCCCCAGACGGCGAGCAGCAGGAACCAGCCCAGCCCGCTCCACACCCAGTTGGCGGCGGCGAACAGGTGCCGGTCGCCGACCGCGGCGAAGACCGCCGCGTCGCACACCAGCAGCAGCCCGGCCACCGGCACGGCCGGCAGCGGATCGGCGCGCAGCAGGCGGTAGCCGGCCAGCAGGCCGATCCCGGCGACGAGCAGCCAGGCCGCGCCGGCCAGCGGCGCGTCCGGCAGTTGCGGGCCGGCGGCCAGCAGGCCGGGCAGCCCGACCGCCACGTGCCAGCCCAACGCGATCGCGACCGCGGCGACCCGGGCGCCCCGGTCCGAGGCGCGGGCCACGGCCGCGGGGTCGCCGGCCGCCGCGTCCGGTTCCGACCTGCCGGGGTGCGCCGCCGCGACCGCGCCCGGCCGTCCGGGCCACCGGGGAGCCGGGGCGACGCCCGCCGGCCCGGGATCACCGGTCCACCCGAGGACCCCGGCCCGCCCGGGGACGGCGGTCGCGCCAGAAGTGCCGGCCGGTCCGGGGGCGCCGGTCCCGCCAGGGGTGCCGGCCGGTCCGGGGACGCCGGCTGCCTCCGGGGCACCGGCCGGTCGCTGGTCGGCGGGCCACGGGTCGACGGCGAGGTCAGCCGGCACGGGGCCACTCCAGCCGGATCCGGGTGCCCGCGCCGGGGGAGGACTCGACGGTGGTGGCCCCGCCGACCGCGACCATCCGGCCGTGCACCGACTCGCGCAGGCCGTACCGGTGGGCCGGTACGGCGGACGGGTCGAAGCCGGGACCGTCGTCGGCCAGTTCCACCGCCACGCCGTGCGCGGTGGCGGTGAGCCGTAGCGTGACCGCGGCGTGCGGCGCGTGGCGGGTGACGTTGGACAGCGCGGCGGCGGTGCTCTCGGTCAACGCCTCGGCGACCGGGCCGGGAACCGTGCACGCCGGCAGGTCGGCGTCGACCGGCAGCTCGGGGTGGCGGTCCAGCACGGCCCGGAGCAGGGCGTCCACCGCGACCGGCGCGTCGACCGGCGCGGACCGGGCGTCGGCCAGCCGGGCGAGGGTACGCAGGTCCGCGGCGCACCGGGCGCGCAGCGTGGCCGACCCGGGCGCGACCGCGCCGAGGCCGACCATGGTCAGCGTGCCGAGCACCGTGTCGTGCAGGTCGCGGTTCTGCCGGCGCTCCTCCTGCCGGGCCGTCCGGGCCACCAGCGCCTCGCGGGCCAGCCGCTGGTAGTCGGCGAAGGCCCGGTCGGCGCGGCCGATCCGGCGGCGCATCACCTGCGTCATCATCGCCGTGCAGACGGTCTGCGCCAGCAGGGTGATCGCGTGGGCCCGCCCCTCGGCCGGGTTGCCGGCGGCGTACGCCCCGGTGACGTAGGCCGCGGTGAGCAGCACCCCGGCCGGCACCGACCAGCGGGCCGGCGCGGTCGCCTGGGTGTTGATCACCGTGGTGCTGGCCAGCACCGCCACCCAGCTGCCCTCGCCGGGGAGCACCTCGGGCGCCACCAGCCACGGGATCAGCAGGCAGGTGGCGGTGGTCAGCGCCACGTCACCGGCGACCAGGGCGGGGCCGACGCCGTGCCGCAGGGCACGGACGGCGTACCCGACGGACCAGGCGGTCAGCAGGGCCACCACGGGCAGCAGCAGCCACGGCCGGACCGGGGGTGTGCGTACCGCCAGGGCGACCGCCGCGCCGGCCAGGCCGCAGGTGACCCGCAGCAGCGCCGGCAGCGTGGTGAAGACCAGACCGAACGCGCCGCCCGCCGGCCGGTCGAGCGCGGTCGGCGGAGCGGTCGAAACGGCAACGGCCGGCATCGGGAGAGGCGGTCCTTCCGGCAGCGACCCGGGACGGGTCCGCGCGGATGTAGATCGACGCCGGAGAATAACACGCGACATCCGCCCTGGTCACCCTCGGTGCTCACGCCGTCGCCGGGG
This sequence comes from Micromonospora siamensis, assembly GCF_900090305.1. Taxonomy (NCBI): domain Bacteria; kingdom Bacillati; phylum Actinomycetota; class Actinomycetes; order Micromonosporales; family Micromonosporaceae; genus Micromonospora; species Micromonospora siamensis. Next base: position 5,603,591 of record NZ_LT607751.1, on the reverse strand, counting down.
CGGGCGGGGGATCCTGCTCGACGGCCTCGTCCGCCGGGCGGGACGGCCGGGGGTGCGGTTGACTGGCGGCATGACTGACGATTCCCGGCGACTGCGGGTCGCCTTCCTCGGCCTGGGACGGATGGGCACCCCGATGGCCCGGCACGTGCTGGCCGCCGGTCACGACCTGGCCGTGTGGAACCGCAGTCCCGGCAAGGCGGAGGCCCTGGGGTCGGCCGGCGCCACGGTCGCCGGCAGCCCCGCCGAGGCCGCCGCCGGCCGGGACGTGGTGGTGCTGATGCTCGCCGACCCGGACGCCGTGGAGCGGGTGCTGCTCGGGCCGGACGGGGTCGCCTCGGGTGCCGCGCCGGACACCCTGGTGGTCGACGCCAGCACCATCGGCCCGGACGCCTCCCGGCGGATGGCCGGCCGGCTGCGCGAGCACCGCCTGCGCTACGTCGACGCGCCGGTGTACGGGTCGGTCGGCCCGGCCACCGAGGGGACCCTCGGCGTGCTGGCCGGTGGCGCCGACGCCGACGTGGCGGTGGCCCGCCCGCTGCTGGACCTCTGGGGTGACCCGGAGCAGGTGCGGCACGTCGGCCCGACCGGGGCGGGCAGCGCCGCGAAGCTGGTCCGCAATCTCACCCTCGGTCTGGCCCTGGCCGGCATCGGCGACGCGCTGCGCCTGGCCGCCACCCTCGACCTGCCCGCCGACGTGGTGGACGAGTTGATCGCCGACGGCCCGCTCGGCGCCGCCTTCCCCGGCGTACGTCAGATCCTGTCGGCCGGAGCGCCACCGACGGCCGGCTTCACCGTCGACATGCTCAGCAAGGACCTGCGGCTCTGTCTCGCCGCCGAGCCGCGGCTGCCGCTGGTCGAGGCGGCCGTCGGCGTCGGCGACGCCGCCCACGCCGACGGACACGGCCAGGACGACACCCGCGCCCTGCCGCTCTGGATGCGCGACACCGACCGCGGCTGAGGCCGGTCCGTCCCGCCGCCGTCCGTCGTTTGTGGAGGAACACCAGGGGGTACGAGCGCGGCATGCCTCGTCGTGCCCTCTGGGTCCTCCAGGTCGCGCTGCTCGGGCTGGCCCTCACGGTGCTGTTCGGCGCGTGGCGGTCACCCCGGCCGGCGCTGCTGGTCGGGGTGCCGGTGCTCTGCGCGCTCGCCGCGCTGGGCGCGCTGCGGTGGGGGCGCGGGCCGATCGCCCGGGGCCGGCGGACCCCCGGGTACGCGGCCGGCGGGGTGGCCATCGTCCTTTTGGCCCTGCTCGGCATCCCCGTTCTGCTGTCGGGGCCATCGCAACCCACGGCACTCCTCGTCGCCGACCTGATGATGCTGGTGGCCGGGGCGTTGCAGATCCCGATCGGGCTGCTCGGCGGGGACGCCGGAGGTCGCCGGTGAGCCGTCCCGGCGGACGCGGCGTGCTCGCGCGGTAGCCCACCGTACCCGCTGGTCGCCGGTGTGACATCCGGCGCGGTGCGGGCGCTGAGAGCCACGAGAAGGGCGCGAGGATCCCGCGCCCTCTCCGCACCCGGCGGCCCCGCCGGGTGGACGTGCCGCCCCCTCGGCGCGTCCGTTCACCACCCCCCACATGGAGATCCGCGATGCTTGAGACCGCCCTGGCGAAACTGCTCACCCTCAAGGCCGGTGCCACGGTGCTCGCCGTGACCGCCACCGGCGGGGTGGCCCTCGCCGCCGCCGGTGGCGCCCTCCCCACCCCGCTGACCGGCGGCACCCCGAAGCCGGCGGCGGCGCACGCCACCGGCAGGCCCGCCGACGCGGACCGGGGCAGGCCGTCGACCGCGCCGGCCCCGAAGGGCAGCCCCTCGCCGTCGCTGGTCGGCCTCTGCCGCGCGTACCGGGCCGGTGCCGGCGACAACCCCGGCAAGGCGCTGGAGAACCCCGCCTTCTCGGTCCTGGTCACCACCGCCGGTGACCGGGAGAAGGTGGCCGCCTACTGCGACACCCTGCTGGTCGCGCAGAAGGCCGACAAGGGCAACGCCCCGACCGCCCGCCCCGCCACCAAGTCCACCGGCCGGCCGGAGACCCGGCCGAGCGCGCCGGAGAGCCGGCCCACCACCGGCGCCGACCACCGATCCACCGCCCGCCCCACCCGCTGAGGACTCCGCCGCCGGGCGAGCGCACCCCCCCCCGCGCCCCGGCGGCGGCGATCCGGCACCGTACGGTGCCGGGCCCCGCAGCGCCGTACCCCCCACGGCGCACGCGAGGTGGCGGTCGCCCCCCGGCCGTCACCTCGCAGCGGGCGCACCGCATCCGGTACGCCGCCCGCTCAGCACCGCCAGGCGCGTGGCCCCAGGTGGCGGCTGCCCGGGTCGGTGAACGCCGAACCGACCACCAGCCCGCCGTCCGACACGTCCGCCGCCCGACCGATCTGCCCGTCGGGCAGGGTCAACTCGACCGGCTCCTCGGCCCGCAACACGGTGCCGAGGGCGACCGCCCAACCCGAGGCGTTCACCGCCGTACCCGGTCCGTACGGCTCCGAGCCGGCACCGTGCGTCCACCGGGGACCCACGATCACCTGACCGGTGCGGAGGTTCCACCGGGCGACGGACTCCGACGGCCAGGCCCCGCCGGTCACCCAGTCGCCCTGCGCCGCGTACGCCAGGCCGGTCTGGCCGGCCGGCACCGCCAACCTGCGGCCGTCCCCCCGCTGGTTCCAGACGTACGCCGCCACCCCGACGCCGTCGGCGTAGGTGCCGCCGACCAACGTGCCGTCGTCGGTGATGTCGTGCACGTTGGCCCCCGCCGGCAGCGGCAGCCGGACCGCCGTGGTCGAGCCGGCCTTCCAGAGCAGGGCGAAGCTGCCCTCGCCGCCGGAGTTTCCGCTCGGCTCCACGTTGATCACCACATCGCCCGCTCGGTTGATCTTCGGCGTCGGGTACGGGTGCCACTTTCCCGGCGGGGTACGCAGCCGGGTCCAGACGCCGTCGGCGTAGCGGGCGACGTACTCCTGGCTGCCGTTCTGGACCAGGCCGACCACGACGCCACCGGCGTTGACGGCGGTGGCCTGGACCGAGGTCCCCGGCACCGGCAGCGCCCGCGGCTTCCCGTCGGTCCACAGGATCGGCCGGAAGTCCTGCCCGACGCTGCCGTTGCCCACGACGTACCGGCCGGTCGGGTCCACCGCGGCGGGTTCGACGCTCCGCATCCCCGGCGGCACGGGCAGCTCGGCCGGGCGGCAGCCGGTGGCCGGGTCGGCCACCGCGGTGGCGGGCGTGGCCGGCGGTGTCACCCTCGCCGGCGTGGTCGCGGCCGGGGTGGCCCTCGCCGGGCTGGTCGCGGCCGGGGTGGTCGCCGCCGGGGTGGTGGCGGCCGTCCCGAGGGCCGACCGGTCCGCCGGTCGGCCCGTCCCGCCGGTCAGGGCCGACGGCACCGCCAGCAGCGCCGCCGTGGCCAGGGCGACCCCGCCGGACGCCCGGAGCGAGCGGCGGCGAAAGGCGGCCCGGCGTCCGGCCCCGAGCAGGGCCTCCACCTCGATCCGGCTCGCCGGCACGTCGACCGCCGCGAGCCGCTCCCGCAGCTGCTCTTCCTCGTCCATCATCGACCCTTCGTGGTGTTCGCGGTACCGACCGGATGCCGGGGGCCGAGCGCCTCCCGGAGCGCGGCGAGCCCCCGCGCGCACTGGCTCTTCACGTTGCCCGTCGAGCAGCCGAGCGCCGCCGCCGTCGCCTCGACCGACAGGTCCCCGAAGTAGCGCAGCACCACGACCGCCCGCTGCCCCTTCGGCAACGCCCGCAACGCCGTCACCAGCTCGTCGCGCGCCTCCACGTCGCCGTCCGGCGCCGCCGTCAGCTCCGGGACCCGGTCGCCGAGCAGCACCCGCGACCACCGGCGACGCCGCTCGTCGAGGTAACGCCGCATCAGGATCCGGTGCACGTACCCGTCGAGGTTGTCGGCCCCCACGGCCCGCGACCAGTTCAGATAGAGCGCCGTGAGGGTCGCCTGCACGATGTCGTCGGCCTGGAAGGCGTCGGCGCACAGCAGGTACGCCGTGCGGTGCAGGCGGGGTAGCCGCGCCGTCACGTACTCGACGTACTCCCGTTCGAGGTCGGGCCGCATCCTGCTCCTCTGCCAACCGGCTGCTGTCATCTCCTTGTCGTGGCGAGCCCGGTGGAAGGTTGCACGTTGGCGGTCAGTCGCCCAGGTATCCCGTGGCGGGGTCGATCTGGTCGAGGAAGTCGCGGATGTGCCGCTCCAGCTCAGGCCGGGTCAGCTCGTGGCCGGGCTGGCTCAGGCCGAAGCCGTACGGGTGCGGCCCGGTGAGCCAGTCGAAGTCGTACGTGCCGGGGGAGTCGGCACGCCGCCGGACCCGGAAGTCCTGTCCGTCGACGGTGATCAGGACGGGTTCACCCTGGTAGGCGGGGGAGTGCTCAGGGGGCGCCAAGCCCGGCCGCGGCTCGTCGTGCATCGCTTGCTCCTTCCGCCGACCGCACAATTGTCCGTCCCGGCCCCAACTCTTCGCCGCCGGTCGTCGTCTTAGGTGGTATGTCACCTCCACACGACCGGTCGGAAGGGGGCGATGGTGGACGCTTCCGTCGCTGACTTCGACGCCTTCGTCCGGGCCAGGACGCCGGCCCTGATCCGTTCGGCCTACCTGCTCACCGGCGATCAGCATCTGGCCGAGGACCTCGTGCAGAGCGCGCTGGGACTGACCCATCGCGCCTGGCGGAACCTGCACGCCACCGGGAACGCCGAGGCGTACGCCCGCAGGACGATGTACCACCTGCAGGTGACCCGCTGGCGGCGGCGCCGCGTCGTCGAGGCGTTCACCGGCCACCTGCCCGACTGGTCCGGTGTGCAGTCCGACCACGCCGATCAGACGGTGCTGCGGCTGTCGTTGCGCAGCGCGCTGTCCCGGCTCACCCCGAAGCAGCGCGCGGTGATCATCCTGAGGTTCTTCGACGATCTGACCGAGGCGCAGGCGGCGGAGACCATGGGGGTCAGCGTGGGCACCATCAAGAGCCAGACCGCGAAAGGCGCTCGAGCGGCTGCGGATCCTCGCACCGGAACTCGACGGCCTGCACAAGACCGGAGGGGCGCGATGATCGACATCGACGACCTGCGCCGAGGACTGAGCGAGATCGCCGCCGAGGCCGACGCCGTCGACCTGCGCGAGCGGGCCCTGGCCACCTCCCACCGCGTCCGTGTCCGGCGTACGGCGTCCGCCGTGGTCACCGGCCTCGCCATCGTCGCCGTGGCACTGGGCGCCGCCGTCGGGGTCCGCACCGACCGCTCACCCGCACCGTCCGGAACCACCCCGGCGCCGACGGCGCCGGAACCGACCACGCTGCCGACCGAGCAGCAGAGCGGGCAGCCGGATCTCGGCCCCCTCGCAGCGGCCACCATCACGGTGCCCACCTGGGGCGCCACCGCGGACACCACCTGCACGACGGGCCGCGTCACCCTGACCGGCGGCCAGTCGCCGGGTGACGGCCCGCACCGGGCGGTGAACGTCCTGTCGTACGTCGCGACGGACGTCGACCGGGACGGCACCGAGGACTACGTGGCACACCTGATGTGTGGCGAGGGGCCGGAGTCGGGAGGCAGTCAGATCGTCGGGTTCCGTCGCGACGGCCGGAACTTCGTGCCGCTCGGCCGGGTCGTCGGAACGCAGGACGGACTCGCGATGATGGACCATCTCGAGGCGCGCGGCGACGGGCGGGTCGCCGTGCTGGTCTCGAAGGAGTACACCGACGGTGGGCAGAACTCGGTGCCCAACCAGTGGCGTACGTACGCCTGGCGAAACGGCCGGTTCCAGCAGTTGGGGGGCCCGACGACGTTCCCGGGGCGGTCACCGGTGGCCCGGCTCTCCGTCGTCCCCTCCACGTTGCCGATCCGGCCGGCCGGCGACGGGTTCACCGGCCGGCTGACGGTGGCGGTGAGCAACGACGGCGACGTCGACGTCGCCCGGTTGCAGATCCTGCTCGTCCTGCCGAGTCAGGTCCGGCCGGCGGGTGCGGGCTGGAAGGGTTGTGCCGTCCGTCCGTCCAGCGACCAGACGGCACTCGTCTGCACCGTCCCCGGACCACGCGCGCGGTCGCGCATCTCGGTGCCCTTCACGCTCGTCTCGGACGACCGTCCGGTACTGCTCGACGAGCCGGTCGACCTCGGCAACCACTACGTGTCCATCTCGCAGGTGCCGCCGTTCGACGGACAGGTGACGATCGACGAGCCGGAGGCGGTCATCCCGATCAGCGTGCCCTGAACCCGCAGCCGGACCGAGTGCCCCGACCGGTGTCACCGACGCCGGTCGGGGGGCGGCTCACGCCCGGGGCGGGGTGTGTCGGTTGAGGTAGGCGCGAGCCCGGGGGAGCGGGTCCCGCCAGTACTGGTGCGGCATGCGGGAGTGGTGCGCAGCGCAGAACTCGGCCAGGTCGTCGGTCAGCGCGACGCGTTCCAGCGGCCGGGCCTCGAAGGCCGCGTTGGCCGCCAACAGCTCCGGCTCCGGGTTCCAGCCGGAGTGGTCGAACGCCCAGCCGTCCCAGAACGCCCAGACGTGGAAGACCTGCGGGTCGCCCGCGTAGCGCACCCCGGCCAGCCGGATCGGCCGGTCGGGGAAGGCGTCCCGGCACGTCCAGGCGAGGATGTGACAGGCGCCGGCGGCGAAGAACGCCTGGTCCGAGCGCTCCCAGGAGACGCGCTGGTCCGCGCGTTCGATCGGCGTACGACGGAAAGCTCCCGCTGCGGTGGCAACCATCGGCCCGACGGTAGTGCCTCGGGCGACCGCACGGTGACCGGTCGGGCACGGCCGGCGCACGTATGCCGGTGCGCCGGTACACCGCGACCCCGTCCACCCGACTAGCGTCGTCGGGCATGGACGCCCGGACGGTTCAGGTGGGGACGACCGCACTGCACGTCGGCGTGACGGGCCAGGGTCCCCACGTCGTCGTCCTGACCGGCGGCCCGGGGTGTGTGCAGTACCTGGAACGGGACGAGATCTCCCCGCGGGGCCACCGCGCCTGGTACCCGGAGCCGCGCGGCGTCGGCCGCTCCGGCGGCGGCCCCCACGACATGGCGGAGGCGATCGCCGATCTGGAGGTTGTCCGACAGACGGTCGGTGTCCGCAGCTGGATCGTGCTGGGCCACTCGTGGGGCTGCGACCTGGGCGTGCGCTACGCGGTCGAGCATCCGGAGGCGGTGACGGCGATGGTCGGCATCGCCGGCCGGGGCCCGCAGCGCGACCGCACCTGGTCCGAGGCGTACGAGGCCGGCAGGGCCGCCGAGCCCGTCGTCGACATCGCCTGGGCGCCCGAGGTGCACGCGTCCCTCGGCGAGTCGTTCACCGAGTGGATCCACCGCCCTGGACTGTGGCGTGACCTGGCCGCCTGCGACGTGCCGATGCACTTCATCGCGGCCGGCGACGACATCCGTCCGTCATGGCCGCTGGCGCAGCTCGCCGCGCTCGTCCCGCGCGGGCGATTCTCGACCGTGCCCGGCGTACCGCACGACTTCTGGTTCACCCACCCCGACGTGTGGACCAGCACCGTCACGGACGCCTGCACGGCTGCTGGAGCGGCGAGGGACTGAACGCGGTCAGCGTGCCCGGGACTCCCAGACCGGCCGCCGGGGATCGTCGTTGCGCACGACGATGTCGACGTGATCGGTCGGTCGGGCCGTGGCGAGGTACAACCGCTGGGCGGGGAGGTAACGCTCGCGCCAGCGCCGTTCCACGTCGGCCCGGGACGACACCCGGCGCTCCCGGATCACCGCCCGATCCACCGTCGTGTCGAGCGCGGTCGACACGAAGATGCTCAGGTCCCACCGGTCGACGAGCTCGGGGCGCATGAGGAACACGCCGTCGAGGATCAGCACGGCGTCGGCGGGGGCGGTCCCGACCGGCGGGGACAACACGGTGTCCGTGCCGTGGTCGTAGACCGCCGTCCGGAAGCGGCGGTCCCCGCCCGGGCCGAGCGGATCCAGCAGCACCCGGTTCAGCGAGCCGTGGTCGTGGGCGTCGACGTAGCAGCCCTCGGCCGAGTACTCACCGCGCCGGTAACGCCGAGCGCGAGGAAAGAGGAAGTCGTCGATCGTGGCGCGTACCACCTCGCGGCCCTGCCCGCGCAGGACGACGGCCAGCTCGTCGGCGAGGGTGGTCTTGCCGGCGGCGGGCGGCCCGTCGACGGCCACCCGCGTCGGGTGGGCCACGGTGACGGACCCGACCGCCTCGGCCAGGTGGCGGATCAGCTCGTCGCGGTGGCCCTGCTCCATGTCCTGCTCCCGCCCGATTCTCGCCGTCGAAGGACTCAGCGGGCGGGATCCGGCCGCCACTCCCGCCGGAGCAGGCCGTACACCCACGAGTCGGAGACGTCGCCGTTCACGACGCAGTCCTCCCGCAACGTCCCTTCCCGGACGAAGCCGAGCTTCTCCAGCACCCGCCCGGATGCCGCGTTGCGGGTGTCGACCTCGGCCTGGACGCGGTTCAGCTCCAGCGTGTCGAAGGCCCACCCCAGCAGGGCGCGGGCGGCCTCCGTCGCGTAGCCGTGACCCCACGCCGCCTCGGTGAAGCAGTAGCCCAGCGAGGCGCTGCGGAACCCCGGATTCCACCGGCCCACGGTGCACCAGCCGATGAACGCGCCGTCGGAGACGCGATCGACGGCCAGTCGCGCCCCGGTGCCCTCCTCCGCCATCTGCCGGCAGACCGCCAGGAACCGTTCGGCGCGCGTCGGTTCGGTCCAGGGTGGCGAATCCCAGTAGCGCAGCACGTGGGCGTTGCTCTGGAGCGCGAAGAGGTCGTCGCTGTCCGCCTCGTCGAAGGGACGCAGGGTCAGCCTGGGGGTGTGCAGCGTGGGGGTGGGTAGGGACCCGCGCGTCATGTTCTCTCCCTGCTCGATGGCCGACCAACCAGACATCGGGTGCCGGCCGCCCCGCAAGCGGTTTGCGGTCGCCGGGCGCGCTGCTCGGAGCCCTCGACACGTACGAAATACCAGGTGGCTTCGACGGTACGGACGGCTGTACGGCCACATCGTGACACGTCTCTACAGTGGTGGCGTGTTGAGCCTGCTGAGCGACCTCGTCGCGGACCTGGTCGGCGGGGCGATCGGTGGTGCGCTGGGCCGACTGTTCAGGGAGGCCGCTGGCGAGCGCCGCGTGGCCGCCGCGTATCGGGACCGCTCCAGGCGATGCTTCGCCGGGCGATGGCGCCATGGCTCCCTCCGGCGGAGCGGCGACGGCCTGGGATGGGTTCCCGATCGGTTGCGCTCGATCCGGCGATCACCCGTGAGCCTTGCGGACATCCGCATCGTTCGTGAGCGGGACGTGAAGCCGTGGGAGCAACTGTTCGTGAACGCGGCGTTCAAGGTTCTCATCTGTGAAACGAGGAATGGTCCCGTCCAGCTGGCGGTGGACCGGGCCGATCTCCCGTTTCTCCGTGCCGTCACCGCGGGACCGCGTCAAGAGCGGGCTCAGTGTTCGTGACCGGCGGCGGGCCGGGCGTGTGCCCACCGCGGGTCGTAGCAGACAAGGCCATGGTCGGCGGCCAGCTGCGCCGCTGCCGCTGAGACCTCATCGGCCCGGTTGAACGGCATCGTGAAGTAGACCATGGGGCCTGACGCCTCGTCGATGAGCCCGTTCGACAGGGGGAAGAGCTGGGCTTCGTGGCCGTAGAGGTCGGGCCATCGGGTCGACACGGCATCGACGTAGGCGAGGATCCGAGGTGTGGGCGGCTGTGCCTCGTTCTCGAAGTACCGGTGGTAGAGGGCGTCGTACGTCTCACCGGCCGCTTCGTCGTCGGAGGGCGGGTCGCCTTCCCACACCGCCAGGTCGTAACTCATGCGGGGAAGTTTGCCAGCGTCGGTGGGACTGAGGGTCGGCTACTGCTCTGCCGCGTCCACCGAGGTCCGAAGCGAGGTGAGTTCCGGTACGGGCGCCACTGGCGCATCTCGGAGCCCGGCCCGCCGAATGACAACGTCACTCATGGCCACACTCTCGCAGGCCGGTCCGTCCCGACTGAATCGGATTACCACCAGCCGCGAAGCATCCCGTCGGCTGACATGGCCGTACGGGGGGCCTGCATGACCATCTGACGCCACCAGCGGTTGTCATCGGCGAAAATCGCCGGAGGTGAGGCGGAACAGTGTGGCGTCGGCGTCGTAGAAGGTTCCGTCCCGTTCGGGAAGCATGCCCACCTTTTGCACCACGCGGCGGGAAGCCGCATTCTCGCGGCGCACGACCGCGACGATGGACGGCAGGTCGCATTGGTCGAACCCGTACGCCAGGCAGGCGCGGGCCGCCTCGGTGGCGTAGCCCTGGCCCCACGCCGCGCGGCCGAAGTAGTAGCCGAGCTCGACCTCGTCTCCACCTTCCATCCGCTGCAGACCGCAGTGACCGATCACCTCACGGGTGGCGACGACTTCGGCGATCCACATACCGAACCCGTTGCGCTGCCAGCCGTCGATACGGTCGGCCCAGCTACGCAGACTCGCGGCGAGCGGACGGCGTCGGTGGGACCAGGTCACTGCGGAGTCATCGTCGACCAGGGCGCGATGGACGGCGAAGTCCTCGGCACGGAACTGACGCAGCCGCAATCGTGCCGTCTCGATCTCGGGATATTCACTCACCCCCATGCCGTACCCGGTCGATCCTTTCCGCACACTCGACTCCACTTCCTTGTGACTACGCCGAGCTTCATGTTCTTGTCGACGCCGGTGAGCCGGACCGGCTCGACCCGTACTCCGGTTTCCTCCTCAACCTCCCGGCACATGCCGTTCACGATCACCTTCTCCAGCGCGACGTTCCTGCTCGTCTCCGGTGCCTCGCACCGGACCGTGATGAAGGTGCTCGGACACAGCCAGATCGGGCTGACGATGAACACCTACCCCCACGTCCTGCCGGAGATCGAGCGGGCCGCCGTGGCCGAGGCCGCGAAGCACCTCTTCGGGTTGGCTGCACGAATGGCTGTACGGAGGCCCGTGGTGATCGTCTCCACGGGAGCGGAAAGCCGCTGACCTGCGGTGAAGAACGGTGCGCCCGGCAGGATTCGAACCTGCGGCCTTGGGATTAGAAGTCCCCTGCTCTATCCGCTGAGCTACGGGCGCGCACGACGCGACGTCGCGCCAAGAGGGTACCGCCGACCGGCCGTTCCGCGGCACAACGGGTGCTCGGCCGTTGATCAGAATCCCACGGATCGACTCCCGCCGTCACCCCGGCCAGGGGGCGGACGGGCCCGTACCCTCGGGGGCGTGCTGCTGGAACCGGAGATCGAGGACGACGTCGCCTACGAGTTGTGCCAGATCATCGGCCGCGCCCTGCTGCCGCTGCGGACGGCCAGCCGGTTCGGCACCGCGTTCCTCTTCGCCGACGCGGCCGGGGTCGACCACCTGCTCACCGCGGACCTGCTGGCCGGCGCCGCCGAGGTCGGGCTGCGACCCAGCGTGACCGAACCGCCCGGCGCCGCGGACTCGATCACGCCGGCCGCCGCCGGCTGGAGCCGCCGACCCGACCTGGGGGTGGCCATCCTGCCGATGGCCGGCCCGCACGCGTACGCCCGGGAGCACGGCTGGCGCTGGCGCACCCAGCCGGTCACCGACGGTCTGGCGGCCGGGCCCGCGACGCTCGCCCGGGTCGGCGCGCAGCCGGGCTCCGCCTTCGTCCTGGCCCACGGGGTACGCCCCGAGCCCGGCTCCCCGCGCCCCCTGGAGGTGGCCGTCGAGCGGGTCGTCCGCGACGGGGACCTGCTGGTGGTCGACGCGGCGCTGCCCGAGGGGTACGTCGGCGCACCCGTCTTCGGCGTCGACACCGACGCCGACGGGGACCTGGGGGTGCACTGCCTCGGCGTGCTGCTGCCCGCCGACGGCGCGCGGCACCCGGTGGCGCCCTTCGACCGGATCCGCGCCGCCGTCGCGGAACTGCCCCCGGCCGGCTGACCGGCGCTGGCCGCGGCCGGCGGGGAATGCCGGCGCGGGTGGCGGGACCGGCCCGATAGGGTCCCCGCCATGTCGCCGCGCCTGGAGAAGATCACCCCCGACAACGTGGAAGCCGCCTGCGAGGTGCGGGTCCGCCCCGACCAGGAGCACCTGATCGAGCCGGTCGCCCGCTCGCTCGCCGAGGCGTACGCCTGGGGGGAGATCGCCTGGCCGAGGCTGGTCGTCGACGACGGCCGTCCGGTGGCCTTCCTGATGGGTTTCTTCCGGATTCCCTGGCGCCCCGACGACCCGGCCGACCTGCGCTCCGGCCTGTGGCGGTTGAACGTCGCCGCCGACCGCCAGGGACAGGGCCTCGGTCGGTACGCGGTCGCGGCGGTCTGCGCGGAGGCCCGCCGGCGGGGCGAGAACCGGATCTTCACGACCTGGGAGGAGGGGGAGGACGGCCCGGAGGAGTTCTATCTCCGGCTCGGCTTCCGGCGCACCGGCGAGCGCAGCGGCGAGCAGATCGTCGGCGAGCTGGACCTGACCGGCGAGGCTGCGCACCGGCTGCTGGCGCTGGCCGACGCCGGGTCCGCCGCCGCCGGGCCCGCCGGGCGGTGAACCCGGCGGGCGGCGGTACCGGTCAGGAGCGGGCGGGGCTGTCCGCCGGCGCGGCGTCGGCCTCGGCAGGTGCCTCCGCCGGCGTCGCGGCGTGGTCCGCGGACGGGGCGTCGGCCAGGGACGGACCGTCGACCGGGCGGCGGGTCGCCGGTGGCACGGCGGCGGAGTCGCCGGCCGGGGCGGTCGGCCCGGCGCCGAGGAACGCCTCGGCCCAGCGACCCACCTCGGTGAAGACCTTCTCCCGTACGGCGGGGCCGGAGAGCGTCAGGTCGTGCATGCCGCCGTCGAAGCGGGCCAGGGTGACGTGCCGGCCCAGCCGGGGCGCCCAGCGCACCATGTGCTCCACGTCCAGCACCGCGTCGGCCAGCGCGGCCGACTCGTGCCAGCGGGTGCCCCGGAAGCTGCGGGTCGAGCAGGCCAGCAGCACCGGCACCGGGATCTCCAGGCCGGCACGGAGCTGCCGCTGGGCGGTGCGGATCGCGTTCAGCCAGCCGGCCCGCACCGGGAACCCGGCCAGCGGCTTCCAGGCCAGGTCGTAGCTCCACTCGCCCCGGTGGTCGGCGTGCAGGCTCTCGCCGTACACGGTGCCCAGGCCCATGGGGAGCGCGCGGTGCGGCGCCCGGCGGCCCAGCCGGGAGACGGCGGCCGCGAGGGGCCGACGGACCAGCCAGGGGGCGTTGATGTCGAAGAACGGGCTGTTGAGCACCAGCCCGTCGACCAGACCGGCGTCGCGGCGGGCGTGCGCCCAGAGCGACAGGATCAGGCCGCCGGTCGAGTGGCCCATGCCGAGCAGGGTGTCGTGGCCGTCCTGGTCGCGGATGATCTCGGCGGCGGCGTCCAGCTCGGGGAAGTAGTCGCTGACGTCCCGGCAGAAGTTCGGCGTCTGGTGCGGCAGCAGGCTGCGACCGTACTTGCGCAGGTCGAGAGCGTAGAAGTCCCAGCCCCGCTCGGCGAAGAAGTCGGCCACGTGGGTCTGGAAGAAGTAGTCGACGAAGCCGTGCACATAGAGCACGGCCCGCCCGGTGGGTCGCTCCGCGCGGCGGCGGACCAGGGTGGCGAGCACCGGCCCCTCGTCGTCGGTGCCCAGGTCGATCGTCTGCCGCTCGTACGGCGGCCCCAGCACGTCCGGTTCCACGACCGCGACGGTACGCCGGCAGGCTACCGAGCGGTAGCCCTCCGTCCGTCCCCACCCGGGCGCGACCGCGCGGGCGGGGACGGACGGCGCGTCGCTCAGGCCGTCTCGGCGTCCGCGCGCAGCGCGTCGACGTCGAGTTCCGCCGGCTGGTCCGGGACGGGCTGGCCCATCTCCCGGACGTGCTTGTTGTGCCGCGGCTCCTGCCGGGTCTTCGCGTCGTTCAGCTTCCGGCGCAGGTCGTCCCGGCAGTCGTTGAGCGCCGCGTGCAGGTCCTCCTCGGAGGAGGTGGTGACGATCTTCTGGCGGCCGGCGATCCAGCACTCCAGGGTGACCTTCTGCCCCCGGGCCTCCCGGTCCTTCACCGAGACCTCCAGCTCGGTGGAGTCGGCGTGGAAGCCGGCCAGCCGGGCGTCGAGGGTGGCGAACTGCTCGGCGATCCAGTTCCGGTCACCCTGGGAGAAACCGGCGCCGACGCGCAGGCACTCGGCGACGGTGGCCGGGTTCGCGACGGCGCTCATCGCCGGACCTCGCCCTCGATGCGGACGGTGCGGGTCGTACGGGACGGGCGGAAAGTCATCAGCGCTGCCTCTCTCGTCGGGCGTCGAGCGGTGGTGGTCGCTCGGTTGATCAAATCCATACCCAGTCACGCTCCGTTCGGAACCGACCGGCGAAACCGATCCTGACCGGGCCGCCGTCGAGGCCCCCAGGGCCGGGCGGCCCTAGCAGAAGGGACCTTGATCAGGTCGTTGTCCACAGCCCGCTCCGTCGTCCACAGGACGGGTGCCGGCCGCTGGTGCCGCCGCCCTGAGCGGCCGAGGCTGCCACCAGGTACTCACCCCTGGAGGAACGAATGTTCGATACGTACGTCACGATCGTCGGCAACGTGCTGACCGCGCCCGAGTGGCGCCGCACCACCCAGAGCAACACCCTGGTCGCCAACTTCAAGGTCGCCTCGACCGCCCGGCGGCTCGACCGGGACAGCGGCCGCTGGGTCGACGGAAACAGCCTCCGTGTCCGGGTCAACTGCTGGCGCAAGCTCGCCGAGGGGGTCGCCTCGTCGGTGATGGTCGGCGACCCGGTGGTGGTCGTCGGCCGGCTCTACACCCGGGACTGGACCGACGACGCCGGCAACCACCGGACGCTCTACGAGCTGGAGGCGGTCGCCGTCGGTCACGACCTCTCCCGGGGCAAGTCCCGCTTCGAGCGCAACCGCCCCGGCCTGACCACCAGCACCGTCGAGGACGCCGAGGCCGAGGCCCGGGTGCACGGTGAGCCGACCGAGCCGGTCCCGCCGGACCAGGCGCCGGCCGGGCCCGACGACCGCCCGTTCGACGACGACTTCGGCGGACCGGACTTCGGCGCACCGCCCGGGAGGGCCGGCGGGGCCATGCGGGCGTCCGGAGCCACCTCCGCGCTCGCCGACCTCTCCAACTCCTTCGACGATCTGTCTGAGGGCGTTGACCCGGCCGGCGGAGACGACGAGGACAAGGAGGAGGACGACGAGTTCGCCGACGACCTCGGCCCCCTGGGCGGCGAGTCCCTGGGCGGCGAACCGGGTCCGGTCCCGCAGGAACCGGCGACCCCGCCCGCCGGACGGGGGCGCCGTGGGCGTGGCCGGGTCCCGGCATCGGCCTGAGGGACCATCGGTCCCGACCCGGCGATCCGCGTGGCGGGGCCGTCGGGCGGGGGACAGGGCCGGCAACGGGTAGAGGGACGGGGGCGGCCGGCTGGCCGGCACGTCGGTCGGTCCGGCGAGCGGGCCATCCGGTCGCGACCCGCCTGCCGCTCCTGACCCCCGCCGTTCCGCCGGACCTGACCGGGCGGCTGCGCCCCATGGCCCGGACCGCGGCACGGGATCCTCCGCCCCAGATCTCAGCGGCGGTCGGCCGTCGGCGGCACCTCGGGGACGACCAGCGCGCCCGAGCGCGGGGCGCGGTGCAGCGTCCGGACGACGACGCCGACGAACTGGTCGTGCGCCACCAGCCCGTAGTCGCGCGAGTCGCGGCTGGCGTCGGGGTTGTCCCCCAGGATGGCCATCCGTCCGGGCGGGACGTGCGAGCCCGTCGACGACGGCACACCCGCGGGAACCGGGTCCCCGGGGGCAGCAACGAGCCGCTTGATCACCCAGCCTGGGCGCGGCCGGGGACCGGCCATCCGGGCGTCCGGGCGAACGACGACGATGTCCCCCGGTCGCCCGGCGGCCGGCGGCACCCGGCGGACCAGGAGGCGGTCGCCCGGGTGCAGGGTCGGAGCCATGCTGAAGCCGCTGACCGTGGCCATCAGGAAACGCTTGCGCAGAAGCAGGATGCCAGCGGTGCCTCCGAGGGCCACCGCGACGAATGCCATGACGAGACGCACCGTAACTCCCTACTGGTCGGCGAGCTGGGCTGCCGGCATGCGGCCCAACAGGACCGCCGTGACAGTCCCGGCAACGGCGGCGAGCAGCGCTCCCGCCAGTGCGGCGGCCACCGCCACGGCGATCGTCCCGAGGGTCACGGCACCAACGAAGACGGAGATCGCCAGCAGCCCGGCGAGGCCACCCGCCACGCCGCCGAGGACACCGATGACCACCCCCTCGCCGGCCACCAGCCGGCCGACGTCCGGCTCCGACCAGCCGGTGGCCCGCAGCAGCGCGTACTCCGACGCCCGCTCGCGGATGCCGAGATAGAGGACGTCCACCACACCGGCCACGCCGAAGAAGACCAGACCCATCACGAGGAACCGGTCCACACCCCGCACGGTCAGCGACACGCCGTCTCCCAGCACCGTGCCGACGATTCGCCCGGTGAAGACCACGTCGACGGCCAGGGCCACGGTCGACGCCGCGATGGCGATGGCCAGGCTGAGCGCCGCGAGGGCCGTCCGCCCCGGCATCCGGCGGGCGCCGGCCACCGCCATCGACCACACGGTCCGCTGCCGCCGGGGCCGCCCCGTGACTGCGGCGGTGGCCGGGTGGAGGGCGGCCGCGGGATAGGTGCGGGCGGCCCGCAGCGCCGGAACCAGCGCGGCAGCCAGGGTCAGGGCGAGTGCCACCACCACGGCGAGGACCGGCCGGGACCACGGCACCGTGATCCCCGCGGCGGCGGCGACCGGCATCGTCAGCAGTGCGGCGGCGACGCCGGCGAGGGTGCCGATCGCCGCCGCCTCGCCGAGCACGAGGGCCGCCAGCCGGCTGGCAGGCCAGGCATGGCAGGCCAGGATGGCGAGTTCACGGTGCCGGTCACGCACCGCCGCCGACACCGCGTTGCCGACGAACAGCACACAGGCCACCAGCACCATGACCAGCAGGATGGTGCTCTTGCGGTCCACCGCTTCGACGATGACCGTCGCCACACCCTTGCGGGTCCACAACTCGTCGAGGGTGAGCTGCGGTCGGCCGAATTGACCCGCCGGCAGCACCAGGGTCTGCCGCGTGCCGGACGCCCCGACGACGATGTCGACGTCCAGGCCGGTCCGGACGGCGATCTCCTCGGCGACCACCCGCACGCGTTCCCGAGCCGTGGCATCGAAGGCGTGGATCCCCGCCACTCGCACCCGCACCGCGCTCAACGGTCGCGCGTTCTGGGCAGGATCCGCCCCACGGAGCAGGTCGGGCAGGGACGCCAGGTTGGCGAGCAGGTGCGGAGGGGTCGCAACGTACCCGGTGATGCTGCTGTTCGGCAGGAGCGGCCGGCCGCCGAGGGCGTCCGTCGAGGTCTCGTCGGCGCCGGTGAGCCGGGGCGGGACGAAGGTCTCCATCGGCGCGCCGCCCGACGGCTGCCCCTGGACCGCCCGTTCCGGGTCCACCGTCCCCACCAGGGTGCCGGCAACGGTGCTCTCCCGGTCGAGGCGGCTGTCGCCGGAGGTCACCTGGCGTAGGGCGGTGTCCCGGGCCAGTACCGAGAAACGTTCGGTGTCCGAGGGCGTCTTCAGCCGGGCCGGCGGGTCGGTGACGCGTACCCGGAGCGCGTCCCCGTCCCGCTGATACGCCGGTGCCCCCACCGTCACCAGGTCGTCGACGTCCACCCAGGCCCTGCGTTCCGACTCGGTGGACCGCAGCCAGTCGGCGTAGAGGGAACCGAGTCCACGCGTCTGCGGCCGCTGGGCGGTGCCGGCGTCCGCGCTGATCGCGGCGAGGCTCGGTGGTGCCGAACCGGCTCGAACCCGGGCCGGTTCCGCCAGCTCCCGCACCTGCACCCGCACCCGCTCGTCAGTGGCGAGCCGGTCGACTGCCACCAGGGGCACGAGCGGGACAGAATGTTCGCCACCCGAAGGGACGGGCCGTTCGCCCGCGCGCAGGTAGCGCCCGGAGGTCACCGCGCGGTCCAGACCGGAGAGCCGGGCCTCCCGGTCCGGATCGACCGCAGCGGCCAGCAGCGAGAAGCGGACGGGCAGCTGGACCCGCAGCGCGCGCAGCGTGGGCAGCGGTCGCCCCCGGGTCAGCACGGAGGCGTCCCGGAACGTGCCGTCGGCGGCGAGTTGAAAGGCGCGCACCTGCTGGGCGAGCGGGCTGGTGGCGTCGTCGCGCAACGCGTCGCAGACCAGCTCACGACGCCCGTCGGGAAGCACCTCCAACGGCGCGAAGAGGGCGGCCGGACAACGGCGGGACACCTCCCGGTCGGGCAACTCGGTGCCGTCGGCGTAGACGTACGTCCTGCGGGCGTCGTTCAACGCACGTACCGGCACCAGGCGGTTGCGGGTGACGTAGACCAGGGCGGGAGTCCCGGGTGAACGGGTCAAACCCTGGTCGGCGAGGGTCTCGGGGGAGAGTCGCAGCAGTTGCTGACGAGCGGTCCGGTCGACGCGGTCGGTCAGGTCGACGGTCATGCCGAGGTCGACGCTCAGGTAACCGACCATGGCCACCGGCGCCGCCACCGCCACACCGTCGACCGCCTCGACCGCCCGCCACTGCGCCGTGGAGATGCCACCGAACTGGCCGGAGAGGAAGTTGGGGCGTAACAGCCCACGCTCCCGCTCAAGGTCACTGCGCGATCCGGCGGGCCGTACCAGGATGTCGTACGCCGACCGGTAGTTGGCCTGCACGACTCCGACCGCCTGCAACCGCGCCGCGGAGGTCGCCCCGGTCAGTACGCAGAAGCCCGTACTGGCGAGCGTGACCGCCGCGAGCAGCGCCAGCGTGCGGCCGGCCCGACGGCGGAGCTGGTGGATCATGAGCCTGATCAATGCCGTTCCTGTCACGCGGAAGCGGCCACCGGCCGAGGCCGAGTGACCGCTTCGGCTACGGAGGACGTCAGCCGCAGGGCGCGATGCAGCCGTTGGCCTTGTTGACGTTGCAGGGTCCACAGTACGTGCCGGTGCTGTCGCAGCCCCGGTCACACCACTGGGAGACCGAGGTGCAGTCGGGCTTGCAGTAGCAGAGTCGCTTCCAGGTGGTGCAGGTTGCCTGGACGGTGACCTTCGGGACGAAGGCCATCAGCAGCCGGTCGCCGATCCCGCTGAGAAGACGCAGCATCTTTCACTCCCCGTTGGTGCAGAGGTGGTTGTTGCCCCGAATTTAACAGTCATCAATGGCTTGCGCTGCCCCGTCTGGCCACTCGACTGAACATCCTTTCAGGACCTTTGGCTGCGGGTTCCGGTCGGGATCAGTGGTGGTAACCCGCGGCCTGCAGGGAGAACAGCTCGGAGTAGAGACCCGGCCCATTCACCAGGTCGTCGTGCCGACCGGTCGCGGCCACAGCGCCCGCGTCGAGTACCAGGATGAGGTCGGCGTCGCGGATCGAGCCGAGCCGGTGGGAGATGAGCAGGGTGGTGCCGCCGCCGCGCATTTGCTGGAGGCCCTGGTGGATCTGGTGCTCGGCCTCGGCGTCCAGGCGGGCGCTCGGCTCGTCGAGGATCATCAGGTCCCGTCGACCCCGTAGGAAACCCCGGGCCACCGCGACCCGTTGCCACTGCCCGCCGGAGAGGATCGTGCCGCGTTCGGCGCCGTCGAACTCGTCCCCGGCGAAGAACGTGCGGCTGAGCAGGGTGTCGTAGCCGTGTGGCAACTCCCGCAGGACCTCGTGGACACCGGCCTGCCGGCCGGCGGCCTCCAACCTCGCCCGGTCCGGCAGGGCGTCCACGTCACCGATGCCGATGTTCTCCGCGGCGGACAGCTCGTAGGAGACGAAGTCCTGGAACACCGCCGCGATCCGGGCCCGCAGCGCGACCGGATCCAGGTCGCGCAGGTCGACACCGTCCCAGAGGATCGCCCCGCGGCCCGGGTCGTAGAAGCGGCACAGGAGCTTGACGACGGTGCTCTTGCCGGCACCGTTGTGCCCCACGAGCGCGACGGACCGGCCGTGCGGGATCGTGAAGCTCACCCCGCGTAACACCCAGGGCAGATCCTCCCGGTAGCGGAACCAGACGTCGCGGAACTCAATGCCCTCCCGTAGTCCGGTGACAGGCAGCGGCGCCGCCGGCACCGGGAGATCCGACCCCGCCTCGACCACCGTCAGGTAGTGGTCGAACATGATCAGCTGGGTGTGCGCCCCGGCCACGTCCCGGACCATGCCGAGCAGCGCGCCCTGGACGGCGGCGACGGCCGCGACCAGCATGGCGACGTCCCCGATGGAGAGCCGGCCGGCTGCAGCGGCCCACACCGTCCAGGCGAGGCACCCGCCGGCGACGGCGGTGGACAGTACGGTGAGGGCCACTTCCACAGCCATGGTTCGCCGGTCCAGCGATCGCAGCAGCCGGTCCGCAGCCCGCCGCTCGCCCAGCATCCGGTCCCGCAGGAAGGCCCCGGCGGCGAAGAGCCGCACCTCGGTGGCGGCGTCCACGTCCGAGAGCAACTGCCCGTAGAACAGCTCGCGCCGCTCGACCGGACCGACCCGGTTGGCGGCGTGGGCCCGTCGTCGGGACAGGGCGAACTCCGCGCCGATCGCCGGCAGCGCTCCGAGCACCACGACGGCGGCCAACATGGGCCGGACGGCGACCAACGACACCGCGAAGCCGACGGTCACCAGTACCTGCTGGAGCAGGTTCAGACCGACGGCCACGGTGTGGCCCGGTCCCGCCGCTCCCGCCTGCCGGGCGAACCGGAGCCGGTCGGCGAACTGCGGATCCTCGAACCGGCCGAGCCCGACGAGCCGGTTGACGGCCGTGTAGAGGCGCTCCAGCGCGACGAGGCCGACCCGCCGGCCGTGCTCTGCCCGTAGGTAGCGCAGCACCTGGGGCGGCACCGCGGTCAGCACCGTGGCCGCGACGAGCCCGGTGATCGGCCAGGCCAGGCGGGTCGCATCACCGGGGGCGGCCAGCCGGTCGAAGACGACCTTCGTCTGCCATGCCACCGCCAGGGGGGTGGCGGCGCCGAGCACGGCCGCCGCCACCTGGGCCAGGGTGAGGCCCCGCGCCGCCCGCCAGGCGATCAGCCAGGCGGCCGAGGCCACCCGGAGGAGCCTGGTCACCGGGTGGCGGCCTCGGGAAGGACGTCGACCTGGAAGCCGGTCACGGCTATGACGCCGTCCTGCCCCATCAGGCAGAAGGCCGGGTACCCGCTCAGCGCGAAGGCCGCCGACAACGGGCCGTCGGTGTTCGGCTCGATGACGAGTTGCGTCAGGTCCTTCAGCTCGTCGACCAGCTCGGCGACGTCGGCCGGCGTACCCAGTAGGACGGTGACGGCCTCGCCGCGGCCACCCGGGTGACGGCTCAGGTACTCCCTGAAGGCCGGCCGCTGCTCCTCGCAGGCTGGGCAGCGGGGCGAGAGGAAGGCGACGAGCATGCCCTGCCGGAGGTCGTCGCGGGTGAGCGGGCGGTCGTCGATCGTGGTGACCTGGAACGTATCCACCTCGGAGCCGGCCGGCTTGGTGATCTCGCCCTGGACGGAGGGCTGCCGGTTGAGCTGGCTGATCAGCTCGGTGTGCTCGCGAAGCCGGCGGATCACGCCGACGGTGAGTAGCAGGTCGACGAGGCAGATGGCACCGACGACGGCCAGCGCCGCCCAGAGAATAGGCATGTTTGTCCCCGTAAGCATCGACAGGTTTCGGTAGAGCGGCCAGGATAATCCAACCCTGGGCCGCGGGGCAGCCCCGTTCGCGTACGGAACGGTAGGCTGCTCAGGCTGATTCCATTGGGGCCGGAGAGGTGGGTGTCGGGCGCATGGCGGTCGATGCGGAAGGGGCGGGTGCCACCGCCGGGGCCGCGATCCGGATCAGCGGGCTCGGCAGGTCCTTCGGCGCGGGAGACGCCCGGATCGCCGCCGTACGGGACCTCTCGCTGGAGATCGCGTCCGGTGCTGTGGTGGCGCTCTGCGGTCCCAGCGGATCCGGCAAGTCGACGCTGCTGCACCTGCTCGCCGGGATCGAGCGTCCCGACTGCGGGCAGCTCGTCGTCGACGGGGTGGACCTCGCCCGGGCCGGCCGGCGTGCGCTGCTCGACCACCGGCGCCGGGTCGGCCTGGTCTTCCAACGCTTTCATCTGCTTCCGGCACTGTCCGTGCTGGACAACGTCCTCGTGCCGGTGGTGCCCCTCAGGGTGCCGTTCGACAAGGTGGCGCGGGCCCGGCAGCTGCTGGACGCCGTCGGCTTGGCCGGGCGTGAGTCAGCGACCCCGGCCCAGCTCTCCGGCGGCCAGCAGCAGCGGGTGGCGATCGCCCGGGCGCTGATCGGCGATCCCACGCTCATCGTCGCCGACGAGCCGACCGGAAGTCTCGACTCCGCCACCGGCGTCGAGATCCTGGGCCTGTTACGCCGGGTCGGCCGCGAGCGGTCCGCCACCATGGTCGTCGCCACCCACGACCGGGACGTCGCGGAGTCCTGCGACTACGTCATCTCGATGCGCGACGGGAGACTGACGTCGGACGGGGCGGCCCTGCCGGCCTGACCAGGGCCACGATGTCCTCCGCCGCGGTGATCAGGATCCCGGCCACCAGGCCGCCGGCCCCGGCGAGCAACACCGTCGCCGCCGGGGTCGTTCCGGCGGCTGACGCGCTCAACAGGCCGAGCCCGGCCACCCCGATCAGCACCAGGTTGCGAACGACGTGCGGCCAACCGAGTGGCACGTTCGAGGTGCCGAAGCAGCGGCACGGCGTGCGGTTGCCGCGCGCGATGGCCAGCCCGATCACCACGACGAAGGCCGCGAGCAGGCCGGCCGCGATGGCGGAGCCGACCATTCCCGCGGTAGGTGACGGCACCAGCAGCAGCACGACGACCAGCGCCTCGGTGGTCACCGTGGTGATCGCCGCGGGTCGTACGGCGGCATCCGGCACCTGGTTCAGCTCACGGAGCGACTGCACGAAGCCCAGCCACGCCGGACGACCGGCGATCTTGCTGAGCGCGGCCACGACGAACACCGTCGCGAGCAGGGACCGGCACATGACATCGATAAGCCGCACAGTCCGCAACCTATCGGCTCCGGTACCGCCCAACAACCCGGTCCCGGGCGGGTCCGGCCAGCGCGGACCGGCGAGCCACCCCGAGCCGTGCACCCGGCCGCCGCGGCCCGGGTGCCACTCGGGCGGTCGACGAGCGCCGTTTCGCCGCCCGTCCCCATGACGCCGGCCGGGCAGGCCATAGGCTGGCGGGCCGGAGGTGGTGAGGGTGCGACGGTCGACCGCGGTGACGAACGCGGCGGGACTGGTGGCGGGGTACGCCCTCGACGCCTGGCTGGGTGACCCCCGGCGCTGGCATCCGGTGGCCGGCTTCGGGCGGGCGGCGGGTGCGTTGGAGCGCCGCCTGTACCGGCCCGACCCGGTCGCCGGCGCGGCGTTCACCGCGCTGGCCGTCGGCGTGCCGGTGCTGGTCGGCGCCGCCGCCACGCTGGCCACCCGCAACCGGCCGGTGGCCCGGGTGGTGCTCACGGCCGCCGCCACCTGGACGGTGCTCGGCGGGCGCACCCTGAGCCGGGAGGCGACCGTGATGGGCGCCGCGCTGCGCCGCGGTGACCTGCCCGCCGCCCGCGGCCGGCTCGGCCACCTCTGCGGACGGGACCCGTCCGCCCTCGACGAGCCTGAGCTGGCCCGGGCCACCGTCGAGTCCGTCGCGGAGAACACCTCCGACGCCGTGGTCGCCCCGCTGGTCTGGGGCGCCGTCGCCGGGCTGCCCGGGCTGCTCGGCTACCGGGCCGCGAACACCCTGGACGCCATGGTCGGCCACCGCTCACCCCGGTACGCGCGGTTCGGCACCCCGGCCGCCCGCCTCGACGACCTGCTCAACCTCGTCCCGGCGCGGCTCACCGGCATGCTCACCATCGCCGTCGCCCCGGTGGCGCGCGGCGACCGGGGGCGGGCCTGGCGGGTCTGGCGGCGGGACCGCAACGACCATCCCAGCCCCAACGCCGGGCAGTGCGAGGCCGCCATGGCTGGGGCCCTCGGCGTCCGGCTCGGTGGCCGCAACGTCTACTTCGGGCGCTCCGAGGTGCGTCCGTTCCTCGGCGACGGGCCCCGACCCGAGGCCCGGCACCTGAAGCGGGCGGCCCGGATCTCCCGCGCGGTCGGACTGGCCGCCCTCGGGCTGGCCGTCGCCGCCGCCCCCGTCGCCGGGCGGCTCACCGTCCTCGGCGGGCGGGGCGTCGCCGGCGCGGCGCGGGCCGCCGGGCGGGGCGCCGTGATCGCGGGACGGGCCGCCGGGCGGCGCGTCGTGGTCGCGGGGCGGGCCGGGCGGTGAGCGGCGGGCTGCTGGTCGCCGGCACCACCTCCGACGCCGGCAAGAGCGTGCTCACCGCCGGCATCTGCCGTTGGCTGCACCGGCGCGGGGTCAAGGTCGCGCCGTTCAAGGCCCAGAACATGTCCAACAACTCGGCCGTGGTGGTCGGTCCGGACGGTCGGGGCGGCGAGATCGGCCGGGCGCAGGCCATGCAGGCGGCAGCCTGCGGGCTCCCGCCGGACCTGCGGTTCAATCCGGTGCTGCTCAAGCCCGGCAGCGACCTGGCCAGCCAGGTGGTGCTGCTCGGCGAGGCCGTCGACACCGTCACCGCCGGCAACTTCCGCACTCTGCGGCCCCGGCTGGCGCGGACCGCGTACGACGCGCTCGCCGAGCTGCGGGCCGCGTACGACGTGGTGATCTGCGAGGGTGCCGGCAGCCCCGCCGAGATCAACCTGCGCGCGGGGGACTACGTCAACATGGGGCTGGCCCGGCACGCCGGACTGCCCACCCTCGTGGTCGGCGACATCGACCGGGGCGGCGTCTTCGCCTCGATGTTCGGCACGGTGGCCCTGCTCGACCCGGCCGACCAGGCCCTGGTCGCCGGCTTCGTGATCAACAAGTTCCGGGGCGACCTCGGCCTGCTCCGCCCGGGGCTGGACATGCTGCGCCAGGTCACCGGCCGGCCCACGTACGGGGTGCTGCCCTGGCACCTGGACCTGTGGCTGGACGCGGAGGACTCGCTCGCCTACGGCCGGGTGCTCGGCCGGCCCGCCGCCCCGTACGGCGCCGACTGGCTGGACGTCGCGGTGGTCCGGCTGCCCCGGATCAGCAACGCCACCGACGTGGAGGCGCTCGCCACCGAGCCCGGCGTCCGGGTCCGGCTCACCGTCGAGCCCGCCGAACTGGCCGCCGCCGACCTGATCGTGCTGCCCGGCTCGAAGTCCACCGTCGCCGACCTGGCCTGGCTGCGGGAGACCGGCCTGGCCGACGCGGTGCTGGCGCACGCCGCGGCCGGCCGGCCGCTGCTCGGCATCTGCGGCGGCTTCCAGATGCTCGGTCGCGCCATCCACGACGAGGTGGAGAGCGGACGCGGCAGCGTACCCGGCCTCGGGCTGCTCCCGGTCGAGGTCACCTTCGACCGGCGCAAGACGGTCCGCCGGTCGGCCGGCGTCGCCGACGGGGAACCGGTGCACGGCTACGAGATCCACCACGGGCAGGTCTCCGCCGCCGACCCGGCGCTGCCGCCGCTGCTCACCTACGCCGACGGCGCCGGCGAAGGAGCACGGCTGGGTGCGGTGTACGGCACCCACTGGCACGGCACGTTCGAGTCCGACGGGTTCCGCCGCCGGTTCCTCACCGAGGCGGCCCGGGCGGCGGGCCGGACCGGTTTCCGGGTCGCCCCGGCCAACTCCTTCGCGGCGGCTCGCGAGCGGACCCTGGACCTCCTCGGCGACCTGGTCGAGGAGCACCTCGACACCGACGCGCTGTGCCGGCTGATCGAGTCCGGCCCGCCGGCCGACCTGCCGTTCGTCCCGCCGGGCGCGCCGCGGGCCTGACCCGCGTCCGGCCGGCGTGCGGGCCCGGCCGGCGTGCGGG
Source organism: Micromonospora siamensis (assembly GCF_900090305.1). Lineage (NCBI taxonomy): Bacteria > Bacillati > Actinomycetota > Actinomycetes > Micromonosporales > Micromonosporaceae > Micromonospora > Micromonospora siamensis. The sequence continues at coordinate 5,577,837 of NZ_LT607751.1, read as the reverse complement.
CCCGGCCTGTGTGCGGGCCCGGTCAGCGGCGTGACGGGCGGAGGTGGCTCCGGCGGGCGGTCAGTAGCGGATGTCGGCGGGGCCGTCGGACATCGGCAGCCCGGCCTCCCGCCACGCCTCCACCCCACCGACCATGTCGGTCGCCGCCCGCAGCCCCAGCACCTGGAGGCTCGCCGCCGCCAGGCTGGAGCTGTAGCCCTGCCGGCAGACCACCACGATCTCCCGGTCGTACCCGGTCGCCTCGGGGATCCGCCACGTGCTGGCCGGGTCCAGCCGCCACTCCAGCACCGTGCGGTCGATCACGATCGCGCCCGGCAGGTCGCCCTGCTCACGACGCTGCGCGTCGGTCCGGGTGTCGATCAGCAGCGCGCCCGCCCGGACCGCCTCGACGGTCTCGTGCGGGGTCAGTCGGCGCAGCCCGGCCCGGGCCTGCTCCAGCAGGGCGTCGACGCCCGGGCTCATCACGTCAGGGAACACCTCCCGATCATGCAGTCCGGGACCGGGGGACGCGAGCCGGTGCGACGGAACGACTTCGCAATTCACCCGGGGGTGCGCACCGCCCTCCGACGGCGCGCAACTGAGGTCTGCGGATGCGGCTGGGCGACCCGTGGGCGATGCTGTTCGGAGGGGGGGAGACATGTCCTTGGTCGGAGTTCTGCTGATCCTGTCGGCCTGCGCCGTGGCCTGGTACGGCGTTCATCGCTCCCGGGACGAGCAGGAGCAGTATCAACCCGTCGTCGGCCGGGCCGCCGCGAGACCCCTGGTCGTGATCGTCCACCTGATGGTCGCCGCCGCGCTGCTGGGCGCCGGTGTGGTGGTGGTCCTCGGTTGAGCTGCCGACCGAGGATCGGCCGATCCGCCGCGAAGTGCCGCGGCTAGCCTCTCGGACGTGACCGTGGCGGTGTTCGAGGCGTACGCCCGGCTGGCCCGGCAGGTGCTCGACCGGCCGGCCCGGCTGGGGCGTACCCGACTGGTGGTCGTCGACGGGCCGAGCGGCGCGGGCAAGAGCGTCTTCGCGAACCGCCTCGCGGACGCCCTGGAGTCCACCGGCGGCGGCCGGCCGCCGGTGGTGCACACCGACGACCTGCTCGACGGGTGGGACGACCAGCTCACCTTCTGGTCCCGGCTGGAGGAGCGGGTGCTGGCGCCGCTGCGCGCCGGGCGAGCCGGGTCCTACCAGCGGTACAGCTGGGTCCGCCGGCGGTTCCTGGACCGGCCGGTGCCGGTGCCGGTGGCGCCGGTGCTGCTGGTCGAGGGGGTCAGCGCGGCGCGGGCGGTGATCCGGCCGGAGGCGACGCTGTCGGCCCTGGTCAGCGCGCCGGCCGAGCTGCGGCGGGACCGGGCGGTGGCCCGGGACGGGCCGGCGATCCTGCCCGACCTGGGTCGCTGGCACGCCGGGGAACGCGCGCACTTCGCCGCCGACGGTACGCAGGCGGCCGTGGACCTGCTGGTCGACGGCGCGCCCCGGCTGCCGCACGACGGCCGGCGCTACTTCGTACGCCAACCGCGGGGCGACCGGGCCGGCTCGGCCGGTGGCGCTCGGTAAGGCCGGCATACGATGCCGGTCATGACCACACCGATCATGTCCGAGTCCGAGATCCGGGCCGCTGTCGAGCGGGAGCTGCCCGGTGTCCGCGCCGACCTGGAGCGTCTCGTCCGCATCCCCGGGATCGCCTTCGAGGGTTTCGACCACTCGCACGTGGAGCGGTCCGCCGAGGCGGTCGCCGAGCTGCTGCGCGCCTGCGACCTCGATGTCAAGATCGTGCGCCGCGGCGGCCAGCCCGCCGTCATCGGCCGCAAGGCCGCCCCGGCGGGCGCCCCGACCGTGCTGCTCTACGCCCACCACGACGTGCAGCCGGTCGGCGACCTGTCGCTGTGGGAGTCCGACCCGTTCGAGCCCGTCGAGCGCGACGGGCGCCTCTACGGCCGGGGCGCCGCCGACGACAAGGCCGGCATCATGGCGCACGTCGCCGCCCTGCGCGCCTTCGGCGACCAGCTCCCGGTCGGCGTGGTCCTCTTCATCGAGGGCGAGGAGGAGTACGGCTCGGACTCGCTGGAGACGCTGCTCACCGAGTTCCGCGACGAGATCGCCTCGGACGTCATCGTGATCGCCGACTCCGGCAACTGGGACGTCGGCGTACCGGCGCTGACCACGTCGCTGCGCGGCATCGTGAACTGCTTCGTCGAGGTCCGCACCCTGGAGCACGCGGTGCACAGCGGCATGTTCGGCGGGGCGGTCCCGGACGCGCTGACCGCCCTGGTCCGGCTGCTGGCCACCCTGCACGACGACGCCGGTGACGTGGCCGTCGAGGGCCTGGTCGGGCGGGAGGGCGCGGTCGTCGACTATCCGGAGGACCGGATGCGCGCCGAGGCCGGGCTGGCCGAGGGGGTCGACTTCATCGGCACCGGCCGGATCACCGACCGGCTCTGGACCAAGCCGGCCCTGGCGGTGCTCGGCGTGGACGCCCCGGCCACCGGGGAGGCGCCGAACGCCCTGGTCCCGTCGGCGAAGGCCAAGCTCAGCGTACGGCTGGCGCCGGGCGACGACCCGAAGCGGGCGTACGCGGCCCTGCGCGACCACCTGGAGAAGCACGCCCCGTGGGGTGCGCGGGTGACGGTGACCTTCGAGCACGACGGTGACCCGTGCGTCATCGACGCCTCGGGGCCGATGTTCGACGCCGCCCGTTCCGCCTTCCGGGAGGCGTGGGACGGCACCGACCCGGTGGACATCGGCGTCGGCGGCTCCATCCCGTTCATCGCCACCTTCCAGGAGATGTTCCCGAAGGCGGCGATCCTGGTGACCGGCGTGGAGGACCCGCACGCCCGGGCGCACGGGCCGAACGAGAGCCTGCACCTGGGCGAGTTCGCCCGGGTCTGCCTGGCCGAGGCGCTGCTGCTGGCGAAGGTGGCCCGGGCCGGTGGCGCCCCGGTCTGAGGTGTCGGAACCGTAACTTCCGCCGTCGATGGGAAGTTTGCGGTGTGTCGGACGCAGAGGTGTTATAGCCTTTCGAACATGCGTACGAATGACCTGATGGTGCGGCTCACGGCCGCCGCCAGCGCTCTGGGGGACCTCGACGTCTCCGCGTGGCCCGAGGACACGCTCAAGGACCAGCTCGGCGAGCTCTCCGCCGCGCTGGTCGCCCTCGACTCGCAGCTCACCCGGGTCGCGGACGAGGTCCGCGCCCGGGGCCTGCGGATCGAGGAGCCGGTCTCCGCCTGACCCGTCCCGTGCGGCGAGCTGGGCGGCGGTGTCGGGGGTGGCTGGCAGGATGAGGTCGTGCGGTTCCTCGATCTGGCGGCCACCTCGGCCGCCGTGGGCGCCACCAGTGGCCGGCGGGCCAAGGTGGAGCTGCTCGCCGCCGCCCTCCGGTCGCTCGACCCGGCCGAGGTGCCGGCGGGTGCCGGCTGGCTCGCCGGCGAGCTGCGCCAGCGGCAGACCGGGGTCGGCTTCGCCGCCCTGCGTGACCTGCCGCCACCGGCGCAGTCTCCGACGCTGACCGTGGCCGGGGTCGACGCCGCCGTCGACGAGATCGCGGCGGTCGCCGGCGCCGGCTCCCAGGCCCGACGCCGGGAGCTGCTGCACCGGCTCTTCGCCGCCGCCACCGCCGACGAGCAGCGCCTGCTGGTCGGGCTGTTCAGCGGCGAGCTGCGGCAGGGGGCCCAGGCGGGGCTGCTCGCCGACGCCGTGGCCCGGGCGGCCGAGGTGCCGGTGACGGCCGTCCGGCGCGCCCTGCTGCTCGCCGGCGACCTGCGTACGGTGGCGGTCGCCGCGCTCTCCGGCGGCGCCGACGCGCTGGCCGGGTTCGGGCTCCAGGTGGGCCGGCCGCTCGCGCCGATGCTGGCGCAGAGCGCACCCTCGGTGGACGAGGCGCTCACCGCCACCGGTGTTCCCGCGGTGGTCGACGTCAAGCTCGACGGCATCCGCATCCAGGTGCACCGGTCCGGGTCGGACATCGCCGTCTTCACCCGCAGCCTGGACGAGATCACCGGCCGGGTGCCCGAGGTGGTGGCCGCCGTGCGCGCGCTGCCCGCCCGCGAGCTGGTGCTCGACGGCGAGGCGATCGGGCTGGACGCCACCGGCCGGCCGCTGCCGTTCCAGGAGACCTCCAGCCGGGCCGCCCGGCGCGGCACGTCGAGCACCGGCAGCGCCGCCCGGCGGACCACGCCCAGCACCACGGGTGCCGTCCCGGTCGCCCCGGCGGTCCTCGCCGCCGCCGAGAGCACCGGCGCGCAGGTGCTCACTCCGTACTTCTTCGACCTGCTGCACCTCGACGGCGAGGATCTGATCGACCGGCCCGGCCGGGACCGGTGGGCCGCCCTGGCCGGCGCGGTGGACGCGTCGCTGCTGGTCGGCCGGGTGGAGGTCGACGACGCGGAGCAGGCCGGAGCGGCGTTCGCCGCCGCGGTCGACGCCGGCCAGGAGGGCGTCGTGGTGAAGGATCCGGCGGCGCCCTACGACGCGGGCCGGCGGGGCGCCGCCTGGGTCAAGGTGAAGCCCCGGCACACCCTCGACCTGGTGGTGCTGGCCGTGGAGTGGGGCAGTGGCCGGCGCAAGGGCTGGCTCTCCAACCTGCACCTCGGGGCACGGGACCCGGCCACCGGCGGCTTCGTCATGCTCGGCAAGACCTTCAAGGGGCTGACCGACGAGGTGCTGCGCTGGCAGACCGAGCGGTTCCTGTCCCTGGCGGTGGAACGCGGCGACTGGGTGGTCCGGGTCCGCCCCGAGCAGGTCGTGGAGATCGCCTTCGACGGGGTGCAGACCAGCTCCCGCTATCCGGGCGGGATGGCGCTGCGCTTCGCCCGGGTGGTGCGCTACCGCGACGACAAGTCCGCCGCCGAGGCGGACACCATCGACGCCGTCCGCGCCATCCACGCCGGCCGGGTCACCGGCTGAGGGCGACCGCCCGAGACGCCGGCCGGGTCACCGGCTGAGCGCGACCGCACGAAACCGGCCGGGCGCGACCGCCACGACCCGGGTGGGGCGGGTCAGGCCGGGGTGCCGGTGGCGGGTTCGGCGGCCCGGTCGACGGGCGGGCCGGGGCGGTCCAGGCCGGTTCGGTCACGGGCCTCGCGGCGGGCCGCCCAGCCGTAGCCGACCAGCGTCATCACCGCGAAGATCCACCACTGCCACACGTAGCCGAAGTTCTGCCAGTTGTTGGTGTGCCCGATCGGGACCGCCCGGAAGGTCGGGTCGGCGGCCGGGGTCTGCTCGTCCAGCAGCAGGTAAGCCCCGCGCACCGGGTAGGGCAGTTCCCGGGCCAGCCGGGGCACGTCGATCCGCCGGGTCTCCAGCTGCCCGTCGCGCCGGTCCACGGCGCCGCCGTCCTCGCTGGGGTGCACCCGGCCCACCACGGTGACCTCGCCGGTCGGAGTGGCGGGCACGTCGGGCCGGGCGATCGCGCCGCCCGGGGCGGGCGGGATCCAGCCGCGGTCCACCAGCACGGCGGTGCCGTCGGCGAGCACCAGCGGGGTGAGCACCTCGAAGCCGACGCCGTCGTCGACGGTCCGGCCGCGGACCAGGACGAGGTTGCCGGTGTCGTACCTGCCGGTGGCGGTGACCCGGCTCCAGGTGACCTTCTCGGCCGGGGCGGGCCCCGCCGTGCCGGGACCGCCGGTGGGGGCGGCCAGCGCGTCGGCCAGCGGCACCGGCGCCATCCGCGCGCCCGCGTCGATCCGCTCGTTGACCTCGGTGCGCGCGTGGTAGCGGTGCAGCTGCCAGTTGCCGAGCAGCACCATCACCGCGGCGGCAGCGAGCGCCAGGGCGAGATAGCCCAGCCATCGGGGGGTCAGCAGGAACCGGTACACGCCTCGAGGCTACCCGTATGACCGACGCCACCCGGCCGGTGGCCCGGTGACGGTGCGTCACGCCCGCCGGACCGACCGTACGACGGCCGCCACGCGTCGCACCCGACGGGTATCGTCACGCCGGCGACCGCGCCGCCACGGACCCACCACCCGTCGCACCGAGGAGTCGATGATGACCGCCGTGCCTCGCCTCGTGCTCAGCGCGCCCGCTTCGGGGCACGGGACCACCGCGATCTCCATCGGCCTGCTCGCCGCGCTCGCCGACCGGGGGCTGGCCGTGGCCGGTTTCAAGGTCGGGGCCGACCAGGTCGACGCCGCCTACCTCGGGCTCGCCGCCGGCCGTCCGGGGCGGATCCTGGACGCCCGGCTGGCCGGGGTGGAACGCCTCGGCCCGCTCTTCGCGAACGGCGCCGCCGGGGCGTCGCTGGCCGTCGTGCAGGGCACCATGGGCCTCTACGACTCGGTCTCCGGCCGCCCCGACGAGGATTCCACCGCGGCGGTCGCCGTCCGGCTGCGCAGCCCGGTCGTGCTGACCGTGGACGTGGCGGCGATGGGCCAGTCGGTGGCCGCGCTGGTGCACGGCTTCCGGGCGTACGACGAGCAGCTCTGGCTGGGTGGGGTGATCCTGAACCGGGTCGCCTCGCCCCGGCACGAGGCGATGCTGCGGGAGGCGCTCGACGACATCGGGGTGCCGGTCTACGGCGCGTTGCGCCGGCACGAGCTGCCCCCGGTGCTGCCGGCCCGCCGGCACGGGATGCTACCCGCGATCGGCGGCGACGGGGAGGCCGTCCGGGCGGTGCGCCGGCTGGGCGAGGCGGTTGCCGCCACGGTCGACCTGGACCGGCTGCTCGCGCTGGCCCGCTCGGCGCCGCCGCTGGCCGGCCCCGCCTGGTCACCGGAGCCGGGGGAGGGCGAGCCCGTCGCCGGCCGGCCGGTCGTGGCGGTCGCCGGGGCGGCGGGCGGCAGCTACAGCCACCCCGAGACGGCGGAGCTGCTCCGGGCCGCCGGGGCCGAGGTGGTGACGGTCGACCCGCTGCGCGACGAGGAGCTGCCCGCGGGGACCCGGGCGCTGGTCGTCGGCGCCGGGCTGCCCGAGGGGTACGCGGTGGAGCTCTCCGCCAATCGCAGGCTCTGCATCGCGGTGGCCGAGCTGGCCCGTACCGGCCGGCCGGTGGTCGCCGAGGGGGCCGGCCTGCTCTGGTTGGCCCGCGAGCTGGACGGGCTGCCGATGTGCGGGGTGCTGGACGCGACCGGCCGGCGCCGGGACGGCCTGGTCGTCGGCTACCGCGAGGCGACGGCCCGGACGGCCAGCGTGGTCGCCGCGGCCGGCACGGTGCTGGTCGGCCACAAGCAGCACGCCGCCGTGCTGACCCCCCGGGCCGGGCAGGCGCCGGCGTGGAGCTGGGAGGGTGGCGCGCCCGAGGGCTTCGTCTGGCGCGGGGTGCACGCCTCACAGCTGGGCCTGCACTGGGCCGCCGTGCCGGGCATCGCCGGCCGGCTGGCCGCCGCGGCGGTCGCCGACACACCGACCGACGTGGCGGCCACCCGGTGATCGGCCAGGTGGCGATCCGCCGGTTCCCGGAGCTGACCGTCTCCACCCCACGGCTGGAGGTCCGCCGGCACGTGCCGGCGGACGCCGGGGCGGTGGACGAGGTCTTCGCCGACCGGCAGACGCAGCGCTGGTTGCCGCTGGCCGAGCCGGCCGGGCGGATCGAGGGCCGGTCCTGGTGCACGGACCTGGCCCGGCAGCGGCGGGACAGCGGCGACGGCGACCACTTCGCGCTGGTCCGCCGGGAGGACGGCCGGGTGGTGGGCTGCCTGTGGACCCGGCGCACCGACTGGGGCGCCCGGTCGACGGAGGTCTCGTACGCGTTGGCGCCGGACGCCCGTGGCTTCGGGCTGGCCGCCGAGGCGGTGGACGCCGCGGCCGTGGCGTTGCTGTTGGAGCACGGCTTCCAGCGGGTGGAGCTGCGGGTGGCGCCGGGCAACGTCGCCTCCCGGCGGGTCGCCGAGAAGGCCGGCTTCAGCTACGAGGGGTTGCTGCGCAACGCCGGCTTCGTCCGGGGCGCCCGGGTCGACCTGGAGCTGTGGTCGTTCGTCGCCGCCGACCTCCACTGACCCCCTCTCTCCGGCCCTCCTCCCGGCTCGTTGATCAAGAAGTTCTGGTCACCGGGAAGCGCTCTCCCTGACGAAAATCTCTTGATCAACGCGCAGCGGGGAGGGGCGGGGTGGGGGAGGGGAGTCGATCAGGAGGTCCGCGTCGGCTGACGCGAACCTCCTGATCGTTACCCGGGCGCACCCCCGGGTGGTCGGTTGCCGGCGCTCAGCCGACGATCTCGTCGGACGGTGGGGTGAACTGGCGTACCGGCTGGCCCTTGAGGGCGTCGCGCAGCGTTCGGGCCACCGCGTTGACCGGGATCTGGGACTGCCCGTCGCCGACGGCGTTGAACGGGTTGTCCGGGTCGGCGATGAAGCTCGCTGCCGCCAGTTCCGGGGTGAACCCGGCGAACCAGGCCGACCGGGTGCTGTCGGTGGTACCGGTCTTGCCGGCGACCGGACGGCCGACGGTGCCCCGGACGCTGTCCGCCGTGGACCAGCCCCCGCAGCTGCCCTTGGCCGGGGTGTCGCCGGTGGGGCAGCGGGCGGCGTCGGTGGCGGCCCGGGCGGCGTCGGCGCTGACCACCTGCCGGCAGCGCGGCTTGGCGATCTCCCGCTGCACCCCACCCGGGGTGGTGTACGTGGCGGGCGTGCCGTCCCGGTTGCTGATCGACAGGACCGGGATGGCCTCACAGTACCGGCCGTCGGCGGCCACGGCGGCGTACGCGTTGGCCATCTCCAGGGGCGTGGCGTCGGAGACGCCCAGGGTGAACGAGCCCCACTTCTTCGCCTTGGCCGGCGATGCCTGTTCCTTGTCGACGTCGGTGCGCCAGCGCAGCCCGAGCTGCTCGGCCATCCGGACCGCCCGGTCCGCGCCGACCTGTTCCTCCAGCCAGACGAAGTAGGTGTTCACCGACTTGCCGAAGCCGGACCACATGGTCTGGTTGCCGGTCATCGCGCCGCTGGCGTTCGACGGGGCCCAGCCGTCGTACACCGACGATTTGTAGGTGTACGGCGCGTTGAAGGACGTCGACAGCTTCATGCCCGAGTCGAGGGCGGCGAGCATCGGGAACATCTTGAACGTCGATCCGGCCTGGTACCCGGGGAGGGTGCCGCCGCCGAGCAGCGGGGCGACCGTGTTCGGGTAGTTCGCCTTGACGTTGGGGTCGGCCTCCGGGTTGGAGGTCGGGCCGTTCTGGCTGAGGTCCAGGGAGTAGGTGCGGTTCACCGCCATCGCCTTGACCCGGCCGGTGCCCGGTTCGGAGACCACGATCCCGTTGGCGAACGGGCTGCCCGTGTTGTCCTGGGCGCCGACGTTCTGCTCGGCCGCCGCCTGGATCTTCGGGTCGATGCTGAGCACGATCCGGTAGCCGCCGCGGCGGAGCTTGTCCATCCGTTCCAGCCGGTTCTCGCCGAACGCGGGCTGCGCGCTCCACCAGTTCTTGACGTAGTCGCAGGCGAAGCCCCAGCTGTTGTACTTCTTGGGGATCGAGGCGCAGTCGTTGGGCGGGTCGGTCAGCTTGAGCTGGATCGGCTCGCTCTTGTACGCCGCGGCCACGTCCGGCGACATGAACCCGAGCCGGGTCATGTTGTCGAGCACGTAGTTGCGCCGCCCGGTGGCGTCCTTCTGGTCCGAGGTGATCGGGTCGTACTCGGACGGGGACTTGACCAGGCCGGCGAGGGTGGCCGCCTCGACCGGGGTGAGGGTGGCCGGGGTCTTGGAGAAGAAGATCTGCGACGCGGCGTAGATGCCGTACGCGCGGTGGCCGAAGTACGCCGAGTTGAGGTAGCGCTCCAGGATCTGCTCCTTGGTGAGCTCCTTCTCGATGTCCAGCGCCATCCGCATCTCCTTGACCTTGCGCAGGCTGGTCTGCTGGGTCGCCTCCTGGACCTCCTTGGGGGTCTTCGCGCTGTCCCGCAGGGCCATCCGGACGTACTGCATGGTCAGCGTGGAGGCGCCCTGGGAGACGCCGCTGGAGCGGGCGTTCGCCACGAAGGCGCGGGCGACGCCCTTCGGGTCGACGCCGTGGTGCTGGTAGAAGCGGTTGTCCTCGGCGGCGACGATCGCCTGCTGGATGTTCGGGGACATGTCCGACAGCTTGGTGTACTGCCGGTACTCCTCGTAGAACATCGTCAGGACGGTCTTGCCGTCGGGCGCGTACAGGTAGGAGGTCTCGGCGGGCAGCGCGGTGCGCAGGATGTCGGTCTTCTGCTCGACGGCGTGCGCGGTGGCCTTGGCGCCGAGGCCGGTGAGGGCGGCCAACGGATAGAGGGCGGCGGTGACGACGATTCCGGCGATGAGTCCGGCGCGGAGGAGAGGAACGGATCGACCGGCGGCAGCGAAGGGTCGGTTGCTCACGAGGCCCAAGCTATGACATTTCCGATTCAGAAATGAGAAGAACTCATAAACCGGCGGGCGGGTGACGCGACCCACGCCGGGATCCGCTGTCCCCGACGTCGCCTTCCCGGCAGGATCGCGGACATGCGTGGTCAACTCGTCGACGCCGGGCCGCAGACGGACCCCGGAGCGCCCGAACCGGACCTCGGTCACCACGGGGACGCCGAGGTCGAAGCCGGACTGGTCGACCTGGCGGTCAACGTCCGCCGGGACCCGATGCCGGACTGGCTGGCCGACCCGCTGGTCGCCGCCCTGGGCGAGCTGGCGGCGTACCCGGACCCCCGGCCGGCCCGGGCCGCCGTCGCCGCCCGGCACGGCCGTCCCCCGGAGGAGGTACTCCTCACCGCCGGTGCCGCGGAGGGCTTCGTGCTGCTCGCCCGCGCGCTGGCCGGCGTCCACCGGCCGGTCGTGGTGCACCCGCAGTTCACCGAGCCGGAGGCGGCGCTGCGGGCCGCCGGGCACCCGGTGGAGCGGGTGCTGCTCGACCCCGCCGACGGCTTCCGGCTGGACCCGGCCCGGGTGCCCGCCGACGCCGACCTGGTGGTGATCGGCAACCCGACCAACCCCACGTCGGTGCTGCACCCCGCCGCCGACCTGGCCGCCCTGACCCGGCCCGGCCGGATCCTGGTGGTCGACGAGGCGTTCGCCGACACCACCCGTACCCCCGGGGCCGACAGCGAGCCGGAGTCGCTGGCCGACCGGCGCGACCTGCCCGGCCTGGTCGTGGTCCGCAGCCTGACCAAGACCTGGGGGCTGGCCGGCCTGCGGATCGGCTATCTCCTCGCGCCGGCCGACCTGGTCGACCGGCTGGCCGCCGTGCAGCCGCTCTGGGCGGTCTCCACCCCGGCGCTCGCCGCCGCCACCGCATGCGCGTCGCCGGCCGCGGTCGCGGCCGAACGCGACCTCGCCGCCCGGCTGGCCGCCGACCGCGACCACCTGGTCGACCGCCTGTCGGCCCTGCCGGGGGTACGCGTCGCTGGCCGCCCGGCCAGCGCCTTCGTGCTGATCCACCTGCCCGGGGCGGCGCGGGTGCGCGAGATCCTGCGGGAGCGGGGCTGGGCGGTACGCCGGGGCGACACCTTCCCGGGGCTCGGCCCGGACTGGCTGCGGCTCGCGGTGCGGGACCGGGCGACCACCGACGCGTTCGTCGAGGCACTGGCAGGGATCCTGGAGGCATGATGCTGGAAACCACGCTCGCGGCGATCCGGCCGCCCGACGCGGAAGCGATGACGGCGGCCCGCGACCTTCAGGGCCGGCTGACCAAGCCGGCCGGTTCGCTGGGCGCCCTGGAGGAACTCTCGGTACGCCTCGCCGGACTGGCCGGCACCTGTCCGCCGCCGCTGCCCGAACCGGCGGCGGTGGCCGTCTTCGCCGGCGACCACGGGGTGCACGCCCAGCGGGTCACCCCCTGGCCGCAGGAGGTCACCGCCCAGATGGTGGCCAACTTCCTGGCCGGCGGGGCGGTGGTCAACGCGTTCGCCCGGCAGGCCGGCGCCTCGGTCACCGTGGTCGACGTCGGTGTCGCCACCCCGCTGCCCACCGACCCGGACGCCAGCGACCCGGACGCTGCCGGCCCGGACGCCGAGGGACCGGGCGGCCCCGGTGCACCCAGGCTGATCGTGGCGAAGGTCCGGCCCGGCACCCGGGACCTGACGGTGACCGCCGCGCTGACCCGGGACGAGGCCCGCGCCGCCGTGGAGACCGGCATCGCGGTCGCCGGGCGGCTGGTCGACGCCGGGGCCGGGATCCTGCTCACCGGCGACATGGGCATCGGCAACACCACCCCGGCCGCCGCCCTGATCGCCGCGTTCACCGGCGTGGACGCCGCCGAGGTGACCGGCCGGGGCACCGGCGTGGACGACGAGACGTACCAGCACAAGATCGACGTGGTGCGGGCCGCGCTGCGCCGGCACGCCCCCGACCCGGCCGACCCGCTGGGCGTCCTGGCCGCCGTCGGCGGCCTGGAGCACGCGGCACTGGCCGGCTTCGTCCTCGGCGCCGCCGCGCGCCGGGTCCCGGTGCTGCTGGACGGCGTGATCGCGGTCAGCGCCGCGCTCGCCGCGGCGGCCTTCGCCTCCGACGCGGTCGCCGCGATGGTCGCCGGGCACCGCTCGGCCGAGCCGGGCGCCGGTGTGGCCCTGCGGCACCTGGGCCTGGACCCGCTGATCGACCTCGGGCTGCGCCTCGGCGAGGGGACCGGCGCCCTGCTGGCCCTGCCGGTGGTGACCGGCGCGGTCCGGGTACTGCACGAGGTGGCGACGTTCGACTCCGCAGGGGTGGCCGAGAAGTGAGCGGAACCGGCGGCGGTACGGGCGGTAGCCCGTACCCGCTCGGGCTGCGCCTGGCCGGCCGGCGGGTGGTCGTCGTCGGCGGGGGAGCGGTCGCCACCCGACGGGTGCCCGCGCTGCTCGACGCCGGCGCGGACGTGCTGCTCGTCTCGCCCGAGCTGACCCCGGCGCTGCAGGGACACGCCGAGGCGGGCCGGCTGCGCTGGGTCCGGCGCCGCTTCGCGCCCGAGGACCTGGACGGCGCCTGGCTGGTCCAGGTGGCGGTCGACGACCCGGCCGCCGCGGTCACGGTCAGCGCCGCCGCCGACGAACGGCGGATCTTCTGCGTCCGGGCCGACGACCGGGCGGCGGCCACCGCCTGGACCCCGGCGGTCACCCGGCACGGCCCGGTCACCGTCGCCGTGCTCGGCGGCGGCGACCCCCGGCGCGCGATGACCGTCCGCGACGCGATCCGCGACCTCCTGGGTGCACGGCAGGGCCTCCTGGTGACGCCTCCGGTGGAGCAGGGGACCCCGGCCGACGCCACCGGTGGCCGGGTGGCGCTGGTCGGCGCCGGACCGGGTGACCCCGAGCTGATCACCGTGAAGGGGTGGCGGCTGCTCGCCGAGGCGGACGTGGTGGTCGCCGACCGGCTGGTTCCCGGGCTGCTCCTGGACGAACTGCGCCCCGACGTCGAGCTGGTCGACGCCTCCAAGATCCCGTACGGGCCGTCGCGAACCCAGGAGGAGATCAACAAGATCCTGGTCGACCGGGCCCTGGCCGGCCGGTTCGTGGTCCGGCTCAAGGGCGGCGACCCGTACGTCTTCGGTCGCGGCGGCGAGGAGCTGCTGGCCTGCGCCGAGGCCGGGGTGCCGGTCACCGTGGTCCCCGGGGTGACCAGCGCGATCGCCGTGCCGGCGGTGGCCGGCGTACCGGTGACCCACCGGGCCGTGGCGCACGAGTTCACCGTGGTCTCCGGGCACGTCGCACCGGACTCGCCGGCCTCGCTGGTCCGCTGGGAGGCCCTCGCCGGGCTGCGCGGCACCCTGGTGATCCTGATGGGCCTGAAGAACCTGCCGGCGATCGCCGCGACCCTGGTCGCCCACGGGAAGCCGGCGGCGACCCCCGCCGCGGTGATCCAGGAGGGTACGACCGGCGCCCAGCGCATCCTCCGCTCGACCCTGGGCGCGGTGGCGGCCGACGTGGTCGCCGCGGAGCTGCGCCCGCCCGCGATCGTCGTGGTCGGTGACGTGGTCGGCGCTCTCGACCCGGATCTCTCCGGGCACTGACACCGTGCGGGCCCGGCCGGCCCGCCGGCCCGACCAGGCCCTCCGTCCCCCCCTTTGCTCTGCTGCGGCGGACGCGACACTGGAGGCGGTCGAGTGTCGCGTGGGGTTGAGCAGAGCAAAGGCGCGCGAGCAGAGCAGTGCCGGTCGGTGGCCCTCGCCGGTGGCCGGGAGACGAAGAGACGGCGGCCCGGGACCAGCCGGTCCCGGGCCGCCGTCGTGCTCGATCCGCTCAGTGCTTGAGCATGTTGTCCAGGAGCAGGGCGCAGCGGACCAGGCCGAGGTGGCTGTACGCCTGCGGGTGGTTGCCCAGGCCGCGCTCGGCGAGCGGGTCGTACTGCTCGGGGAGCAGGCCGGTGGGGCCGGCGGTGTCGACCATCTGGGCGAACAGCTCCTCCGCGTCGGTCCGCCGGCCGGTGCGCAGGTACGCCTCGATCAGCCACGCCGTGCAGATGTGGAAGCCGCCCTCCCGGCCGGGCAGGCCGTCGTCCCAGTGGTACCGGTAGACGACCGGACCGCTGCGCAGCTCCGCCTCGATCTTCAGCACCGTCGACAGGAAGCGCGGGTCGTCGCCGGGGAGCAGCCCGGACAGGCCGATCCAGAGCGACGACGCGTCCATCTCGTCGTGCCCGTACGCGACGCTGTACGCCTCGGCCTCGTCGTGCCAGCCGTTCTCCAGGACGTTGGCGCCGATCCGCTCCCGCAGCTCGACCCACTCCGGGCGGTCCTCGCCGCCGTGCTGCCGCACCACGTGCAACGCCCGGTCCACCGTCATCCAGCACATCACCTTGGAGAAGATGTGGTGCCGCGGGGGGAGGCGGGCCTCCCAGATGCCGTGGTCCGGCTCGTGCCAGCGGCGGCGGACCGCCTCGACCATGTTGTCCAGCACCCGCCACTCGTCCTCGCGGACCGAGCCCCGGGCGTCGGCGACGGCGGCGATCAGGTCGGCGATCGGGCCGAAGACGTCCAGCTGGAGCTGGTGGTTGGCGAGGTTGCCGACGCGTACCGGGCGGGAGCCGGCGTAGCCGGGCAGCGTGTCGATGACCGCCTCGGCGCCCAGCTCGTAGCCGTCGACCGTGTAGAGCGGGTGCAGCCGTTCCGGGTGCCCGCCGGTTCGCTCGACGACGCCGTCGATCCAGCGCAGCAGCCCCTCGGCCTCCTCGGTCGACCCCAGGTCGACCAGGGCGCGGGCGGTCATCGCCGCGTCGCGCAGCCAGCAGTAGCGGTAGTCCCAGTTGCGGACGCCGCCCAGCTCCTCCGGCAGCGAGGTGGTCGCCGCGGCGAGGATCGAGCCGGTCGCCTCGTGGGCGAGCCCCCGCAGGGTGAGCGCGCTGCGGGCGACCAGGTCGCGGGCGGTGGCGGGCAGCCGCAGGGTGGCCACCCAGTCCTTCCACGGCTGCTCGGCCGTGGCCTGCCGCTCGTGGATCGGCACCCGGTGGTGTTCCAGGCTCTGCGTGCCGAAGCGCAGCTCCAGCACCACCTGGCCACCGGCGGCCCGCAGGTCGACCACGGCCCGGGCGGTCTCGTAGCCGCCGTCGTCGACGACCTCCCACTGCACGCCGGGGGAGTAGAGCGCTGCCGGCTCGTTGGAGCCGAGCACCAGCAGCCCGTCGTCGAGCGGCTGGAGCTGCACCTGCACCTGGCCGAACTCGGGCCGGGGCGCGAACTCGATCCGGGCCCGGCCGGAGCCGGAGAGCACCCGGACCAGGGTCGAGTCGCCGGTGACCACGGCCGGGCCGTCCGGGGTGGTCTCCCGGGCGGGCAGGTCCAGCCAGTCGGTGACGGTGAGCCCGGACCAGCGGGTCTCCACGGTCATGGTGCCGTTGCGGTAACGCTGGCCGAGCGGGATGCCACCGCGCTCCGGGCCGACGGTGAAGTGCCCGGCCGGGCCGCCGCCGACCAGGTCGGCGAAGATCGCCGCCGAGTCCGGCTTGGGGTGGCAGAGCCAGGTGACCTTGGCCTCGGGGGTGAGCAGCGCGACGGTGCGGCCGTTGGCCAGCATCGAGTGCCGCTCGATCGGGACGGCCCGCTCGCCGAAGAGCCAGTGCCGGCGGGTCTCCAGCAGTAGTGCGAGCGCCCGGGCCGCCTCGATCGGCTCGGCGACCCGGTAGTCGGCCTTCGTGTCGCCCGGGCCGATCTTGATGCCGACGTCGGGTCCGTGCAGGTTGCCGAAGGCGTTCTCGTCGGTGACGTCGTCGCCGATGAACAGCACCGCGCTCGCCGAGAGCTGGGTCCGCAACTGGTCGACGGCGGTGCCCTTGTGGGTCGCCACGACCGACAGCTCGATGACCTCCTTGCCCTGGGTGACGGTGACGTCCTCCCAGGTGGCGGGGCCGCTGCGGACCGCCTCGATGGCGGCGGCGGCGACCTGCGGGTCCACCCCGCGGGTGTGCACGGCGACGCTGGCCGGCTTGCGTTCCAGGCGTACGCCGGGGTGGGCCGCGGCGATCTCGCGCAGCGCGTCCCGCAGCCGGGTCCGCACGGCGATCAGCTCGGGGGAGAGCCGCTCGACGAAGCCGATGTCGAACTCGGAGCCGTGGCTGCCGACCAGGTGCACCTCGCTGGGCAACCGGGAGAGCGCGGCCAGGTCGCGCAGCGCCCGGCCGGAGACCACCGCGACGGTGGTCTGCGGCAGCGAGGCCAGCGCGCGGATGGCGGCCACCGACTCCGGCAGGGGCACGGCCTTGGTCGGGTCCTCCACGATCGGCGCGAGGGTGCCGTCGTAGTCGCAGGCGATCAGGAGCTGGGGGACCCGGGCGATCCGGCCGATGGCGGTGCGCAGGTCGGAATCCAGCACCCCGGCTGTGGGCGTGGCCGGGGTGTTGACGGCAGGGGTCACGCGGTTGCCTCCGTATCGGGCACCCCGAGCTCGGACAGGAAGGACTTGGCCCAGTGGCCGACATCGTGGGTGCGCAGGTGGCGCTGCATTGTCCGCATCCGGCGGCGGGCCTCTGGTTTCTCGACGTGCACGGCCTTCAGCAGGGCGTCCTTGACCGCGTCCGGGTCGTGCGGGTTACACAAAAATGCCTGGCGCAGCTCGGTGGCGGCGCCGGCGAACTCACTGAGCACGAGCGCGCCACCCTGGTCGGCGCGCGATGCGACGTACTCCTTGGCCACCAGATTCATTCCGTCTCGCAGCGGGGTCACCATCATCACGTCGGCTGCGACGTACATCGCGGCCAGTTCAGAGCGACTGTACGACTGATGCAGGTAATGCACCGCCGGCACGCCGACCCTGCCGAATTCACCATTGATCCGACCAACCTCGCGCTCGACCTTCACACGAAGTGCCTGGTAGTGCTCGACCCGCTCCCGGCTCGGTGTCGCCACCTGCACCATAACCGCCTCGGGAACTGTCAACTTTCCGTCAGCCAGAAGTTCCCGGAACGCCTTGAGTCGCAGCTCGATGCCCTTGGTGTAGTCGAGCCGGTCCACGCCCAGGATGATGGTCTTCGGGTTGCCCAGTTCCTCGCGGATCTGCTTGGCCCGGGCCTGGATCGCCGGGTCCTCGGCCAGCCGCTCCATCTCCCTGGTGTCGATGGAGATGGGGAAGGCGCCGGCCTTCACCTGCCGCCCGTCGACCTGGATCATCTGGCCCTCGTAGCGCAGGCCGAGCAGGTGCCGGGCCAGCCGGACGAAGTTCTGCGCCGCCAGCCGCTGCTGGAAGCCGATCAGGTCCGCGCCGAGCAGGCCGCGCAGGATCTCGGTGCGGAACGGCATCTGCATGAACAGCTCGATCGGCGGGAACGGGATGTGCAGGAAGAAACCGATCTTCAGGTCGGGGCGCAGCTCGCGCAGCATCGCCGGCACCAGCTGGAGCTGGTAGTCCTGCACCCAGACCGTCGCGCCCTCGGCCGCGACCTCCGCCGCGGCCTCCGCGAACCGGGCGTTGACCAGCCGGTACGCCTCACGCCAGCGGCGCTTGTAGGCCGGGGTCTCCACCGCGTCGTGGTAGAGCGGCCAGATCGTGGCGTTGGACTGGCCCTCGTAGTAGCGCTCCAGCTCCTCGGCGCTCAGCGGCACCGGGTGCAGCCGGATGCCCTCGAGGTCGAACGGCTCGGGCGCGGCGCCGGTGCCGCCCGCCCAACCGACCCAGGTGCCCTGGTGCTCGGCGAGCACGGGGTGCAGCGCGGTGACCAGCCCGCCGGGGCTGCGTCGCCACTGCCGCCCCTCGGGTGTGCTCACCTCGTCGACCGGCAGTCGGTTCGCCACTACGACAAAGGAGCTACGGACGGTCACGATCGGCCACCTCCGGGTGCTGACGGGTCCACCGCGTTGAGCGTACTGAGCGTAGCTGCGGCGTCTGATGCCCCGTGCCGGAGTCACCTACCCGTCCCACGACGGCCGAACCCTCATCGTGATCTTGTCAACAGCGTCCGGCGCGTACTCCTGGGGCGGGGTGATGTGGGCGGAGCGGGGCGTACCTGTCAGGATTGACGGCGGCGTGCGCGCGCCCGGCCCCCGGCCGGCGGCGGCCGGCGGAACTCGCGGCCCGCGCCCTGAAGCTCGCGACAGCAACCGACGGAGGTAGCCCGCACCGTGGCCCAGTTCATCTACGTCCTGGAAAAGGCGCGCAAGGCGCACGGCGACAAGGTCGTGCTCGACAACGTGACGCTGAACTTCCTGCCGGGGGCCAAGATCGGTGTGGTCGGCCCGAACGGCGCCGGTAAGTCCAGCCTCCTCAAGATCATGGCAGGGTGGGACCGGCCGAGCAACGGCGAGGCCCGGCTGATGCCCGGCTTCACCGTCGGCATGCTCGCCCAGGAGCCGCCGCTCAACGACAGCAAGACCGTCCTCGGCAACGTCGAGGAGGCGGTCGCCGAGACCAAGGCGAAGCTGGAGCGGTTCAACTCCATCGCCGAGCAGATGGCCACCGACTACTCCGACGAGCTCATGGAGGAGATGGGCCGGCTCCAGGAGGAGCTGGACCACGCCGACGCCTGGGACATCGACTCCAAGCTCGAACTGGCCATGGACGCGCTGCGCTGCCCGCCGCCGGACGCCGACGTCACCCAGCTCTCCGGTGGTGAGCGTCGTCGGGTCGCGCTCTGCAAGCTGCTGCTCGAGGCGCCCGACCTGCTGCTGCTCGACGAGCCCACCAACCACCTGGACGCCGAGAGCGTGCAGTGGCTGGAGCAGCACCTCGCCAAGTACGCCGGCACCGTCATCGCCATCACCCACGACCGGTACTTCCTGGACAACGTCGCCAACTGGATCCTCGAGCTGGACCGCGGCCGGGCCTACCCGTACGAGGGCAACTACTCCACCTACCTGGAGAAGAAGGCCGCCCGGCTGGCCGTCGAGGGTCGCCGCGACGCCAAGATGAAGAAGCGCCTCTCCGACGAGCTGGAGTGGGTCCGCTCCAACGCCAAGGCCCGGCAGACCAAGTCCAAGGCCCGCCTGGACCGCTACGACGAGATGGCCGCCGAGGCGGAGAAGACCCGGAAGCTGGACTTCGAGGAGATCCAGATCCCGCCGGGCCCGCGCCTGGGCAGCACCGTCATCGAGGCGCACGACCTGAGCAAGGGCTTCGGCGACCGGCTGCTGATCGACGACCTCTCCTTCTCGCTGCCGCGCAACGGCATCGTCGGCATCATCGGCCCGAACGGCGTCGGCAAGACCACCCTGTTCAAGACCATCGTCGGGCTGGAGCAGCCGACCGGTGGCGACGTCCGGGTGGGTCCGACCGTCTCGCTGTCGTACGTCGACCAGAACCGGCAGGGCCTCGACGGCGACAAGACCGTCTGGGAGGTCGTCTCCGACGGGCTGGACCACCTCATGGTGGGCAAGGTCGAGATGCCGTCGCGGGCGTACATCGCGGCGTTCGGCTTCAAGGGGCCGGACCAGCAGAAGCCGACCAAGGTGCTCTCCGGCGGCGAGCGGAACCGGCTCAATCTGGCGCTGACGCTGAAGATCGGCGGCAACGTGATCCTCCTCGACGAGCCGACCAACGACCTCGACGTCGAGACGCTCTCCAGCCTGGAGAACGCGCTGCTGGAGTTCCCCGGCTGCGCCGTGGTCATCTCCCACGACCGGATGTTCCTGGACCGGGTGGCCACGCACATCCTGGCCTGGGAGGGCGACGAGGAGAACCCGTCGAAGTGGTTCTGGTTCGAGGGCAACTTCGAGGCGTACGAGAAGAACAAGGTCGACCGGCTCGGTGCGGACGCCGCCCGGCCGCACCGGGTGACGTACCGCAAGCTCACCCGTGACTGAGAGGTTCGTCTACCACTGCGCGCTGCGCTGGTCCGACCTGGACGCGTACGGCCACGTCAACAACGCCCGCTTCCTCACTCTCTACGAGGAGGCCCGGGTGGCGTTGATGTTCGCCGGTGGTCGGGCGTGGGGGGTGGGCTCGCTCGCCGACGGAGTGGTCATCCGCCGGCACGAGGTCGACTACCTGCGCCCGGTCGACTACGCCCTGGGCCGGGCCAGCGCGGAGGCCGCGCCGACCGTCCGGATCGAGTTGTGGATCTCCGAGATCCGGGCCTCCCGGTTCACCGTCGACTACGAGCTGTACGACGGCGAGGTGCTGGCCAGTCGGGCCCGTTCGGTGCTGGTGCCGTTCGACCTGTCCCGGCAGATGCCCCGCCGGATCAGCGACGAGGAGCGGCAGTTCCTGTCCCGCTACGCCCTGCCGGCCGGGCCGGCGTGAGCGCGCCGGCGGACGGACCCGCGACGTCGGCCGGCGTGAGCGCGCCGGCCGACGGACCCACCACGCGGACCGGCGGGCACGGGCTGGCCGGGGTGTCCGACGCGGGCGCCTTCCTGGCCCGGCTGGTCCGGCTGGACCCGGCCGCCCTGGTCCGGCTCCGGCCGGCCACGACGGCCGGCCGGACGGCGCTGTGGGCCCGGCTGCCCTGGGGAGTGCTGGTGGTCCGCACGGTGGCCGGCGCGGCGCCCGGTGACGCGACGGTCGCCGCCCGCGAGCTGCTCGCCGAGCTGGAGTCCGGTCGGGACACGCTGCCCACCAACCGGGACGCGCAGTGGCGCTGGCCGTTGCCGCCGCCGGTGAGCCGGCCGGTGGAGCTGCTGCCGGCGGCCGAGGTGGCGCGGATCGCGGCGGCGGCGGCAGGTGCGCTGCGCGAAGCGGCCACGCACGGCGTGGGCGGTCGCGCGGTCGGCCAGCGGGCGCTGCGGGACGCGCTGCTGGACCACGTCGCGGTGCTGGTCACGCCCGAGGGGGACACGCCGGCGGCGCCGGTGGAGGTGTCGCAGCGGCTGATCCAGGGTCTGGTCCGGATGGGCTTCCTCGGCCCGGGCGCGCCCGCGCCGGAGGCGGCGGGGGTGCAGGTGCGGGTCGCCGGCCGCTGGGTCGGCCTGGTCGGACCGTACGGGGCCGCCTGGTGGCAACGGCCGGGTGAGCTGGTGGTGCGGCCGACGGGCGGTCGGCCGAACGGATGAGCCACGATCATTCTTCTGGGTTGGGGCTGTCGTTGGGGGGATGCCTCATCCCGACTGTCCGGGTACCGTCCATCCTCGGATCCAACGCACGGTATGCGAGTGGATCCGCTGGGGAGTGAGGTGCGCGAGCGATGCCGTGGTGGTCATGGCGCCCCGGTCCCGCCGGTGGCGGCGATCCGGACAGTCGGAGCGGGGTCACAGTGGAGGGCGGCGTCCGGGTCGGTCCACCGGCCCCACGCCAGCCGGGGGACGACGCGCCGGTCGGCGAGCGGTCGCCCCTCGCCGACATGCCGGCCACCGTGGAGCCGGTGACCCTGCGCCGGGTCTGTGACGCGCTCGACCTGCTCGACGTGCGTTACCTGGCCGACGGGGACGGCAACCTGCTGGCCATGTGGGAGCGGCACGCCGTCCTGGTCACCCTGGAGGGTCCGGAGGACGAGATCCTGGTGATGCGGGCCCGCCCGCACGCCACGGTCCCGCCGGACTGGGCCGACCGCGCCTACCGGGTGGTCAACGAGTGGAACCACACCCGCCGCTTCTGCAAGGCGTACATCGGCGACCCGACCGAGCGCGGCCAGCTGCCGATCTACGCGGAGCTGCAGGTGCCGCTGGGTGCCGGCACCCACGACGCGCTCCTGATCGAGATGCTCGACTGCGGCGCGGCGGTCGCGACGACCTTCGTGGACTGGCTGCACGACGAGGGCGCCCTGCTCTGACCGGCGCCGGGCCGGCGGCTCAGCCGGCCGGGTCCTCCATCACGTTGACCATGAAGTACGCGGCCCGCTCCAGGTAGTCCCAGAGCGCGGCGGCCACCTCGGGCTCCAGGTCGAGCCGGTCGACGGCCCGGCGCATGTGCAGCAGCCAGGCGTCCCGCTCGGCGGTGCCGATCCGGAAGGGGGCGTGCCGCATCCGCAGCCGGGGGTGCCCCCGCTGGGCCGAGTAGGTGTTGGGGCCGCCCCAGTACTGCATCAGGAACAACGCGAGGCGGTCGGCGGCCGGCCCGAGGTCCTCCTCCGGGTACATCGGGCGCAGCAGCGGATCGGTCGCGACTCCGGCGTAGAACTCGTCCACCAGCTTGCGGAACGTGGGCTCGCCGCCGACCGCCTCGAAGAGGGTGATCGACGGGCGGGGACGGTCGGCTCCGGTTGCGGGATTCACCCTTCCATCCTGCCAGGTGTCCCGCCCGGCGGCCGGACCCGCCGGCCCGGCGCCCGCGCGGTCAGCGGGTGGCGGCGCTGACCCCGCTCGCCGGGCCCTCCTGGGCCGGCGCGGACCGCTGCGTCACGACCGGCGGCCGGGTGGCCGCTCCGCCCGTCCGCGCCTGCGCGCCGGCGCGGACGGCCGCGTCGACCGAGGACGCGTCGGGCCAGCGAACGGTGATCAGCAGCATCAGCAGCACCCCGGCGGCGCTCCACACCCCGACCACCAGCGGAACCGAGAACCGGTCGGCGAGCACGCCGGTGATCAGCACCGCGGCGCCCTGGATCACCTGGACGCCGGTGGCCATCACGCCGAACGCGCGGGCCCGGTAGCCGTCGGGCAGGGCCCGGACGAAGAGGCCGTTCGCGGTGGGCAGCAGGCCGGCCACCGCGAAGCCGCAGCCGGCGGCGAGCAGGGCCACCACCGGCGGCGGTGGGTCGAGCAGCGCCGGCACCAGCACCAGCGGGGCGAGGACCGCCAGCGGACGCATCACCCGCAACCGTCGGGCCGGCCCGCAGGCGCGCCCGATCACCAGACCGCCGAGGATGAACCCCACCGGATTGGCGGCCATGATCAGCGCTTGGGCGAGGCCGGCGTCCCCGCTGCCGTCGCGCTCGCCGGCCCAGGCCGCGGCGAGCCCTTCGGGGACGATGGAGAAGAGCATGGCGCTGAACACCAGCAGCGCGATGGCCCGCAGCACCGGCGTACCGAAGACCAGCTGGAAGCCCTGCGCGGTCTCCCGCAGCAGGTGACTGCGGTGCGCGGCGGCCGTCGCGGCCGGGCGGTTTCGCACCCCGAGCCGGACCACCAGCGCCGAGGCGCCGAAGGTGGCGGCGTTGATCAGCAGCGCGGCCGTCGGATTCACCGCGGCGATGGCGGCGCCGATCAGGTAGCCGCCGACCTGCGCGGCCTGGCCGGCGCTGGCGTGCAGGGAGAGCCCGAGCACCACCCGGTCGCCGGTGAGGATCACCGGCATCAGCGCGGAGCGGGCCGCCTGGCTCGGCGGGTTGGCCAGCGTGGTGAGGAAGAGCAGCCCGAGCACCGCCGGCACCGGCAGGTGCGGGACGGCCACCAGCACCATCAGCGCCATCCGGACCAGGTCGCAGACCACCATCACCTGGCGGTAGCGGTATCTGTCGGCGAGCGTGGTGAGCAGTGGTCCACCGACCAGCCAGGGCAGGTAGCTGATGGCGAACGCCGCCGCCGAGAGGGCGACCGAGTCGGTCTCCCGGTAGACCAGGACGGTGACCGCCGCCTTGGCGATGTAGTCGCCGATCCAGGACAGGACGCTGGCGCTGAAGACGGCCCGGTACTCACCCTGGGCGAACACCTCGCGGAAGGTGGCTGGCCCTTCCGGATCGGGTCGCTCGTCGGACACCGTGGCCTCCATCGTCCCCGCAGGCCACTCGTGATGGCGGGCCGGGGTCGTCGTCAGATCTACCGATCACCGAGGACGTGATCGCGATTCGGCAGGAGCGCGTTTCTCCGGATTCTGCCCGATCGTCTGAAGACTGGCTAGGGCGAACGGATTGATCGTCATATCCCCGACGGAACGAACGGACGATACCCGAGGGGTCGCACGGACCGCGACCCCCGGCCGCAAGGTCCGCCGGGTGACCGGTCAGGTGCTGCCGCCGCGGCCCGTCTCGCCGGCGCCCGCCACGGGTACGCCCGGATAGAGCCGGGCGGCGGCGATCCGCGCGGTGATGCCCGAGTTCTCCAGCGCCTCGGCCAGCCGTCGGCGCAGTTCCCGGCCCACCGCGAACTGCCCCTCGGCGGTCGTCTTCACCACCGTCCGGATCACCGCGCCGTCGACCGTGATCTGCTCGACGCCGAGCACGTCGGGCGTCTCGACGATCTCCGGCGCCAACTCCGGGTCCAGCGCCACCGAGGCCGCCGCCGTACGCAGCACCGCCGTCGCCTCCTCGGTGCTGGCGAAGCCGATCGGCAGGTCCACCACGACCAGCGCCCAGCCCTGGCTCTTGTTGCCCACCCGGATGATCTCGCCGTTCCGGATGTACCAGAGCACGCCGCGGCCGTCCCGGACGGTGGTGACCCGCAGCCCGACCGCCTCGACCACGCCGGTCGCCTCGCCCAGGTCCACCGTGTCCCCGACGCCGTACTGGTCCTCGATCAGCATGAACAGGCCGGCGAGCAGGTCCTTGACCAGGCTCTGCGCGCCGAAGCCGAGGGCGACGCCGGCGATGCCCGCGCTGGCCAGCAGCGGCGCCAGGTCGAAGTTGAACTCGCGCAGGGTCATCAGCAGCGCGATGCCGAAGACGAACGCCGTGACCACGCTGCGCAGCACCGAACCGATCGCCTCGGCCCGCTGCCGGCGCCGCTCCGGCACGAACCCCTCCGGATCCAGCGACGCGCTGGGGATCCGCTCGCGCAGCGGCCGCAGCAGGGTCGGCACCGTGCTGCTGCCGGTGGTGCGGACCAGCCGGTTGATGGCCCGGTGCAGCGCCCAGCGGGCGACCAGGGCGAGCAGCAGGATGAGCACCACCCGCAGCGGCTTCACCACGATCCAGTAGCTGCCCTCGGCGAACCACACCGATCCGGTGACGTCCCAGGCCCACTTGCAGAACGGCTCGTCCAGGCAGCCCGGGCTCGGCTTGTCGCCGACGCCTTCGGGCAGGAAGTCGGTGGGTATCGGAAGGTCGGCCAGAGTCACGCTGTCTTCGTACCGCACGCCGGGCGGCCGTCCGCCGCCGACCCTCCGCGTCCCGCGGTCGGTGGTCAACCGGTCCGAAACCGGTCATCCTGCCACGAGCCGAAGAAGCTTCACCGGGTACCCCGGATTAGTGCGTGCAATCCGGGTTCCGATCAGGGACTATTGGCGCATCGGACGTCGGTGGTCCCGCCGGCGTCGGACGTGGTCGCCCGCTGCCCGTGGGCCCCTCGCCGACGCGGCAGCGGTGGGAACGGCTGGACCGGGAGGGTGAGCACGATGCCTGACATACGACCCACGGCGGGCTCCGGCGCGTTGGTCCTCAACGCCACGTACGAGCCGCTGTGTGTCGTGTCGGTGCGTCGGGCCGCGATCCTCGTGCTCTCCGCCAAGGCGGTCTGCGTGGCCGACGGCGAGGGCATCCTGCACAGCGCCCGCAACGCGCTCCCGGTGCCGTCGGTGGTGCGGCTGACCCGCTTCGTCCGGGTGCCGTACCGCACCCACGTTGGGCTCTCCCGGCGGGCGATCTTCGCCCGGGACGGTTGGCGCTGCGCGTACTGCCGGGGGCCGGCCGAGACCATCGACCACGTCTTCCCGCGCAGCCGGGGCGGCCGGCACGCCTGGGAGAACGTGGTCGCCGCGTGCGCCCGGTGCAACCACACCAAGGGCGACAAGACCCCGGCCGAGCTGGGGTGGCGGCTGCACAGCCTGCCGGCCGCCCCGAAGGGCAACGCCTGGCGGGTGCTCGGCCACCGGGCGCCCGACCCGCGCTGGGCGGACTGGCTCGACCTGCGCGAGCCCGAGGCGGCCTGACCTCACCCGTTGCGCGCCGTCACCAGCTGGGCGTAGACGACCAGGTTGTCGGCGTAACCGGTGCGGCCGCCCACCCAGCGTCCACCGCAGGTGATCAGCCGCAGGTTCGGCCGGCTGAAGTCGCCGAAGACCTCGTCGGCGGGGAGCTTCTCCTTGCCGTACCGGCGGGACGAGGTGACCTCGAAGACCGCCACCGCGCCGTCCTCGCGGGTCACCTCCACCCGGTCGCCGTCGTCGAGGCTCTTCAGGTCGTGGAAGACCGCCGGGCCGGTGGTGGTGTCGACGTGCCCGACGATCACCGCGGGGCCGTACTGCCCGGGGGTGGGGCCCTGGTCGTACCAGCCGGCCTCGTGGGCGCGGTGGACGTCGGGCACGGCGATGGTGCCGTCGCCGGCGATCCCCACCTCGCGCACGGGTGCCCGCAGGCCCAGCCGGTCTATCGCGATCTGGGTCGGTGGGCTCGCCGGCAGCACCGGGAACTTCTTCGGCGGCGGACGCAGCCCGGCGCTGAGCTGCTCGGGCAGCACGTTCACCCCGGCGAAGCGTTGCACCCCGAGCATCGCCACGATCAGCACCATCACCGCGGCCACCAGCAGCACCGGCGTGCCGGGACCGCGCTGGCCGGCCGGGTACCGGTGCCGCGCGCGGGCGGCGGCCGGTGCGACCGGGCGGGCGTGCGGGTCGGCCGTCGCCACGCTGGCCGAGAAGGCGTGCCCGGCGGCCCGGGTGAACCGGCGGGCCACCCGTCCGGCGCGGCGCAGGGCGGACCGGGTCCGGCCGCCACGGCGCAGGGCGGACCGGGTCCGGCCGCCACGGCTACGTGTGCGGGCCATCGCCGTACCCCCGGGTCAGAAGCGGGACGCGGTCCTGCGCCGGGCGCCGACGCCGGCCGCCACCGCCACCAGGGCGAGGCCGCCGACCAGCAGCAGCGAACCGGCGCCGTGGCCGCCGGCCGTGCCGCCGCCCCCGGTGGCCGGGCCCTTGCTCGGCTGGGCCATGTTCAGCACGGTCAGCATGGTCGAGGCCGTGTTCCCGTTGTCGCAGCGCAGGTCGACCGGGTAGTCACCGGGCTGCTTGTTGCTCGGGACGGTCACCGCGCCGGTGAGGAAGCCGTTGTTCGGCCGGAGCATCACCCGGCCGAAGGCGTCCGACTGGACCTGGGCCTGCTTGGTGTTGTTGTTGTCGCAGCTGGCTCGGATGGAGATCCGGGTGCCGGCCTGGGCGGTGTTCGGCGTGACCTCGACGAACACGTTCTCGCCGGCCCGCGCCGGTGAGCCGCCGACCAGGACGAACGCCCCGACCAGGCCGAGCACGAGCAGCGCGGCGGAAAGCGCGCGTTGTGACAGGTGGAGCCCCCGCATGATTCCCCCCTCCCGGTGACGACGCACCGGAATCCTGCTGACGGGCAGCGGGGGCTGCTTTCCCGTTGGCGGGCCGGCAAACCGTCAGAGTGGGGCCACCGGATGCCAGGTGAGCGGGGTGGAGAGGACCATCGTGCTGGACGGCTGGCCGTACGGGGCGAGGCGGTCGATCACCCGCTCGAACTCGGTGATCGAGCCGGCGGCGACCTTGAGCATGCTGCACGCGTCGCCGGTGATCCGGTGGATCTCCATGATCTCCGCCCAGCCGGCGACCTCGGGGTCGTTGAGGATGCACCGGGAGCCGTAACAGGACATCCGGATCAGCGCGACCACCGCCCGGCCGGCCCGGGCCAGGTCGACGTGGGCGTGGTAGCCGGTGATCACCCCGGACTCCTCCAGCCGGCGGACCCGCTCCGCCACCGCCGGTGGGGAGAGGTGCACCCGGCGGGACAACTCGCTGAACGACAGCCGCGCGTCGGCCTGCAGCTCGCGCAGCAGCGCCCAGTCCATGTCGTCCACCGCTCCACCTTCCGTCGTGAAACCCGAGGCCCGTACGGCTTTCGGTTCGGCAGGTCAGGCCGGCTCAGCGCCGTCGATCCGGCATTCCCCCGACCGATCCACCTGCGGAATCATGACGCTACCCCGCCCACGGAGGGAGAACGACGGTGGAACAGTCGGACCTGCTGGCGCCCGCGGCGACCCCCGCCGTGCGCCCGCTCACCGCGCGGCAGCGCGCCGCGCGGGCGGCCCGCAACGGCGGTGAGCCGACCCTGGAATTCGCCGAACGGGTGCCCTACGACGCGTACGTGCGGGCGAGCACGCTGCACCGGTTGCAGCAGCCGATCACCGACGACCCGGGCGAGATGTCCTTCCTGATGGTCAGCCAGATCATGGAGCTGTACTTCTCGCTGACCTGCCACGAGCTGCGCCACGCCCAGCGCGAGCTGCGCGCCAACCGGGTCTGGGACGCGCTGCCCCCGCTGCGCCGGGCGGCGCTGCACCTGGAGGGGTTGAACGCCGCCTGGCAGGGGCTGCGCTGGATGACGCCGGCGGACTTCAACCGGTTCCGCAACCAGCTCGGCGAGGGCTCCGGCTTCCAGTCGGCGATGTACCGGCAGCTGGAGTTCCTGCTCGGCCTCCGCGACCCGGCGCTGATCCGCCCGTTCCGCCGGCAGACCGAGGTGTACGCGGAGCTGACCGCCGCCCTGGCCGCGCCGAGCCTCTGGGACGACGTGGTGACGCTGCTGGCCCGCCGCGGCTTCGACGTCCCCGCCGAACTGCTCGCCCGGGACCTGACCGTCGAGCACGAGGCGCACCCGTCGGTCGAGACGGCCTGGGTGCGGATCTACGCCGACGGCACCCCGGAGAACCACCTCCGGCTGCTCGGGGAGGCGCTGACCGAGGTCGCCGAGCGGTTCGGCGACTGGCGCTGGCACCACCTCAAGGCGGTCCAGCGGGCGATGGGCGCGAAGGTGGGCAGCGGCGGCTCGGCCGGGCTGGCCTGGTTGCAGCGGAGCATGGCCCGGGTGGTCTTCCCGGAGCTGTGGTCGGCCCGGACGGCGATGTGACCGGGGAGCGGGACATGCACGACATGGAGAAGGAAGCCCACCGCCGCGACGCCGAGGACCCCGGGCACCGGCACCTGTTCCACGTGCCGCCGGCCGAGGGCGGGTGCTACCCGGAGGTCGCGTACCTGGCCGGCAACTCGCTCGGCCTGCCGCCCCGGGCCACCCGGGACGAACTCCTCGCCGACCTGGACGCCTGGCGGCGGCTCGGTGTCGAGGGGCACCTGGAGGCCGAGCGGCCCTGGCTGCCGTACCACGAGCTGTTGACCGGGCCGGCCGCCCGACTGGTCGGCGCGCTGCCGACGGAGACCGTGGTGATGAACTCCCTCACCGTCAACCTGCACCTGCTGATGGTGAGCTTCTACCGGCCGGCGGGGCGGCGTACCCGGATCGTCATCGAGGACAGCGCCTTTCCCTCGGACAGCTACGCGGTACGCAGCCAGGCCCGTTTCCACGGCCTGGACCCGGACGACACGGTGCTCCGGCTGAAGCCCCGCGCCGGCGAGGACACCCTGCGCACGTCCGACGTCGTCGACCTGCTCGCCACCGAGGGCGACACCGTCGCGCTGGTGCTGCTCGGCGGGGTCAACTACCTCACCGGCGAGCTGCTCGACATCCCGGCGATCACCGCTGCCGGCCGGGCCGCCGGCGCGGTGGTCGGCTGGGACCTGGCGCACGCGGTCGGCAACGTGCCGCTCGCCCTGCACGACTGGGACGTCGACTTCGCCGCCTGGTGCTCCTACAAGTACCTGAACTCGGGTCCGGGTGCCCTCGCGGGCGTCTTCGTCCACGAGCGGCACCTGGGCCGGGCCGACCTGACCCGGTTCGAGGGCTGGTGGAGCACCGAGGCGGCCACCCGGTTCGAGATGACCCCGACCTCCCGGCCACCGGCCACCGTGGAGGCCTGGCAGATCTCCAATCCGCCGATCTTCGCGATGGGCCCGGTCCGCACCTCGCTGGAGCTCTTCGACACCGTCGGCATGGCGGCGCTGCGCGAACGCAGCCTGCGGCTCACCGGCTGGCTGGAGTCGCTGCTCGACGAGGTGACCGCCGACCGGCCGCTGACCGTGGTCACCCCGCGCGACCCGGCCCGACGCGGCTGCCAGCTCTCCGTCCGCGTCGGCTCCGGCAACGCCGGTGAGCTGACCAAACGGCTGCGGCACGAGCACGGGGTGATCGCCGACGCCCGGGAACCGGACATCGTCCGGTTCGCGCCGGTGCCGCTCTACTCGACGTACCACGACTGCTGGCGGGTCGCCGACGCGCTGGCCGCGACCGTGGAGGCGAAGCCATGACGGAACGGGACGAGGTGGCCGTCGTCGGGGCCGGGCTGGCCGGCTGCCTGCTGGCGTGCTTCCTGGCCCGGCGCGGCTACCCGGTGGCCCTCTACGAGCGGCGGCCCGACCCGCGTACCGGCCGGGTCGAGCGGGGCCGCTCGATCAACCTGGCGCTCTCCGAGCGGGGCCTGGACGCGCTGCGCCGGATCGGGCTCGCCGACCGGGTGCTGGCCGACGCCCTGCCGATGCGCGGCCGGATGATCCACCCGGTCTCCGGTGGCCAGGAGTTCCAGTCGTACAGCGTCTCCGGTGACCGGGCGATCAACTCGATCAGCCGGGGCGCGCTGAACAACGCGCTGCTCGACGCCGCCGCCGCGCTGCCCGGCGTACGGATCGCGTTCGACCACCGGCTGGTCGGCCTGGACCCGACCAGCGGCGACCTCACGTTCGAGACCCCGCAGGGCAAGGTCACCGCCGCCGCGTCCGTGGTGCTGGGCGCCGACGGCGCCGGCTCCGCCGTGCGCGGGCAGCTCCTCGGGTACGGCGTGCTCACCGAGAGCCTGGACTTCCTCGACTACGGCTACAAGGAACTCACCATCCCACCGATCGGCGGCGAGTTCGCCCTGGACCCGGGCGCCCTGCACATCTGGCCGCGCGGCACCTCGATGATGATCGCGCTGCCCAACCCGGACCGGTCGTTCACCTGCACCTTGTTCTGGCCGACCCACGGCACCGCCAGCTTCGCCTCGCTCGGCAGCCCGGCCGCCATCGAGCGGCACTTCGCCGAGCACTACCCGGACCTCGTCCCGCTCGCCCCGAACCTGGTCGACGATTACCAGCACAACCCGGTCGGGGTGCTCGGCACGGTCCGCTGCACGCCGTGGCAGGTCGACGGGCGGGTGGCGCTGGTCGGCGACGCCGCGCACGCCATCGTGCCGTTCTACGGCCAGGGCGCGAACTGCGCCTTCGAGGACGTGGTGGAGCTGGACCGCTGCCTCGACGAGTGCGGCGACGAGTGGTCCGCGGCGCTGCCCCGCTACCAGCGGCGACGGCAGGACAACGCGGAGGCGATCGCCCGGATGGCGTTGGCGAACTTCGTGGAGATGCGGGACAAGGTCGCCTCGCCGGTGTTCCGCACCGGCAAGCGGATCGAACACACTCTGGAACGGGCGCTGCCCGGCCGGTACGTTTCCCGCTACGAGCTGGTGTCCTTCTCGACCACCCCGTACGCCGAGGTGCGCCGCCGGGTGCGGCGACAGCACCAGGCGGTCGGGGTGGCCGCAGCCGGCGTCGTGGCGCTGCTGGCCGGCGCGGCCGGCGCCCTGATCCGCCGAGGGAGGCGAGGATGACCCGCTGGGATCCGCGGCTGATGGCCGGCACCGCGCCGGACGGGCCGGGCCTGCTGCGCAACTTCGTCGGCGGCGAGTTCGTCGACGCGGGCCGACCGTTCACCAAGCGCAGCCCGGTCACCGGCGAGCCGGTCTTCGAGGTCGCCGAGGCGGACGCCGCCACGGTGGACGACGCGGTCGCCGCGGCCCGGGCGGCGTTGCGCGGCCCGTGGGGCCGGATGGGGGAGCGGGAGCGGGCCGAGGTGCTGCGCCGGGTCGCCGACGAGCTGGAACGCCGCTTCGACGACCTGGTCGCCGCCGAGGTCGCCGACACCGGCAAGTCGATCTCCCAGGCCCGTACGCTCGACGTCCCGCGCGGCGCGGCCAACTTCCGGGCGTTCGCCGAGATCGTGGCGACCGCGCCGACCGAGTCGTTCACCACGGTCACCCCGACCGGCGGCCGGGCGCTGAACTACGCGGTCCGCAAGCCGGTCGGCGTGGTCGCGGTCGTCGTGCCGTGGAACCTGCCGCTGCTGCTGCTCACCTGGAAGGTCGCCCCGGCGCTGGCCTGCGGCAACGCGGTCGTGGTGAAGCCCAGCGAGGAGACCCCGGCGTCGGCCACCCTGCTCGCCGAGGTGATGGCCGCCGCGGGCGTACCCGACGGGGTGTTCAACCTGGTGCACGGCTTCGGCCCGGACTCGGCCGGGGAGTTCCTCACCCGACACCCCGGCGTCGACGCGATCACCTTCACCGGCGAGTCGGCCACCGGCAGCGCCATCATGCGCGCCGCCGCCGACGGGGTGAAGGCGGTGAGCTTCGAGCTGGGCGGCAAGAACGCGGGCCTGGTCTTCGCCGACGCCGACCTGGACGCGGCGGTCGCCGGCTCGGTCCGGTCCAGCTTCACCAACGGCGGCCAGGTCTGCCTCTGCACCGAGCGGATCTACGTGCAGCGGCCGGTCTTCGAGGAGTTCACCGCGCGGCTGGCGAAGCGGGCCGGCGAGCTGGCGTACGGTTGGCCGGCCGACGAGGCCACGGCGAACATGCCGCTCATCTCGCACGGGCACCGGGACAAGGTGCTCGGCCACTACGAGCTGGCCCGCGTCGAGGGCGCCGAGGTGGTCGCCGGGGGCGGGGTGCCACGCTTCGGCGACGCCCGCGACGGCGGCGCGTACGTGCAGCCGACCGTGCTGACCGGGCTGGGCCCGGACGCCCGGACCAACACCGAGGAGATCTTCGGCCCGGTCGTGCACGTCGCGCCCTTCGACGACGAGGATGAGGCGTACGCGCTGGCCAACGGCACCGAGTACGGCCTCGCGGCGACCGTCTGGACCCGGGACGTGGGCCGGGCGCACCGGGCCGGGGTCCGGCTGGACGCCGGCATCGTCTGGGTGAACACCTGGTTCCTGCGCGACCTGCGTACCCCGTTCGGCGGGGTGAAGGCGTCCGGGATCGGCCGGGAGGGTGGCGTGCACTCGCTCGACTTCTACTCCGAACTCACCAACGTCTGCGTGGACCTCTCATGACGACTGTCGACATCGAAGCCGCGTCCCGGGAACTCACCGAGGCCCGGGAGAGCGGCAAGCCCTGCCCACCGCTGCGCGGGCGGCTGCTGCCCGAGGGGGACGTCGAGTCCGCGTACCGGGTGCAGCGGCGCCAGGCCCGGGCCTGGTCGGACCGGGGGGAGCGCCGGGTGGGCGCGAAGATCGGGCTGACCTCCCGCTCGGTGCAGGAGGCCTTCGGGGTCTTCCAGCCCGACTTCGGGGTGCTGACCGACGTGATGGCGGTCGGCGACGGCGTGGAGGTGCCGGTCGACCGGCTGCTCCAGCCCCGGGTGGAGGCGGAGATCGCCTTCGTGCTCGGCGCGGGCCTGACCGACGAGCGGGCCACCACCGTCGACCTGGTCCGGGCGGTGGACCACGTGCTGCCGGCCATCGAGATCGTCGACTCGCGGATCGCCGGCTGGGACATCTCCATCGTGGACACCGTGGCGGACAACGCCTCCAGCGGGCTCTTCGTGCTCGGCACCACGCCGCGCCGGCTCGCCGACGTGGACCTGCGGTTGTGCGGGATGGTTCTGGAACACGCCGGGGAGCCGGTGTCGGTCGGCGCGGGGGCGGCCTGCCTGGGCAACCCGCTGCACGCCCTGGCCTGGCTGGCCGGGACCATGGCCCGCGCCGGTGACCCGCTGCGCGCCGGGGACGTGGTGCTCTCCGGGGCGCTCGGCCCGATGGTGCCGGTGACGCCCGGCGCCGCGTACGAGGCCCGGATCTCCGGGCTGGGCTCGGTCCGGACCTGTTTCTCCCGGGAGGCATCATGACTGTCGGCGTGGCGGTGCTGGGTTCGGGCAACATCGGCACCGACCTGATGATCAAGGTGCTGCGGCTGAGTGGCAGCCTGCGGATGGTGGCGATGGCCGGCATCGACCCGGACTCCGACGGCCTCGCCCGGGCCCGGCGGCTCGGCGTGGCCACCACCGCCGAGGGCGTCGACGGCCTCGTGGCGATGCCCGAGTTCGCCGACGTCGAACTGGTCTTCGACGCCACCTCGGCCGGCGCCCACCGGCGGCACGACGAGGTACTGCGGGCGCACGGCCGGACCGTTGTCGACCTGACCCCGGCGGCCATCGGCCCGTACGTGGTGCCCCCGGTCAACCTGGACGAGCACCTGCACGAACCGAACGTCAACATGGTGACCTGCGGCGGGCAGGCCACCGTGCCGATCGTGCACGCCGTCGGCCGGGTCACCCCGGTCGCGTACGGGGAGATCGTCGCCTCGATCGCCTCGAAGTCGGCGGGCCCGGGCACCCGGGCCAACATCGACGAGTTCACCGAGACGACGGCCCGGGCCATCGAGGTGGTCGGTGGCGCGGAACGCGGCAAGGCGATCATCGTGCTGAACCCGGCCGACCCGCCGCTGCTGATGCGCGACACCGTCTACTGCCTCTGCCCGGACGCCGACGCCGACCGGGAGGCGATCGCCGCCTCGGTGGCGGACATGGTGAAGACCGTCCAGGAGTACGTCCCGGGCTACCGGCTCAAACAGGACGTGCAGTTCGACCGGGTCGACACGTACGCGCCGGTGCTGGGGCGGCACTTCACCGGACTCCAGGTCTCGGTCTTCCTGGAGGTCTCCGGCGCCGGGCACTACCTGCCCGCGTACGCCGGGAACCTGGACATCATGACCTCGGCCGCGCTGCGCACCGCCGAGCGCCTGGTCGCGCTTCGAGAGGTGGCCGCCCGATGACCGATCTATACATCCAGGACGTGACGCTGCGCGACGGCATGCACGCCATCGCCCACCGCTACACCGTCGACCAGGTGCGGACCATCGCCGCCGCGCTGGACGCGGCCGGGGTGGCCGCCATCGAGGTGGCGCACGGCGACGGCCTCGCCGGCTCCAGCGTCAACTACGGCCACGGCGCCGCCGCCGACGCCGACTGGATCGCCGCCGCCGCCGAGGTGCTGACCAGCGCGAAGCTCACCACCCTGCTGCTGCCCGGCATCGGCACCATCGCCGACCTGAGGGCGGCGAAGGCGCTCGGGGTGACCAGCGTCCGGATCGCCACCCACTGCACCGAGGCGGACATCTCCGCCCAGCACATCTCCTGGGCCCGCGAGAACGGCATGGACGTCTCCGGGTTCCTGATGATGTCGCACATGAATGATCCGGCAGGGCTGGCCGCCCAGGCCAAGCTGATGGAGTCGTACGGGGCGCACTGCGTCTACGTCACCGACTCCGGGGGCCGCCTGCTGATGTCCGACGTGGCGGCGCGGGTCGACGCGTACCGGCAGGTGTTGGAACCGGAGACGCAGATCGGCATCCACGCCCACCACAACCTGTCGCTCGGGGTGGCGAACAGCGTGCTCGCGGTCGAGCACGGCCGCGTCCTCGGCTCCGGTCCGGCCGGCGCGGACGCGCCGCACGGCCGGACCGTCCGGGTGGACGCCTCGCTGGCCGGCATGGGCGCGGGCGCCGGCAACGCCCCGCTGGAGGTCTTCGTGGCGGTCGCGGAACTGCACGGCTGGAAGCACGGCTGCGACGTGTTCGCGCTGATGGACGCCGCCGACGACGTCGTCCGGCCACTCCAGGACCGGCCGGTCCAGGTCGACCGGGAGACCCTCTCCCTCGGGTACGCGGGCGTCTACTCGAGCTTCCTCCGGCACGCCGAACGGGCGTCGGCGCGCTACGGCGTGGACGTCCGGTCGATCCTGGTCGAGCTGGGCCGACGCCGGATGGTCGGCGGCCAGGAGGACATGATCGTGGACGTGGCACTCGACCTCGCCGGTAAGGAGAACTCATGATCGGGCCGGACGTCGCGGGGATCGCCGAGAAGCTGGGCGCGGCGGCCGACGGCGCCACCGCCATTCCGCAGCTCGCCGCCGAGACCGGCCTCGACGTCGACGCCGCGTACGCGGTGCAGACCGCCCTGGTGCAGCGCCGCCTCGACCGGGGTGAGCGGCTGGTCGGGCTGAAGATGGGGCTGACCAGCAAGGCCAAGATGGCTCAGGTCGGCGTCGACGAGGTGATCTGGGGCCGGCTCACCGACTCGATGCGGGTCCCCGACGGCGGCACCGTCGAGCACGGCGACTTCATCCACCCCCGGGTCGAGCCGGAGGTGGCGTTCCTGCTGGACCGGCTCCCCGAGCCCGGCGAACCGCTCGGCGCGTTCACCGACGCGGTCCGCGCGGTCGCCCCGGCGATCGAGCTGATCGACTCCCGGTACGCGAACTTCACCTTCTCCCTGCCGGACGTCGTGGCCGACAACACCTCGGCGGCGGCGTTCGTGGTCGGACCGTGGTCGCCGGTGCCGGACGGGTTGGACAACCTCGGCGTGCTGCTGGAGGTCGACGGGCGGGTGGCCCAGGTCGGGTCGACGGCGGCGATCCTCGGCGACCCGCGCCGGGCGCTGGACGAGGGGATCCGGCTGGCGGGGCGGCACGGGGTGCGGCTGCGGTCGGGTTGGCTCTTCCTGGCCGGCGCGGCGACGGCCGCGGTGCCGCTGCGTCCCGGTTCCCATGTTCGTGCCGTGGTCGAGAAGCTCGGCAGCTGTTCCTTGAAGGCTTCGTCGTGAGTGAGTGGGTGGGGCTGCCCGGAACCCCTGTCGTGGCTGGCGTCCACGCGTCGGTGGGGGGTGCTGGGCATGGCTGACAGCAGGGTGGTGGCCGGGAAGGCGGTGCCGCGGGGGGCGTTTCCGCACGTCAAGGTCGCGGGGGGCTTCGTCTTCGTCTCCGGTACGTCGTCGCGGCGGCCCGACAACACGTTCGCGGGGGTGTCGGTGGACGAGTTCGGCACCACGGACCTCGACATCCGGGCGCAGACCCGGGCGGTGGTGGAGAACATCCGCGATCTGCTGCGTTCGGTCGGCGCCGACCTGGGTGACCTGGTTCAGGTCACCAGTTACCTGGTCAACATGAACGACTTCGGGGGTTACAACGAGGTGTGGGGGGAGTTCTTCGACGTGGCCGGGCCGACCCGGACCACGGTGGCGGTGCACCAGTTGCCGCACCCGCACCTGCTGATCGAGATGCAGGCCGTCGCCCTGATGCCG
This sequence comes from Micromonospora siamensis, assembly GCF_900090305.1. NCBI lineage: Bacteria > Bacillati > Actinomycetota > Actinomycetes > Micromonosporales > Micromonosporaceae > Micromonospora > Micromonospora siamensis. The sequence goes on along the minus strand of NZ_LT607751.1, from coordinate 5,540,817 downwards.
TCGGGAGGTCCGTCATGAGTGAGATCGCCGAGCCGTTCAGCTTTCCGGGCTGGATCGCCGAGAACCAGCACCTGTTGAAGCCGCCGGTGGGCAACAAGGAGATGCTCCCCGGCAGCGACGACTTCATCGTCATGGTGGTGGGCGGCCCGAACCAGCGCACCGACTTCCACGTCGACCCGTACGAGGAGTTCTTCTACCAGGTCAAGGGCAACATGCACGTCAACCTGATGCTGCCCGACGGTCCGCGTACGGTGCACGTGCGCGAGGGGCAGATGTGGATGCTGCCGCGCAACACCCCGCACTCCCCGCAGCGGCCGGAGGCCGGCTCGATCGGCATGGTGATCGAACGGGTCCGCGAGGAGGGCACCCTGGAGAAGTTCCAGTGGTACTGCCCGCGGTGCCACCACAAGGTGCACGAGGTGGAACTCCAGGTGCGGGACATCGCCGCCGACCTGCCGCCGGTCTTCGCCGACTTCTACGCCGACGACAAGGCCCGCACCTGCGGCAACTGCGGCACGCTGCACCCGGGCAAGGGCTGATGACGGGTCCGGTGGTGGACGTGCACACGCACGTCGTACCCAGGGGATGGCCGGACCTCGCCGCGGCCTGCGGCGGGGCCGGCTGGCCGTGGCTGCGGTTGGACTCCGAACGCGCCGCGATGATCATGGTGGGGGAGGCGGAGTTCCGGCCGGTCGGCGCCGAGTGCTGGGACGCCGGCACCCGGCTCGCCGACATGGCCGCCGACGGCGTGGACGTGCAGGTGGTCTCGCCGACCCCGGTCTTCTTCTCCTACGACCGCCCGGCCGACCAGGCGGTGAAGGTGGCCCGCATCTTCAACGACCTCACCCTGGAGGTCACCGCCGGCGGCGGCGACCGGCTGGTGCCGTTCTGCCAGGTGCCGTTGCAGGACGCCGACCTGGCCTGCGCCGAGCTGGACCGCTGTCTGGCCGCCGGGCACGCCGGGGTGGAGATCGGCAACCACGTCGGCGACCGCGACCTGGACGACGGCGGCATCGTGGAGTTCCTGACCCACTGCGCCCGGGTGGGGGCGCCGGTCTTCGTGCACCCCTGGGACATGCCGGGCGGTCCCCGGCTGGACCGCTGGATGGCCCGCTGGCTGACCGGGATGCCCGCCGAGACCCACCTGTCGGTGCTGGCCCTGATCCTCGGCGGGGTCTTCGACAAGGTCCCCGACACGCTGCGGATCTGCTTCGCGCACGGCGGCGGCAGCTTCCCGTTCTGGCTGGGCCGCGCCGACAACGCCTGGCACCGCCGCGGCGACCTGGTACGCGGCGCGTCCAGCGCCCCACCCAGCTCGTACGTCGACCGGTTCAGCGTCGACTCGGTGGTCTTCACCCCGGCCGCGCTGCGGCTGCTGGTGGACACCATGGGCGCCGACCGGGTGCTGGTGGGCAGCGACTACCCGTACCCGCTGGGGGAGCGGCCGGTCGGCGACGTGGTGCACCGCTCCGACTTCCTCACCGCCGACCAGCGCGCCGCGCTGCTCGGCGGCAACGCCCTGCGCTTCCTCGGCGAGTCGGGTATATAAGGGCCTTTGGTCGATGTATATTCGGCTCGTGAAGACTGTGATCGATCTTGATGACGAGCTGCTCGAGCGTGCCCGCCGCGAGCTGGGCACCAAGAGCAAGAAGGACACGATCCATGCTGCCCTCCGGCTGGTGGCCGAGCGAAGTGAGCGGATGGAGGCCATCCGGGAGCTGATTGCGATCTCCAGCGAGCAGGACTGGACCGGCCTGCTCGAGGACGACAAGACGCCGCGCGGCGAGCAGGACGCCGCGTGATCCTGCCGGCCGGGCTCTACCTCATCGACACTTCGGCCTGGGGCCGCCTCCGCCAGCCGACCGTCGCCAAACGGATCATGGCAGTCATCGAGGAACGGCTCGCGGCGACCTGCGTGCCGCTTGATCTCGAGAGTGGGCGAAGTGCCCGCGACTTCAGGGAAGCCATGACCGTGCGCACCCGCCGCGCGGAGCTGATGATCGACCTTCCTATCACTCCGGCCGTGGCGACCAGGGCGCGGGATCTGCAACTGGCGCTGACTGCCAGAGGCCACCACCGCGCCGCGAGTCCGGTCGACGTCCTGGTCGCTGCCACGGCTGCGGAGTACTCGGCGATGGTCCTGCACTACGACCGCGACTTCGATCTGATCAGCGACGTCGGTGGGCCGCACAGCGAATGGGTCTCCCCGGCAGGCACTCTGACCTGATGGGTCGAGGCTGTGTCGGACCGGCTGCGTCCGGTTCGAGCGGGCAGGATGGGGGGATGGCCGAGCCGCACGACCTGACCGCGCTGGAGCAGGCCGCCGCGATCGCCCGCGGGGAGCTGTCCAGCGCAGAGCTGGTCGATCACCACCTGCGCCGGGTCGACGCGCTCGCCGACACCGTCGGCGCCTTCGTCACCGTCACCCCGGACCGCGCCCGCGCCGCCGCCCGCGCCGCCGACGCCACCCCCGCCGAGCGACGGGGACCGCTGCACGGCGTACCGACCGCGATCAAGGACCTGACCCTCACCGCCGGGGTACGCACCACCTTCGGCTCGGCCGCCTTCGCCGACTTCGTACCGCCGGTCGACGCCGACGTGGTCCGCTTCATGACCGCCGCCGGACTGGTCAGCCTCGGCAAGACCAGCACGTCGGAGCTGGGCTGCTCGCTCTACTCCGAGGGGCGGGTGGCGCCACCGGCCCGTAATCCGTGGCACCTGGCGTACACCGCGGGTGGGTCCAGCGGAGGCGCGGCCGCCGCGGTCGCCGCGGGCCTGGTGCCGGTGGCCCAGGGCTCCGACGGCGGCGGCTCGCTGCGCATCCCGGCGGCCCTGTGCGGCCTGGTCGGCCACAAGCCCAGCCGCGGCCTGGTCTCCGGCGGGCCGCTCGGCTTCGGCGCCTTCGGCCTGCCCACCAACGGGCCGATCGGCCGGACCGTCGCCGACGTGGCCGCGCTGCTCGACGTGCTGGCCCAGCCGGTGCCCGGCGAGCCCTACCTGCCGCCGGCGGTGCCGGCCGGCGGTCACCTGGGCGCGGTGCGGGCCGCCGCGCCGGGCCCGCTGCGGATCGGCCGGTTCACCGCGCCGATGCTCGCCGACACGCCCGTCCACCCGGACTGCGTCGCCGCCGTGGACCGGGCCGCCGCGCTGCTCACCGCCGCCGGTCACGAGGTGGTGGAGGTGGACCCGCCGGTCGGGCCGGCGGTCTGGCCGCTCTTCGAGACCGTCTGGTACGTCCTCGCGCTCGCCCCGGTGCCGCCCGAGCGCGAGCGGGACCTGCTGCCGCTGACCCGCTTCCTCCGTGCCCGGGGCGCCGCGATCGGCGCGGGCGCCCTGATGTCCGCCCTCGGTGAGCTGCAGAGCCAGGTACGCCTCGGCGCCCGCCGCACCGCCGGCTGTGACCTGCTGCTCTGCCCGACCCTCGCCGCGCCGCAGGCGCCGGTCGGCTGGTTCACCGAGGTCGACCCGGCGGAGGATTTCGACCGGCAGCGGAAGTTCTCGCCGTACTGCGCCGTGTTCAACCTGACAGGACAACCGTCCGTCTCCCTGCCCGTCGGCCGCACCGCCGAGGGCCTGCCGGTGGGGGTGCTGCTCACCGGCCGGTACGGCGGGGACGCCGAACTGCTCGGTGTCGCCGCGCAGATCGAGCACGCGAGTGACGGATGGGATCACCACCCCGCAATCTGGCGGGCGGTCGACTCCGCTAACGTGAATACAAGCGGAGTCGGGCGGCCGATGTCATGATCGTCCATCCGACCCGGAAAATTCCTGGTCTCTCTTCCGCCTGGGGGCGTTGGGATTGTCTGTTACCGAGACGTTGCTGATCTTCGTCGGCATCCCGGCGGCCGTCGTGCTGGTGATCGCCGGACTGGTGTTCGCCGGCAACCGCGGCAGCAACGGTGGCGCCAAGCGCTACCGGCCGGGCCGCCGCTTCGACTTCACTCCGGTCTGGTTCCTGGGCCGCCCGGAGCAGTTGGCCGACTCGGCCGGCACCGCCCTGGCCGCGGGGGCGCAGGCGCCCGCGCTGACCAGCCGCAAGCAGGAGCAGGCCGGCATCGAGGCGCCGGCCGGGGGAACCGGAGGCGCAAGTGACCGTTGGTGAGAAGCAGGCCGAGGCCGGGACGGGCACCCCGCCCGCGGTGCTCGACGGTCCGTTCTCGACCCGCCAGCTGCTGCGGATCGACGAGGCCCTGCGCCTGGCCGACCAGGGCACCGGGCTGGTCTTCTCGGTCTACGTCGGCGGCCTCGACGAGCCGATCCGGGAGCACGCCGGGCGGCTGCACCGCCAGCTCGCCGAGCCGGACAAGTCCGTGCTCATCGCGGTCTCCCCGAACCAGCGCCAGCTGGAGATCGTCACCGGCAGGTACGCCCGCAAGCGCATCCCGGACACCTACGCCAAGCTGGCCGCGCTGAGCATGGTGGCCGCCTTCGGCGGCGGCGACCTGGCCGGCGGCATCATCAACGGCCTCGACCAGCTCGCCAGCCACGCCGGCAAGGGCTGAGCCCACTCCCGTACGAAACAGGCCCGGTCCGCGGTTTCCGCGGGCCGGGCCTTGTCGTGTGCCGGGGGTCAGCGCGGCCAGGCGCTCGGGTCCAGCCGCATCGGCCACGGCTCGTCGACCTGCACCGGGTCGTCCGGGCCGACCGTGCCGAGCAGGTCGTAGTGGACGTCCTTGACGAGCTGGTAGCGGTAGACGACCGGGCCGAAGTCGCCCCGCTCCACGCGCCAGTAGTGCGGGATGCCGGCCTCGGCGTAGAGGGCGGGCTTGATGAACCGGTCGTGCCGGCGGCTGTTCGGCGACTCCACCTCGACGACGAGCGCGACGTCCGCCGCATCCGTCCACAGCTGGCCCCTGGGCGCCCCCGGCTTCACCACGGTGATGTCGGGAATCAGGTTCCCGTCCGGGATCCGCACCCCGATGTCCCGGATGACGCGCCAGCCTGCCGGGGCGGCCTGCCGCAGTGCCATCCGGATGTCGTCGGCCAACTCGTGGTGGTCCGGCCCTGCGGGTGGGGTCACGTGCAGGCTCCCGTCGATGACCTCGTAGCGGTTCCCGTCCTCGGGCAGGTCGAACAGGTCCTGCTCCCGCCAGCCCCGCTCCGGTGGGCGCCACTCGTAGGTCGGCTGTGCCATCACGTCCACCTCCTCCGCTCACGATAACGGCCCGGGGCCGGCGTGGGCTTCCACCCACGCCGGCCCCGGGCCGTGCCCCTTGTCGTCAGGCGCTCTGCGCGTCCTTCGCCCGGGCCTTCAGCGCCCGGAGCACCCCGTCGCGGCCCTCGGCGACCAGCCGGCGCAGCGGCCCCGGGTGTCCCTCGCCGGCCAGGAAGGCGTCCGTCGCGGCGACCGTCTCGTCGGTGACCAGGTGGCCCGGGTACGCCAGCAGGGCGAACTCCTGCGCCGGCTCGCTGTCCCGGCTGGCCCAGATTCGCGCGACGGTGGCGAAGTACTGCTCGCCGTACGGGGCGACCAGCTCGACCTGCGTCGGGTGGGTGAAGCCCTGCAACAGCGCCCGCTGCCGCCAGTTCGGCAGCTGCCGCGGGCCGGTCAGCTCCGCCCAGACGGCCGCCTTGTTCTCGGCGGTGGGGATCAGCGCCCGGGCGTACGCGGCCTCCCGCTCACCGCTGGCCGTCCGGTCGGCGGCCAGCTCGGCGTCGATCTCCGCCGCGCCGGCGGCACCGTTGGCCACCAACGCCTGCAGGACGGTCCAGCGCAGCTCGGTGGCCACGGTCAGGCCGGCCGGCACCCCCTCGCCGGCGAGCCAGCCGCGCAGCACGGCCAGGTCCTCGTCGGAGCGGGCCGAGGCGGCGTACGCGCGGGCCCAGGCGAGCTGGAAACCGCTGCCCGGCTCCGCGGCGGCGAGCGCGTCGCGGGAGGTGCGGGCCAGCTGCGCCCAGCCGGTCGGCTCCCACGCCGGGTCCGCGTACGCGGAGAGCGCGGCGGCGGCCTGGCGCAGGGTCGCGGTCACCAGGTTGATGTCGGTCTCGGCGGGCAGCCCGGCCAGCACCAGCGCCACGTAGTCCCGGGCGGCCAGCTCCGCGTCGCGGACCATGTCCCAGGCGGCCGTCCAGCACAGCGCCCGGGCCAGCGACGAGTCGAGGCCGGCGATGTGCTGGACCACGGTCGCCATCGACCGCTCGTCCAGCCGCAGCTTGGCGTACGTCAGGTCCTCGTCGTTGAGCAGCAGCACGTCGGCGGCGCGCACCCCGTGCAGCACGGACAGCTCGGTGGCCTCACCGGCGACGTCGACCTCGTGCCGCTCCCGCCGCACCAGCCGCCCGTCGGTCAGGTCGTACAGGCCCACGCCGATCCGGTGGGTACGCAGCGTCGGGTATCCGGTCGGCGCCTCCTGGCGGACCAGCACCCGCTCGTACGTGCCGTCGGCGCCGATGGTCACCTCCGGACGCAGCGTGTTGACCTGCGCGGTCTCCAGCCACTGCGCGGCGAACTTGCGCAGTTCCCGGCCCGACGCCGCCTCCAGCTCGGTGAGCAGGTCGTCGAAGGTGGCGTTGCCCCAGGCGTGCTTGCCGAAGTACGCCCGCAGACCGGCCACGAACGGCTCCTCGCCGACGTACGCCACCAGCTGCTTGAGGACGCTGGCGCCCTTGGCGTACGTGATGCCGTCGAAGTTGACCTCGACGGCCGCCAGGTCCGGCATCTCGGTGTAGACCGGGTGGGTGGAGGAGAGCTGGTCCTGCCGGTAGCCCCAGTTCTTGCGGATCGACAGGAACGTCGTCCACGCCTCGGTGAACCGGGTGGCGTGGGTGTTGCACCAGTGGCTGGCCCACTCGGCGAACGACTCGTTCAGCCACAGGTCGTTCCACCAGCGCATGGTGACCAGGTCACCGAACCACATGTGGGCCAGCTCGTGCAGGATGGTGTTGGCCCGCTGCTCGTACTCGTAGTCGGTGACCTGCGAGCGGAAGAGGTAGTGCGACTCGGCGTGCGTGACGCAGCCGAAGTTCTCCATCGCGCCGGCGTTGAAGTCCGGCACCCAGAGCTGGTCGTACTTGGGCAGCGGGTAGCGCACCCCGAACTTCTCGTGGAAGAAGTCGAAGCCCTGCTTGGTGATCAGGAACAGGTCGTCGGAGTCGAGGTGGGGGGCCATCGAGGCCCGGCAGAACACGCCCAGGTCGATGCCGTCGTGGCTGTCCCGCACCTCGTGGTACGGCCCGGCGCAGAGCGCGGTGATGTAGGTGCTCATCCGGGCCGACTCGGTGAAGTGGACGGTCTTCGACCCCTCACCGGCCGGCTCCTCGCGCTGCACCGGCATGTTGGACACCACCCGCCAGTGCTCCGGGACGGTGGCGTGCCAGGTGTAGACGCTCTTCAGGTCGGGCTGGTCGAAGCAGGCGAAGACCTTCTGGGCGTCCGCCGTCTCGAACTGGCTGTAGAGATAGGTCTCGCCGTCCACCGGGTCGACCGTGCGGTGCAGACCCTGCCCGCTGCTGGAGTACGCGAAGTCCGCGTCGACGACCAGCGTGTTCTCCGCCGCCAGACCGGGCAGGGTGAGGCCCTTCTCGGCCGACCAGTCGGACAGGTCGAGCGGGGTGCCGTTGAGGGTGGCCGACCGTACCGACTCGGCCGCCGTCTCGATGAAGGTGCTCGCGCCCGGCTCGGCGCAGCGGAACCGGACCTCGGTGACCGAGCGGAAGGTCTCGGCGTCGGCCTGCACGGCGGTCGACAGGTCCAGCCGGATGTCGTACCCGGTCACGTCGAGCAGGCGGGCCCGCTCGGTCGCCTCCACCTGGGTCAGGTTGCGCACTCCCGGCACTTTTCGTCTCCATCCCACTTCCGCCGCCGCGCGGCGCCGCGTGTCCCGGTCGGCCGCTCGTGGCGGGCCGTCCCGGGACCGAGTCTTCCATGCACCACGTCTGTCGGTGGTCGAGGTCACGGTCTCATTCCGGTGCCGGTCGATGCCGAGCGGGGTGAGGATCGGTGCAGTGGCGCCGGATCCCGGCGCTCCCGTCGCGAAGGGACCTCACCGTGGCCGAGCGTGTCGCCGTTGACATGTGGTTCGACCCGATCTGTCCGTGGGCGTGGATCACTTCCCGTTGGCTGCTCGAGGTCGAGCAGGTCCGGGACGTGGACATCCGCTTCCACGTCATGAGCCTCTCCGTCCTGAACGAGGGACGGGACCTGCCCGAGCAGTACCAGGAGCTGATGAAGTCCGGCTGGGGTCCGGTACGGGTCTGCATCGCCGTCGGGCAGCAGCACGGGCCGGACGCCGTCCGCAAGCTCTACACCGCCCTCGGCACCCGGATCCACCTGGGCAAGGAGCAGCTGGGCCGCGAGCTCTTCGCCGCCGCGCTCACCGACGCCGGGCTCGACCCGGCGCTCGCCGACGCCGCCGACTCCACCGAGTACGACGAGGCGTTGCGGGCCAGCCACGAGGCCGGCATGCGGCCGGTCGGCACCGACGTGGGCACCCCGGTGGTGCACGCCCCCGGACCGGACGGGCGGATGGTCGCCTTCTTCGGCCCGGTGATCACCCCGGCCCCGAAGGGCGAGGCGGCGGGCCGGCTCTACGACGGCGTCCTGCTGGTCGCCGGCACCCCCGGCTTCTACGAGCTCAAGCGCACCCGCGAGCAGGGGCCCATCTTCGACTGAGGCGCACCGCACCGACACGCGAGGCCCGCGTCACCCCGGTGGCGCGGGCCTCGTTCCACCTCATGTCGTGCGGCGGCCCACCGGGGGCCGCATCCCCGCAGCCCGTGGAGGCGTTCCCGATGGCCAAGCACCGTATGCCCGACGACGACCCGCGCGAGGCGGCGACCGTGGGCACCGGTACGACGTACTGGTCCGTGGCCGAGGCCGACTGGCCCGCCGTCCGTCCGTCCCTCCCCGCCGAGCTGGTCGACCTGCTGGCCCCGCCGATCGTGGTCGGAGTCGCCCGGGTCCCGGCCCGAGGTGTCCACCGGAGGCGCTGACCGGGCCCCTGCTTTCATCTGGTGGACGCCGCGCGGGTCCGTGGCCGGGCGGCGGGGCGGCGCGGGTAGCGTCAGCGGGCATGACGGTCGTGCATCCGATCGCCCGGGCCTGGATCACCACTGGCGGCACCGGCGCGCAGAACTACGACGAGTTCGCCGACGACGCGGAGATCACCGCGATCATCGAGCAGAACCCGCACAGCGCTTTGGGCATCGAGATGCCCCACCGGGCGCCGGAGAGCCTCGGGAAGTCCTTCCTCGACGCGCTCCCGGACGCGGTGGCCCGGCTCACCGAGGCCAAGGCGGACGGCAGCTACACCCCGGCCGAGCAGGTGGTGGTGCTCTACCGGATCACCGCCCCGGGCGAGGAGCCGGCGTACGGGCTGTTCGCCATGGTCGACACCGACCAGATCTCCACCAGCGCCGACGAGCCGGGGCTGGTGATCCGCAACGAGGACGTCTTCATCGCCAAGGTGCGGGAGCGGGTGGCCCTGGCCGAGGCGCTGGGGCACCTGCTCTCACCCGTACTCCTGCTCCAGACCGGCCGGGGCGACGAGCTGCACGCCGCGCTCGCGGCGGCGGCCGAGTCGGCCGGGGCGCCCGCCGCCACCGACACCGACCAGTCGGGGCGGACGCACGCCATCTGGCTGCTGGGCCCCGGGTCGGCGCAGGACGAGCTGACCGCGTTGGCCGGCGGCGGCGAGCTGGTGGTGGCCGACGGCAACCACCGCAGCCTGGCCGCGCAGACCGGCGGCCTGCCCCGCTTCCTCGCGGTGGTCACCACGCCCGCCTCGGTGGCGATCCAGCCCTACAACCGGCTGGTCAGCGAGCTGACCAGCAGCCCGGAGGAGCTGCTCGACCGGCTCCGCGCCGCCGGGGCCGAGGTCACCGCGACCACCGGCCCGGTCGAGGTCCCGGCGACCGGCGGCGTCGTGCACCTGCACCTCGCCGGCCAGGGGTACGCGGTCACCCTGCCGCACGTCGGCGGCGACCGGCTGGAGAACCTGGACCACGCCCTGGTCGAGCGGATCGTCCTGCGCGACGCCCTCGGGCTGGACCCGGGTGACAAGCGGATCACCTACGTGGGTGGCGACTACCCGGCCTCCTGGCTGACCGGCGAGGTCGACGCGGGCCGGGCCGAGCTGGCGATCCTGATCGCCCCGGTGACCGTGGACGACTTCGTCGCGGTGAACCTGGCCCGGGAGAAGATGCCGCGCAAGAGCACCTGGTTCACCCCGAAGGCCCGCGGTGGTCTCGTGGTGGCCGAGCTGCCGCGCCCGGCGCTGTGACGAATCCGCCCCGGGTCGCCGCCCGCGCGGCGGCCCGGCGGCGGGCCTGACAGACTGCGCGTTATGCGCGTCTACCTGGGATCCGACCACGCCGGTTTCGAGTTGAAGGTGCACCTGGCCAACCATCTGGCCAAGCAGGGGTACGAGCTGGTCGACGTCGGCCCGCACGCCTACGACCCCGACGACGACTACCCGACGTTCTGCCTGCACACCGGGGACCGGGTGGTGGGCGACCCGGGCAGCCTCGGGGTGGTCATCGGCGGCTCCGGCAACGGCGAGCAGATCGCCGCCAACAAGATCGCCGGGGTGCGGGCCGCACTGGCCTGGAACATCGACACCGCGCAGCTGGCCCGTGAGCACAACGACGCCAACGTCGTGGCGGTGGGCGCCCGCCAGCACACCCTGGACGAGGCGACCGCCATCGTCGAGGCGTTCCTCGGCACGCCGTTCTCCGGCAACCCCCGGCACGCCCGCCGGATCAACCAGCTGGCCGACTACGAGCGGACCCGCGAGCTGCCCGACCTGCCGGCCTGACCCGTCCGGCGCCGGCCCTCGTCGGGCCGGCGCCGCACCTCGCGTCCGGGCCGGTCAGCGACCCGAGCGGGGCAGGTCTTCGCGCGGCACCCAGTTGCGGCGGACCACCACCACCCGGGCCTCGGCCTCGGCCAGGTCCTCCTCGGTGGGGCGGGCGGCGTCCCGGGCCCGCATGGCGGCGGTCGTCCCGACCTGCGACGAGCCGGAACCGACCAGGCCGCGCAGCCCGCGTTCGCCGTCGTCGCCGGGGCCGCCGCGGCGGGCCCTCGGTGGCGGCTCCGGGCCGTCGTGCACCCCGGCGGTCGCCGCGCTCACCCCGTCGGCCTCCCGGCCGACCGCGTCCGGCTCCGTGTGGTGCCGCAACCGGCGTCGCCGTCGCTCCGCATCACCCATCCGCCGACCGTACCGTCCGGCGCCGGTCGGCGGTCAGAAGATCTCCATCGCTACGGGGGCGCGGTGCCAGCCGAACCCCGGTCCGGCTGCGACGAGCGCCCCCGGCCGCAGCTCGCGGACCCGTCCGGCGGCGGCCAGGGCGGTCAGGCCGGTCCCGCCCAGATAGAGCTCACCGAGGGCGCGGACGTCGCAGGCGAGCTCCGCGGGCCGGTCGGTCCCCGTGCAGCGGGCCCCGGACCCGTCGCCGACGAGGTGCCAGCGGCCGGAGTTCTCCGGCAGCAGCCCGTCGGTGACCTCGATCACCGTGTCGACGGCGGTGGCGTACCGGCGGGCGGCCAGCGCGGCCGGCACGTCCACCACCCGCACCCAGAGCCCGTCGACGAGCTGGCCGGCCAGGGCCCGGGGCTCGTCGACCAGCCGGAGCAGCGGCTCGTCCACCGCCGCCCGGGTGTACGCCAGCCGCCGGGTCAGGTCCAGCGAGAACAGCAGCCGCCAGATCGCCCGGTACGCCTCCGGCGTGGCCGCCACCACCTCCTCGACCAGCACCTGGCCGCGCGGGCCGCTGCGCTCCCAGTGCTCCTTCGTCCGGTACAGCGCGTACCCGTCCACCCCGTCGGGGCCGTCGTGCAGCAGCACCCGCCGCTCGGTGGCCCCGCCGCGCCGGGCGGCCACGTCGCTGAGCACGTAGTGCCACCACCGGCCGTCCCGCGCGGACCAGCCGGGCCGTTCGGCGCGCAGCCGCTCGTACAGCCGGGCCAGGTCGGCCTGGCATTCGTCGGGGCGGGCCAGCCGCAGCCGGCCCTCGTCCGGGGCGGGCCCGGGCAGCCGCAGCTCGGTGAGGTCGGCCTCCAGGGTGAGCCGCGGGGCGGCCGAGCCGTACCCGAACCGGGGGTAGATCCGGCCCTCGCTGGCCCAGAGCGCGGCGACCGGCTCCCGGCCGGCGTCCCGGATCTCCCGCAGCTGCCGGCGCATCAGGGCGGTGAGCAGGCCACGCCGCCGGTGGGTGGGCGCGACCGAGACCATCGTCACGTGCGCGGCCGGCACGCTCGCCCCGGGCACGGCTAGCTCCCGGGTGAACGCCGCGGCGTGCGCGACGATCCTGCCCTCGTCGCGGACCAGCAGGGACCGGTCGGGTTCGAAGACGCCCCGCTCGATCTCGTGCACCTCGGGGTCCGGCGTCTCGTGGAAGGCCGTGCCCAGCAGTTGGCCGATCTCGTCGAAGTCCTCGGCGCGGCCCACCTCGATGTCTATCATCGCATGTGTGTAGCCGATCGCACCGGGGGTCGGCGACCGATTTGCCGGCTGGCTACCCTCGAAGCGACACCGCCGGCCGACGGTCGGCACGGTCCCGGGGGAGGACGACGAGATGGCAGACCAGCCGCAGCCGTGGGCGGAACGGACCGTCGAGGTGCCGCCGCAGTCCGGCGCCGGGGTGCCGCCGCAGCGCGACGGCTTCTCCCGTGGGCGGGCGTCGGTCGGCCGGCCGCGCCCGCCGCGCACCGAGCAGTTCCCGGTGGTGGACGAGAACGCCGACTGGGCCCGGGAGGAGGCGCCGCGCCGGCCGTTGAGCTGGCACCTGGCGCAGCTGCGGGTGGGCCGGGAGTGGAGCTACGCGGCGGCGCTGTTCGCGTTCGTGTGCTGGGGGATCTGGGCGATCTCCGGCCGGGGCGACCTGGGCGGACCGCTGCTGGCGTTCGTGTTCAGCCTGCTGGTGGCGGTCGGTCTCTTCGCGCTCTGCCGGCTGGTCGGCCGGGTGATCTGGGAGCGGCAGCTCGGCCGGGTCCGGCGGGGCGCCCGCGGTGCCCACGCGGTCACCGCGGTCTTCCTGGTCGGGGTCGGTGTCGCCTACCTCCAGCAGACCGAGTGGGTCGTCTCGGCCTGGAACTGGGTCACCGGCAACTGACCCGGGTGGGCGGCGGAAACGACGCGGATCGCCGCCCACCGGGCGGGGCGGGCCGCTGGGCGAGCCGGCGGGTACGTCCGGCGCACCGACCCCGGTCGGCCGTCGTGCCGGCGGCGGTCGACGCCCGAGCATGGCGGCATGGGCGCGTATCGATCAGCGTACGAGCGGAGCATCGCCGACCCGGCCGGTTTCTGGTGGGAGGCGGCGGCGGACATCGACTGGTTCCGGGCACCGGAGCGCATCCTCGACGACGGCGCGGCGCCGCTGTACCGGTGGTTCCCGGACGCCGAGCTGAACACCTGCCACAACGCGCTGGACCGGCACGTGGCGGCCGGCCACGGTGACCGGCCGGCGTTGATCCACGACAGCCCGGTCACCGGCACCACCCGCACCCTCACGTACGCCGAGCTGCTGGCCGAGACGGCCCGGTTCGCCGGCGCGCTGCGCCGCCTCGGCGTGGGCCGGGGCGACCGGGTGCTGCTCTACCTGGCCATGGTCCCCGAGGCGGTGGTCGCCATGCTGGCCTGCGCCCGGATCGGCGCGGTCCACTCGGTGGTGTTCGGCGGCTTCGCCGCGCACGAGCTGGCGGTACGCATCGACGACGCCCGGCCGAAGGTGGTGGTGGCCACCTCCTGCGGCATCGAGGTGGACCGGGTGGTCGCGTACCACCCGATCCTGTCCGCGGCGCTCGCCGAGGCGGAGCACGCGCCGCAGCGGTGCGTGGTCGTGCAGCGGCCGCAGGGTCCGGCCGAGCTGGTCGCCGGCCGCGACCTGGACTGGGCGGAGGCGGTGGCGGACGCCGAGCCGGTCGACTGCGTGCCGGTGGCCGCGACGGACCCGCTCTACGTCCTGTACACCTCCGGAACCACCGGCCGGCCGAAGGGCGTGGTCCGGGACAACGGCGGGCACGCGGTCGCGTTGCGCTGGTCGATGCGCAACGTCTACGACATCGGGCCGGGTGACGTCTTCTGGGCCGCCTCCGACGTGGGCTGGGTGGTCGGCCACTCCTACATCGTGTACGCGCCGCTGCTCACCGGCGCCACCACCGTGCTCTACGAGGGCAAGCCGGTGGGCACCCCGGACGCCGGCGCGTTCTGGCGGGTGATCGCGCAGCACCGGGTGGCGGCCCTGTTCACCGCGCCGACCGCGATCCGGGCGATCCGCCGGCAGGACCCGGACGGCGAGCTGATCCGCCGGTCCGACCTGAGCTGCCTGCGTACCCTCTTCCTGGCCGGCGAACGGCTCGACCCGGACACCTGGGAGTGGGCGGGGCGGCAGCTGGGCGTGCCGGTGGTGGACAACTGGTGGCAGACCGAGACGGGTTGGCCGGTGGCGGCGAACCCGCGCGGCCTGGAGCCGCTGCCGCTCAAGCCCGGCTCGCCCTCGGTGCCGGTGCCCGGGTACGACATCCGGGTCGTCGACCCGGCCGGCCGGGAGGTGCCGGCGGGCACCGACGGCTCGATCGTGATCCGGCTGCCGTTGCCGCCGGGCTGCCTGCCCACCCTCTGGGGCGACGACGAGCGGTACGTGCGCTCCTACCTGACGACGTTTCCCGGTCACTACCTGACCGGCGACGGCGGCCGGTTCGACGACGACGGCTACCTGTACGTGATGGGCCGCACCGACGACGTGATCAACGTGGCCGGACACCGGCTCTCCACCGGGGCGATGGAGGAGGTGCTGGCCGGGCATCCGGCGGTGGCCGAGTGCGCGGTGATCGGGGTGGCCGACGCGCTCAAGGGCCAGGTGCCCAGCGGGTACGTGGTGCTGCGGGCCGGCGCCGAGGTCGACGAGGAGGCGCTCGCCGGTGAGCTCGTCGCCCTGGTGCGGCAGCGGATCGGCCCGGTGGCCGCGTTCCGCCGGGTGACCGTGGTGCCGGCGTTGCCGAAGACCCGCTCCGGCAAGATCCTGCGCCGGACGATGCGCGCCCTGGTGGAGGGGCGCGACGAGCCGGTGCCGGCGACCATCGACGACCCGTCGACCCTGGCCGTCTTCCGCGGGCCGGGCGTCGAGGGCTGAGCGGGCTCGGGGGGCCGAGCGGGCTGGGGGTCGAGCGGACTCAGTCGGCGAACCGGTACAGCACGAAGTTCTTCTCCGCGCCGCAGGCGATCACCTCGGCGTTCCACGAGCAGGACTCGCTGCGTACGTCGGTGAGCTGGCCCATCTCGAACGGCATGTCGCCGTCGACGGACATCCCGGCGACGCTGCGGTCGTCCTCGACGGTGCTGGGCGGCTCGGCGAAGATCAGCAGGTTGCCGCCGTCGACCCGGACCCCCACCCCGGTCCGGTCGGCGAGCACCGCCTTCCCCCGTGGGTCGTAGAGGGTGACGGACTGGTCCGAGGAGGTGCGCCGGGCCAGCAGGTGCTCGCCCAGCGGCACCAGGTCCTCGGCCCGCGGCGCCGCCCACCGGCGTACCGCCTCGCCCTCGGCCGCCGCGACCACCTCGGTGCGCTCGGCGTCGCCGGTCCGTCCCTCCAGTACGCACGCCCGGTGCTCGCCGCAGGCCACCAGGTCTAGCGGGCGGCGCTGGTCGTCGGGGCTGGTGTACAGCGTGGTCGGCTCGCCCAGCGTCTCCAGGTCGTAGGAGAGCAGCCGGTAGCCGCTCTGGTTCTCCGTCACGTACAGCCGGTCCTGGTACGCCACCACCCGGTCGTCCACGTCGGCGACGTTGGGCCGTTCGCGCAGCAGCTTGCCGCTGGACAGGTCG